>NZ_JABTBO010000044.1 GCF_014884965.1 Spirabiliibacterium mucosae | reverse complement strand
GGCAAAGCGGATACCGATGCAGTGAATGTATCTCAATTGAACGAGCTGAAAATGCGGGTGACAACGGCGGCTTTGGTTTGACCGACACCAACGGCGAAAAAGTGACCCAAGATTTGGGCAAACAAATTCAGCTCAAAGGTGTGGATGGCGTAAACGTTACCGCCAAACCAGACGACAAAGCGCTTGAAATCGGCTTGGCCAACGACATCACCATTGGCAAACCAGCCAAAGATGGCCAACCTGGCGAAGCAGGCTCGATCGGCGTAGCCAGTAAAGACGGCAAAGACGGCGTGAGCATCAAAGGTGATGCAGGCGACGGCAAACCTGGCATTGGTATCGCTGGCAAAGACGGCAAAGATGGCGTGAGCCTCACCGTGAAAGAAGACGGCCAACCAGGCGTTGACGGCAAAGGCAAAGATGGTAAAAACACCAAACCTCGCCTTGAAGTGAACGGTGAAGAAGTGGCCACCCTCAACGATGGCATCAAATACGCTGGCGACTTCGGCAAAGGCGCAGCCATCAAGCTGAATAAGTACCAACATCAAAGGCAATGCCAAAGATGAAGGCAAACTTTCAGACGGCAATATCGGTGTGGTAGCCAACCAAACTGGCGATGATGCAGAATTGGTGTTGAAACTGGCTAAAGACTTGAAAGATTTAGACAGCGTAACCTTCGGCCCAGTGGATCCTGAAACAGGCAAACCTGCTGATCCAAGCAAAACTGTGTCAATCGGCAAAGACGGCATCAATGCTGGCAACAAACCGATTACCAACATCAACAATGGCCTGAACACCTACCCTGATGCACCGAAAAATGGTTTGGTTAACTTGGAAAACCCTGATGTGAAAGACAACACAGCCGCAACCGTGGGCGATTTGCGCAACATGGGCTGGATTGTAGGCGCACCAGGCAGCGACTACACTGATCAAGTGAAAAATGCCAACCAAGTGAACTTTGTGGGCACTGGCGCTGCGAAAGTGTCAGGCGAAACCAAAGATGGCGTTCGCACCATCACAATCGATGTGAAAGCCCCAGAAGGTGGCATGAGCGGCTTTGATGTTACGGCGAATGATGGCGATGCAACCACCATCACCGAAGGCAACAAAGTAAACTTCACTGATGGCAACAACACCAAAGTGACCACTGAACCGAAAAAAGATGGTTCTGGCGTGGATGTAAAAGTCGACTTGGCTGACAACATCACCGTGGGCAAAGACGGCAAAGATGGCGTTGATGGCTCAATCGGTGCCACTGGCAAAGATGGTGCAAGTGCGGTATTGAACGGCAAAGACGGTTCAATCGGCCTTACTGGCGCGAAAGGTGCCGACGGCAAAGATGGTGCTTCTGCTTCTATCAGCGTGAAAGACGGTGCCAAAGGCCTAGACGGCAACGACGGTAAAGACGGCGCAAGCAAAACTCGCGTGGTTTACACCAAACCAGACGGCAGCCAAGAAGAAGTGGCCACTTTGAACGACGGTTTAACATTTGCGGGTAACCAAGGTTCAGTTGACAAAAAACTCAACGAAACCGTGACCATCAAAGGCAACTTGGCCAATGACAAAGACGCCACTGCAGCCAATACCCGTGTAGACGTAGAAGATGGCAACTTGGTGGTGAAATTGGCCAAAGACATCACTGATGTAAACAGCGTGACCTTCGGCCCAGTGGATCCGAAAACAGGAAAACCTGCTGATCCAAGCAAAACTGTGTCAATCGGTTCAGACGGCCTTAACAACGGTGGCAATCAAATCACCAACGTGGCCAGCGGTGGCGATATCAATGATGAGAAAAACGCCAAAAACGCTGCCAATATTGGCGATGTGAAAAAAGCCGCTGCGGCAGCCAAAACCACTGTATCGTCTAACGATTCAACCGTGAAAGTGGTGAAATCAACAGACAAAGACACAGGCGCTGACAACTACGACTTGAGCATCAATGCACAAGGCGTAACCAACAACGCGCAATTGCCAGTGGTTTACACCGACAAAAAAGGCAACAAAGTGTACAAACAAGCCGATGGTTCGTTTAACACTGTGATGAACCCAACTGATGCGGAAAAAGAGAAAAACAAAGTTGATCCGAAAGATGTGATTGCGTCAATGAACAACGGCGACAACACCACTACGCCAACGCAATTGTCTAACGTGGCTTCAGCCATCGACGGCAAAGACGGTCAAGACGGCAAAGATTTTGCTGAAAAATTGGCCAACGCTGCCAAAGATCCTGTTGCGAAAAACAGCGCAGTGAATGTGAGCGACTTGAGCAACACCGCAGATGCCTTGACCAACAAAGGCTTCGGCTTAACCGACGACAACGGCAACGCAGTGAAAAAACCATTGGGCGACACACTCAAAGTGAACGGCCAAGATGGTATCACTGTGACTGCAAACGAAGGTTCAAACGGCCTCAACATCGGCTTGGGTAATGATTTGTCTGTTGGCGGTAAAGACGGCAAAGACGGCTCAATCGGCGTGAATGGCGCAGACGGTAAACCAGCTGTGGCCATCAATGGCAAAGGCGGCGGCTCAGTGGTTGTGGGCGGTAAAGATGGCGTTGCCGGCAAAGACGGCGCACCAGGCGTTGCCCTCAACGGCAAAGATGGCTCAATCGGCCTAGCAGGTAAAGACGGCGCCAATGCCGACATCACCACCAGCAAAGGCGATGCCTTCTTGGGCGGTAAAGGTGACGACGGCAAAGATGGCAAAGACGGCACTCGCCTCACTTATCAGCCTAAAGACAAAGACGGCAACCCAGTTGGCCAACCTAAACAAGTGGCTACCATGGATGATGGCATGAGCTTTGCTGGCGACACAGGTGATGTGATTAACAAAAACTTAACCAACAATTGGATATTAAAGGCAACGCTGATAAAGATGCAGCTGTGACTGATAAAAATATCCGTGTTGACAGCACAGAAGGTGCGTTGATTGTTAAGATGGCGAAAATGCTGCAAGACTTGGAAGGCGCAACCTTCGAAAAAGATGGCCAAACCTTGAAAGTTGAAAACGGTGGCATTGTGATTGTTGGCAAAAATGATGCCGGCGAAGACAAAACGGTCAAACTTAACGCCAACGGCCTAGACAACGGCGGCAACCGCATCACCAATGTGGGCCGTGGTACAGATAAAACTGATGCGGTGAACGTTGAGCAACTTGAAGAAGTGAAAACCAGCGCAGGTGCTGGCGGGTTCAACGTGGCCACCAATGGCGAAGACGCGAAGAAAATCAGCAACGGCGATACAGTTGACTTTGTCAACGGCAACAACACCGTGGTGAGCAAAGTCGACGGCGCCAAAGGCACCAAAGTGAAAGTGGACCTCGCCAAAGATCTCAAAGGCCTCAACAGTGTTGAGCTCAAAGATCAAGCAGGCAACACCACCAAGGTGACTGGCAATGGCGTGAACATCACCGGCACCAACGCCGCAGGCAAACCAAGCAATGTGAGCTTGACTGCCAACGGGCTGGACAACGGTGGCAACCGCATCACCAATGTGGCACCGGGTGTGAAAGGCACAGATGCTGTGAACGTGAACCAACTCAACGCTGTGGGCAACCGCATCGGCGATGTTGACCGCAAAGCACGCGGTGGTATCGCAGGCTCAACCGCCATGGCCAACTTGCCGCAAGCCTACATTCCAGGCCACTCAATGGTGGCTGTGGCAGCCGGCACACACCGTGGCGCCAACGCTGTGGCTGTGGGTGTTTCCCGCATCTCTGACAGTGGGCACGTGATCATCAAATTGAGCGGCTCAACCGACTCTAAAGGTGGCACAAACGCCGGTGTTGGTGTAGGCTATCAATGGTAATAACCTTGACCGCACTTTGCACAAAGTGCGGTCAGTTTTGATAAAAGGATTAAACATGAAAAAATTAGCAAAATGGGCATTGCCATTGTTGGCCGCCAGTGTTGTGGCCGCGTGCGGCAACTTAAGCGATGTGAAAAAGAACGGCACCACTGACGAGCCTAAATGGCCGAAAGTGGAAGATGCCAGCATCAACTTCTCAGGCTCTCAATACGGCACCTGGCCAAACTGGGACAACGTGCGCCAAATTGAAGCGGGCATGAATAAAGATCAATTGTACTATTTGATCGGCCGTCCGCACTACCAAGAAGGCTTATTCGGCGTGCGCGAGTGGGATTATGTGTTTAACTACCGCCAAAACGGCGTACACAAAATCTGCCAGTTCAAAGTGTTGTTTGATACTGACATGAACGCGCAATCGTTCTTCTGGCATCCAAATGGCTGTAACAATCAATACGAATTGAACGGCGACTTCTTGTTCGATTTCGATTCGGCCAAGTTGACACCGAAAGGCAAAAAAGTGATCGAAACCGTTGTAGAAGGTTTGAAATCACAAAATATCACGGCGGTGACCGTGGACGGTTACACCGATCGCTTAGGTTCAGACAGCTATAACGTGAAGCTCTCTCAACGCCGCGCCGATGCGGTTAAAGCCTATATGGCCAACCTCGGCTTCCCAGCACAGAATATTTCAACCCATGGTTTTGGTAAAGCCGACCAGGTGGTGGCATGTGATGGTGAATCAGGCCAAGCCCTAAAAGACTGCCTACGCCCAAATCGCCGTGTGGTGATTTCTGCGAAGCAGTAAGGGATATTTAATTCACGCAAAACCGCACTTTAAAGTGCGGTTTTTTATTGCGCGTCATTTTGAGCTAGCGCTCCGCGCGCACGTTTGCAACTCCGTCATCTCATTTTTTCCTTTCCTTTTTCTCTCTCATGACTCCGTCATCGCTATCGTTTTTCGCCGTTGGCGACTTCCTTTCTTTGCTTGTCCAAAGAAAGGAAGCAAAGAAACGACATTTTGCCCCTGTCCATAAGATATTCGCTTAGTGCCAAATTGCTACGGCTCGCTCGGGATCAAACCCTCACTCGCCTAGCACTTTAGGCACACGCTCAGCATCTTATTCCGGGGGCGATCGCATAGCGAAATTTTTAATTTTGAATATGTAAAGTGCGGTTTTGAGGCGGTTTAAAAGTGCGGTGGGTGTTGATTTTTGGTGAGTTGTGTTTTATAGTTGAAGCCAATGGGGGTGTTGGTTCCACCCCCACGGATTGGTTCTTAATAAGCAGGGAAGCTTATT
>NZ_JABTBO010000043.1 GCF_014884965.1 Spirabiliibacterium mucosae | reverse complement strand
AGCAGCAAGCCGACGTACGCCGGCGAGCCATCGACCCACGAAAAGTCGCTGGGTTTTTCCACGCGGAATAAATTTGAATCAAGCCGATAAAAATAAAAATGCCCGCAATCAGTTGCTCCACGGCGATGCTGGCCGCGAAAGGGTTGATCACCGCAATGATGCCAAAGGCGATGGATAACACGCCGATGGCCAGCCAAATGTGCCAATTTTTCATACTCTGTCCTTATGGTTGTGAAATGGGGTCGAGGGTGGTCATCGCCCAGCGCGGCTGCACATGAATGCTTAAATCCGTTTGCTGACCGCACTTTAAGCGCAAAAAGCCCGCGTAGGCGATCATCGCGCCGTTGTCGGTGCAAAATTGCGGTTGCGGATAAAACACCTCGCCGCCGAGGGATTGCATCATCTCTTCTAACGCGTGGCGCAAAGTGCGGTTGGCGCTCACGCCGCCGGCAATCACCAGGCGTTTCAAGCCTGTTTGTTTCAGCGCGCGGCGGCACTTGATTAACAACGTGTCCACCACCGCCTGCTCAAAGGCCAGCGCGATATCCGCACGAGTTTGCTCATCGAGGGTGTTTTGCGCAATGGTATTCGCCGCAAAGGTTTTCAGCCCCGAAAAGCTGAAATCCAACCCTGGGCGGTCGGTCATCGGGCGTGGGAATTGAAACCGCACTTTGCCTTTTTGTGCCAAGCGCGAAAGGGCAGGGCCACCAGGGTAATCCAGCCCGAGCAGCTTGGCGGTTTTGTCGAACGCTTCACCGGCGGCATCGTCAATCGATTCGCCAAGCAATTGATATTGCCCCACGCCGTCAACCCGCACCAATTGGGTGTGCCCGCCGGAGACCAACAGCGCCAAAAACGGAAAGTGCGGTGGAGTGGGCTCAAGCATCGGCGCAAGCAGGTGGCCTTCCATGTGGTGCACGCCGAGTGCGGGCACCTGCCAGGCATAGGCCAGCGCGCGCGCCACACTCGCCCCCACCAGCAGCGCACCGACAAGGCCAGGGCCTGCGGTGTAGGCAATGCCGTCAATTTCGCCAGGCGCCAAATTCGCCTCTTTGAGGGCGGCCTTAATCAAAGGTGCGGTTTTGCGGATGTGATCGCGCGAGGCCAGCTCTGGCACCACGCCGCCGTAGTCGGCGTGCAGCGCAATTTGTGAATAGAGCTGATTGGCTATCAACCCGCGCGTTTCGTCATAAATGGCAACGCCGGTTTCGTCACACGACGTTTCAATTCCAAGCACACGCATAGTGTTTCCAAAGTCAATTTTTAATGGCGCTATTCTACACCAATTTTGCCACTTTGCTCTAGCGTGAGGTGGATTTTGCCGACTTTTTGCCTTTTTGTTTTGACTTTGCGTGCGGTTTTGGAGTAAAATTGCAACCCTTAATTAAGTCTTGTCGTCATTTTTTTGACGATGTGTATGAAAAATAACAAAATTCCTTTGAGGTGATTGGCAAATGCCTGTAATTAAAGTACGTGAAAACGAATCATTTGACGTAGCATTACGTCGTTTCAAACGTTCCTGCGAAAAAGCGGGTATCTTGGCGGAAGTCCGCAGCCGTGAATTTTACGAAAAACCAACCACAATTCGTAAACGCGAAAAAGCATCTGCGGCAAAACGCCACGCTAAAAAATTAGCTCGCGAAAACGCACGCCACACACGTCTTTACTAATTATTACGTGTGCCGCTTGTCGGCAAGCTGTTATCGAAACCGTGAATGCTTAGGCTTCACGGTTTTGTTGTATGTTGTTTTTTGAGGTCTTTATGCGGGGGTGTTTGCAATGAAAGGTACAATCCCAAGATCGTTTATTGACGATTTGCTCGCACGCACCGACATTGTCGACCTTATCAACACGCGCGTGAAGCTCAAAAAAGCGGGGCGAGATTATCAAGCCTGCTGCCCGTTTCATCACGAAAAAACACCCTCATTTACTGTCAGCCAAGCCAAGCAGTTTTACCACTGCTTTGGTTGCGGTGCCCACGGCAATGCCATCACGTTTTTGATGGAGTTCGATAAGCTCGAATTTCCTGAAGCGATTGAAGAGCTTGCCGCCATTCACGGTGTTGAAGTGCCGCGCGAGCAGCGCGCCGATGACGGCAAACCACACTTGAACTATCAACGCCGGCGTGACTTGCACCAGCTGATGGGTGATATCGCCAGCTTTTATGCCCAAACCTTGCCCGCGCACCGCGAGGCGGTGGAGTATGTTGCCAAGCGTGGCTTGAGTGATAAGGTGGTTGCGCGCTATCAAATCGGCTTTGTGCCCAACAGCATGGACACCGTGCTTAAGCGCTTTGGCAACACGCGCGAGAGCCGTGAGCAGCTGCTGACCACGGGTATGCTTTCGCAAAACGAGCGTGGCAGCACCTATGACCGCTTTCGCAACCGTTTGATGTTCCCGATTCGCGACAAACGCGGTCGGGTGATTGCCTTTGGCGGGCGGGTGCTCGGCGATGAAAAACCGAAATACCTCAACTCGCCTGAAACGGCAATTTATCACAAAGGCAGCGAGCTTTACGGCCTTTATGAAGCGCTGCAACAAGACGATGCGCCTGAGTTTTTGCTGGTGGTGGAAGGCTACATGGACGTGGTGGCGCTGGCGCAATTTGGCGTGGACAACGCCGTGGCCGCACTCGGCACCGCCACAACGCCTGAGCAAATCCAGCAGCTGTTTCGCGCCAGTGAACAGGTGGTGTGTTGCTACGACGGCGACCGCGCTGGGCGGGATGCAGCTTGGCGGGCGCTGAACAACGCCTTAGTGCATCTTCACGATGGCCGCCAGCTCAAATTTGTCTTTTTGCCCGACGGGGAAGACCCAGATTCTTACATTCGCCGCGTGGGCAAAGCCGCGTTTTTAGACTTTGTGCAAGGGGCGAAAACCTTCACCGAGTTTTTGTTTGACCACCTCCTCGCGCAGGTCGATCTTAGCTCCAAAGAGGGCAAAACCAAGCTCGCCACCCTTTGCCAGCCGATGCTGCAAAAAATCCCCGGCAAAGTGCTGCAAAGCCAAGTGCTGGATATGCTCGGCAGCAAAATGGGCGTGTTCAACCCAGACCAATTGCGCGAGCTGATGCTCAGCCAAAACCAAAGTGCGGTTGAGCCGAGTTATCGCCAAGCGGAGGTCAAGCGCTCGCCGATCCGCCTTGTGATCGCCCTTTTGCTACAAAACCCACGGCTAATTGCCTTTGTGCCCGATATTGAGCCGTTTAAAGCGCTAGACGACACGGGCGCTCAGCTTTTGTATCAACTCGCTGCACTATGCCAGCAGCACCTTGGGCTGACCACGGGGCAGATTTTGGAGCACTGGCGCGGAAAAGAACACCACAAAGCCCTTGAAATTTTGGCCATGTGGGATCATCTAATAAGCGATGAGAATATTGAAGACAGTTTTAAAGACACATTGAACTTTCTCTACGGCCAATTGATTGACAAGCGCATGGCGCAGCTTATCGCCAAAGATCGCAGCGCCAGTTTAAGCGCTGAAGAAAAACAAGAGCTGGCGGCGTTGATCATCGCGCAGAAATCATAGGGTATAGGCGCAAAATCTATGTTATACTTAGCTTTTGCTTGATTATTATCATTTATCAATACGTGCGGATGTCAAATTTATGGAGCAAACCCCTAAATCTCAACTCAAATTACTCATTGCTCAAGGCAAGGAACAAGGCTATTTGACCTATGCTGAGGTCAACGACCACCTGCCTGAAGAGTTAGTCGATGCCGAGCAAATTGAAGATATTATCCAAATGATCAACGACATGGGCATTCAAGTGCTCGAAAGCGCACCCGATGCCGATGATTTGATGCTCAATGAAAATATCGCCGATGAAGACGCCGTGGAAGAGGCCACACAAGTGCTCTCCAGCGTGGAGGCGGAGCTTGGGCGCACAACTGACCCTGTGCGGATGTATATGCGTGAGATGGGCAGCGTGGAGTTGCTCACCCGCGAAGGTGAAATTGACATCGCCAAACGCATTGAAGAAGGCATTAACGAAGTGCAAAGTGCGGTCGCCGAATACCCAGAGGCGATCACCTCACTGCTGGAGCAATACGAACAAGTTGAAGCCGGCTCCATGCGCTTGACTGACCTCATCACCGGCTTCGTGGATTTAAGCGAAGTGGTGGATGAAGAAACCGCCGACATGGTGCCTGAGTTCTCCGAAGACGAAGAAGGTAGCGAAGAAGTGGTGGCTGATGACCTCGATGAAGATGACGAAGAAGACAGCGACGACAGCTCAGATGCCGATGATTCTGACAACAGCATTGACCCTGAATTTGCCCGCCAAAAATTTGCCGAGCTCAAATCACAATACAGCGTCACTTTGGAGGCGATTCGCAAGCACGGACGCACCAGCAAAAAAGCGCGTGAGCAAATTGTGATTTTATCCGCCGTGTTCCAGCAATTCCGCTTGGTGCCAAAACAATTTGACAACCTCGTGCTGCTCATGCGTGGCATGCTCAAACGCATTCGCGCGCAAGAGCGCCTGCTGCGCCGCTTAGTTAAAGACTACAGCAAAGTGCCAGACAGCCACTTCCCGAAAGGTTTCACCGGCAAAGAAACCAGCGATGCGTGGCTGGTTAAAGCGCTGGGCGCAGGCAAACCGTGGTCCGACAAGCTGAAAAACTATGAAGGCGAAATCCGCGCCGCCATTGCTGAGTTCGAGGTGATTGAAAAAGACAGCAGCTTGACCATTGCGCAAATTCGTGAAATCGGTGAGCGCATCTCTCAAGGTGAGCTCAAAGCCCGCCGCGCCAAAAAAGAGATGATTGAGGCTAACTTGCGTTTGGTGATTTCAATCGCGAAAAAATACACCAACCGCGGCTTGCAATTCTTGGATTTGATTCAAGAAGGCAACATCGGCTTGATGAAAGCGGTGGACAAATTTGAATACCGCCGCGGCTATAAATTCTCCACCTACGCCACCTGGTGGATTCGCCAAGCGATCACCCGCTCAATTGCAGACCAAGCGCGCACCATTCGTATTCCGGTGCATATGATTGAAACCATCAACAAACTCAATCGTATCTCGCGCCAAATGCTGCAAGAAATGGGCCGTGACGCCACACCAGAAGAGCTGGCAGAGCGCATGAATATGCCAGAAGATAAAATCCGCAAAGTGCTGAAAATCGCCAAAGAGCCAATCTCGATGGAAACCCCTATTGGCGACGACGATGATTCGCATCTCGGCGATTTCATTGAGGACAACACTCTTGAGCTGCCACTGGACTCTGCCACCGCAGAGAGCCTGAAAATGGCCACACAAGAGGTGCTCGACGGCCTCACCCCACGCGAGGCAAAAGTGCTGCGTATGCGCTTTGGTATCGACATGAACACCGACCACACCCTTGAAGAAGTGGGCAAACAGTTCGATGTTACCCGTGAGCGTATCCGTCAAATTGAGGCCAAAGCGCTGCGCAAACTGCGCCACCCAAGCCGCTCAGAAAACCTCAAAAGCTTCCTCGACGAATAGCATACAAAAACCAATACAAAGTGCGGTCCAAACCGCACTTTTTTTCAACCGTACTTTGATAACCGCACTTTTATATTCGCACTTTTTTTCACCAACCATTCAGCCACTTATAGACAACACCCCCACATTGCTCTATAATCGCAACTCCTCCCCGGCCCCATAGCTCAGTTGGTTAGAGCAGTCGACTCATAATCGATTGGTCACAGGTTCAAGCCCTGTTGGGGCCACCAGTTAAACTTTTGTTTGTTTCTATTTCGTGTTGTATTTACCCGTTAAAACAAGAAGTTAAACGTTGTTTAGTGTTTTTTCGTGTTGTCTTTTGTTGGTTCATTAACCCAACAAATAGATCCCCAAATAGATCCCCCGCCGATGAGGGGCAAAAACGTGGGATCTATTGATAACAAAAAGGACACGTTATGGGCAGAAAAACCGCACCGTTATCACTCATCCCAATTAGAAACACCAATCCGAGAAGCAAAGACGACATTTTGCTCAATGGAAACAATCTCATGCTATTATGGCGCTTTTTACTCTCACCCAGCGAGTAAAAAGCGCTTGAAAGAACGAGACGCTTAATAAAAAATGCTTGAGTTTAGGGCTAATGATAAAAATCACTTTATCACTTTAATAAGTTTTCAGAATACATTCTTAGATCTCAAATAATATTTTCAAGTTTTAAGATGATAATTTTATCTTACATTGTGGTAAGTTAAAATATTATATATACATTGATATTTAGCTATAGTATTTATGGATTCCTAGTTCACTATTAGAATTTGCACTCGCCTATAGAAAATAATATTTATCTTTTCTGAATTATAAATTGCTATCGATACTTTTTGATTATTGATAAATTTAATCCTTAAATTATCTGATTTTACATGATTTTTTAAGTCTTCACATCTATCTGGTGGTAAGTTGTATGAAGAATACACAATCAAATCCATTAGTTTGTTGCTATATAT
>NZ_JABTBO010000042.1 GCF_014884965.1 Spirabiliibacterium mucosae | reverse complement strand
TATTCAGGCTATGGGTGATAATTACGGCTGGTGGGCTATGCTGTTATTCTCGCACTCTTATTAAACATCTTGCTGGTTGTCTTCCGTCGTTTTACGGGCATTCGCACCATTATGCTGACAGGCCACATCATGTTCCAACAAGCTGGCCTAATTGCCGTATTCTATATGATTATTGGCGCTTCAATGTGGGAAACCATCATCTATACAGCTGTTTTGATGGCGTTGTATTGGGGCATTTCGTCTAATATTATGTATAAACCAACCCAAGCGGTAACAGGTGGGGCTGGTTTTTCTATTGGTCACCAACAACAAATTGCTTCATGGATTGCCGTTAAACTTGCACCAAAATTGGGCAACAAAGAAGATAATGTTGATCATCTAAATCTGCCAAAATGGTTACACATTTTCCACGACAGTATTTCAGCAACCGCTATCGTTATGACTGTGTTCTTTGGTATCATTTTACTGTCTTTCGGTTTAACTAACCTTCAAGCCATGGCAGGAAAAACGCACTGGACTGTTTATATTTTGGAAACAGGTCTTAAATTTGCCGTCGCCATCCAAATTATTGTTATGGGTGTTCGGATGTTTGTTGCCGAGCTTTCAGAAGCATTTAAAGGTATCTCAGAAAAACTTATTCCTAACGCTGTATTGGCCATTGACTGTGCCGCAATTTATGCATTCTCACCTAATGCGATGGTATTCGGTTTCATGTGGGGTGCAATTGGTCAGTTTATTGCTGTGGGTATTTTACTTACGATGGGTGCACCAATCTTAATCATCCCAGGATTTATTCCAATGTTCTTCTCCAATGCCACCATTGGGGTATTCGCTAACCACTTTGGTGGCTGGAAAGCTGTCATCAAGATTTGTTTAGTCATGGGTATGATTGAAGTATTAGGCTCTGCATGGGTTATCCATCTTCTTGCCACTCAAGGCGCTATCTTCAATGGCTGGATGGGCATGGCTGACTGGGCGCTATTCTTCCCACCAGTACTACAAGGTATTGTTAGCATTCCATTCTTCTTCTTTATCATCCTCGCACTTTGCCTTGTCTACATGGCTTATGCATCAAAACGCTTACGCGCAGATGAAGCAGCCGCTGCCGCTGCTGGCAAAACATTAGAACAAATGGATGGCTATAATCTAGACGATCTTGACCAAGATACAACTGTCGCGCCAACAACAGAAGCTACTGTCGCCAGCGACGAAAAACCAATTCGCATTTTAGCGGTTTGTGGCAGTGGGCAAGGTTCTTCAATGATGATGAAAATGAAAATTGCCAATTATCTTGATAAACGTGGTATCCCTAATATTATGGATTCATGTGCTGTGACAGATTACAAATCTCGTCTTAATGATGTTGATATTATTGTGTCATCACGCCACTTGGCAAATGAAATTGAAGTAGGAGAAGGAAAAGCGGTATTAGGTGTACAAAATATGCTAAATCCAAATTCCTTTGGTGATGAATTGGTTGAATTAATCAAACAACATCATGCTCGCTAATCAATCATACTCGCCTACTTCTTTGGTGGGCGAAAAGGAGACAATATGAACTTAAAGCAATCGCTTATTGAAAATAACTCTATCAAGCTCAATCAACATGCAGCAAGCTGGCAAGAGGCAATTAAAATTGGCACTGATATGCTGGTCAAATCTGGCGCTATTGAGCCGCGCTATTACGACACCATTATTGAGTGCATCAAAAAAATGGGGCCCTATATTATTCTAGCGCCTGGCCTAGCGATGCCCCATGCCCGCCCACAAGACGGCGTGAACCGTACAGCATTTGCACTGGTAACATTAACCGAGCCTGTCTATTTTGAAAGCGAGCCTGATCCTGTTCACGTTCTCATCACACTTGCTGGTAGTGACTCTAACAAGCATATGCAAGGATTAATGGAAATAACCCAAATGCTCGATGACCCAGACAGTGAAACAGGTGTTGATTTAGACAAAATCTTACGCTGCAAGACTCACGATGAAGTCTACACTGTGATTGATAATGCATTAAATTCATAACATTGAGGTATATTATGTCAAAACCTTTACTCCAAATTGCGCTGGATTCACTTGATCTTAAAACCGCGCAAGAAACTGCACAAAATGCGGCTGATTCTGTCGACATTATCGAAATCGGCACCATTTTAGCCTTTGCTGAAGGTATGAACGCTGTTCGTACTCTGCGCAGCGCTCACCCAAATCACATTATTGTGTGTGACATGAAAACAACGGATGGCGGTGCTATTTTAGCTAAAATGGCCTTTGATGCGGGAGCTGATTGGCTGACAGTATCAGCGGCAGCACACATTGCCACTATTGAGGCCTGTAAAAAAGTCGCTGACAGCTATAATGATAATCGTGAAATTCAAATAGAAATTTACGGTAACTGGACATTTGAAGATGCCCAAAATTGGGTTGATCTTGGTATTAAGCAAGCGATCTATCACCGTTCGCGTGATGCCGAACTTGCTGGCAAAGGATGGACAGAACAAGATCTAGAAAAAATGAGAAAACTCTCTGCCCTTGGCTTAGAAATTTCCATCACAGGTGGGATTGTGCCTGAAGATATTCACCTCTTTAAAGGCATCAATGCCAAGACTTTTATCGCAGGGCGTGCTCTAGCAGGCGAGAAGGGAAAGGTAACCGCACAACAATTGCGGGATGAAATTAATAAATATTGGTAAACCGCTTCACCTAACTAACCGCACTTTGCTAAAACCGCACTTTAAAGTGCGGTTTTTTATCGCCAGATGATGTCGGCGGGGATGATTTTGTTGGTGGGGGTTTCGCCTTTAAGGCTGAGTTGGATGCTGTCAAACAGGGCGGTGGCGATGGCGCGGTGGTTTTGGCGGATGGTGTGAATGGGATAAGGCAGGCAATCAAGCAGGCTGTAGTCGTCAAAGCTGGCGAGGTGAAAGCGCTCACCGATGCGGTCCAGCCAGTGGTGTTGTTTTAAAAAGCGCAGCACGCCCTCTAAAATGGCATAGGAGCCGGTGAACAGCGCCTGCGGCAGCCGCTGGTGGGTGGCATAAAGGGCGCTGATGGCGTTGAACGCGCTTTCTGCCTGATAGGCACTGTGCACCACCCACTGCGACTTGAGGGCAATGCCGGCCTCAATCAATCCTTGCTGAAACCCGTTGAAGCGCTCCACACTCGGGCGCAGGTGAGGCTGCCCGCCGAGGTAGGCAAATTCGCTGATGCCAAGCGGCTTGGCCAGTTGTGTCACCAGCTCGGTCACGGCGCTGGCGTCATCGGTCAGCACCGCGGGGAAGGCGCCATCACCCGTGGCGCGGTCGAGCTGCAACACGGGCACGTCAAATTGCGCGCGGGCGTAGCGTTGCATGCTCGGCTGCGAGGGCGTGGTGATCAACAAATCAATTTGCCGCTCCAGCAGCCGCTCGATGGCTTGATCTTCCAACTCGGTTTGCTCATGGGCGCAGGCGATCAGCAGCTGCAAGCCATGCTCGTGGCAAAGTTGTTCAAGGTGCGTGCAGGTGGCGGCAAAGCCGAGGTTGGCAAAATCGGGGATCACCATGCCGATGGTATTGCTGCGCTGGGCTTGCAGCGCCTTGGCGTAGACATTGGCGGTGTAGTTGTGCGCGCGGGCGATGTGCAGCACCTTGTCACGCGTTTCGGCCTTGATGCGAAATTTGGCCGAATGGCCGTTGAGCACAATGCTGGCGGTGGTTTTCGACACGCCAGCCAAGCGCGCGATGTCGTTTAACGTCAGGCGTTTTTTGCTCATTCACTCACCTCATCACACCGCACTTTGGCCACCTCTGCCACCATCACGCGCGAGCTTGTCAGCACAGGCTCACGTGCAGGGATAAAAAAGCGCGAGGTCATGCTCTGCGCGCCTTCGTTGATGAAAATTTCGATGATCGAATGGTCGATAAACATTTCCAGCGAGCGCAACTCGCCGACCTCGCACTGACGCACGCTGCCCCATTGGCGCATGGTGTCCGTCTGCTCACTCAAAGTGCGGTCAAGGCGCAGCGTGTTGCCGTCATAACTTAGCCGCAGGCACTGCCCTTGCGGGTTGTCGAACAGCGTCCAGTCAAACGGCTTGCCGTCACACGCCGCGCGCAGCCGGCAGCAGTCTAGGTGCGCAATGGTTTGCCGGTCGCCGAGCGTGACGCGCACCGCACTTTCGCATTTGGCGTGAATTTCTGATAGCACACGTTGGCAAAGTTTGCCGCCGCGTAGTACCAGCTCGCGCGGCAAGGTCAGCATCGAATGCCAGCCATAGGTGTCGGTTGGGTAGGTCAAATCCGGCAAGCCGCACCAGGCGAGCATAATGCAGCGCTGGGCTTGGTTGACGGTTTGCGGGGCGTAAAAATCAAAGCCGTGGTCAATCTCGCCAATGGCATCGGCATAAAAATCCAGCCCCTTGCGTGTGCCAAGGGCATAGAGCGCGTGGTAGTTGTTTTGCAATGTAGTTGCCTGCTGCGCCTTGCCCTGCGGGGAGAACAAGAACAGATCGCGCCCGTCGCACTGGGTCAAATCTGGGCATTCCCACATAAACACATCGCGGTTATCAAAGCCGTGCAGCGCCAGCTCACCAAGCAAGTGCGGTTGCGCGTGGATATCGTCCATCACATAGAGCAACGCCGTGCCCGTTTTGTCCTCACGCTGGACGCCGCAGACAAAATAGACTCTGCCATCGCCTGCCACAAAGGGTTTTGGGTCGCGGAAATGTTCGCTGTAGCCTGTTGGGCTGCCTGCAATCAAGCTGCGCTTGCTAATGTTGCCGGCGCTATCCATCAACGCGAGGTTTTGATATGGCACGCGCACATTCTCCGCCCCTTGGCGGGTGTTGCCGGTGTAAAACAGCGCGAGCCCCTCCGCCGTGCACAGCGCACCGCCCGAGTAGCAGCCGTGGGATTCAAACACTTCATCCGGAATCAACGGTGTGGCGCGTTGGTAGTGATGAAAATCCTGCGTGGTCAAATGCGCCCAATGCTTCATGCCATGCAGCACACCAAACGGGTACCACTGATAAAAAATGTGATACCGCTCGCCGTCAAACACCAGCCCGTTAGGGTCGTTCAAAAGCCCTGTGTGGGGCGCGATGTGAAAGTGCGGTCGAAAGTCCACATCGCGTTGCACTTGCGCTCGCAGCGCGCTGAGCTCACCGCACTTTGCCGCGTGCAGGCTGCGGTATTTGCCTTGGTTGAAAACGTGCATCAGCTCTCCTGTTGTGCTTGGACTGCCGCGCTATCGGGCAGTGCCGACATCGCTCCTTTGGCGGTGGTGGCCAGCGCGCCACAAATCGCCCCTTGGCGGACGCACGCAACAATCGTCTCCCAGTTTTGCCACTGGGCGTGTTGCGACAGTGCCGCCAGCAGGCCACCGACAAAGGCATCGCCCGCGCCGGTGGTGTCGACCACCTGCACGGTAATGCTCGGAATGACCGCACTTTGCGCTTTGAAGCACACCTGCGCGCCTTGCGCGCCGAGGGTGACCAGCAAAAGTGCGGTTGGGTATTGCGCGCGCAGCTGCGCGATGGCCTCATCAAGCGCGCTTTGGCCGGCCAGCAGGCAGGCCTCTTCTTCAGAGAGTTTGATCACATCACAGTGCGCCAGCACGCGTCGGACCTGCTCAAGCATGGCCGCGCGTGACGGCCACAGGCTTTCACGCAAGTTTGGGTCAAAGCTGACAAAGCCGCCTGCGCGTTTGATTTCAGCTATCGCATGGTGGGTGGCGCTGCGGCTGGGCTCATTGAGCAGCGCAATGGAGCAGCAGTGCAGCCACTGGCCGGGGGCAAAGTGCGGTATCTCCGCAGGCGTTAGAAATTGGTCCGCGCTGGGGTTGACCATAAAGGTGAAGCTGCGCTCGCCGTGCTCGTCAAGCTCCACCACCACGGTGGAGGTGCGCTGGGTTTCGTCAAGATAAAGTGCGGTTGTCGCCACGCCCTCGGCTTGCAAGGTGCGCGCCATAAAGCGCCCGAACGGGTCAGCGCCCACTTTGCCGATAAAGGCACTCTCGCCACCGAGGCGTGCAATGGCCACCGCCACATTTGCCGGCGCGCCACCTGGGCAGCGCAAATAATGCGCGCCATCGGGGATCAGATCCACCACCGCATCCCCTAAAAGCCAAACTGTTGTCATAATGCTCTCCTTAAATTTAAGAAAAGTGTAGCTAAACCGATTCAGATAAGCAACTCAAAGCGCTTATTTTGTGATCACAATCACAAAACTAAAACGTTTTAGCAAAATGATCTGGCATTAGCTGTAACGTTTTAGCTATACTCACCTCATCGTAATACAATAAGGAGAGCTTATGAATGTTGACCAAATCGCCACGCAGCTGACCGCCGCGCTCGGTGGCAAAAACAATGTTGCCGCACTCGCCCACTGCGCCACACGGCTGCGCATTGTGCTGCAAGATGAAAGCCTGATTGACAAACAAGCTATTGAAAATATCGACGGCGTGAAAGGCCAATTTGCGGTGGCTGGCCAATACCAAATTATCTTCGGCTCTGGCACCGTGAACAAAGTGTACGCCGCGCTCAACAGCCAGCTGGGCTTGGGCGATATGAACAAAAGCGATGTGGCCGCCCAAGCGGCGCAAAAGCAGCCGTTGCTCCAGCGCTTGGTCAAAGGCTTGGCGGATATTTTTGTGCCGATTATCCCCGCCATCGTCGCTGGCGGTTTGTTGATGGGGCTAGCCAATGTGTTCACCGCGCAGGGGCTTTTTATTGAAAATCAATCGTTGATTGACGCCCACCCGCACTTGGCGGATTTGGCGGCGATGATCAACACCTTTGCCAACGCGCCGTTTGTTTATTTGCCGATTTTGCTGGCGTTTTCAGCCAGCCGCAAATTCGGTGGCAACCCGTTTTTGGGCGCCGCCCTTGGGATGCTGATGGTGCACCCGGATTTGCTCAACGGTTGGGGCTTTAGTGCCGCGAGCCTTTCAGGCGAGATTCCGTATTGGGATATTTTTGGGTTCCATATTGAAAAAGTCGGCTACCAAGGCTCGGTGCTGCCCGTGCTGGCCGCCACTTGGATTTTGGCGCAGTTGGAGCTGAACTTGCGCAAAGTGATTCCGTCTGTGTTAGACAACCTGTTAACGCCGTTGCTGTCGCTGTTTATCGCGGGTGTCTTAACCTTCACCTTTGTTGGCCCCATCACCCACAAACTCGGCTTTTGGCTTGGCGACGGCCTCACTTGGCTTTATGACAGCGCGGGCTTTATTGGCGGTGCCCTGTTCGGCAGCCTTTATGCGCCGATTGTCATCACCGGCATGCACCAAACCTTTATCGCGATTGAAACCCAACTGCTGGCCGACATCGCCCACACTGGCGGCACGTTTATCTTCCCGATCGCGGCGATGTCGAACATCGCACAAGGCGCGGCCTGTTTGGCGGTGGTGTTCTTAAACAAAGACGCCAAAGTCAAAGGGATTGCCCTGCCGTCAGGCATCAGCGCCCTGCTTGGCATCACAGAGCCTGCCATGTTCGGGGTGAACTTGCGCTTCCGCTACCCGTTCATCGCCGCCATGATTGGCTCAGGCGTGTCCAGTGCCTTTATCGCCTTTTTCCACGTCAAAGCCCAAGCCCTTGGCGCGGCGGGCCTGCCGGGCATCATCTCCATGAAGCCAGAAAGCATTGTGATGTACTCCGTCGGCATGGTGATTTCATTCGCCGTCACCTTCGCGCTGACCATCGTGCTCGGCCTGCGCCAAAAACGCAAACAAGCCTAAACACCAAAGTGCGGTTAACCGCACTTTCTCTCGATAAACCAAAGTGCGGTCAATGCTGACCGCACTTTTAATTTTCTACTGTTATCATCGAAAAGCGGCAGATGTTGTCGCGCTCGAGGTTGCACGGGGTGAGGTAAAAAGTGCGGTTATCATGCGCCAGCGATTGCGCCAAGATCAGTTTGTCGTCACTTTTAGTCAGCACGTAATACAGTGTTTGATTGAGCGCAATCACGGGGTATTCTTGGCGGAACGCGGGGCGGAAATAGCCGAGCATAAAGGCGGAAATAACAAAATAAAGATAAATCCCCAATGCCAAAATGGCGAGATTATGCTTGTGGCTGGTCACCACCGCTAAAATACTG
>NZ_JABTBO010000041.1 GCF_014884965.1 Spirabiliibacterium mucosae | reverse complement strand
TAACCACGGAGCGCAGTACGACCAGCGGCGAACCTGGGGTGCGTTGGGTTCTTAGGGGCTTGCGCAAACAACGCCCTAAGCCGCCGCAGGCGGAACTGCGATAGTCATAACGGAGTTATGAAAGTGCGCGCCGAGCGCCAGCTCGAAACGATGCAATCATAGCGCCATGACGGAGTGATGACAGGCAACAAATCATCAAAGTTTATGACCGTACACTCCATACAAAATAGCTCTAATACGGTGCTCTAAACGGATCAGGCTCTAGCCCCATTTTCAGCATCGCGGTTTTTAGGCGCGCATAGGCTTCGTGTTGTTGTTCTTCCGTTAACAGACCAACAGGAATGTTGAGCAAGGCGGCGTGTAAGTTCCAGAAAAATTGTAGAGTAACTTTGATTTTATGCTGTTTGAGCAAGATATAAGCATGCACCGCACCGACGCGTTTTAGGCATTCAACCGTGCGGATCCCGACTTTGCTGAGTGGCCGTTCATGCTTATAACTGAGGTTAATTAATTGACGTATAAGTCTTTTTTCCACCCGCGTTGTCTGCTCTTTTTTCTCGCTCAGTTGCTCGATTGAGGCGGTTAGAATGGATTTGAACACGGCGGTATCTTGCATCAATCGCAACGGGACACTGTAGTAATCGCTAGAAAGGGCTTGATTTTTATTATTAAGGCTGGCTTTACAGCCCAGCTTTTCAAGGTCGCAGGCAAGCGCCTCTTCGGCGCGCAAATAGAAGGTTTTGCTTTGAAAAATTCCGAACATGTGATCGTTTTGGTAGAATCCATAATCGGAAAAGAGCGGTTTGATAATCACGTCACTTAACACGTCATCAATACATTTTTGACTTTATCTAATGTTTTGTTCGTTTTCTGTTTTCTTGGCTAATTGGATAGGCCATTGGTACTCCTCTATCTCTATTATTTTAATTAACAAAAATTAATATGCTCTAATACGGTGCTCTAAACGGATCAGGTTCTAGCCCCATTTTCTAGCATCGCGGTTTTTAAACGTTGTATAGGCTTCGTGTTGTTGCTCTTCGGTTAATAGGCCAACGGGGATATTGAGTAAAGCGGCGTGTAAGTTCCAGAAAAATTGTAGAGTAACTTTGATTTTATGCTGTTTTAGCAAGATATAAGCATGCACCGCACCAACGCGTTTTAGGCACTCCACTGTGCGGATCCCGACCTTGCTCAATGGCCGTTCGTGCTTGTAACTGAGATTAATTAATTGCCGAATAAGTCTTTTTTCCACACGAGTAACTTGTTGCTTTTTATCAGCAAGTTGCTCGATTGAAGCGGTCAGTATGGATTTGAACACAGCGGTATCTTGCATCAATCGCAACGGGACGCTGTAGTAATCGTTGGAAAGAGCTTGATTTTTATTATTATGGCTGACTTTACAACCTAGCTTTTCAAGATCGCTGGCGAGCGTTTCCTCGGCGCGTAAATAGAAGGTTTTGCTTTGAAAGATCCCGAACATGTGATCGTTTTGGTAGAACCCATAATCGGAAAAGAGCGGTTTGATAATCACATTGTCGAGCACATCATCAATACACTTCTTGACTTTATCTAATGTTTTATTCGTTTTCTGTTTCTCTTGGCTGATTGGATAGGCCATTACTGCTCCCTAACTCCTTTTTTAGTTGAAAAATAATCTTGGCATTTATGGTAACGAAGAAAAGTGATTGATTGCAAAGCCAATTTCAAGAAATGTGATATAGATTCATAAAATTGCAAAAAGTTTAGGGTTTTTGCTTGTAATTTAATCGATTAGCGTTTTTCGGGGTTGAAGTTAGGGTTAATCTTAGGTATGGGAGATAAAAGTGCGGTTATGGTTAACTTATATGATGACGTTATCATCATGCTCGCTTTCAGCCATGAGCACTTTTTCTGTTCAAAGAGCAAGGCAAAAATAGCTTGCTCATTGTGTTATTATCTCTGATTAGTCGAGAGTAATGGGATAAATATAGACACGTCCTGTATCTTGGGTTGAAGAATTTGGGAGTATTTTTTCAACCAGATTACCATCTTCGGATGTGATGCCAAAATCATCATCATTGATAACGGCTAAATGATTTTTGTCGATTAACCACATACCTTCAAATTTATCATGAGGATAATTGTTGGTTTGAACAAGATCTAATACTAATCTTTTCGATACAGTTTTAATTCCGGCTTGATTTATTTCTTCCCAGCTTGATTGCTCAAGTGTTTTTCCATTGAGTAACAAACCTGTCGGTGCCGTTGAATCCCCTGAAATATCTGTTGCATTTACGTATATCAATTAAATAAACGTGTTTTTGTGCAGCGGATTTAATACCTGCAAATTTTCCATCACGCTCGCCAACTAAAAATTGATAATTATTTAATGCAATAATAGAAGAATTAGATAAATTATCGGCATTTTGTTGATATAAAAATTGTTTCGTTTTCCCTGTCGTTAAGTCAAAAGTAACAATCCTTGTTAGAGTGCGATTGATAGCTTCTTTTTTGCTTGGATTGAAAAGTGTAGATTGCATAATCCCAACAAGAGTGGTTTGATCTGGTGTTAACGTTAAACCCTCCATTCCACGATTAGCTCTTCGCTTTGCAAAAACGGCAGGGAGTTTTCTGCCTTGAGTATTAACACCATAAGGGCTTATGCGTTCAAGCTCAACGCCTTCGGAATTAAAATGTACAATATGGGGGCCATATTCATCCGATACCCAAAAAGAGCCATCATCTGCTATAGCAAGCCCTTCACTGTCAATCCCATAAGGATCTGTACCTACTGGCTTTTTATTGTTATCAAGCGCTATTTCACCTGTGGCTCCCAACCCCTTAGGGTTAGGTAAACCTGTAAGCTTTTTGCCTTCAGGATTTTTTAATTCGATACGCTTTAATAGCACAATTGAATTGTCTTGAGTAAACGCAAAATGCCCTATACTGGGTGTGTAATCAGGAATCGGAAAAATTTTAGTGCCTTTTTCATTGCCATCTATATTAGGCCCGCGATCGGTTAATGCATAAAAGCGACGATTATTTTGGGGATCGACTGCAGCATCAGAACCAAATCCACCTTGAAAAATTTTTTTATCACTCTTGATAAGTGTTTTTGGAAGATCGTATGACGAAATTGACTGAGTTGCGAGTGTCGGCAGTGAAATGCCGAACAAGATGCCCCATGAGAAGTGAATCAGTTTCATAATAATAGTCCAATAACAAATCATAACGGCATTATAATAGACAAATATGACACTATTATGACAAGCTAGAGGTGCGTATTATAAAAATCATATTTTTCTAATCTGATTTTGCCCAACCTCACCCCTTCAAATAATAGATCACTTGGTTGCGGGAGCCGCGCCATTGTAGGGTTTTGTCGGCTTGGGTTTGGTCGAATTTGCCGTCGATGAGTACGTCGATATAGTCCACCAAAGCGCGCTGGTCGGGGGTGAGATTGGCGAGGGTGTAGCCTGTCCACAGCCAGATATCTTTGCCGGGGCAGAGGGTTTTGACCTTGCGCACAAAAGGCAAAAGTGCGGTCACGTTGCACGGGTGGAGGGGGTCGCCGCCGCTGAGAGAGAGGCCTTGGCGGCGGATACGGGTATCAAGGAGATCATTAATAATCCGCTGTTCCATCGCCTCATCGAAGGGCAAACCTGCGTCAAAGCGCCAGCTGGCTTGATTATAGCAGCCACGGCAGGCGTGGGTACAGCCCGCGACAAACAGCGTGCAGCGCGTGCCTTCGCCGTTGACCACATCCACGGGATAATATTGTAAGTAATTCATTTTATTTTCTTTACAAATGTTTCACCCGGCGTTTGACTTCCTCTTGCTTGCCAGCGTTGAATGGGCGCGCATCGGGGCTGCCGAGGTAGCCACACACGCGGCGGGTGACGGAGACCGTTTTGGCGTCGTGATTGCCGCAGCTTGGGCAAACAAAGCCTTTGCTGGTGCAGTCAAACTCGCCTTTAAAGCCGCATTCATAGCACTCATCAATCGGCGTGTTAGTGCCGTAATAAGGCACGCGGGTGTAGCTGTAATCCCACACGTCTTCCAGCGCTTTGAGGTTGTGTTGCATGTTTGGGTATTCGCCGTAGCAGATAAAGCCGCCGTTGGCCAGCGCGGGGTAAGGCATTTCAAAGTCGATTTTGTCGTATGGGTTGACCTTTTTCTCCACATCGAGGTGAAAGCTGTTGGTGTAATAGCCCTTGTCGGTCACGCCTGCGATAGTGCCAAATTGCTGAGAATCCAAGCGGCAGAAGCGGTGGCAGAGGTTTTCGCTCGGGGTGGAATAGAGGCTAAAGGCGTAGCCGGTTTCCGCCTTCCAGGCATCGACCGCGCGGCGCAGGTGGGCCACAATCGCGATGCCTTTTTCGCGCAAGGTGGCGTCGTCATAAATATGGCCGCCGTAAAGTGCGGTGATGGTTTCAAAAATGCCGATGTAGCCGAGCGAAATTGACGCGCGGCCGTGCTTGAAAATCTCCGCCACGTTGTCATCAGCTGCCAAGCGCACACCGCAGGCGCCTTCCATATATAAAATCGGCGCCACGCGCGCTTTGGTGTTGGCCAGCCGTGCGATGCGGGTGAGCAGCGCTTTTTTGGCAATCGCCAAGCGTTCATCTAACAAGTGGTAGAACCGCACTTCATCTTTTTGCGCCTCAATCGCGATGCGGGGCAAATTCAGGCTGACCACGCCGAGGTTGTTGCGCCCGTCGTGCTGCTCGCCGTGGTCATCTTCAAACCTGCCTAAAAAGCTGCGACACCCCATCGGCGCTTTGAAGGAGCCGGTGACCTCGACGACTTTGTCATAATTTAAAACATCAGGATACATCCGCTCGGCACTGCATTTGAGCGCAAGCTGCTTGATGTCGTAGTTTGGGTCATCGGGGGTGAGGTTAACGCCCTTTTTAAGGGTGAACACCAGTTTCGGGAACACGGCGGTTTTGTGATTTTTGCCCAAGCCCACAATGCGGTTTTGCAAAATGGCCTGTTGGATCAATTTCGCCTGCCAGCTCAGCCCAAGGCCAAAGCCAAAGGTGACAAACGGCGTTTGCCCGTTGGCGGTGTGCAGCGTGTTGACCTCATATTCCAAGGATTGAAAGGCATCAAAGCACTCTTTTTCGGTGCGCTCTCGGGCGTAATCTTGCGCGCGAGCAATGCCCCATTCCTGCGCCACAGCGAGGTGTTTGTCGTAGCTTTTTTGCACATAAGGGGCGAGCACCTCATCAATGCGGTTAATCGTGGTGCCGCCATAAATATGGCTGGCCACTTGCGCGATGATCTGCGCCGTCACAGCGGTAGCGGTGGCGATCGATTTGGGCGTGTCGATGTCGGCGTTGCCCATTTTAAAGCCGTTTTGCAGCATGCCTTTGAGATCCACCAGCATGCAGTTGAACATCGGGAAGAACGGCGCATAGTCCAAATCGTGGTAGTGAATCTCGCCGCGCTCGTGGGCTTGCACCACGTCAGCGGGCAGCAGGTAATGTTTGGCGTAATGCTTGGCGACGATGCCGGCGAGCAGATCCCGCTGGGTTGGGATGACTTTGGCGTCTTTGTTGGCGTTTTCATTGAGGATGTCGAGGTTATTTTGCTCCACCAGCCCTTCAATTTCGCGGGTGAGTTGGCTGCGTTTTTCGCGCGCGAGATCGCGGTCGTGGCGGTATTCAATGTAGGCGCGCGCGACGGTTGGGCAGGCGCGCATAAGTTGGGTTTCCACGAGGGTTTGAATTTGGGCGATGTCGATTTGGTCAACGTGGTGGGCGTAGATGTTGTCGACGACAGCGGCACTTTGGGTGATGGCGAAGGTGTTGTCGTTGAGCCCTGCGGCTTTGGCCGCTTTGTCGATGGCGCAGAGGATGCGCTCCTGGGCAAAGGGTACGACAGCGCCGTCGCGTTTGATGACAGCGAGTGTTTTCATGTGTGGTCCTTTTGTTGTTGTGCGGGTGTTACTATATATTGTGTTTGTTTTGTTTTAAAACACAATATATAGGATTTTTGATTTAAGTCAAATAAAAATGATTCTCAACTTTTTGTGGTTGACTTTGTGACCGCGCTTTGGGTTTTCTGTCTTCGTTTTATGTTGGTGTTCGGCCCATAACAGCAAAAGTGCGTCTGTCATAGGTTGAATAGCCATAACATAACAAGCGCTTTCTTGGGATAAAAAATAGTGAGGGCTTATGCTAATAATTTTAATGTGTTACAGATAAAAGTTTGAGCTTAATCACAATATTGAAATTTTTATTTTGTTTTATTTAATCTAGTCGTTATTCTGAAACATATATTCCATTTTGGTTGGTTTAAAGGAGATGATTATGCAAGAAAGAGACGCTCGATATCATTTTGCACAACTATTAATTAAAAAGGCAGGAGACATAGCACTAAATTTTTACAACACGAGAGATGGATTGTCTATTGAGTGCAAAGAAATAATAAACAAGATGAGGTTAGCTTGGCCGATAAAACGGTCGAACAATTTATACGAGATGAAATAAAGCACAACTTTTCATGTGATGGCTTTTTAGGAGAAGAGTCAGGCTACTCTGGATTAGAAAGTCAGTTTTGCTGGATTGTCGATCCAATAGATGGTACGAGTCCATTTTTACATGGGCTTCATGCATGGTGCATTTCTATCTCAATTATAGATAAGGGAGAACTCTTTGCTGGATTAATTTTTGATCCACTTCATGATGAATTATTTCATTGTCTCAAAGGCCGTGGCGCGTATTTGAATGACGATGTCATGAATACTATACAGTCGGCAGAAACATTGCAAGATGGTTTGGTTGGTGCTGGGATGTCACATAGAGGTGGACCTAAGGATATGTCTAAATTTATTGAGAATTTACTCATAAATAAAGGAATGTTTGTTCGAAATGGTTCAGGCGCACTGACATTAGCTCAAGTCGCGGCAGGAAGATTGATAGGATACTATGAGCCACATATGAATATTTGGGATTGTGCTGCAGGTACATTACTAGTAATAGAGGCTGGTGGTTATTCAAAGGATGTATTAGAAAATGATGGTCTACATAGAGGAAGTTTAGTCCTAGCTACCGCTAATAAAAAATTTATGACATTTTACACCAGTTTATTCATGAAGCTAATAGGGAGGATTGAGTATGTCAATTTTTCGATTTTTCAAAGCATCCCCAGCAATACCCGAAAGAAGCTACAGTGATAAAGAATTTAAAAGTGTACGCTGGAAAAGTTTTTGGGCTTTCTCTATTGCTTATGCTGCTTTTTATGTTTGTCGTCTTTCTTTTAATGTAGCTAAACCTATTTTAGTTAATGAAAATATTGTAACACCGACAGAGTTAGGTGTTATTGGTGCTGCAATTTTCATTACTTATGCGGTAGGTAAATTTGTCAATAGTGCCGTCGCTGATCACTCAAATATTGTTAGGTTTTTATCGCTAGGTCTTTTTATCTCTGCGCTGTGTAACTTTGCTATGGGAATGAATACAAGCGCTATAGTATTGACAATCATTTGGGGTATTAATGGTTGGTTTCAGTCAATGGGTGTAGGCCCTTGTGTTGTCGCGCTTTCTAGATGGTATGACGATAAAGAAAGAGGATCTTATTATGGTTTTTGGTCCGTCGCACACAATGTTGGGGAAGGTGTTACATTTGTTGTGACTGCAGCTGTAATTAGCTATTTTGGCTGGAGAATTGGATTTGGATTTTCTGGTGTTGTTGGATTACTAGGGATGTTGATTGCTTTAATTTGGATGAAAGATTCCCCAGCAAGCCTAGGATTTAAGCCAATCATTAAGATGAAAAATGATACAGAGGAGCTTGATAATAAAGAGGTGTTGAAACATCAATGGGATGTAATCAAAAGTCCTGCAATTTGGATTTTAGCAGTTGCTTCTTGTTGTATGTATATTAGTCGCTATGGTGTTAATAGCTGGGGTGTCTTTTTTCTCGAAAATGGAAAAGGTTATACAACGGTTGAGGCTGCAAGTATTATAAGTGTAAATAGCATTGTGGGTATTTTAGGGACGATTGTGTCTGGATGGCTATCGGATCGATTCTTAAAAGGCAAGCGTAATGTTATGACGATTGTTGTTGCTTTATTAAATACGTTATCACTAGCTGCATTTTTATTTGCGCCAAGTGGCAATACTTGGTTCTCAGTTATAGCATTGTCTATTTTTGGAATCACATTAGGTATTCAGTTATGCTTCTTAGGTGGACTATTAGCAACTGATGTATCGCATAAATCGGCATCAGGTATTGCACTTGGTATGATGGGATTATTTGGTTATATAGGTGCATCCTTAGGAGAATTTTTGACAGGATACATGATAGATAAAACAACAACGATTGTTGATGGACAGAAAATCTATGATTTTGTGAGTCTATCCTATTTCTGGATAGGTGCTGACTTTTTATCTGTATTAGCTGCAATTGTATTTTCTATTATGATTTATGTTAAGGATAAAAAACGATCTATGCTATAAGTTATTACAAGAAACCGCACTTTCTATTTTAGTATTTTAACCCTCGTGAAAAGCTGTGGTGTTTTTAGGCTCCATAGAGCCACTAGCGCGGAGCGCAAGAGTCATCACCTTGAGCGTTGGGGATATAAAAAA
>NZ_JABTBO010000040.1 GCF_014884965.1 Spirabiliibacterium mucosae | reverse complement strand
GCAAACGAGAACTGGCAATGAACAGCAAATTTAATGTAAAAACATTTTCAAGGAATGATTTTGGCCCTGCAAGACTATTGGGCGAGTTGGGTGCACCATTGTGCAGCCGCTGGATATGGAAGTGGGTGCGGGCACCTCGCACCCGATGACGTGCCTTCGCGCCTTGGGGCCTGAGCCGATGGCGAGCGCCTATGTGCAGCCGTCACGCCGCCCAACTGATGGCCGCTATGGCGAAAACCCAAACCGTTTGCAGCATTATTACCAATTCCAAGTGGTGCTCAAACCCTCACCAGACAACATTCAAGAGCTTTATCTCGGCTCACTGAAAATGCTCGGCTTTGACCCAACCCAAAACGACATCCGCTTTGTGGAAGACAACTGGGAAAACCCAACCCTCGGCGCGTGGGGCTTGGGCTGGGAAGTGTGGCTCAACGGCATGGAAGTGACCCAATTTACCTATTTCCAACAAGTCGGCGGCCTTGAGTGCAAACCGGTGACCGGCGAAATCACCTACGGCCTTGAGCGCTTGGCGATGTATATTCAAGGCGTGGACAGCGTTTATGATCTCGTGTGGTCCGACGGCGTGCTAGGCAAAACCACCTACGGCGATGTGTTCCACCAAAACGAAGTGGAGCAGTCCACCTACAACTTTGAATACGCCGACACCGATTTCCTCTTCCACTGCTTTGAACAATACGAAAAAGAAGCCAAAGCCCTGCTGGAGCTGGAAAAACCACTGCCGCTGCCCGCGTATGAGCGCATTTTGAAAGCTGCCCACAGCTTCAACTTGCTCGACGCGCGCAAAGCCATCTCCGTGACCGAGCGCCAACGCTACATCCTGCGCATCCGCGCCCTGACCAAAGGCGTCGCCGAAGCCTACTACGCCAGCCGCGAAGCGCTTGGCTTCCCGATGTGTAAGTAAAAGTGCGGTTGTATTTTGCGAGAAACGGTTAACCAGAATTTATAAGATATAGAGAATAGTCACATGACAACACAAAATTTTTTAGTTGAAATCGGCACGGAAGAGTTGCCACCGAAGGCGTTGAAATCGTTAGGATTGGCCTTTGCGGAGAATGTTAAGGCGGAGCTTGCACAAGCGGGCTTGAGTTATGAAAAAGTGGAATGGTTTGCCGCACCGCGTCGCTTGGCGCTGAAGGTGACCGCACTTTTAACCGAGCAGCCGAGCAAAGAGATTGAAAAAAGAGGCCCGGCGGTGGCGGCCGCCTTCGATGCCGACGGCAAGCCGACCAAAGCGGCGCTCGGCTGGGCGCGTGGCTGTGGCATTGAGATTGACCAAGCTGAGCGGCTGAAAACCGCAAAGGCGAGTGGCTGTTTTATCGCAGCGTGGAAGCGGGCAAGCAAACCAAAGCGCTGCTGGCCGACATGGTGGCCAATGCGCTGGCAAAATTGCCGATTCCAAAACCGATGCGCTGGGGCGACAAAACCGTGCAATTCATCCGCCCAGTGCACACCGTGACCATGCTCTTTGGTGATGAGCTGATCGAAGGTGAGATCTTGGGCGTGAAAGCCGACCGCACTTTACGCGGCCATCGCTTTATGGGTGAGCGCGAATTGCGCATCGACAACGCCGATCAATACCCCGCCATTTTGCTGGAAAAAGGCATGGTGGTGGCCGATTTTGACACGCGTAAAAACAAAATTCGTCAAGACGCCGAAAAAGCTGCCGCCCAGCTTGGTGGCGTGGCGGATATTGAAGAAGATTTGCTTGATGAAGTCGCCTCTTTGGTGGAATACCCGGTGGTGCTGACCGCCAAATTTGAAGAGCGCTTTTTGGCGGTGCCGGCCGAGGCACTGGTGTACACCATGAAAGGCGACCAAAAATACTTCCCGATTTATGACAAAAACGGCAAGCTTTTACCGCACTTTATCTTTGTTTCCAACATCAACCCAGAGGATCCAAGCAAGATCATTGAAGGCAATGAAAAAGTGGTGCGCCCGCGTTTGTCCGATGCGGAGTTTTTCTTCAAAACCGATTTGAAACAAAAATTGGCCGACAACTTGCCGCGCCTTGAAACAGTGTTGTTCCAAAAAGAGCTGGGCTCGTTGCGGGAAAAAACCGCCCGCATTGAACGCTTAAGCGGCATCATCGCCGAACAAATCGGCGCAGACAAAGCCAAAGCCGAGCGCGCAGGCCTGCTGTCAAAATGTGATTTGATGACCAACATGGTGTTTGAATTCACCGACACCCAAGGCGTGATGGGCATGCACTATGCTCGCCACGATGGTGAAGACGAAGAAGTGGCCGTGGCGCTCAACGAGCAGTATATGCCACGCTTTGCCGGTGATGACTTGCCGCAAAGTGCGGTTGCCTGCTGTGTGGCGCTGGCGGATAAAATCGACACCCTCACCGGCATTTTCGGCATTGGTCAACACCCGAAAGGGGACAAAGACCCGTTCGCCCTACGCCGTGCTGCCCTTGGCGTGCTGCGCATCATTGTGGAGAAAAAACTGCCACTGGATCTGAACAATCTAGTGGAAAGTGCGGTCGCGCTCTATGGCGACAAACTGAGCAATAAAAATGTGGTCACTGAAGTGGTTGACTTCATGCTTGGGCGTTTCCGCGCTTGGTATCAAGACGAAGGCTTTGGCATTGATGTGATTCAAGCAGTGCTGGCGCGCCGCCCAACACGGCCGGCGGATTTTGATGCGCGTGTGAAAGCCGTTTCCCACTTCCGCAACCTGCCACAGGCCGAGGCGTTGGCAGCGGCGAACAAGCGGGTGTCGAATATTTTGGCGAAAGTCGACGGCCAAGTGCCAAGCGACATCGACCGCACTTTGTGTGTGGAGCCAGCAGAACAGGCGCTTGCTGACGACGTGCTGCGTTTAAATCGCGAATTGCAACCGCTCTTTGCCGCGGGCGATTACCAACGCGCGCTGGAGCAACTCAGCGGCTTGCAAGAGAACGTGGACGCGTTTTTTGAAAACGTGATGGTCAACTGCGACGATGACAAACTGCGCAACAATCGCCTGGCCATTTTGTTCAATCTGCGTGAGCTGTTCTTGCATATTGCAGACATCTCGCTGCTGCAATAACGGCGCGGGAGTTAAGCCGTTTTATTGCAAAATAAAGCGGCTTTTTTCTAGGAGGCATCATGCACACCATCGCACCCGAACACTGCAGTTATTGGCTGATTGCGCAAGGCTCCAGCCTCTATTTGCCTAACGGTGAATTACCCTATGGGCGCGCGGACGCCTTCGAGCTGGCGGGGCTGACGGGGTTGGTGATTGGCCAGCATCACGACGCGCCTGTCACGCTGGTGCTTGATTGCGCTGACCGCACTTTTGAATTCACCTCGCTGCGCGCCTGCCTGGGCTGGGATGAGGCGCTGTTTAACCTGCTCAACCGCGGCGTGAGTTTGCACCATTTTTACCAAACTCAGCGCTTTTGTGCCAAGTGCGGTGCGCCAACGCGTATCATGCAGCCACACGACAGCGCGGTGGCATGCACAAAGTGCGGTCATCACACTTACCCGATTTTATGTCCGAGCATTATTGTGGCGGTGCGCCGCGGCAAGCAGATTTTGCTCGCCAACCACCTGCGCCATAAAAATGAAAAAAATGTACACCGTGCTCGCCGGCTTCGTTGAGCCAGGCGAAAGCCTTGAGCAAACCGTGGCGCGGGAGGTGTTTGAAGAAACCGCCATCACCATTAAAAATATTCGTTATGTTGCCAGCCAGCCTTGGGCTTTCCCCAATTCATTGATGATCGGCTTTTTGGCGGATTACGCAAGCGGCGAGATTTGCATTCAAGAAAATGAACTCAGTGATGCCCAGTGGTTTGACCTTGACGGCACACTGCCACCCTTGCCGCCCGTGGGGACGATTGCTCGCAAGCTGATTGCGCTGACACAACAACATTACAAGGAAGAATCATGTCAGAATTAAAAAACGACCGCTACTTGCGCGCGCTGTTGCGTGAGCAGGTTGACGCCACGCCAATTTGGATGATGCGCCAAGCCGGCCGCTATTTGCCAGAATACAAACAAACTCGCGCCCAGGCGGGGGATTTTATGTCGCTGTGCCGCAATGCCGAGCTGGCCTGTGAAGTGACTTTGCAGCCGCTGCGCCGCTATGATTTAGATGCCGCGATTTTGTTTTCTGATATTCTCACCATTCCTGACGCCATGGGGCTGGGCTTGAGCTTTGGCGCAGGCGAGGGCCCCAAATTTGCCCACCCCATCACCTCCAGCCGCGAGGTGCAAAATTTGCCGATCCCCGACCCTGAAGGGGAGCTGGGCTATGTGATGAACGCGGTGCGCACCATTTATCGTGCGCTTGACGGCCAAGTGCCGCTGATTGGCTTTTCTGGCAGCCCGTGGACGTTGGCCACCTATATGGTTGAAGGAGGTACGAGCAAGGCGTTTACCAAAATCAAAAAAATGCTTTACAGCGAACCGCACTTGTTGCACCAATTGCTCGACAAGCTCGCCAATAGCGTGACGCTGTATCTCAATGCGCAAATTGCCGCCGGCGCACAAGCGGTGATGGTGTTCGACACCTGGGGCGGCGTGCTGGCGCACCGTGATTACCGCGAGTTTTCACTGCAATATATGCACCAAATTGTTGATGGCCTCACACGCACCGCGCGTAATCGCCGCGTGCCCGTGACGTTGTTCACCAAAGGCGGCGGCTTGTGGCTTGAAGCCATTGCTGCCACGGGCTGTGATGCCATCGGGCTGGATTGGACGGTAGATATTGCCCAAGCGCGCGCACGGGTAGGCGATAAAGTCGCGTTGCAAGGAAATTTAGACCCAAGCGTACTGTATGGCTCGCAAGAGACCATTGAACGTGCGGTGAGTGAAATCTTGCGTGATTTTGGCCCAGGCACAGGCCATGTGTTCAATCTCGGTCACGGCATTCATCAAGATGTGCCGGTGGAGAGCCCGAAAATTTTGGTTGATGCCGTGCATCGGCTGTCAGCTTCGTTTCATCAAGGATAAGTTATGCGAAACCCTATTCACAAGCGTTTAGAGCGGTTTGAAAGCTGGCAACATCTAGCGTTTATGACCGCACTTTGCGAGCGTATGCAGCCCAATTTTGCGCTATTTTGGCAACTTCATGGGCAAGATTACGGCCGTGTGTATCACAACATTCTCAATTTGGTGTGGGAATATTTGACCGTCAAAGGGGCTAAAATCAACTTTGAAAGCCAGCTGGAAAAATTTGAAGATATCATTCCGAATGTCAATGACTTTGACGAATACGGCGTATTCCCCGCGGTGGATGCCGCCCAGGCGCTGTCTGAGTTGTTGCACGCGTTGATTTCAGGCGAGATGCTGTCGCAGTCGATTTTGGTCAGCCAAATTTCGCTTAAAACGGTCGCCGAGTTGCTTGAAGCGGAGCAAGATCGCACATTAAATGAGCAAGAATTGAAAGCCAGCAGCGAGATTGAAGAGGAATTAGACCTGCAATGGTCGGTCTATCGCGCCTTGAATGACGCCGAAGAACGGGACTTAGAGCTGCTAAATAGCTTAAAAAATGAGCTGCGCGGCAGTGGGATTAGCAACATCGGTATAAAAATTGACCATTAAATGTGACTTCTCGCATATTTTGCGCATTTAATGCTTTTCATCTCTGGTGCTTTGCATTAATCTTATATCGACTGTTTTTCAACAGATCTTGAACCAACGAAATTGATTATTCAATTGATACAAAAGTTATTTTAAACACTAATAAATGAGGGTTATTAATTATGAATAAAGCAGAATTAATTGATGCGATTGCAGCAGCTGCCGACTTGAACAAAAACAAGCAAAAGCTGCTTTGGAAGCCACTCTTGAAGCGGTAACCAAAAGCCTGAAAAAAGGTGAGCCAGTACAATTGATCGGCTTTGGTACATTCAAAGTGAATGAACGTAAAGCACGCACTGGTCGCAATCCACAAACTGGTAAAGAGATTAAAATCCCTGCCGCCAAAGTGCCTTCTTTCGTATCAGGTAAAGCACTGAAAGACGCTGTCAAAAAATAATTTTTGTTAGTTGCAAAAAGCCCTCGCCACGCGGGGGTTTTTTTATGGCCGCAAAAGTGCGGTTGACTTTTGAAAGTGTTTCGATTATGCTTTCGAACCGAAACATCAAAATAACAGGTTCGAAATGGCAGCCCAAGACAGACGCGAGAGCATTCTTCAGCTTTTAACCCAACAAGGCCACGTACACGTGGAGCAGTTGGTTGCGCGCTTTGGCGTGTCTGAGGTGACCATTCGTAAAGACTTGACCGCACTTGAGCAGCGCGGGCTTTTGGTGCGCTGTTATGGCGGTGCCAAAGCCTTGCTTGACACTGACGGCTTGCAGTTTTCCCAAAGCCAGCGCCGCATCGCCAAAGCCGCGGCCGCCTTGGTGGGGGACAACCAGCGGGTTATCATTGACTCAGGCTCCACCACCGCGGCGTTGATTGAGGCGCTTGGCCACAAAAAAGGCCTGGTGGTAATGACCAACTCACTTGATGTGGCCAACCAAATCCGCACCTTGCCCAATGAGCCAACCCTGCTGATGACAGGCGGCACTTGGGATTTTCGCTCCGATTCATTTCAAGGTGTGATAGCCGAGCAGGCCATCAAATCCTATGATTTTGATTGGTTGTTCACCGGCGCTGATGGCATCGACGAGCGCGGCACCACCACCTTCAACGAAGTGGTGGGGTTGAGCCAAGTGATGGCTGACGCGGCGCAAAACGTGGTGGTGATGGTGCAGGCGCAAAAGTTCGGGCGCAAAATGCCCAATTGTGAGCTCAACTGGCAGCAAATTGACCAAGTAATCACCGACGCTGAGGTGCCAGCCAAAGTGCGGTTAGAAATCGAACAACATTCAGTGCAACTGATTATTGCAAATTAATAAGGACATTTTATGTGTGGAATTGTAGGCGCCGTGGCGCAACGCGACGTGGCAGAAATTTTAATTGAAGGGCTTCACCGCTTGGAATACCGTGGCTATGACTCCGCTGGTGTTGCGGTGGTGGATCATCAACACAACCTCCAGCGCGTGCGCTGCTTGGGCAAAGTAAAAGCCCTTGATGAAGCAGTGGCGAAAAAACCACTGCTCGGTGGCACGGGTATCGCTCACACCCGCTGGGCAACCCACGGCGAGCCGAGCGAGCGCAACGCCCATCCGCATGTGTCCAACGACATTGTAGTGGTGCACAACGGCATCATTGAAAATCACGACAGCTTGCGCAAAACCTTGCAATCGCGCGGGTATGAATTCCAATCACAAACCGACACCGAAGTGATCGCCCACCTAGTGGAGTGGGAATACCGCCACTGCGATTCACTCTTAAGTGCGGTGCAAAGTGCGGTCAAGCAGCTTGAGGGCGCTTACGGCATGGTGGTGATGGATAAAAACGAACCCGAGCACCTGATTGCCGCGCGTTCAGGCAGCCCGCTGGTCATCGGCCTTGGCCTAGGGGAAAACTTCCTCGCCTCCGATCAATTGGCGCTTTTGAGCGTTACCCGCCGGTTTATTTTCCTCGAAGAGGGCGACATTGCTGAAATCACACGCCGCACGATTGATATTTATACTCGCGAGGGTGAAAAAGTCGAACGCGCTGTGCACGATTCCAACTTGGAAAACGACGCAGCCGATAAAGGCAAATTCCGCCACTACATGCAAAAAGAGATTTACGAACAGCCATCGGCGATTATCAACACCCTTGAAGGGCGCCTTTCTGGCCACTCGGTGGTGATTGACGCCATCGGCAACGGCGCGCGTGAGATTTTAGAAAAAGTCGAGCACATTCAGATTGTTGCTTGTGGTACCAGCTATAACGCAGGCATGGTGGCGCGTTATTGGTTTGAATCCCTCGCGGGTGTGGGTTGCGATGTGGAGATCGCCTCCGAGTTTCGCTACCGCACTTTTGTTACACGCCCAAATAGCTTGCTGATCACACTTTCACAATCAGGCGAAACCGCCGACACCTTGGCTGCCTTACGCTTAGCGAAAGAAAAGGGCTACATGAGCGCGATGACCATCTGCAACGTGCCAGGTTCGTCACTGGTGCGTGAAAGCGACTTGGCCTTCATGACCCGCGCAGGCGTGGAAATTGGCGTGGCCTCCACCAAAGCCTTCACCACACAGCTTGTCACTTTGTTACTGCTGGTGGTTGCGGTGGGCAAATTAAAAGGCAACATGACCGACGCGCAAGAGCAGCGGATTGTCAAAGCGTTGCAAAGCCTGCCGGCCAAAATTGAGCAAGCACTGGCGTTTGACAGCACGATCGAGCAGCTTTCAGAGGATTTTGCTGAAAAACACCACACCTTGTTCTTAGGCCGCGGTGAATACTACCCAATCGCGCTGGAAAGTGCGCTTAAACTGAAAGAAATTTCGTACATTCACGCTGAAGCCTATGCCGCAGGTGAGTTGAAACACGGGCCACTGGCGCTGATCGACGCGGATATGCCCGTGGTGGTGGTGGCACCGAACAACGATTTGTTAGAAAAACTCAAATCGAACATTGAAGAAGTGCGCGCTCGCGGTGGCCAGCTGTATGTCTTCGCCGATGAAAAAGCCGGCTTTGAATCCACCTCGGATATGAAAATTATCGCCATGCCAACCGTGGATGAAGTGGTGGCGCCGATTTATTACACCATCCCGATGCAGTTGCTCAGCTATCACGTCGCTTTAATTAAAGGCACCGACGTTGACCAACCGCGCAATCTCGCCAAAGCGGTAACGGTAGAGTAATCCTTCGTCTCTCCCAAGTGTTAATCGCACTTGGGGGGGGTTAAAATAAGTGATTTGTTTGTTTAATAATCACTTGAGAGGCGAAAAAGAAAAAATGATCAAAAAACGCTTGCAAGGATAAATATTTTGCCTATAATACGCCTCCACAACGACACGCTATCGTGAAGAAGTTAA
>NZ_JABTBO010000004.1 GCF_014884965.1 Spirabiliibacterium mucosae | reverse complement strand
AAAGCGCCCGCCGCAGGCGGAAAAGATAGCGATGACGGCGTCATGAAAGAAAACAAAGAAAAGAAAAAATGAGATAATGGCGTTATAAAAAACAAAAGTGCGGTCAAAAAAAACCGCACTTTAAACCCAAAGTGCGGTGCAACATCAATACGTCACATTATCATGATAACGCAACAAAATGGCCTGAATATGATCCATCTTCTCCTTACTTGGTGGCTGAACATCCTCAAGCTCATACTTCTCACCCATCGCCTCCCACTTATGCTGGCCTAAACGATGATACGGCAACAACTCCACCTTCTCAATATTCTTCATATCCTTAATAAACTCGCCCAACAACGTCACCGAATGATCATCATCCGTATAACCTGGCACCACCACATAACGAATCCACGTCTTCTGATTACGCTTTTGCAAATAACGCGCAAACTCCAGCGTCCGCTTATTCGGCACCCCGATCAAATTATGATGAATCGTATCATCCAGCTGCTTGAGGTCCAACAGCACCAAATCGGTCACATCCAACAGCTCATCAATCACCGCATCATAGCGGCGCACAAAACCATTGGTGTCTAAACAGGTGTGAATGCCTAACTCCTTGCACGCGCGGAACCAATCGCGCACAAAGGCCGCTTGCAAAATCGCCTCCCCGCCCGAGGCTGTCACCCCGCCGCCGGAGGCCGTCATAAAGTGGCGATAGGTCACCACTTCTTTCATCAGCTCTTCAACGGTGATTTCACGCCCGCCGTCGAGATCCCACGTGTCGCGGTTGTGGCAATATTTGCAACGCATAAGGCAGCCTTGCATAAAAAGAATAAAACGAATCCCTGGCCCATCCACGGTGCCGCAAGATTCAAAAGAATGAATACGCCCGATAGTCATAATCTGTCCAACATAAAAAAAGTATCGCTAGTTTATCGTAAAGTGCGGTTAATGGCGATAGCCGATCGCGCGAAACCGCACTTTTAATCGATCAGTTGCTTGGCGTGGAGGTACTCCACCACCAAGGTGGCCGCTTTGGAGCACTTGGCTAAATCCGCGGTGGTGATCCACGCCAGCTCCGCGATTTCGTGGCAGGGCTGGGGCTCGCCGCGAAACTGCCCTTGGTAGCAGCGCATCACCACCATCACGCCTTCAGGCTTGCCGTCAGCTTGGGCGGCAAAGCGCTCAACAAAGTGCAGGCTGGCTTCATCAAGGGTGACGTTGAGCTCTTCTTTCACCTCTCGCACCAGCGCTTGGGCGTCGCTTTCGCCCGCTTCACGCTTGCCGCCTGGCAGGTAGTAGGCGGTTTTGTTGTGAGAGCGGGTGACCAGCAGCTTGCGATTGTCTAGCACAATCAAGGCGAGTTTGTCGATGTGGTCGGTCATAAATCCTCCTGTGTTTGGGCGTATTGTAAAAAAGGGCGGTTTTAAATGCAAAATAAAATGCGAAATGTGTTGCTTTAATTGATTGGGCGTGTTCTAATGCTTGCCAGCTAGACAGCAGTTTATATAAAGTTCGTTTTGAGTACTTCCTTTTCACATTTGTTTGTTTTTTGAAAGTCCTTTCTACCACCTCTAAATTCCCGTGTTAGCCACGTGCTTTTCAAGCAAATGTATTTTTAAAAAAGAAGGAAGACACTATGTCTAAATCAACTGGTTCAGTTAAATGGTTCAACTCAACTAAAGGCTTCGGCTTCATCACGCCTGCCGACGGCGGCAAAGATTTGTTCGTGCATTTTTCAGGCATTTTGGGCAACAATTACCGCACGTTGGAAGAAGGCGCGAATGTTGAGTTCAACGTGCAAGACTCTCCACGCGGCCCAGCGGCGGTGGATGTGGCGGTGATTTAATCGCCCCTGTCTTGCTAAAGCCACCTGCGGGTGGCTTTTTTATATCTGAAAAACATAAAGTGCGGTTGGGCTTTGCGCTACATCACAATCTCGGCAATTTGGGCGCGCGTTGGCTTGTTTTTGGTTATCAAAAGTGCTTAACTAGCAGGAAAGTTCCACCTAGGAGAGAATTATGCGACTGTTACCTTTGCAAACCGCCGAGCAAGTCTGCCGCTGGTCTGCTGATTATATTGTGAATAAAATTAATGCCTTTGCGCCAACGCCTGAGCGCCCGTTTGTGCTGGGCTTGCCCACTGGCGGCACACCGCTGAAAACCTATGAGGCGTTGATTAAGCTTTATCAACAAGGCAAAGTGAGCTTTAAAAATGTGGTGACGTTCAATATGGACGAATACGTCGGCCTGCCGGAAGATCACCCTGAAAGCTACCACACTTTTATGTGGAAGAACTTTTTCAGCCATATCGACATCCCAAAAGAGAATGTGAACATTCTCAACGGCAACAATCCAGATCACATCACCGAGTGCCGCTTGTATGAAGAGAAAATCCGCGCCTATGGCAAAATTCACCTGTTTATGGGTGGCGTGGGCAGCGACGGGCACATCGCCTTTAATGAGCCAGGTTCGTCACTGACCTCGCGCACGCGGATTAAAACCCTCAATGAAGACACGCTGATTGCCAACTCGCGCTTTTTCGACAACGACATCACCAAAGTGCCGAAATATGCCCTCACCATTGGTGTGCAAACCTTGATGGACGCCGAAGAGGTGATGATTTTGGTCACAGGCTACAGCAAAGCGCTGGCGCTGCAAGCGGGCGTGGAGGGCGCGGTGAACCATTTGTGGACGATCAGCGCACTGCAAATGCACGCCAAGGCGATTATTGTGTGCGATGAGCCAGCCACTCAAGAGCTGAAGGTGAAAACGGTGAAATATTTCACCAATTTGGAAGCGGACGAAATTCAACGGATGCAGCAAACCGCACTTTGATATTTGAACGTGCAAAATGCGCACACATTTTGCACAAAAAGTGTTGCCCTTGGGCAAGAATCATTTTAAACTGGTTAATCTGTATCCGAATAAATAAAAATTTGGACTTTTTCATAAAAAGAGGTTGACGAAGTGCGCCTAAGTTAGCATAATGACGCACGCAAAACGATGAGATGTTCAAGCGTTTTTGGCTATGTAGCTCAGTTGGTTAGAGCACAACACTCATAATGTTGGGGTCACAGGTTCGAATCCCGTCATAGCCACCAAACACGCGGGAATGGCGAAATTGGTAGACGCACCAGATTTAGGTTCTGGCGCCGAGAGGTGTGTGGGTTCAAGTCCCTCTTCCCGCACCATGGGCACTCATTGAATTCAACAGGTGGGGTATCGCCAAGCGGTAAGGCACTGGGTTTTGATCTCAGCATTCCTAGGTTCGAATCCTAGTACCCCAGCCATCTTTTTAACGTTTCAATTCAATTGGGGTATCGCCAAGCGGTAAGGCACTGGGTTTTGATCTCAGCATTCCTAGGTTCGAATCCTAGTACCCCAGCCATTACTTTACGATTGCGGATGTGGCGAAACTGGTAGACGCGCTAGATTCAGGTTTTAGAGCCGAGAGGTGTGTGGGTTCGAGTCCCACCATCCGCACCATTTCTTTTAAAAATCCCTTTATTTCAAAGCATTACATTCTAAAGTCACTTAATTTTAATCACTTTTAGCCAACGTTCTAGACGAATTTACGCACGAATTACGCACAAAATCACCTGCTGAGTTATCAATTATGTGGCAATCACTGTGTTTAAGGCAGTAAAAAGCCCACCAAAGTGGGCTTTTAAAATTAGTGTTTGGTGACTTTGCTGGCGAAGTAGGCCCAGCCAACCATAATGAGAGCAAATATGAATAATCCGAATGTCATTCCCATCACTGCATCTCCTCTTTCATTTTTCTAAACTTGCGGCCAGCAATTAAGCCACTATAGGCGCCAGCCCCAAGTAAAAAAGAATTTATAAGTTTTAAATAAACAGGATCATTTCCATAAAGTATAACAGGAACCGCCATAATAGCAACTTTTGCCACATCAACGGAGAGCTTGGCCCAGTCATCTAACGTTTCTTGCTCGATAGGTTTCTTGAGTAAGTTTAACATTATTTTGCCTTTTAACGTGTATCATCTTTAAATCATACTGTGTACACACTCCAACACGCGTACTCAACTCAAAGTGCGGTCAATAATCTCACCGCACTTTTACTTTTAAAGGCTCGCGCTGTAGCGCGATTTGGCGCGTTGGTAGCGTTGTTCGATGGCGTCACTTGGTTTGGCACTCAGGAGTGAGGCCAGTACGATGGCGATGCTTGAGCCGATAAAGCCTGGGATCATTTCATACACTTGGCTGGATGGGAAAATCACCTTCCAGAAAATTACGATCAAGGCGCCGGTAAGCATGCCAGCCATGGCGCCGCTGGCGTTGGTGCGTTTCCAAAATAACGAGAACAGCACAATCGGGCCAAAGGCGCAGCCAAAGCCAGCCCACGCGTGTTCAACTAGCCCAAGCACTTGGCTATTTGGGTCATGGGCGATGACGATGGCCACCACCGCAATCAACAGCACCATCACGCGCCCCAGCCACACCAGCTCTTTTTCGCTTGCGTTAGGGCGGATAAAGCCGCGGTAGAAATCCTCGGTGATGGCGCTGGAGCTAATCAAAAGCTGGCAGCTTAAGGTGCTCATCACCGCCGCTAAAATGGCGGAGAGCAAGATGCCCGCAATCCAAGGGTTGAAGAGGTTGCGCGCCAGTTCGATGAAAATTTGCTCGCTGTTGGCGTCCACCACCTGCGCCTCGCTTGGGTTGACATAAAAATAGGCAATGCCGAAAAAGCCGATCGCGACCGCGCCAATCAGGCAGAAGATCATCCACGCGATGCCGATGCGCCGCGCGCTGGTGAGCGATTTGACGCTATCGGCCGCCATAAAGCGCGCGAGAATGTGCGGCTGGCCGAAATAGCCTAAGCCCCATGCTGAAAGGCTCAACAGCCCGATCAATGAGGTGTCGGTGAATAAATCGGTGAAATCTTTACCGCTGGCTGCACCGGCTTGAGCAATCACCTCGGGCAGTTTTTCCGCCCCGCCGATGCTAAAGAGCACAATCACAGGCGTGATAATCAACGCCAGCACCATCAGCGTGGCCTGCACGGTGTCTGTCCAGCTCACCGCCAAAAAGCCGCCGATAAAGGTGTACGCAATGGTCGCCAACGCGCCATACCAAAGTGCGGTCGCATACGGTGTGCCGAAGAGGTTTTCAAACAAACGAGCGCCAGCCACCACGCCCGAGGCGCAATAGATGGTGAAAAACACCAAAATGGTGCTCGCGGCAATGATTTTCAGCCACTTGTGCTGGGCGCCAAAGCGCGCTTGGAAATATTCCGGCAGGGTTAAGGCGTTGTCGTAACATTCGGTGAAAATGCGCAGCCGGCCGGAGACAAACACCCAGTTGAGACACGCCCCCAGCGTTAAGCCAATGGCAATCCACGCTTTGACCAAGCCCGCGGCATACACCGCGCCCGGCAGCCCCATCAGCAGCCAGCCCGACATATCGGAAGCACCGGCCGACATGCCCGTGACAAAGCCGCCAAGCTTGCGCCCGCCTAAGATGTAGTCAGATAAATTTTGTGTGTAACGGTAGGCCAGCACGCCGATGAACAGCATGCCGAGGATATAAATCACAAAGGTGATAATGGTTGGGTCTAAGCCAAACATTGAACAACTCCTAATTTTTGTTGTATTGGCGGGCACCAAAAATCGCTGTGCCAATGCGCACTTGGGTTGAGCCGTGGGCAATGGCTTGCGCCATGTCGTCTGTCATGCCCATTGAAAGCGTGTCGATGGCGCACTCTGGCAGTGCGGCTTTGAGTTGGTTAAACAGCGCCTGCATTTGCGCAAACGCCTCACTCCCCTTGCCAGGCTCGGGGATGGCCATCAGCCCGCGCAGGGTTAAATTTGGCAAGGTGGCAATTTTTTCTGCCAGTGGCAGCACCTCGTCCACCGCCACGCCGGATTTGGAGCCCTCTTGGCTGATGTTGACTTGAATCAGCACATTCAAGGGCGCCATGCCTGCCGGGCGCTGCTCGCTTAGCCGCTGGGCGATTTTTTCACGCTCTATGCTTTCCACCCAGTCAAAATGCTCGGCCACCAAGCGCGTTTTGTTCGATTGCAACGGCCCGATAAAATGCCACTGCAGCGCCACGCCGCGACGTTGAAAGTGCGTGATTTTGCTCACGCCTTCTTGCACATAGTTTTCACCAAAGGCGCGCAGGCCAGCCTCAATGGCCTCTTCAATGGCCTCAACAGGTTTGGTTTTGCTCACCGCCAGCAAGGCGACAGAACCCAAAGTGCGGTTGGCCTGCGTGGTGGCTTGTGCAATTTGCCCTTGAACACGGGCGATGTTTTCGCTGATCGACATAGTTGTTGGGTGTTTGCATTAAAGCGTAAAGCATAGCGAGTTGCGCGCAAATTGTCACTGAAAATTGCCAAGATTTTGCATTTTCACCATTGCTGACTGCACAAAATGCAACTGAGCGCGGGCAAAGTAAAAAATTTAAAACAGTTGCTCACTTTTTTGTTGACAAGCGAGGGGGAATTTTGTAAATCTATGCTATCAAAAACGGAAATAGAACACAGACCATCATGCAAACGCTGTTAATGCCTACCACCATGATTATCATGACCATCTCCCAGGTGGCGGGCTAGCATTGGTAAAAATTAAGCAAAACCCGCACCAACTAGTGCGGGTTTTTTTATGATTTGATAAAATTGAAAATAACAAATGATGAAGGAGTAGACTTATGCGAGTGCTTAAATTTGGTGGGACATCCCTAGCCAACCCGGAACGGTTTTTGCAAGCCGCGGAGTTGATTGAAAAAGCCCACCTGGCAGACCAAGCCGCAGGCGTGCTGTCAGCGCCGGCCAAAATCACCAATTTTTTGGTCGCGCTGGTGGAAAAAGCCTGCAACGGCGAGGATTTTGAAGGCGATTTCCAAAGCGCGAAACAGATCTTCCACGTTATCATCCACGGCCTGCACGACGCCAACCCTAAACTCGACAAAACCGCACTTTTACACACCATCGACACCGAATTTGAGCAGTTACACAGCGTTTTAGACACCATCGCCGCCCAGCGCGAGTGCCCAGATAGCGTCAACGCCACCATTTTATGCCGCGGTGAAAAGCTCTCCATTGCCATGATGCGCGCCTGGTTTGAGGCCAAAGGCTACCAAGTAACACAAATCAACCCAGCGGAAAAATTGGTCGCCAAAGGCTCGTATTTAGAATCCTCTGTTAGCATCACCCAATCCAAAGCGCTGGTGGACGCGCCGTCTATCCCGAAAGATCACATCGTGCTGATGGCCGGCTTCACCGCCCGCAATGAAGCAGGCGAGCTGGTGTTGCTCGGGCGCAATGGCTCTGACTACTCCGCTGCCGTGCTGGCCGCTTGCTTGGACGCCGATTTTTGTGAAATTTGGACCGACGTGGACGGCGTGTTCACCTGTGACCCACGCTTGGTGCCTGACGCGCGCTTGCTCGACAGCTTAAGCTATCAAGAGGCAATGGAGCTGGCCTATTTTGGTGCGAAAGTGATCCACCCGCGCACCATCGGCCCATTGGTGCGCACCAGCATCCCCTGCGTGATCAAAAACACTGGCAACCCGCAAGCGCCTGGCACTTACATCAACAACGATGTGAAATCCGATTTTTTGCAAGTCAAAGGCATCACCAACCTAGATAACGTCAGCATGTTCAACATCTCCGGCCCTGGCATGCAAGGCATGGTGGGCATGGCCGCGCGCGTGTTCTCCACGATGTCAAAAGCGGGCATTTCGGTGATTTTAATCACCCAATCATCATCAGAATACAGCATCAGCTTCTGCGTGCCGAGCAAGCTAGAAGCACAAGCCAAAACCGCACTTGAGATGGAATTTGCCGAAGAACTCGCCGTGAAAAAACTCGAGCCGCTGGATATCATCAGCGATTTGTCGATTGTTTCCGTGGTGGGCGATGGCATGAAAAAAGCCAAAGGCATTGCCGCGCGCTTTTTCACCGCGCTGGCCAAAGCCAACATCAACATTGTGGCGATTGCCCAAGGCTCGTCTGAGCGCTCCATTTCGGTGGTGGTGCCGCAGGCCAAATCGGTGCAAGCGGTGCGCGCCACTCACCGCGCGTTGTTCTCGCAATACCGCGAGTTGGATGTGTTTATCGTCGGCACAGGCGGTGTCGGGGGGGAGTTGGTTGACCAAATCGAACGCCAGCAGCGCTACCTTGAGCAAAAAAATGTGGCGATCAACGTGTTCGCTTTGGCTAACTCCCAAAAATTACTGCTCAGCACCAAGCCGCTGAATTTGCGCAATTGGCGCGAGCAGCTCGACAACGCCAATGACACCCTCGACCTTGAGCGCTTGATGCAATTTATTAAAGAAAATCACCTCGTCAACCCGGTGTTTGTTGACTGCACCTCAAGCCAAGCGATTGCCGATGCCTATGCCGACTTGCTCGCCAGCGGCTTCCATGTGGTGACACCGAATAAAAAAGCCAACACCGCTGATATGGCCTATTATCAGCAGCTACGTACCGTGGCGGCGCGCAACCATCGCCAGTTTATGTATGACACCAACGTGGGCGCAGGCCTGCCGGTTATCGACAACTTGCAAAAACTGATTGCCGCTGGTGATGAAATCCAACGCTTTGACGGCATTTTGTCTGGCTCCTTGTCGTTTATCTTCGGCAAGCTCGAAGAAGGCATGACACTTTCTGAAGCCACCAAACTGGCCAAAGAAAAGGGCTACACTGAACCTGACCCGCGCGATGACCTCTCCGGCAGCGACGTGGCGCGCAAATTGTTGATCCTTGCGCGCGAATGTGGCCTGAAAATGGAGCTTGACGATGTCGAAGTGGAAGGCGTGCTGCCAGCGGGCTTTGCTGAAGGCGACAGCATTGATGAATTTATGCAAAAATTGCCACAATTGGATGACGAATTTGCCCAAAAAGTGCGCCGCGCACAAGAAAACGGCCAAGTACTGCGTTATGTAGGCCGCCTAGAAGACGGCAAATGCAAAGTGTCGATTGTGGCCGTTGACGGCGATGACCCACTTTATAAAGTGAAAAACGGCGAAAATGCGCTGGCGTTTTATTCGCGCTATTACAACCCAATCCCACTGCTACTGCGCGGCTACGGCGCGGGCAATGATGTGACCGCGGCGGGGATTTTTGCCGATATTTTACGCACAGTGCAAAACGGAGGCGCGAATTAATGCTACGAGTCTATGCCCCAGCCTCCAGCGCCAATGTTAGCGTCGGGTTTGACACCTTAGGCGCGGCGGTTTCACCGATCGACGGCTCACTGCTTGGTGATGTGGTGCAAATTGAAGACATTGCCAGCGGCTTCGAGCTGGAAAGCGCGGGTTATTTTGTCCGCAAACTGCCCAAAGAGCCGCAAAAAAACATTGTCTATCAAGCCTATGTGCTCTTTAGTGAACGCTTGGCGCTGCAAAATAGCAAAGTGCGGTCGCTGCGCTTGACGCTGGAAAAAAACATGCCGATCGGCTCAGGGCTTGGCTCAAGCGCGTGCTCGATTGTGGCGGCATTGGTGGCACTCAATGAGTTTCACCAACGGCCGTTTTCCAAAATGGAGCTGCTGGAGATGATGGGCGAGCTCGAAGGGCGCATTTCAGGCTCGGTGCATTACGACAACGTGGCGCCGTGCTTTTTGGGCGGCATTCAGCTGATGGTGCAATCGCTGGGCAACATCAGCCAACACTTGCCATTTTTTGAGCATTGGTATTGGGTTCTCGCCTACCCGGGCATTGAGGTCTCCACCGCCGAGGCGCGTGCCATTTTGCCAAAAAGCTACTCCCGCCAAGATGTGATTGACCACGGGCGCTATCTCGGCAGCTTTGTTCACGCCTGCCATACAGGGCAAGAAAACCTAGCCGCGATGATGATGAAAGATGTAATCGCCGAGCCTTATCGCGAGCAGCTGCTGCCGAATTATGCCTTTGTCAAACAAGGCTGTCGTGACCTCGGCGCGCTGGCCAGCGGCATTTCAGGCTCGGGGCCGACGATGTTTGCCATCACTCCTGATTTGCTCACGGCCAACAAAGTCAGCCAATTTTTGGAAAAAGAGTATCTACAAAATAACGAAGGTTTCGTGCATATTTGCCAGCTCGACATGCAAGGCGCACGCGTAATTGATTGAGGACGCTATGAAATTATACAATATTAAGCACCCCGAAGAACAAGTGAGCTTTGCCCAAGCGGTGCAACAAGGGCTGGGGAAAGATCAAGGCTTGTTCTTCCCGCAAAGCATACCGCACTTTGATAATATCGATGAATTGCTCGCGCTGCCGTTGGTCGAGCGCAGCCAGCGGATTTTAAGCGCGCTGATTGGCGACGAACTGCCGCGCGACACGCTCGATGACATCATCGCTAACGCATTCACCTTCCCGGCGCCGTTGGTGCAAGTCAGTGATGCGATTTATGCGTTAGAATTATTCCACGGCCCAACGCTGGCGTTTAAAGACTTTGGCGGGCGCTTCATGGCGCGCACCCTCGCGGCCGTGCGCAACAGCGGCAAAATTACCATCCTCACCGCCACCTCCGGCGACACAGGTGCGGCCGTGGCGCACGCTTTTCATGGGTTGGAAAACATCGATGTGGTGATTTTGTATCCAAAAGGCAAAATCAGCCCGCTGCAAGAAAAGCTCTTTTGCACTCTGGGTGATAACATCCGCACCGTGGCCATCAATGGCGATTTCGACGCCTGCCAAGCGCTGGTAAAACAAGCCTTTGACGACCAAGAATTGCGTGAAGCCATTGGGCTCAACTCGGCGAACTCCATCAACATCAGCCGGCTTTTGGCGCAAGTGTGCTACTACTTTGAGGCCTATGCCCAACTGCCAGCAGACAAACGCGACAACGTGGTGGTCAGCGTGCCAAGCGGCAACTTTGGCAACCTCACCGCGGGGCTGATTGCCAAAACGCTGGGCTTGCCGATTAAACGCTTCATCGCCTCCACCAACGCCAACGACACCGTGCCGCGCTATTTGCAAAGCGGCAAATGGGCGCCCAACCCAACCGTGGCAACGCTCTCTAACGCGATGGACGTGAGCCGCCCAAACAACTGGCCACGAGTGGAGGAGCTGTTCAAACGCAACCAATGGGATTTGAATGAGCTGCACGCCAGCGCGAAGACAGACGCACAAACCGAAACCGCACTTCGCGACATGCACGCGCTCGGCTACCTCTGCGAGCCCCACGGCGCCATCGCCTACCAAGTGCTGCGTGAAGACCTGCAACAAGGCGAAACCGGCATCTTCTTGTGCACCGCCCACCCGGCGAAATTCAAAGAAAGCGTCGACCGCATTTTATCCCTCGACCTACCACTGCCCGACGCCCTCGACAAGCACAACAAACTGCCCCTGCTGAGCACCGACATGGACAACGACTTCACCACCCTGCGTGACTTCCTGCTCGGTAAAGGCTAACACAGCAATAAAAACCGCACTTTGGGTAAAGTGCGGTTTTATTCATCTTTGTATAATCAGCTGGCTTTTTTACGGCGTTTTAAGGTATCTAATAACACCGCGATCACGATAATTAACCCTTTCACGATTTGTTGCCAGTAAGGGTCAACGCCGAGCATATTCAGCCCTTTATTGGTGGTGCCGATAATCAATGCACCAATCACACACATCGGGATGCTGCCAAACCCACCACTGAGAGACACTCCGCCAATCACGGCTGCCGCGATGGCATCGAGCTCCCAAGCAAGGCCATAAGAGGGATTCCCTGCGTATGTCCGCGCCGCCAGCAAAGCGCCTGCGAGGCCTGAAAGCGCGCCTGCCAGAGTATAAACCCAAATCAGTGTACGCGTGGTGTTGATACCACAAATTTTAGCAGCATTGAGATTCCCGCCTACGGCATAAACGTGTCGACCGAAAGTTGAGCGGCTTAGCAGGATATGCGCACCAATCACGATAAAAATATACAAAATCACCAAGCCCGGCAGCCCAAATAAGCTGACATCAGCAATCCAGGTAAACCACTCGGATGAAGCATCAATCGGGCGGCCGTCAGAATAGAGCTGTGCAGCACCACGGGCAATGATCATCATGCCCAGTGTGGCGATGAAAGGGGGGGATTGCACCAATGGCTGTTAGCGCGCCATTAATTGAGCCGAGAAATGCGCCCAGTGCTAAAGAGATACCAAACGCCAACAATGCCGCGCTGGCGGTGTCGCCACCTGTGACAACCGAGGCCGAAACAACGGCTGTCAACGCCACAACAGAGCCTGAGGAGAGATCAATCCCTGTTGTGATAATGGCAAAGGTCACACCAATGGCAATGATGCCGAACATTGAGACTTGTTCGATAATGCTCCAGACGGTGCGAGCGGAGAAAAATCCATCAATGGAAACAGAAAGTGCAAGGAATAACCCGATTAAAATAAACACCATGCCGTAGGCATTGATCATTTTTTTCAAAGAAGCAGTAGACATAATATAATCTCCGAAATAGAAACCTGTGTTTGCTCAGCACGCTTGCATTAAACACCTGAAGCGAGTTTGAGCACGCGCTCTTGTGTCAGCTCATGACCTGGGATAATTCCTGCTTGGCGGCCTTCATGCATCACCATGACGCGATCACTCATTGACAGCAGTTCGAGCATATCCGATGAAATCATGATGATTGATTTACCTTGCCGTGACAGCTCCACCATTAATTTATACAGCTCAGCCTTGGCACCAACATCAATCCCTTTGTGGGCTCATCCAAAATCAAAATATCAGGCTCAAGCAACAGCCAACGTGCCAAGAGCACTTTCTGTTGGTTGCCACCGGATAAGTTGTCGGTAATCACCTCTACGTTGGGGGCTTTAATTCTGAGTTTGCTTTTTTGTTCATCGGCTGTTTTTGTGCTCTTGTGACCGAAATAAGAAAGTTTTCTAAATAAGGTGACATTTTCGGCATGATCATATTATCAGTGATGCTCAAATTGAGAAATAAGCCTGTCAATTTACGATCTTCAGTCACGAAGCCGATTTTATGTTTCATGGCATCAAGGGGATTTTTAATCTCGACCTTTTTCCCGTGGATATACATTTCACCGCTGTCCGCCGGTTTGTAGCCAAATAAGCCCTCAACAATTTCAGAGCGCCCTGCACCAACTAGGCCTGCAATACCAAAGATTTCGCCTTTTCTGACTTTGAAGTGAATATCGTCGTATTTGCCCTCACGGGTGAAGCCTTTCACCTCAATCACCACTTCATCTGAAATATCAAAACGCTCACGCTGGAACATATCAGACATATCCCGCCCAACCATCATGGAGATCAACATATCTTTAGTGAGCTCAGTGGTGGATTTTGTGCCGACATATTGCCCATCACGAATAACAGTGATTTCATCAGACACTTTGAACACTTCATCAAGTTTGTGTGAAATAAAGATGATCGCAATGCCACGTTTTTTCACAATATCAATAATGCGGTAGAGTTGCTCGACCTCGGTTTCGGTCAATGCGGTGGTGGGCTCATCCATGATGATCACTTTGGCGTCATTCGACACGGCAGTTGCAATGGCCACCAGTTGAGCGCGGGCAACGGAGACTTCTGACATTTTGACCGTGACATCCATCGGCACACCTAATTCTCGCAGAATGTTGGCCGCTCTTGTGTTCATTTCTTTTTGATCTAGCAAAAAACACCCTTTGGTCAGCTCACGACCGAGATAAAAATTATCCGCAATGGTCAAATTTGCCGCGGGGGAAATTTCTTGTGGCACCATCGTCAGCCCTGCTCGAATTGCATCAATCGGGCGAGTGGGTTTGAATGGCTTATCATCTAAAATGAGTTCACTGCCAGCATCGGGCGTGTAGATGCCATAGAGCACTTTCATCAAGGTTGACTTGCCAGCGCCGTTTTCTCCCATTAAGGCATGAATCGACCCTCTTTTCACCTTCAAATGGATACCATCCAACGCTTTGACGCCAGGAAAAGTTTTAGAAACATTGCGCATTTCTAAAATGTAAGGTGATTTCTCTTCTGGATTCATCCTCTTCTCCTTGAAATTATCATGAAGCTGATTTAATAAAGGGCCGGCGCATAACGCTAGCCCTTTAGCGCTGATTATTTATATTTTGCTTGGTACTCTTCTTTTTATCTGGAGTGACAAGCTCAAATGGGATCCATTTCACATCAGGGACCTTTTCTCCTTTGGCGGCTAAATAAGCCACCTCAGCGCCAGCTTCACCTTGGCCTTTGGCGGATTGATAAACGGTGGCATCAAGCCCTTTGCCCAAATACTCAAGCGCATCTGGCGTTGCATCTAGGCCGACAATCAGAATATCTTCATCTTTTAAGCCAAGCTTGCGAGATGCCAATAATGCACCGATTGCCATTTCATCATTGTTGCTGACAACCACATTGATAGTTTTGTTAGCTGCAAGCACATTTTCCGCAATGCTCAAGCCTCTATTACGCTCCCATTTGCCCTCTTGCTCGGTGGCAATACGAATATTGTCGTGTTTTGCAAAAATATCTTTGTTGCCTTGTGTGCGTTTGGTTACTGCATCTTGTCCCAATGGACCGAGCAGCACCAAGGCATTACCCGCTTTGCCGTCAAGGGCTTTTGCGATAAATTCAGCTTGAAGATGGCCACCTTCAATTTCATCAGAGCCGACATAGCTGGTGACATATTTCATGTCTTCATCATTGGGTTTGCGGTTGACAATAATGAGCGGAATTTTGGCTTTTTGCGCTTTGCGGCCAATCACTTTGACAATATTTGGATCTGTTGGCACCACCAATAAGGCATCCACATTTTGGTCAATAAAAGTTTCAACATCGTTTAACAAACGCGCTGGGTCGCCATTGGCGTCGGATAATTTAATGACAACATCGTCGTGTTTCGCATCAAAATCTCTGATTGAGTCTTGCAAATAGGTTTGCCATTTATCGGCAAATGAATTCATTGGCGCACCAATAACAAGTTGCTTTGCCAGCGTGGATTGAGAAACCAGCAACAACCCGCCGCACATCATGGTTAATAGTGTTTTTTTCATTTTTGTCTCCTCTTTTAAAGGCTCAAATGATGACTGATTTGAATAATACCGCCACATAAAGTTGAACATATCATTCAATAAAAAACAATTTTGAAATAAATAGTTCAGTTAGATGTATATCATTTCATCGCGCTCACTCGCAACAAAAAAGATCTGAAATTGTGACCCGCATCTTATTTTTGTGAAAAAATAAAATTGCTTAAAATAGAAGGGATTGCATTGAAAATAGGCTGCTTGAAAACTAAAAGTGCGGTTTAAAAAGTGCGGTTACAATAAGGCGCATTTGCCTAACACAAACGCGCCTGATGTTAAACAACAGCTTCTCAAACTGGCTGTTATGCGATATCAACCCAGCTTCTCGTTTTCGCTGATTGGGCGATCGCCTCGAGAATGGTGGAAACTTTATATCCCTCCTCAAAATCTGGCCACATCGGTTTATCCGCTGCAATACCATCGATGAGATCACGAATTTCAATGGTTTTTTGATCATTAAATCCAATCCCATGGCCAGCACTGATGCAAAACGGTTTATAATCAGGGTGAAGTGGGCCAACTAACAGTGTTTTAAAGCCTTGTCTAGCTGGGTCATCCCCATGCAAATATAGTTTCAATTCCGCCATTCGCTCTTGAGTGTAGACCAGCGCGCCTTTGGTGCCTGTCACCACATAAGATAGGCCCATTTTTCTGCCTGTTGCAATCCGTGAGGTTTCAATTGTGCCCATCACGCCATTGGCAAAGCGCACCAGCGCACTGGCTTGATCTTCATTTTCAACGCACAGTGACTGTGTTTTATCTTGTGGTGAGGGGCGCTGTGCAATCACCGTTTGCATATCCCCACACACACTGACAATATCTTCACCCACAAGGTAATGCGCCATATTGACGATATGCGCTCCCAAATCACCAAGCGCACCTAGCCCCGCCTTGGATTTAACGCAGTGCCAATCCAGTGGCGTGTCGCTGCTTGCTAGATAATCCTCATTATGGGTGCCATAAAAATGGACAATTTCACCGATTTCACCCTGAGTGATAATTTCTTTGGCAAGCTGACTGGCGGGGTTTTTCATGTAATTAAAACCCACCAAGGTTTTCACGCCGCTGTTTTTGGCGCTTTGATACATTTCTTTGGCATCAAGTGCGGTCAGCGCAAGTGGTTTTTCGCAATACACGTGCTTGCCGTGCTTAATCGCCTCCATGGCAATTTCTTTGTGCAAAAAGTTCGGCGTGCAAATGTCAACAACATCAATATTCGGGTCACGCACCACATCGCGCCAATCCCCTGTTGAACGGTTAAAACCGAACTCTTTTGCGCGTTGCTCGGCTAATTGGGGCGTGACCTCTGCAAGCATTTCTAACACGAGCTCACCTTGCAAATTAAATACAGTCGGCGCCTGCGCATACGCAATTGCATGACAGCGACCAATATACCCGGTGCCGATTAAACCCACTTTAACTTTTTTCATAGTATTAACCTCAAGCAGTAGTCGATAGACAAAAGAAGGGCGATTGCCCTTCTCTGCGTTGCTATTATAAGGTTGGCATGCTAAATGCCGCGCCTTGTTCTCTGACATTGTGATTTGGCCAGCGGCTGGTGATGGTTTTCATTTTGGTGTAAAAACGAACGCCATCGGTGCCATACACATTCAGCGGGCCAAAAATTGAGGATTTCCATCCGCCGAAACAGTGGAATGCCATCGGCACAGGAATTGGAATATTAATCCCCACCATGCCGGCTTGAACGTCTTGACTGTATTGTCGGGCGGCATCACCATCGCTGGTGAAAATCGCACTGCCATTGCCGTATTGATGTTCATTGATCAATTTAATTGCACTGGCGTAATCACTGGCTCGCACCACACACAACACAGGGCCAAAAATTTCATCTTGGTAGACTTGCATGTCTGTGGTGACGTGATCAAGTAAGGTTCCACCAATAAAATAGCCATTTTCACAGCCTGAAACTTTAAAGCCGCGGCCGTCAACAACAGCTGTTGCGCCCGCTTCAATGCCTTGTGTCACGTAATCTGAAACACGTTTTAAGTGCTCTTTAGAAATCAGTGGCCCCATGTCATTTTCTTTTTCACCTTCTGGCAAAATGCCTGGGCCGATTTTGAGTGCTTCAACTTTCGGTTTTAATGCTTCGATTAATTTGTCCGCGACACTGTCATCGGTTGTGACCGCAACCGACAACGCCATGCAGCGCTCACCCGCGGCACCAAATGCGGCACCCAGCAGTGCATTGGCTGTCATTTCAATATCGGCATCTGGCATAATCAATGCGTGATTTTTCGCGCCACCCAAGGCTTGCACGCGCTTGCCGTTGGCAGAGCCGGTGGCGTAGATGTATTGCGCAATCGGTGTGGAACCTACAAAGCTGACAGCCTGCACGCGCGCGTCCGTGAGTAACACATCAACGGCTTCTTTATCCCCTTGCACAACATTAAACACGCCATCAGGCAATCCAGCTTCTTTTAAAAGCTCAGCTAAACGCAATGAAAGTGAAGGATCTTTTTCAGACGGTTTTAAGACAAAGGTGTTACCACACGCCAGCGCAATCGGGAACATCCACATCGGCACCATTGCAGGGAAATTAAATGGCGTGATGCCGGCCACAACGCCTAGCGGTTGCATGATGGAATGGCTGTCGATCCCTGTGCCAACATTGGCAGAAAATTCGCCTTTCAATAAGTGCGGTATGCCTGTTGCAAACTCCACAACCTCAAGGCCACGGGTGAGTTCACCGATGGAATCGGAATAAATTTTGCCATGTTCAGAGGTGATTAATTTTGCCAAGGCATCAAAGTTTTTCTCAAGCAGTTCTTTGAATTTAAATAAAATTCTCGCGCGTTTTAATGGTGAAAGCGCAGACCACGCAGGAAAGGCAGCGTGGGCGGCAGCAATGGCCTCTTCAATCTCTTCAGGCTTGCTCAAAGTAACTTGGTTGATTTGCTCACCCGTTGCTGGGTTGAAAACAGGTGAAAAGCGCGTGCTTTGGCTTTCTTTCATTTCACCGTTGACAAAGTTGGTAATGGATTGGTTCATCGTCTCCCCCTTTTAACTATTTCAATTATTCTAGCCACTGTGTGTTTCATACTACATCATAGTGAAATTTTTTTTCAATAGAATTTGCACGAAATGAAATTTTTGTTTCATTTTTGTGATCCAGATAAAATCTTGAGGAAAAGACACTACCCGATATCGGCTTCATCCCCTATACTGCTTATAGCCCTAAATAGCGAGGAGACGATATGAGCAAATTACTCTCAAAATCACAAAATGTAACCAATGGCTATCGCCAACAAATCACGCCAGCAAATGCCCATTGGGACTACGTGGGATTTGAACTACTCCACTTGGAAAAAAAACAGCAAATTACTGTTGACACCCAAAGCACCGAGGCCTGCTTTGTTATGATTTCAGGCTACGCTTCATTTACTGTCGATGGCGTTGAGTATGAAAACTTAGGCAACCGCACTTCTCCTTTTGAGAAGGTGCCGCCTTATTCCCTTTATGTTCCGCATAACAAAACCGTTTCAATCAACAGCGTAAGTGAAGCAGAAATCGCCATCTGTCGTGCGCCAAGCCAAGGCAGCTTGCCAGTTCGGGTCATCACGCCTGATGATGTGGGAGTGGAGCAACGCGGTTTTGGCAACAACAAACGTCTTGTTCACAATATCTTGCCTGAAACAGAACCTGCTGATGCCTTATTGGTTGTTGAAGTGTACACAGATGAGGGCAACACCAGCTCTTACCCAAGCCATAAGCATGATCAAAAACACTCAGATCAGGAAACCTACCTTGAAGAGACTTATTATCATCGCATTCATCCGGCCAGCGGTTTTTGCCTGCAGCGCGTTTACACGGATGACCGCACTTTAGATGAATGTATGGCTGTTTATGATGGTGATGTGGTTAAAGTGCCTAAAGGCTACCACCCTGTAGCAACCCTAGCCGGTTATGACAATTATTATTTAAATGTCATGGCAGGGCCAGTGCGCAAATGGAAATTCACATGGGAAAAAGACCACGCTTGGATTAATACGCCAGAATACGAAAATAAATTTAAATAATTCAAGTTATTACATCTTGCGATTGCGTTTAAACGCCAACGCAATCGCCAATGTTTGAGCCAACGTCATGGTGGCGCATTGTGAGCGAAAGCCGCTGACTTGCGCCTCTTTCACCACAAAGGCAATATCCGCAAAGTCAACCAGCGGGCTAATTTGGCTGTCTGTCATCGCAATTTTGCCAACTTTGCGGTATCGTGCTTCATCAGCAATCGCGCTCAATGTTTCCTTAGCATAAGGTGAAAAACTAATCGCAATAACGGCATCACCAGGTTTAATCAGGTTCAATTGTTCTTCAAACATCCCGCCGAAGCCATCAATAATATACGCTCTGCAATTTAGATGATTTAAGGCGTATTTTAAATAAGATGCGATACTAAAAGAGCGCTTCATGCCAATAATATAAATATTGTTCGCTTTATCAATTAACTCAACCGCACTTTTTAATAGCGTATCGCTCGTTTCGCTTTCTAATTGAATAAGGGCTTGTGTATTGGCCTTGGCAAATACACCCAATAAATTTTTTGGGGAGCTATCAAGCGTATTTTCAGGGTCAATTTTATCAACTAATTGAACACGTTCACTGTAGTTTACTGTTTCCTCAATCAGATTATTGCGAAAAATCGCTTTCATCTCATTAAAGCCACCATAACCAAAGGCATTAGCAAAGCGGATAAGCGTTGATGGCGGCACCTGAGCACGTTCAGAAATCACCGCAACAGTATCAAAAACCACACTATTGGGATTGTCCAAGATATACTTAGCCACTTGCTTTAAGCGCTTACTCAATTTTTCGTAACGTTCACGAATACTTTGTTCTAATTGCACAAGCTCAATTGATTTATTCATAAGTAAACCCAATAGTGAATGATTCCTTATAGTATACAAAACAATCAACTAAAGTAATAATGTTTATTGCATCAAACACAAAAAACCGCACTTTAAAGTGCGGTTTCTGATTTTATTTAAAAACTGTAACGCAGGCCTATATCAGTGCGCCAGTGAAGGTGGAGTTTGCCTTTGGCAGATTTTTCTATGTTGTAATAGACATAGGTGTTATGGCCTAAGTCATGAGTGCCACCAAGCCCTAGGCGCAGTTGGGTTCCGCTCAAATCAATGCTGTGCTGATAGGCGTCATTAGCGCCGTTATCAAGAATCAATTTTAGACGGTTGTTAGCCTCATGCTGTACTGAGGCTTTCAGCATAATGTTACCCATATTATACGCATAGCCTAGATTCACGCCTGCGCGTGCGCTCCAGTGGGTATTGCTGCGTTGTTGATAGTGGTGCCCCTCAATGTTAACATCACCCCCCTGCAGATAACCGAGCGTTAACTCTGCATTCGGTGTTGCAAACCAGTGCTCACTCAATGTGAATTTGTGGCCGTACTCAGTGCTGAAAGCCACACCCCATAATGCAAGGCGGTTGCCCGCTATTTTCTGTTGTAGTTGTGCCACTTTCGCCACCACATCAATGTAGTCGGCTTCATTTGGGGTGTAGGTTGTGTAACCTGTTACACCGACAAGTTGTGCATTTTGCGCCCATTGATTAAGCTTAGCCTTGCCTTTCACCACGCTCACTGCCAAACCACTGCGAATATGTGCATCTAAAGTGCGGTCGTAACCAAGCTGCACAGCAGCAAAGTGATTTTGGCTAGTAAAAGCGCGGTCTTTAATGTGGTAGTCTAGGCTATATTTTCCACCATAACTGCGCAACCATAATCCCTCATTGCCTTGCGCAAAATGGAGATCACCTAGACGTTTGTTGACATCATTCATTTCTAGCTGCCACAACGTAGATCCTAGCAATGCGGCATTAACAAAACGAGAATCACGAGCACTCACTGAAGGTATTAATTTATCGCTCTTAGGCTCAACCGCACTTTGAATCTGCGTATCATTTTCGACTACCTGATCTTCAGCTTTGGTTTCCTCAGCTTTTGGTTCTTCTGATTTAGGTTCTTCTGCTTTAGACTCCTCAACTTTTTGCTCTTCAGATTTAGGTTTCTCTACTTTAGGTTCCTCTGCTTTAGGCTCCTCTACTTTAGATTCCCCGTCTTTAGGCTCCTCAGCTTTTTGCTCTTCAGATTTCGGTTTATCCGCTTTAGACTCTTCTACTTTAGATTCCTCGGCTTTAGACTCCTCAACTTTTTGCTCTTCCGATTTAGGTTCCTCTGCTTTAGGCTCCTCTACTTTAGGTTCCTCAGCTTTTGGTTCTTCTGGCTTCGGCTCCTCTGCTTTAGGCTCCTCTACTTTAGGTTCTTCTGATTTAGGTTTCTCAACTTTTGGTTCTTCTGATTTCGGCTCCTCTACTTTAGGCTCATCAGCTTTTGGCTCCTTTACTTTAGGCTCATCAGCTTTTGGCTCTTCTGGGTTCGGCTCTTCAGGTTTCGATTCATCAGCTTTAGGCTCTTCAGGTTTTGGCTCTTCTGGTTTTGCTTCATCAGCTTTTGGATTCTCAGCTTCTGGAGCTTCAATTTTTGGTGCTTCTATATTAGGTTGTGATGGTACTGTTGGCTCAATCGCACTTTCATCTTTATTTTATTATCATCCGCTGGGATTGGCTCAGCAGGTGCTGGTGCGGGGTCAACAGGTTTTGCAGGCGCTGGCTTGTTTTCAAGGCTGTCTTTGATCGATGTTTTAGCCCCTTCACTTTCTTTTCGTTAAATACAAACGCGTTTTTCCCGTTGTCTTGTTTGATATCAAATACCGCTTTCGATCCGCTATCAGTTGCAGGCACTGTGATGGTTTTATTCTCCGTGTTTACACCCGCAGGGGCAAAATCAAATTCAAATGTGCCTTCATCATGGTCTTTTTCATCCCCTTGATACACTCGCCCCGTCCATTTTAACTTAACCTTAATGCTATCTATATCCTCTTCGGTTACATCTGGCTTATTACGAATCTCACGTATTTTAGCTTTGAGTTGTTGGGCTTCCACAGGCAGTTTTTTAGCATAGTCTTTAAATACGATGCGCTTAGCACCCGCACTGGAAACATAATCACTTTGCAAAATCAAATCATCGCCTTTCCAGGCCACACTGAAGTTACAGTTGTGATTAGCACAATATGATTGCGGACTTTCTGGATTCTCTTTGGTGCCTGCAGTAATGTCGTTTGTTCCGTTTGGGCCAGCCGCAGCATGAGCACCTGCAGCCACTGCCAGCGCGCAAATAGCACTAGCAATCAATGTTTTTTGCATAAGAATATCCTCAATAGCTCAAAATTTGGGCTCTATTATCACTATTTTTTGCACAAAATAAAGTCTATGTGCAATTAATTGCGCATTTTGAGACAAAAAAAGGGCTTTTTTGGATTTTTAGGCAATTGTCCAACACCAACCTCAGAATTAGGATGGTGTTGAATGAAGTTAACTCAAAGCAGTGAGGGTTTTGATTTGTTTGTTGACCTCGCTCATGACGCTGAATTTTTTCAGGTTTTTCACTTTGGGGGAGATGATTTTGCCGTGGCGGAATTCGAATAGGCCGATGCCGCGGATGAAGAAGCTGCCGGTGAACAAGATGGTCACGTAGCGGGCGATTTGCAAAGGGTTGTAGCGTTTAAAAACACGAACTTGCATAGTACACTCCTGTTTTTTAATTATTTTTAGGGGTTGTCTTAGTCTATTCTCCTTGCTATTGCTTTAGACCCAGTATAACGCAAAAAGTGCGGTCAATTGTGATTTAATTCACCGCACTTTGAATGGGATCACATTATTTTTGCATAATTATCTGTTTTTTTAAGCGGCGGTTGCGCACAGCTTGGGCAAGGTCGCGCAGCACTTGTTCGCTGTCGTCCCAACCTAGGCAGCTGTCGGTGATGCTTTGGCCGTAAACCAGCGCTTGGCCATCCACCAAATTTTGGCGCCCTTCAACGAGGTGGCTTTCGATCATCACGCCGAAAATGTGGGTTGAGCCGTTGGAGAGTTGTTCGCACACATCACGGCACACGTCGAGTTGCTTTTTAAACTGTTTGTGGCTGTTGGCGTGGCTGAAATCAATCATCACGTGCGCCGGTTTACCCATGCTGGCAAGGCGCTCGCACACGGGCGCGATGGACTGCGCGTCGTAGTTGGTTTGTTTGTCGCCGCCGCGCAAAATGATGTGGCAGTCTTCGTTGCCTTTGGTGGTCACGATGGCGGAGTGGCCAAATTTGGTGACAGACAAAAAGTTGTGCGAGGCTTGTGCCGCACCGATGGCGTCGAGTGCCACTTGCACGCAGCCGTTGGTGGCATTTTTAAAACCCACACCGCAAGAAAGGCCCGAGGCCAGCTCACGATGCACTTGGGATTCGGTGGTGCGTGCCCCAATCGCGCCCCAGCTCATGAAATCCGCCATGTATTGCGGTGTGATCATATCCAAAAACTCGCCAGCCGCCGGCACTTGCATGTCGTTGATGTCAGACAGCACTTTGCGCGCAAGGCGAAGGCCGTCGTTGATCAAAAAGCTGTTGTCAAGATCAGGGTCGTTGATAAAGCCCTTCCAGCCCACGGTGGTGCGCGGTTTTTCAAAATACACGCGCATGATAATTTCCAGCTCATCGCCAAGCTCGGCGCGCATCGCTTTGATTTTTTGTGCATATTCCAACGCCGCTTTGGGGTCATGAATCGAACACGGGCCGATGATCACAAGCAGGCGGTCGTCTTGCCCTTGAATGATGTCATGCGCTTTGGCGCGGGCTTGTGCGACGGTTTCAGCAGCCACGTCGCTGGCAGGGTACTTTTCCAGCAAGGCCACCGGTGGGAGCAGTTGTTGTGTTTTTGCAATGCGTAAATCGTCGTTTTTATAATACAGTTTGTTTTTGCTGTTCATGTTCTTCTCTTATTAATAACTACTTAAAACCTGTGCCGGCGAAAGCTTCGCCGCACGTGAAGCGGGGTAAAGGCTTGCCATTAAACTTAAAATCAAGGCCGCAATAAACACCATTGCCACATCAAACCAGTGCAATTGGCTTGGCAAAAAGTCGACAAAATAGATGCCGTCAGACAAAATGTGAATATCAAAAAGATGCTCAATGCCTTGGATAAGTGCGGTCAAATTGAGCGCCACCAGCACGCCTAAGATAATGCCATAAAAGCACCCCTTCATGCCAGCGAGCATGCCATAATAAATGAAAATTCGGCGAATAAAATGCCCATTAGCGCCAAGCGTGCGCAAAATGGCGATGTCGCCTTGCTTGTCTTTCACCGCCATAATCAAGGTGGAGACAATATTAAAACACGCCACGCCAATCACCAACACCATGGCGATATACATGATGCTGCGAATCAGCTGAATGTCGCGATACATATAGCCAAATTTGCCCTGCCAGCTGCTCGCCCACAGCTGTTGAGGGTAGTTTATCAGGCTTTGGTAATCGACTTTGTCCAGTGCAAACGGGTCGTGTAGGGCAATTTCAATGCCCGTGGCCTCTTGGTCGGATAGATGCAATAACGCACGCAGTTGGCCAATGGGCATTAACGCAAAGCTGTGGTCAAGCTGGCCGTCAAGGCGCAAAATGCCGTCCACGCGGATACGCTCGCGTTTGCTCTGCGCCATGGCGTTGTCGCCCGCCTGCCCTTGTGATAATAATAACGTGACCCAATCGCCACGCTGCACACCAAGATCGTGGGCAATGCCAGCGCCTAAAATCAGGCCCGAATCGGCATTGAAATCCTGCCAGGCGCCTTGTTGCACAAATTGGCCCAACGCGCTAACGCTGTCTTGCGCGGCTTTGTCAACCCCGCGCACTTGCACCACTTTCAAGCGGTTGCCGTTTTCCACCAGCGCGGTGGTGCTGACGTAAGGCGCCACCCCTTTGACCGCACTTTGGCCTGAAAACACGCCGGCCAGTTGCTGCCAGTCATGGACATAATTCTCGCGCCCAGCATCCGTTGCGTAGGCGTTGATTTCAACATTGGGCACCACGGCCAGCACGCGCTGGCGCAGCTCGCGCTCAAAACCGTTCATGGCACTGAGCCCAATAATCAGCACCGCCACACCGAGTGCGATGCCAACGGTGGAAAAGGCGGAGATGAGGCTCACTAGGCGGTTTTTCTGCTTGCCGCGTTGATAGCGCCAAGCCATCATCAATGGGGTGTTCACACCGCCCCCTCAGCGTGCAACACGCCGTCTTTCATCACCATGGTGCGCGAGAGTTTTTGTGCCAAAGTGCGGTCATGAGTGACGAGCAAAAAGGCGATTTTTTGCTCGGCGTTAAGTTGTTGAATCAATTCAAAAATGCTCTCGGTGGTTTTGTGATCCAAATTGCCCGTTGGCTCATCGGCCAGCACCAAATCAGGCTGATTGACCAACGCGCGCGCAATCGCCACCCGCTGGCGCTCACCGCCTGACAACGCCGATGGGCGGTGACTTAAGCGATGAGCCAGCCCAACCGCACTGAGCATGGCCTGGGCCCTGTCTTGCGCCTCGCTTTTATTGGTTTTGCCAATTAAGAGCGGCATCATCACATTTTCCAGCGCGGAAAAATCCGCCATCAAGTGGTGAAATTGATAAACAAAGCCCAAATGTTGATTGCGCAACTGCGCCAGCTGGCGCGCTTTGAGGCTGAAAAGATCGTGATTGCACAGCATCACGCGCCCGCTGTCAGGCTTGTCTAGCCCGCCGAGCAGGTGCAGTAAGGTGCTTTTGCCCGAGCCGGAGCTGCCGACAATCGCCACCAGCTCTTGAGCTCGCATGGCAAAGCTCACCTGTTTGAGCACCTCGGTGGTTTTGTCGCCCTCTTGGTAGGATTTACACAGCTGCTCGCAGGCCAAAAGCGGCGTTGATGAGGTTGAATTATTCATATCGTAATGCATCCGCAGGTTCAATTTTTGCTGCTCGATAAGCAGGATAAAGGGTGGAAAGCAAGGTTAACGTCAGCGTCAGCACGCCGATGAGCAGCAGCTGGCTGTGGTCAAACAACACCGGCAGGCGAATGCTGTTTAACGGCAAATAGTGCATAATTTCATTGATGTTAGACGCCACCACAAAGCCCGCCAGCAGGCCAATCGCCGTGCCGCTAGCGCCAACGAGCAGCCCTTGCAAAATAAAAATGCCCATCACATCACGCTTTTGCATCCCTTGGGTTTGCAAAATGGCAATCTCGCCTTGTTTGTCGAGCACCATCAAGCTCAAGCTTGTCACAATGTTGGCGATCGCCACAATGATGATAAGGCCAATGAGCAGCCCCATCATGTTTTTTTCCATCGCCACCGCTTGGAAAAACTCGCCCTTTTGCTCGCGCCAGTCCGCAATGTGCCATTTGTCTTTAGGAAACGTGTGTGAAAGTGCGGTCACCTTGAAAGGGTCTGGCATAAATAATCGCATGCCTTGCACCTCATCAGGTGCGATGCGCAGCAGCCGGCCAACATCAGCAAGATTGGCAAAGGCGCTGTGGCCGTCGTTTTTCACGCTGGCATCCAAAATGGCCGAGACGGTAAACAAACGCTGCACGGGCACGCGCCCAAAGGGGGTGTATTGGCTGTTGGCGGCGAGCATCACCCGCACTTTGTCACCCACGTGCAGGTTCAATTGCTGCGCCAAGGATGCCGGCAGCGCGATGTGATAGCCACCGATAGGCAAAGTGCGGTCAAAATCCGCCGTTTCATCGGCCAGTGTCGGGTCATCACGCCAGCTTTTCACGCCCAAAAGCCGCGCGGCACTCATGCCCGAGGCGGTTTGCAAAATCACATCACTTTGATTAACTGGCACCGCGCGCGCCACGTCAGGCAATGTTTGCGTGAAGGCAAAATCCGCTGGCAAATGGCCCGCTTTGGGCATCACGATGGCGTGCGGCAGGCTGGCGAGCACATTGACTTTTTGCTGATTTTGCAAGCCGTTCATCACGGAGAGTACAATCACCAGCGCCATCACCCCAAGGGTGATGCCAATGCTGCCCAGCCAAGTGACAATGCGCCCGAAGCGATCAGCACTTTTGGAGCGCCAATAGCGCCAAGCAACAAACAACGAAACATTCAACGCCATTATGCCTGCTCTTTTGCAAAGGTTTCGATATTATCCCGCACCTTATTCAGCAAGGTGTCGATCGCGCTGTCAGACGCCCACGCAATATGTGGGGTGATAAGCAAATTCGGCAATGTTTTGGCCGCTTGCATGATCACGTTGCCTTTTTCAGGTGGCTCTTTGATCATCACATCCAGCGCCGCGCCACCGAGCTGACCGCACTTTAAGGCCTCGACCAAGGCGTGTTCATCCACCAACGGGCCGCGGCCAGTGTTGATTAAAAACGCGCCTTTTTTCATTTTGCTCAGCGCCTCGGCGTTGATAATGTTTTGCGTTTCTTCCGTCAGTGGGCAATGCAAGCTGATGAAATCCGCTTGTGAGAGCACTTCATCAAACGGCAAATAGCCCTCGCGGCAGGTCTTCGCGTTTGGTCGCTCGGCAAAAATCACATTCATGCCCACCGCGGTGGCCAGGCGCGCCACTTCTGAGCCCAAATTGCCCTTGCCGATAATGCCCAACGTTGATCCGCGAATGTCGGTGATTGGGTAATCAAAGTAGCAAAACTGTTTGTTTTCTACCCAGCGGTCGGTCAGTTGGTCGCGATACCAGCCCATCAGGCTGTGTTTGAGGGCGAAAATCATGCCCAGCACGTGCTCTGGCACGCAGGTTGAGGAATAGCCCGCGACGTTTTTCACGCAAATGCCAAACTCTTTGGCGGCGTCCAAATCCACATTATTCATGCCCGTTGCGGTGATGGCGATGAGTTTCAGCTTCGGCAATTGCGCCATCAGCTCACGGTCGATCACTACTTTGTTGCTCACCGCCACGTCCGCGTCTTTGAGCCGCTCAAGCCTGTCTTCTGGGTCAGTGAACGGGTAGGCAATCCACTGGTGTTCAATGCGTGGCTTGGGTACCTCTGTCCCGCGCGGGAAGGTGTCGGAATCAAGATGAACAATGGTTAACATAAGCACTCCTTAACGTCACTAGTGATAAATGTGGCTGATTTGCTCTAATTTCTCAATCTTATCACGCAACACTTGGCTGGTGGGATCTTCTGGGCATTTTTTTACAAAATTGTTAAAATCATCACGCGCCAGCGCCACACAGCCCAAATTGGCCAGCACCACGCCGCGGTCAAGCAATTCATAAGGATTCTCTGGATAGCGCTGCATGCACCATTCAATTAAGCGCAATGCCGCCATGTCTTGCTCTTCACGCATTAAGGCCATTTTCATCAGCTGCACCAGCCGCCCTTCGAGCATTTGCGGGTCGGCCACTGCAATATCCGCTGGTTCTAGCCGCGCGCCAAAGCCAATGTGGCCTTCAATCAGTTTGTTTAAATAGTCAAGGCTGATAAACTCGCCATTCCACGGGTCGATAAACGCCACTTCGTCATTGACTTGCGCTTTTAAAATCAACTGAGTTGGGAAGTTAATCGGGTAAAGCGGCAAGCGCAAGCGATCAGCCAAAAACAGTAAAATCGCGCCCAGTGAAACTGGCATGCCCTGCTTGCGGGTCAAAATGGCGGAGATTTTTAAATTATCCGATAGGTAATAATTTTTAGGGTCGCAATGAAACCCCTGATCGTGATAAAACGCCGCCAAGAGTTGGTCGATTTGGCTTTTCACGGGCAGCGCGGGGTCCACTTTTGCCCCCACCGCGCGCACCAAATGCCCCAAGCGGCCGTAAATGCTAGACGGTTTGAGAGTGTCGCTGAGCACTGATTCTAGCGTGATCATCAAATTGATCAACAGCCGCTGGACGTGTGTGTTGGGAGTGAGATTATTGTGTTGCATCTGTGTTTAATCCTGCCAAGGTTACGCGCTCACGGCCGGCGTAATCGTCAATGGTGTGAATATCAGCCCAATGGTGTGCGCGAAAGCACGCGCGCACCGCCTCGCCTTGCTGCCAGCCGTGTTCAATCAGCAGATAGCCGCCGGGGTTTAAATGCCTTTTTGCCTGGCTGATAATCTGCTCAATGTCGGCCAAACCGCACTTTGCCGCCACCAGCGCGCTGCGCGGCTCAAAGCGCACGTCGCCTTGCTGCAAATGGGTGTCCGTTTCATCAATATAAGGCGGGTTGCTAACAATCAAATCAAAGCGCTGGCCTGCAAGGGCGGTAAACCAATCACTGTGCAAAAATTCCACGCCTGCAATGCCGTTGCGCTGCTGGTTGTGTTTGGCGAGTGCGACCGCACTTTCAATTTTGTCCACGCCAACCACGCGCAATTGGCAGCTGTGCTGCTGGCAATAGTCTTTCAGCTCGTAGGCCAGCGCCAGCGCAATTGCGCCCGTGCCGGTGCCGAGGTCAAGAATCGCAAAGTGCGGTGGGTTGAGCTGAGCAATCGCCGCACGCGCCAAATCCAGCGCGCGCTCAACCAGCACTTCCGTGTCGGGGCGGGGGATCAAGGTGCTGGGGTCAACGTTTAAATTCAGTGACCAAAACGCCTTTTCCCCTAAAATATACGCCATCGGCTCGCCTTGCATACGGCGCGTTAAAAGTGCGGTCAGCTCGCGCAGTTGTGATGCGCTCAGTTGTGTGTCGTCAAAGGCCATCAGTTGCGCGCGCGTACAAGATGTGACGCGCTCAAGCAGCAAATAGGCATCAAGCCTAGCACTTTGCACCACGTCGCACTCGGTTAACTTTGCAACCGCACTTTTTACCCAATCGGCGTAGGTCATCAATTCTCGTCCGATAACGCGGCCAGTTGGTCGGCTTGGTATTCGGTGATGATCGGCTGGATCAGTTCGTCCATTTTGCCGTTCATCACTTCATCCAGGCGATAAAGCGTTAAGTTGATGCGGTGATCCGTCACCCGCCCTTGTGGGTAGTTATAAGTGCGGATCTTGTCACTGCGATCGCCACTGCCGAGCAAGTCTCGGCGGGTGTTGGCGGTTTCCGCTGCTTTGCGCTCTTCTTCCGCCTTCACAATGCGGGAGGCCAGCACCGACATCGCTTTGGCTTTGTTTTTGTGCTGTGAGCGTTCGTCTTGACACTCCACCACAATGCCCGTTGGCAAGTGGGTGATGCGCACCGCTGAATCGGTGGTGTTGACGTGCTGACCACCGGCGCCCGAGGAGCGATAGGTGTCGATTTTCAGATCCGATGGGTTAATCTCCGGCAATTCGGACTCTGGCAGCTCTGGCATCACCGCCACCGTGCAAGCCGAGGTGTGAATGCGCCCTTGGGATTCGGTTTTCGGCACGCGCTGCACGCGGTGGCCGCCGGATTCAAACTTCAGCTGGCCATAAACGCCCTCACCGCTGATTTTGGCGATCACTTCTTTAAAGCCGCCCTGCTCGCTTTCGTTAGCGCTCATCAGCTCCACCCGCCAGCGTTTGATCTCGGCATAGCGGCTATACATGCGGAACAAATCCCCACAGAAAATGCCTGCCTCGTCGCCGCCGGTGCCGGCGCGGATTTCCAAAAAGCAGTTGTATTCATCGTTGGGATCTTTGGGCAGCAACAGCACTTGCAAGCGCTGCTCAAGGCTGTCGATCTCGCCTTTGCACTGTTCAATTTCTTCTTGCGCCATCTCTTTCATAGCGGGGTCATCAAGCAGCAATTGCGCTTGCTCGAGGTCGTCTTGTTGTTTTTTCCACGCGTTGAAGCACTCCACCACCTCGCCGAGCTGGGCGAATTCTTTGGAATAGGCGCGGAATTTGTCTTGATCGTTAATCACCTCGGGTGAGCCAAGCAGGGCTTGCAGCTCTTCATGGCGTTCATTGAGGGTGTCTAACTTGGCAATGATGGATTCTTTCATAGTTTTTATCATCTGAAAAAGGTTGATAACAGGCTATTTTAGCCTACTTTGCGGGATTTTGCTTAACAAAAACGCTAATGTTCGCGCTCGTCATCGAGCCCCAACGCGCTTGAAAAAAGCTGCAACGCCTGCGCGTCGCCTTGTTTAACCAGCTGCGTGATGGCCTGCGTTGGGCTGTGGAGCAAATTATTGGTGAGTTTGTAGCTCATTTCATTGAGCACCGTTTGCACATCTTGCCCTTGGTTGATGGCCTGCAGCGCTTTGGCCAGCAGCACTTGGCGTGTGCTTTCGGCCTGCGCGCGGTATTTGCGAATCAAATTGGAGGATTGGTGCAACTTCAGCCATTGGAAGAAATCTTGTGCCTCTTGCGCCACAATCAGCTCCGCCTGTTGCGAGGCTTGCTGGCGCTGGGCTTTGTTTTGCTCAATGATTTGCTGCAAATCATCCACGCAGTAGTGATACACCGCATCCAGCTCGCCCACGCGCTCGTCCACATCGCGCGGCACGGCGATGTCGATGATTAGCATCGGGCGGTATTTGCGCGCTTTTTGTGCGGCTTTGACCATATCCACATCAATCAGCGGCGTTGGGCTGGCGGTGGAGCAAATCACAATATCGGCTTGATTCAACCCCGTTTGCAACTGCCCCAGGCTGAGCACCGTCATCGGCGCCACCCGCTCGCTCAAGGCCTGGGCGCGCTCCAAAGTGCGGTTGGCAACCAATACATGGCTTGCCCCTTGTTGGAAGAGATAACGGCTGACCAGCTCGATGGTTTCCCCCGCGCCGAGCAGCAAAATGGTCAACGGCTGGAAGGAGTCGAAAATTTGCCGCGCGAGGCTGGTGGCGGCATAGGCCACCGACACAGCACTGCCGCCGATGGCGGTTTCGCTGCGCACACGTTTGGCGCTGGCAAAACTTTTTTGAAACAGCCGTGAAAACTCACTGCTCAAACTCAACCCCTGAGCATGATAAAACTGCTCACTGGCGCTGAAGGCTTGCTTCACTTGGCCTAGAATTTGCGGCTCACCCAAAATTAAGGAGTCCAGCCCGCAGGCCACGCGCATCAAATGGCGCGCCACGGCAAGGTTTTGTTCAAGGTAAATGCTTTTTTGCACCTCGCGCTCGCTCACGCCATGCAGTGCCACAAACCACGCCAGCACTCGCGCAAGCCACGTGCGGTTTTTCTCGTTGTGTTCATCAGGTGGGATGTTGCGCGCATGCAAATAGACCTCAGTGCGGTTGCAAGTGGAGAGGATAACCGCACTTTCACCTAATTGCTGTTCGTGAATTTGTTGCAAGGCAAGGCCGCGCTTTTCATCACTGAAAGCGACTTTTTCACGCAGCTCCACTGGCGCTGTTTTATGATTGATACCAAGCAATAAAATGGTCATCTTTGGGCCTGCCCACTCCCCACCACCGCAAGTGCGGTAAAACGCAACATTTTAATCAATTGCGCGCCATTGGGCAACCTATGATTACTACTGCCAGCCCGCACCGATGGCTTTGTATAAATTCAGCAAGTTTTGCCCTTGGAATAAGCGCAGTTCTAGCGATTTTTGCGCTAGATCGAGCGCATCAAGGCGTGCGCGCAGCGCTTCATCAAGGGTTTTGTCGCCGTAGTTAAACAGTCGCTCGCCTTGGCTGGCTTGGCGATACGCACTGCCGACCGCACTTTGCAATTGCCGGCTTTGGCGGGCCAATGCATATTGCAATTGGTAGCTGCTTTCCACCTCGCTTAAGGCTTTCAGCAAGGTTTGATCATATTCCAAAAGTGCGGTTTTCAGCCGTGCGTCGGCGGCATCAATGTTGGCTTGAATCCGCCCGTTGGTGAAAATCGGCAACTGCACGCCAAGGCTAATCAAGCCACCCACACCTTTGAGCGTTGGCACGTCGCCGTCAAGCTCAATGCGCCCGCCTTGGCCTAAAAAGCGAATGTCAAAACGCGGCAGCAAATCCGCTTTGGCTGAGGCCAGTTTGGCGGCATAAGCCTCCACCGCCGCTTTTTTGCCTTGAATATCCGGCCGGCTGGCAAGCAAGTCGCCTGGGCGCACGCCCGTTGGTGGTGCAGGCAGGCGTTTGAGCAGGCCATTTTTGCCTGAAAGTGCGGTTTTATCGAGCTTGAAGCCCACGCCGTTGTAGCCAATCAGCACCGCAATGCTGCGCTCATAGGCGGCAAACTCGGCGTTGAGGCTTTGCAGTTGCGCGCGCACCGCTTGCAATTTTGACTCCACCGCGCTGACTTCATAAGCGGTGGCTTGGCCAGATTCAAATCGGCCTTTAACATATTGCCGCAACCGCGAGAGCGTGCCAGCCATGGCATTTAACAAGGTGCGTTTTTCCAGTGTGGCGGCGGCTTTGAGGTAATTTTCGGCAATGCCCGTGGCCAAGAGCATTTGCGCGCCATAAACACGGGCTTGCGCACCGCGCGCGGCGGCACTGGCGGCATCGGCATCACTTGTTTTTGCCCGAAAATATCCACCTCCCAGCTGGCCATCACGCCGAGGTTGGCCCCATAGCCTTTGCTGTTGATGTGGTCGTCTTGCCCAGCCAAAGTGCGGTACGGCTCGCCAATCGGGTTGTCAAGGCGGCTGCGCTGGCCACCGATATTGCCGCCCACGCCAACCGTTGGGCCAAGATCACTTTGCGCCAGTTGGGCGGTGGCGCGCGCTTCATTGAGGCGCGATTGAGCAATGGCAATATCAGGGCTGGTTTTCAGCCCTTGCTCAATCAAGCGTGCCAGTTGCGGGTCATGCCAATAGCGCCACCACTGCTGCATATTTTGCATTTGGCCGGCTTTCACTTGTTCAAATTGCGCCGGCATCGTGATGTTGGACTCCAGCGGCACTTGGGTTTGGCTGCACGCGGTGAGCAACAGAGCAAGTGCGGTTAAAATACATTTTGACTGAGGCATAATAACTCCTAGTTTTGTCTTGCCAGCATTGAGCGGAAGCTGGAAATCGCAAGGGCAACAAACACCGCGCCAAGCACGGCCATGATCAGCACGCGGTGCCAAATGGTCTCCCACCCCGCACCGCGGAATAACACATCTTGGCTGATGGCCACAAATTGGGTCAGCGGCGAAAGCTGCATCACGTTTTGCACGCCTTGCGGCATATTTTCAAACGGCGACGGCGCGCCAGAGAGTAAATACAGCACGATATAAACCGGCAAACACAGCAGGCTGAACTGCGGCATGGTCGGTGCTTGGGTGGCTAAAAACAGCCCTAAGCCCGCGATGGAGAAGAGATAGACCACCTCGCTGGCGGCAAATAGCCAAATCGAGCCGTTAATCGGCGCGCCCAAAAATTGATGCACCACAAAATAGAGCGACAACATGGCGGAAACCAAAATCACCAAGCCGTTGGCTAAAATTTTGGAAAAGGCAATTTCGCTGGCGCTCACGGGCATCACCAGCAAGTGCTCAATCGTGCCGTGCTCACGCTCGCGGATTACCGCCGCACCGACTAAAATTAGCGCCAGCAGGCTCGAGTTACCCGTGATTTGCGTCATCGGCATAAACCACTCACTGCGCAAATTGCTGTTGAACAACACATTCACCACCGGCTTAAGCGGCAAAATGTCACTCATCGACGGCTGGTGTAAAAATTCGCTGATTTGGCGGTTGATGATTTGGCTGAGATAACTCGCACCCACACCAGCTTGCGTCATGGCGGTGGCATCAACCAGCAGCTGAATTTGCGGCTGCTCGCCGGCCATCACTTTTTGCTCAAAATTGGGCGGGATGGTGATGACAAAAATATACTCACCCTCGTCCATCGCTTTGTCGATTTTATCTGGCGTGATGCTCGCCACGTGGTTGAAATAGGGTGGCAAAATCGCATCGCGGATTTGGTATGACAGCGTGGATTGATCTTGATCCCACACCGCAACGGACGCGTTTTTCACTTCGGTTGTGATCCCTTTGGCGATGGAATAGATGGTGAAGGTGAACATAATCACCACCAGGCCGATTAAGGTGTAATCACTAAACAGGCTGCGCAGTTCTTTGACTGAGAGAAAATAGACATTTTTTAGCCAACGCAACACTTCACACCTCCTGCTTTTTCAGCAACATGCTGGCGAGCAGCAAATAGGCAACAAAAAAGCCCAGCAGCACGCCATAAATCGACACAAAGCTGGCAAAGCCTAGCCCTTTGGTGAAGGTGCCCAGACTGATTAAATTATACCAACTGGTCGGGAAGCTCCAGCCAATCCAATAGCCCACGCCCGTGAGGGTTGACATCGGGTACAACAGCCCAGAGAAGTTGAGCGCCGGCACCATCGAGATGATCGCCGCGGCAAAAATCGCCGCCACTTGCGATTTCACAAAGGCTGAAATCAACAAGCCAAAGGCGGTGGAGGCTAAAATCAAACACAGCGCGCCCAAGCTCATCGCCCAAAACGAGCCTTTCATCGGCACGCCAATAAGCACAATGGTCAGCCCAATCAGGACAAAATAACTCGCCATCGCTAAAGTGGCATAAGGCAGCTGCTTGCCCAGCAGATACTGCCAGGTGGCGGCCGGCGAGGAGTAAAGGTTGGTGATCGAGCCAATTTCCTTTTCTCGCACCACGCCAAGTGCGGTCATCATGCACGGGATCATCATCAGCGTGAGCATGATCAGCCCCGGCGAAATGGCATTCACACTGCGGAAAGATTGGTTATAAATAAACCGCACTTCAAGGTCAAACGCTTGTGGCAAGGTGTAGCCCTGCTGGGCGTAGTAGTCTTTGACATATTGGGTCATGATTCCTTGGATATTGCCGACAATATTTTCGCCGGTGAACGGCATTGATCCGTCAACATAAAATGCCACTTCGGGCTTTTGCCCTTGCAATAATTTGCGCCCAAAATCAGGCGGGATATCCAGCGCCAAGCGCGCCTTGCCGCTGCGCAGGCTGTGAATCAACTCATCGCGGGTGCGGATTTGCCCCACTTCGTGGAAATAACTCGAGCCTTCAAATTGTTCCACCAAGCGGCGGCTTTCTTGGGTTTGGTCTTGATCCCACACGGCAAAGCGTAAATTACTGACATCAAACGAGATGCCATAACTGCCCGCCAGCAGCAAAATCACCGGCCCAAATATGGCAAACAGCAGGCGGATTTTATCGCGCAGCAGCTCCTTGCCCTCACGGATGGCAAAGGTCAGCACAATCATAAACCAATACGCCAGCCCCATCGGCTTGCCTTTCGCCTCGCTTAAGCCATCGCTTTGCTTCTCTTCATCGGCGTGCTCGACCGCACTTTGCTCGCCGTCTTTCTCCTCTTCTTGCTCCAAAAAGAGAATGAACGCCTCTTCCAAGGTGTCGGCGTGCTGCTCTTGGCGCAACTCCTCAGGCGTGCCAACGCCGAGCACACGCCCGCGGTGCATAAACGAAATACGATCACAGCGTTGTGCTTCGTTCATGAAGTGAGTTGAAACAAAAATGGTGATGCGATCCTCGCGCGAGAGCTTGAGCAAATATTCCCAAAACATATCCCGTGCAGCAGGGTCCACGCCAGAGGTGGGCTCATCTAAAATCAGCACCTCGGGGTGGTGCAAACAGGCTGCCGCCAGCTGCAAACGCTGGCGCACGCCTAGAGAGAGTGAGGCGGGGATCACATCAGCAATTTCGCTTAGCTCAAACTGTTTGAGTGCGTCTTCAACCGCACTTTGCCTTTCTTTGCCTTCCAGCTGGTAGAGCTTGGCGTGGAGATCCAAATTTTGCCGCACGCTCAACTCTTCATACAGCGAGAAGGCTTGCGACATATAGCCCACGCGTTTGCGCGTTTGCATATCACCTGTCTCGACACTTTTTCCGAGCAGTTTCGCGCTGCCGGAGGTGGCATCTAAAAGGCCGGTGAGCATTTTCATGGTGGTGGATTTGCCGCAGCCGTTGGAGCCCAAAAAACCGAAAATCTCCCCTTTGGGAATGCTGAAACTGACATTATCCACGGCGGTGAAATCACCGAATTTTTTCACCAAATTTTCTGCTTCGATGGCAGGCGGCGCGTTCGGCTCGGGCTCAAACGGTGGGATTTGGCTGTCGTCCCAGTGGGTTTGTTTGTCCTCTGGCAACAGTTTGATGTAGGCCTGCTCGAGGTTTTCACTTTCCGTGCGCTCAAGCACGTTGGCGGTTTTGTCATTGACCAGTAATTGGCCATCATCCATCGCCAGCAGATACTCAAACTGCTCCGCCTCGTCGATGTAGGCGGTTGCCACCAGCACGGTCATGTCTTGAATTTCTTGGCGCAGGTCATTGACCAGCGTCCAAAATTGCCGGCGGGAGAGCGGATCGACCCCCGTTGTGGGTTCGTCTAAAATCAATAAATCAGGATTGTGCACCAGCGCGCAGCACAGGCTCAATTTTTGCTTCATGCCGCCGGAGAGTTTGCCCGCGGCGCGGTCAGGAAAGGGCGCCAAGCCTGTGGCCTGCATCAAGCGCTCAATGCGCTGCTTGCGCAGTTTGCTATCCAGCCCATAAAGGCGGGCGTGGAAGTCAATATTTTCATAAACAGAGAGCGTTGGATAGAGGTTTTTACCCAGCCCTTGGGGCATAAACGCCACTTGTGATGACAGCGCTTGGCGGTCGGCTTTGTTTTTGACATCCCGCCCGAGCACTTCAACATCGCCTTTTTGGATGATTTTCACCCCCGCGATGAGTGATAGCAGCGTGGATTTGCCCACGCCATCAGGGCCAATCAAGCCGACAGTTTTGCCCATCGGCAAGGTTAGCGACACATCATCAAGGGCGCGCGTTTTGCCATAGTGGTGGGAAACGTGCTCAACCTTGACGGCGAATTTTTGCTCACTCATAACGCCCCTCTCAAAGTGCGGTTAGCGCGGCAATTTCACCGCCAACTCAGGCGGGAAGGTGGCGTTTGGTGCGGTGAGCACATAACCATTGCCCGTCATGCCGCCTTTGAGATACGGCGCGATTTTATCCACGGTGTCTTTGTCGATTTTCAGCTTCACCTTGAACACCAGCTTTTCGCGCTCTTCGGCGGTTTCCACAAATTTTGGTGTGAACTGCGACTGGGCCGCGACATACACCACTTTGGCAGGGAACACGCTATCTAGCCCATCGAGCACAATGCGCGCCTCGCTGTTAAGGGCAATGTTGTTGACCACAGGCGCTTGGAAAAAGAGATTCATGCTGACATCATCCAGGTTGAGCAGGCTCACCACTTTGCCGCCGGCGGGGATCACATTGCCCACTTCCGCAATCGTGTATTCCACGCGGCCGGCTTGCGGGGCGCGCACTTGCATGTCTTCATTCACGCTGGAGGCTTGCTCCACTTGCGCTTTCGCGGCCTCCACCGCGGCACTGGCCTCAGATTGTGCGGCTTTGGTGGCCTCCACCGCAGCACGGGCGGCATCACGCGCGGCGATGCGTTTTTCAAGCTCAGATTGAGAAATTAAGCGCTCCCGGCGCATTTTCTGCGCGTTGTTGAGATCCATCTGTGCCACATTGAGCTGCTGCTCGCGGGCTTGCACTTCCGCTTGCGCGCGGCTAACGGCTTGCTCGGCACGCGCTTGCTGCGCTTTGGCCGCTTGCAATTGGCTGGAACTGGTGCTGGAGGACAGCTCTGCCAACACATCGCCTTGGGCAACCTGCTGCCCTTCACTCACCGCCAAGCGCTCCACCCGCCCAGGATAAAGGCTGGCCACGTCCATGCGGGCAAATTCCAGCCGCCCATTGCTGTAGCTCACGCCTTCGTATTGCGTGCGGTCATCCCGCGTGAAAAACCAATAGGCGCCGCCAGCGATTGCCAGTAGCAGCACAATGATCACTATTTTTTTCATGATTACCTGCCAAGCCAAAAAGAAGAATAGTAACTATAGTGACAAATACTATAAAGTGCGGTCGAAAAGATCAAGCACACAACGCTATTTTATTCAAAATTAAGCAAAAAAGGAGAATTAGATCATAACAACGTGAAATTATTACGAGAAAGGGTGGATTCTCCCCCAGCTTGATCTCGGCACACAGTAATTTAACTTGGGCTGCTTTCTTCCGAACCTGACCCAGTGAGCCAAACCCTGTTGCGAGGAACCAAGGGAGAACCCATAGAGGACTTGAAAAATCAAGTGCGTGCATTGTGCTATAAAAGTGCGGTGATTGCAAGTTTCTCGCCCACAGTTGCCGATTTATCCGCCGTTTTCATTGTATTCATCAGTCAACTTTGTTATAACCGTAAAAAAACAGCCAACAAGGAAAGCCATGAACGCTTCAATTTTAGACAAACTGATCGCCCTGCTCGAGCTTGAGATGATTGACGATCACTACTACCGTGGCCACAATGTGGACATGGGCTTGCGCCAAGTTTTCGGCGGGCAAGTGATCGCCCAAGCACTGTATGCCGCGATGCAAGTCGCACCCAAAGAGCGCGTATTGCACTCCGCGCACGCTTATTTTTTGCGCACAGGCGATGCCGCCCACCCAATTTTATACGACGTGGAAGTGCTCCGCCATGGGCATAATTTCAGCGCACTGCGGGTTAAAGCGCTGCAACACAATGAGCCGATTTGCCACATCACCGCTTCCTTCCAAGCGCCAGAACAAGGCTTTGAGCACCAAGTCGTGATGCCGCAAGTGGAGCCGCCAGAGGCGCTGACCGATGAACTCGCCGCCGTGCGCGCAGTGGCGCCTTATCTGCCTGAAGCCATTCGTGACAAGCTCACCGCTGAGCGCCCGTTTGATGTGCGCACCAAGTATTTGAATAATCCGTTTAAAGGCATTGAATTCCCGCCGGAGCAATACGCGTGGTTTAAGGCCAACGGCCGCGTGCCCGACGATTTGGCGATCAACCAATGCTTGCTGGCCTATTTCAGTGACTTCCACTGCTTGCTGACCGCACTTCACCCACACAAAAAAGGCTTTTTAGAGCCCGGCATGAAAGTGGCCACCATCGACCACGCCATTTGGTTTCACCGCCCGTTTGATCTCAACAACTGGCTGCTGCATGCGGTGGAAAGCAACAACGCGTCTGGCGCGCGTGGCCTTGCGCGCGGGCAGATTTTTGACCAACAAGGCCGGCTGATTGCCAGCACCGCGCAAGAGGGCTTGATTCGCTTTAGCGCGCCTTAAAAAGCAAAAGTGCGGTCAAGTCACCTTAACCGCACTTTTAAAAACGTGTGAGTTGGCCGATAAGCCGGGTTCTGTCGTGGGCAATCATTCCTCTAGGCGTGCATTCACACACACGCTCAAGCAACCTACCCGAACGCTGCGCGGGCCACGCATTGCGTTCCTATTTGGTCTTGCTACGAGTGGAGTTTACCTTGCTGCACACTGTTGCCAGCGGCACGGTGCGCTCTTACCGCACCCTTTCACCCTTACCTGTGGCTTGCGCCCATCGGCGGTCTGCTCTCTGCTGCACTTGTCGTAGGCTCGCGCCCCCCAGACGTTATCTGGCACTCTGCCCTGTGTAGCCCGGACTTTCCTCTCATCTATTTGTCCCCTCCACCATGGGTAAGGGCTTCAATAAACCAGCGATTGCCTGGCCAACTCACGCGCCATTCTACGTGAAATTGCGCCCATTGGCTAACACATTTCACTTTAGCCTACAAAAAAGTGCGGTTTCGCACAATTTTGACATCTTGGGATTTATCCATTTAATCACATACGTTAGAATACAAGCGATTCTTTGTGGGAGACAATTATGGATTATCTAAACATTGCACGCCAAACGCTGAGCATTGAAGAGCACGGCTTAGCAACCTTGCGCGAGCGCCTTGACCGCACTTTTAATGATGTGGTTGAGCTGATCTTAACCGGCCAAGGCCGGCTGGTGGTGTCAGGCATTGGCAAATCTGGCCTGATTGGGCAAAAAATGGTCGCCACCTTTGCCTCAACAGGCACACCGAGCTTCTTTTTGCACCCAACGGAAGCCTTTCACGGCGATTTGGGCATGCTCAAGCCGATTGATATTGTCATTTTGATTTCATACAGCGGCGAAACCGACGATGTCAACAAGCTGATCCCCAGCTTGCAAAATTTTGGCAATAAAATCATCGCCATGACGGGCAACCCAAGCTCCACACTGGCAAAAAACGCCGATTATGTGCTCAACATCGCGGTTGAGCGTGAGGCCTGCCCGAACAATCTCGCGCCCACCACCTCAGCACTGGTGACACTGGCGCTGGCTGATGCGCTGGCGGTGGCGTTGATCAAAGCGCGCAACTTCCAGCCGCAAGATTTCGCCCGCTTTCACCCTGGCGGCAGCCTTGGCCGGCGGTTGCTCACCCGCGTGCGCAACGCGATGCAAACCAAGCTGCCCGTGGTCGCCCCTAACACACCGTTTAGTGAATGTATCACCACCATGAACGAAGGGCGCATGGGCGTGGCGGTGGTGATGGAAAACGACGCATTAGCGGGCATCATCACCGACGGCGACATTCGCCGCGCCTTTTCCGCCAAAGGGGTGAAATGCATCCGCCTAAACGCGCAGGATATTATGTCGCGCAACCCTAAAACCGTTGAGGCTGACACATTTTTAAGCCAAGCGGAGGATTACATGCGCGAGCACAAAATTCATTCACTGATTGTGACCGACAACGGCAAAGTGCTTGGTTTGGTTGAATTTTCAAGCTAAGGGTAAAAAATGAATAAAAAGCTCAAACAGATCAAATTGTTAATCACTGATGTCGACGGCGTGCTGACCGACGGCGCGCTCTATTACGACGCCAATGGTGAGGCGCTGAAATGCTTCAACGTGCGCGACGGGCTTGGCATCCGCATGCTGATCGAAAACGGCGTGCAAGTGGCCGTGCTCTCCGGGCGGGATTCCGCCATTTTGCGCAAACGCATCGCCGATCTGGGCATCACGCTGTTTCAGCTCGGCAAGCTGGAAAAACGCACCGCCTGCCAACAACTGATGGCGCAGGCCGGCGTCAGCGCAGAACAAACCGCCTATATCGGCGATGACAGCGTTGACCTGCCCGCCTTTGCCAGCTGTGGCCTCGCTGTTGCTGTTGCCGACGCCCCTGATTACATTCAAGACGCTGCTGATATCACCCTCAACACCGCCGGTGGCAAAGGTGCCGTGCGCGAGTTAAGCGACGCCATCCTCCGCGCCCAAGGCCATGATGCCATCTTCACCAGCGCCGAAGGCTTCCTCAAAACCGCCAAAAAAATGGCGCAATAAAACAAAACCGCACTTTTATCTTAAAGTGCGGTTTTAATCGGCTTTCATCTTACTTATTTATCATACCCCACAAACTGATACTCTTTGGTGGTGAGGTTGTAGCGTAGGTGGTAGACGGATTTTTCGGCCACGTTGACGCGCATTTGGTGGGGCTCGGTGGTGTCATCACTTTGGGCTTGCACGCTCAATTCCACCTGGCCGACGGGCAGATAAATTGCTTGTTGGCCTTGGTAGGTGAAAGTGCTGGGGGTGATGCCGTTGTAAGACAGCACGTTGACAGCCTCGGCATAGCCGCTTTGGCTGGTGCTGAGCACCACAACGCTTTGCTCGTGTTGCTCAAGACGGGCCTTTTCTCGCCGGTTGCGTAGCACGTTGCCGACAAACCAAAAGCCCACAACAACCAGCACCACAAGTGCAATGATCCAAATAATATTATCCATAACGCCTCCTGGTGAGAATATAGTTTCACTCACTATAGCATTTTCTTGAAATTAAACTCAAATGGCAGGCAGCAAAAAGCCCGATAACATCGGGCTTGGAGGTTAGTTTGAGGAGAACATATTTTTAAACGATTGCCACCAGCTGTGTTCGTCGTCGAGTTCAATCGGTTTGACGTCGCCTTTTTGCATTTCAGGCAACGGTTTATCCAAGGTGAAATCGCTCACGGTGCCTTGTTGTGAGAAATTCACGGTCAAGGTGCGCTGCACAGGGTCTTGGTGGCCTTTTTGTTGCAAGAAAACGTAGTACCACACAAAACGGTTGTAGGGGTCAATCAGCAGCGGGGTGCCGAGCAGGTATTGGACTTGCGGCGCTGTCATGCCAACTTGCAGTTGCTCAACTTGATCTTGCTGGAGGTAGTTGCCTTGCGGTACGTCAATGCGGTAGACAAGCTTGTTATACAACGAGCAAGAGCTGACACTTGCGGCAATCAGTGTCATGGCGAGAAGAGATTTAATACGCATAAGTTTACCTTTTCCGTCTAGGTTGGCTTGACCGCAAAGCGGCATGCTGTGTTCAATGGCTTTATAATGCCAAAAAGTGAGAGAATTTTCTACTCATATGTGACGGCTGGCGCAAAAAATCCAACCGCACTTTTGTTTTAACCTTTGGCAAAGCGTTGGAGCTGATCGCGCAGGTTAGCAGGCAAGCCTTTAAGGGTGAGGGTGTCGGCGTGCTCATCCCAAATCAAGCGCTCGCCCAGCAAAGCGGCGTCAAAGCTGATGGTCACCCCTTTGCCTGAACCGGAGTATTTGGTCAGGCTTTTCAGCGCACTTTGCACCGGCGGAATTTGCTCGGCAAGGTCGTACTCTTGCGTTTGGCTAAAGGTGCTGAAGGCTTGCTCGTTGAGCACTGGCAGCACATCAGAGAGTTCTGAAAGGACAATTTCTTCACCCGCTTTAAGTTGGCCTTTGCAATAGTCAAAAGTTTGCGACTTCACTGCTTGCGTTTGTTGCGCGTTGAGCTCCCCTTGCTGGCAGAAATCGTCCACCGCTTGCAACAAAGTGAGGTTTTGCGCTTTCGGGTCAAAGCCAGGCTCAGCACCGAGAAAATCCATAAAGAAATCCGCCACTTTGCGCCCCACGCGGCCTTTGAGATAGCTCAAATAGCGCTTGTCGCTGGCGTCTACTTGCAGCTGGGTTAAATTAATCCGCGCGGCGATGTCAAACTGCGCCATGTTAAGATAAGAGACCTGATGAATGTCCAGCGCGTCGTCCACCAACACACTTTCGCGATTATCCAGCAGCGCGATAAACAAATATTGCGTGGCCAAAAAGGTGTAATGGCAAAAAATAAAACTGCCCCCTTGGGCGAAATTGTACTGTCCCAGCTCTTGGCCCAGCGCTTTGGCGCTTTGTTGGCTGAATGACAAAAAATCGAGTTCGCCTTCAAGGTATTGATTCAGGCTTTGCGCAAAAGTGGATTCTTGCTTGAACACGCCGTAGGCCTGCGCCTTACCTTGATAGTGCTGGTGAAGAGTCAACATCATTTGTAAGATGTCGTCCTCCACAGCCAGGGGCTGGGCGCGCAGCCGAGTGGTGAGAACCGCACTTTCACTTTCGTTTGCGTTCGGCTCAAGTTGGTGAAGAATAATTGCTTTTACATCAATGCTCATTGTCGTTGCCTTGGTTGAAAATTTCCCGCATTATAGCGAATTTTGTTGCGCTTTTTTAGCTGTCAAAAAAAATTTATGCTACTATAACACGATAAACAAGCCCGTTTGGCTCAAACCTAAGATAAGAACAACATGGCAAGACAATCAAAATATTCAGACACCCAAGTGCGCGCCCTGCTGCAAGATCTCGCCGCCGTGCTTGAGCAACACCATGCCAGTGTCGACTTAGCGCTGATGGCGCTCGGTGATACCGTAACCAATTTGTTGAAATCCAGCGTTGCGCCAGCCCAGCAGCAAGCCTTGGTTGAGACTTTCTGCCGCGCGCTGCAACAATCGGTCAACACCCGTCACTGATAGGCAAGTGCATGTTTAAGCTCTCGCGCCAATATTGGGAAGCCATTTCACGCAAAATTGCGTGGGGGCATTGGTTTGCACTGTTTAACATCATTTTTGCCATTTTAATCGGCGCACGTTATGCTTTCATCAGCGACTGGCCTGAAACGTTCATTGGTCGATTTTATTTTATTATCAATATATTAGGGCATTTTAGCTTTATTGTTTTTGCGCTTTATTTGCTCGTACTCTTCCCTTTAAGTTTTATTATTAAAAACCCCGCCACTTTCCGCGGCGTGAGTGTGATTTTTGCCACCATTGGGCTGACGCTGCTGCTGTTTGACAGCGAAGTGTTCTATCGCTTCAATCTGCATTTGTCGATTTTGATTTGGGATATTTTAGTCAACCCTGACAACGGGCGGCTGGCGCGCAATTGGGAGATCTTTTTCGCACCGATGCCGTTGATTTTGATGGTGCTGATGATTTTCTCGCGCTGGAGCTGGGACAAACTGCGCAGCCTTGAGCGGCAAAAATGGGTCAAAGGCGTGGTGCTGGTGCTCACGTTGTGCTTTGTCTGCTCCCATTTAATTTATGCCTGGGCTGATGCCTATTTTTATCGCCCTGTCACCGCCCAGCGCGCCAATTTGCCGCTAGCCTACCCGATGACAGCACGCACCTTTTTGCAGAAAAATCAGCTGCTGGATAAAGACATCTATTTTGACCGGCTCTCGCAAACCGGCCGGCTGGATGCGCCTGCGCTGGATTACCCGAAAACCGCACTTTACTATGGTGCGCAAAGCACGCCTGTGCAAAATATTTTGGTCATTAATATTTCAGGCCTGCGTTTTGATGCACTCGATGGCGAGGCGATGCCAACCTTGCGTGAGTTTGCCGCGCGCAATATTCAACTGAGTAATAATTATAGCGGCAGCAACGAGCAAGATGGCGCACTGGTGAGCCTGTTTTATGGCCTCAACGCCAACTACTTAGACAGCCTGTTAAACCAGAAAACGCAACCCGTGTGGTTTGACCGTATGCAGGAGCTGGGCTATCACTTCGGCGCCTTTGCCAACGCCAATTCGACGCTGTATCGCAACACCTTGTTTGGCAAACGCCTAAATGTACTCAGTGATGATGCCCAGCGCACCCAAGCTTGGCTGGATTGGCAAGCGCAAGCACGCCAGCAGGCGCAAACGCCGTGGTTTAGCTATATGCAATTTGACCTGATTGGCGCGATGAAAGGCGTGCTTAACGCCCCTGAGGCGGAAAAACAGGCCGAATATGCTCTCCAACTCCAGCGCATTGATAGCTATTTGGCGCAAATGCTGGCGCAAATTAACCAAGGCGCGACTGATACGGTGGTGATCATCACCGCCGATCAAGGCTATTCCTTCAACGCCAAATTCCAGCAAGACAGCAACTATTTTGGCCAAGATCGCCTGCAAGTGCCACTGATTATGCAATGGCGCGGCCATGGCGCGGGGCATTATGCCAGCATTACCTCGCTGATGGACATTGTGCCAAGCGTGATGCAAGAGGTGTTCGCGCTGGAAAACCGCAACGGTGATTACACCCAAGGGCGCAATTTGTTCAGCGCCGATAATGCCTCGTGGGTGTTTGCCGCCAATCAGCGCTGGAATGTGATCATCGCCCGCGACGGCACGCAATATCAGCTTGATTCCAAAGGCGAATATTTCCAATATGATGCCAAGCACCAGCTGATGCCATCCGAAAAGCCGCCGCTTGAGCTCTTTTTGCAGGTGTTTAATCGCGATCGCAATTTTCTTGCGCGATAATCCCTTGTGCGCAAGCGTAAGCCGAGCTCCACGCCCACTGGAAATTATACCCACCAAGCCAGCCAGTGACATCAAGCACTTCGCCGATAAAATAGAGGTTTTTCTGAGTGCTGGCTTGCAGTGTTTTCGATGAAATCTGCGCCGTATCCACCCCGCCAAGTGTCACCTCAGCACTGCGGTACCCCTCCGTGCCGTTGGGCTGAAACGCCCAGTGATGCACTGTTGTTTCAAGGGCTTCAAGCTGCGCTTTGCTTAAATGCGCCAGCTCCACGCTTGGGATCACGCCCCGCGCCTCCCACAATGTGACCAAGCGTTTGGGCAGGCACTGGCAAAGTGCGGTTTTCAGCTGCTGCTTTGGCGTGCGTTGGCGCTGCTTAGCAAGCCATGTTTTGATATCCCCTTGCGGCAAGAGATCGATTTTCAGCGCTTCACCAGGCTGCCAATAGTTGGAGATTTGCAACATCGCAGGCCCTGAAAGCCCGCGATGAGTGAACAGCATTTGGTGAGAAAATGCCATACCGCACTTGGCTTGCACCACCACGGGCAGAGCAACGCCGGCGAGTTCCGAGAGAAAGCTGTCTTGCTCGCGGAAAGTAAAAGGCACTAAGCTGGCTCGCGGAGCGCGCACCGACAAACCAAATTGCGTGGCCAGTTGATAGCCCAAGGCGCTAGCGCCCAGTTTGGGCATGGAAAGCCCACCTGTTGCCACCACCAAGTGGCGGGCGTGGTAAGTTTGACTGGCTGAAATAGTAAAGTGCGGTTCATGATAACTGACGCTCTCCACCGCCTCACGCAAGGCAATGGTCACATCGCCTTTGTCGCACTCACTTTGCAGCAAGCGCACAATTTCGCTAGCGCCAATGTCACAAAACAGCTGGCCGCGCTCTTTTTCGTGATAAGCAATTTGATAATGATTGACCAGCGCGATGAAATCCCACTGGGTGAAACGAGAAAGGGCGGATTTGACAAAGTGCGGGTTGGCGCACAAATAGTGCTCTGCGCCCACATCAAGATTAGTAAAATTACAAAAGCCACCGCCCGACATCAAAATTTTGCGCCCGATTTTTTTGCCGCTATCAAGCACCACCGCGCGCAAGCCTGCTTGGCCTAGCAACCCCGCACAAAAAAGCCCCGCAGCACCTGCGCCAATAATGGCAACGTCGAATGGTTTTGTCATAATCTCAAAGTGCGGTTGGGCTATTTCACCTCTTTGCCTTGGGCTTGCAAGTCAGCGTGATACGATGAGCGCACAAACGGCCCGCAGGCAGCGTGTTCAAAGCCCATGGCGAGCGCTTTTTGTTTCATCACGTCAAACTCATCAGGCGAAACATAGCGGTCAACTGGCAAGTGGTGGCGGCTAGGTTGGAGGTATTGCCCCAGTGTTAGCATGGTCACACCGTTGTTACGCAAATCTTGCATCACGTCCAAAATCTCTTCGTTGGTTTCGCCTAAGCCGACCATCAAGCCAGATTTGGTTGGAATCTCTGGAAACAGCGCTTTAAACTCACGCAGCAGACGCAAAGACCACTGATAATCAGCCCCAGGGCGGATTTCTTTATAAAGCCGCGGGATGTTTTCAAGGTTGTGGTTAAACACATCCGGCGGCGCACTGGCGAGCACTTCAAGGGCTTTGTCGATTTTGCCGCGGAAATCGGGCACCAAAATCTCAATTTTAATCTCTGGGTTGAGCTCGCGAATGGCTTTCACGCACTCGGCAAAATGGCCCGCGCCGCCATCGCGCAAATCGTCGCGGTCAACGGAGGTGATCACCACATAGCGCAATTTCATATCGCGAATGGTCATCGCCAATTTGCGCGGCTCGTCTGGGTCTGGCGGCAAGGGTTTGCCGTGTGCCACATCGCAAAACGGGCAGCGGCGAGTGCAAATCGCGCCCAAAATCATAAAGGTCGCGGTGCCGTGGTTGAAACACTCGGCCAAATTCGGGCAAGAGGCCTCTTCACACACGGAGTGCAGCCCGTGCTTGCGCATCGCGTTTTTGATCCCTTCAATTTTCACGCTGCTGGCCGGCAGTTTGATTTTCATCCACGCTGGTTTTGGCAGCAGCTCTTGGTCTGGGTTGATGTTTTTTACAGGGATAATTGAGGTTTTTGCGGCGTCGCGATATTTCACGCCACGCTCCATTTTAAACGGCTTGCCCATAATGTTCTCAGTTAATGATTATTGCCACCCTTGACGGTGGTCGAAGGTGGTGTAGTGCATGATGTTGCAAAAATGTTGCACCAATTGTGGCGCAACCGCGTCGCATTGTAAAGTGCGCTCAGAGATTAATTCACTCAACTGGCACATTTCTAGGCCAGCATAGCCGCACGGATTGATGTAGCTAAACGGCGTGAGGTCTAAATTCACGTTCAACGCCAACCCATGAAAGGAGCACCCTTTGCGAATACGAAGCCCCAGCGAGCAAATTTTGCGCCCGTCAACATAGACCCCTGGCGCATCAGGCTTGGCTGCGCTGTCAATGCCGTAGTCACGCAAGGTGGCGATCACGGTGTTTTCCAGCGCGCTGACCAGCTCACGCACATTAAAGGTGTTGTCTTGCGTTTTGTGACGTTTGATGTCGATCAGCACATACATCACCTGCTGGCCGATGCCGTGATAGGTGATCTGCCCGCCACGGTCGGATTGCACCACAGGGATGTCGCTTTGGCGCAGCAAATGCTCGGCCTTGCCCGCCTGCCCTTGGGTGAACACCGACGGGTGCTGCACCAGCCAGATTTCATCTAAGGTGTCGTCACCGCGCGCGTTGGTGAACGCTTGCATCTTCTCCCATGTGGCCACATAAGGCTGCACGCCGAGATCGCGGATGATCAAGGTTGTCGCGTGTTGCATAACCGCACTTTACCGCACTATTTAAAGCACCATCCGCACGCCGTCGATCTCCGCCAGCGTTTGGTATAAGGTGTCGATTTGCTCGATGTTTTGCGCTTGCAAGGTGATGGAAACCGCTTCGTATTTGCCTTTTGAGCTCGGTTTCACCTCGGGTGAATAATCCCCTGGCACCACTTTTTGCACTTCGGCCACCACTTTGTCTTTCAACGCGGTGTCGGCCAGCCCCATCACTTTGAAGGTGAAGCTGCACGGAAAGGTGAGCAAATCTTTTAAGGTTTTGTCTTCACCGAGGTCGTTTAAATTGATCTCTTTGGTCATCGTATTCTCCGTTAAAACAAGCTCTTCACAGTCAGCACAACCCAGTCAACCATTTTGCCGAAAAAGCCTGCTTCTTCCACGTTTTCAAGCACTTGCAAATCAACTGTAGCCACATCTTTGCCGTCGAGTTGATAAACCACTTTGCCCACGCTTTGCCCTTTGGCCAGTGGCGCTTCTAAAAAGCGATTGTTGAGCTCATAGCGCGCTTTCAGCTCGGCCATTTTGCCTTTTGGAATGGTGATAAAGCCGTCTTCAAGCGTGCCGAGTTTGACTTTGTTTTCCGCGCCGTAGTACACGCTCTGCTCAGAAACCACCGTGCCGGCTTTAAACGGTTTTAAGGTTTCAAAGTGGTTAAAGCCCCATTGCAATAATTTTTTGCTTTCCACCTCGCGGCCTTTGTAGGTTGGCACACCCATCACCACCGAAACAAAACGCGTGTCGCCGTTCACCGCCGAGGCCACTAGGTTGTAGCCGGCTTGGTCGGTGTGGCCAGTTTTGATGCCGTCAACTTGTAAGTTTTTATCCCACAATAGGCCATTGCGGTTGTTTTGTTTGATTTTGTTAAAGGTGAAATCTTTTTGCGCATAGATGTGGTATTCATCCGGCAGGTCACGAATCAAATGGCTGCCAATCACCGCCATGTCGTAGGCTGATGAGTATTGCCCGTCAGCATCCAGCCCATGCACGGTGGCAAAGTGAGTGTTTTTCAGCCCAAATTGCTGCACATATTTATTCATCAATTCAATAAAGTTGTGCTCGCTGCCTGTTAAATGCTCCGCCAGTGCTACGCAAGCGTCGTTGCCCGAGGCGATGATCACGCCGTGATTGAGATCACTGACGCTGACTTGCTGGTTGATGTTCAAAAACATTTTGGACGAGCCTGGGAATTTTTTGCCCCACGCGTTTTCACTGATGGTGACCATGTCATCATTGTGGATTTTGCCTTGTTTAATGGCATCACCGACCACATAGCTGGTCATCATTTTGGTCAAACTGGCTGGCGCATAGCGCTCGTTCATGTCTTTTTGGGCCAGCACCACGCCGGTGTGGTAGTCCACCAGCACATAGCTTTTGGCGTTGAGTTGCGGCGTTGGGATATTAAATTCCAGCGCCTCGCCTTCGGCGTAGCTCAAGCTTGAAACAGATAAAGTTGCTGCTAACAACGTTACGGCTGATTTTGCGTGTTTAAACATAGCAAACAAACTCCTTTGGCTTATTTTGCGTTATAAGAATATAAAATATTGTCTTTTTGGCCTTCTTTCACCAGCTGCGATTTCAGCTGATTAACCATGCTTTTGCTGGCAATCGGGCCAAATTTCACTTTGTAGCGATCCCCATCACGGATAATTTCGCTGTTGATATTATCCATGGTGAGTTTGGCAATTAACTGCTTGGCTTGTTTGTCGCTACCGAGATTAACACTTTGCAATTCATAAGTATGGGCAGACACGCTCACGTTTTGCGGCGCGTTTTGTGCTGTTTCGACCGCACTTTGGCTTTCACCTTGTGCGATTTCGACGGCATTTTGCGCGTCTTTTTGCCCTGGGATGGGCAAATTTTACGTTTGGCAATGTTCATCAGCTTCTCACCACCTGGGCCGCTGATGTTGCCGTGGCGGTCCACATGCACCACATCGAGTTTCACTTTCGCGGTGCCGCGATGGAGCATGCCGAGCTCGCGCGCCGCCGCCTTGGAGAGATCAATTTTGCGATCGCCGACAAATGGCCCGCGGTCATTGACCCGCACCACCACTTTGCGCCCGTTGTGCAAGTTGGTTACCAGCACATAGCTTGGGATCGGCAAGCGTTTGTGCGCAGCGGTGAGCAGATTTTCGTTATAAATCTCGCCGCTGGAGGTTTTGCGGCCGTTGAATTTTTTGGCATAAAAACTCGCGGTGCCAGTGACCGAATATTCCTTCGCCGTTTCATGATTTAGGGTTTTGTAGGTTTGCCCTTTCACGGTGTAGGAGCGGCTTTTGCTACGACTAGCCGACTGGCTCAAGGCCGGGCCTTTGACGCCGTAATACTTCTCCAGCGCGCCGCCGGCGCTTGCCAGTGCCGTTTGCATGCCTACACACAATGAGAGCAAGCCCCAGAATGTGAATTTTACATAATTCATAAAAAGTCCTCGCAATACCTCATAGGTATTGTGTTATTTTGCGCTTGTGGGTATGGATTGACATAATCAACCCAAACCCCGCCATCAGCGTCACGAACGACGTGCCGCCATAGCTGACAAGCGGTAAGGGTACGCCAACCACCGGCAAAATACCGCTGACCATGCCGATGTTGACAAAAATATAAACAAAAAAGATTAAAATTATCGCACCTGTTAAGATGCGGCCAAACGAGGTGTCGGCTTTGCCGGCAATCATCAAACCGCGGATGATAATAAACATATAAATCGCCAGTAAAATCAACACACCAATTAAGCCGTGCTCTTCACCGAGCACCGCAAAAATAAAATCTGTATGTGGCTCGGGCAAAAATTCCAATTGCGACTGGGTGCCTTGCATCCAGCCTTTGCCAAACAGCCCGCCTGATCCAATGGCGATTTTCGACTGAATAATGTGATAGCCCGCACCCAGTGGGTCTGACTCGGGGTCAAACAGTGTCATCACGCGGGTGCGTTGGTAATCGTGCATTAAAAAATACCACATAATAGGGATGAACCCCGCCAGGCCAACCACCGCAATGGCAATTAGCCGCCAGCTCATCCCCGCTAAGAATACAACAAATAGCCCCGATGCGCTAACTAAAATCGACGTGCCGAGATCGGGCTGGATCGCCACCAAAATCGTTGGCACAAAAATCATCGCAAGCGCAATAAAGGTGCTGAGCAGCGTTGGCGGCAGTTTTTGCCGGCCTAAATAAACCGCCACCATAAGCGGCACCGAGAGTTTGACAATCTCAGAGGGCTGAAAGCGAAACAGCCCCAAGTTGAGCCAGCGCTGGGCGCCTTTGCTGGTGGTACCAATCACATCCACCAAAATCAGCAACACAATGCCGATCACATAAAGATAAGGCGCGATGCGTTCATAAAAGCGTGGCGGCAATTGCGCCATCACGATCATCACGGTAAAGCCCAGCGCGATTTGAATCACGCGGCTTTGAAACATCGCCTCGCTGGCGCCCGATGCACTGTAAAGCACAATCAAGCCATAGGCACTGATGACCACCAGCCCTAAAAATAGCCAAAAGTCTAAATGCAGCCGCGCCCATAGCCCGCCGAAAAAGCGTTTTTCGTCACTCACAGCGCCTCCTCGGCTTGCGCAACCGCACTTTGTGTATTGTCATCTTTGATATGCCCCATGCGCAATAAATAGTGATCCAAAATTTGTCGTGCCAGCGGTGCTGCGTTGCTCGAGCCGCCACCGGCGTTTTCTAAGAAGATCGACAGCGCGATTTTCGGCTCATTAAACGGCGCGTAAGAGATAAACCACGCGTGGTCGTGCAAATGTTTCGCCAAGCTCTTGGCATCGTATTTTTGATTTTCTTTCAAGCCAAACACCTGCGCGGTGCCCGATTTGCCCGCGGCGTAATACGGCATGCCCGTAAAGGCCTTGCGCGCCGTGCCCGACGGGCCATACAGCACCGAGAACATCCCTTGCTTCGCCGCTTGCCAGTAGGCATTAGGCACGCCGGTGATGTCTTCATAAAGTTTTGGATCTTGATACGGCTCAATCTGGTTGCCGATGATCTCTTTCATAAAGTGCGGTGTGTTGACCTTGCCGTTGTTGATCAAAATGCTCAGCGCTTTGACCACTTGCAGCGGGGTCGCCGTCCAGTAGCCTTGGCCAATGCCCACGGGGATGGTATCGCCCATCACCCACGATTTTTTAAAGCGTTTGCGCTTCCATTCGCGATCGGGCATCACGCCGGTGGTTTCTTCCCGAATGTCCACGCCCGTTGGCAGCCCAAAGCCAAATTTTTTCATCCATTTGGAAAAGCGGTTAATGCCCATGTCATACACCACTTGATAAAAATACGTATCGGCTGACTCCATAATCGCTTTGTTCAAATTCAGCCGCCCGTGGCCGCTTTTCAGCCAGTCGCGATAACGCCGCTCCGTGCCTGGCAACACCCAATACCCAGGGTCATAAATGGTGGTGCTGGTGCTGATCACGCCCTCTTGCAGCGCCGCCACGGCCGAAAACGGTTTGATGGTGGACGCCGGCGGGAATGCGCCTTGGGTGGTGCGGCTATACAGCGGGCGGTCAGGGTCATTGAGCAACGTGCGGTAATCTTTGCCTGAAATGCCACCGACGAACAAATTGTTGTCGTAAGTTGGGCTCGAAACCATGGCCAAAATGCTGTTATCGCGCGGGTCAAGCACCACCACCGCGCCACGGCGCCCGTCAAGCAGCTGGCGGATGTAGCGTTGCAGCTCAATGTCGATCGTCAGCTTAATGCTTTTGCCCGACACCGCGGGCTGCTGGCGCAAAGTGCGGATCACTTTGCCACGGTTATTGACCTCCACCTCTTCAAAGCCGACCTCACCATGGAGTTGGTCTTCATAAAAGCGCTCAATGCCGAGCTTGCCAATGTCGCTTGAGCCTGCGTAATTGGCCAGTTTGTCGTCTTTTTTCAGCTTTTCAACGTCTTTGTCGTTGATTTTGGCCACATAGCCTAAAATATGGGTCATGTCCTCGCCGTATGGATAGTGGCGTTTGAAATACGGCCGCACTTCCAAGCTTGGGAATTTGTATTGCTCCACGGCAAAGCGCGCGATTTGCTCTTCGGTTAAATTCGGTTTAAGCAAAATCGGCGTGTAGCGCGAGTTACGCCGACGCTCTTTTTTAAAGGCGTCAATGTCTTCGTCTTGCAAGCCGACAATTTGGCGCAGCGCGTCGTAGGTTTGCTCGAGGTTTTCCGTTTTTTCCGGCACGATGTAGAGGCCAAAAAAGGTCAAATTTTCTGCCAGCACATGGCCGTTGCGGTCATAAATCAACCCGCGGGTTGGCGGCACGGGCAGCAGCTTGATGCGGTTGCCGTTGGAGCGGGTTTGGTAGTTGTCAAAATCGCGCACCTGCAGGTGATAGAGATTAAGCAGCAGCAGCGCAAGCAAAATGATGACGCCAATAAACGCCACCAGCGCCCGTCGTAAAAACAGGTTCTGCTCTGCTTTGTTATCTCGAATAATCTCTTTCACAACCGCACTTTCTCTTATTCACGATGGTAAGGGTGATTGGCCGACAAGCTCCACGCGCGATACAAACTCTCCGCCACCACCACGCGCACCAGCGGGTGCGGCAGCGTTAATGGCGAGAGCGACCAGCTGCGCTCGGCGGCGGCTTTGACCGCACTTGACAGCCCCTCAGGCCCGCCAATGAGCAAACTGACATCGCGCCCGTCTTGCTTCCAGCTTTCCAGCTGCTCCGCCAGCTGCGACGTGTCCCACGGCTTGCCCGGGATGTCGAGGGTGACAATCATCGATTTGCCGCATTCCGCCAGCATCAGCTCGCCCTCTTTGTCCAAAATGCGTTTAATGTCGGCGTTTTTGCCGCGTTTGCCGGCGGGGATTTCAATCAGCTCCAGCGGCATCTCTTTTGGGAAGCGGCGCTGATATTCACGAAAGCCCTCGTTGACCCAGCTGGGCATTTTCACCCCCACGGCGATGAGTTGGATTTTCACCTTAACCCCAGAGTTTTTCTAATTGATAGAGATCGCGGCTTTCTTGCTGCATCACATGCACAATCACCTGGCCGAAATCCACCACCACCCAATCGGCGGTGTTGATGCCCTCAGCACCATAAGACTCAATGCCTTGCTTTTTGCACGCCTCGGTGAGGTTTTGCGCAATCGCGCCCACATGGCGGCTGGAGGTGCCGGTGCACACTACCATGTTGTCGGTGATGCCGCTATTGGCGCGCACGTCAAACACATCGATATCGGTGGCTTTGAGTTCGTCTAAAATTGTTGTCACTGTTTGGGCTAATGAATCTTGCAAAAGTTTCCCCATGTATTGCGTTAAAATAGAACAAATAAAAGGGGAATTATAACCGCACTTGGGCAAAAAGCGAAATGATTGACCGCACTTTTATCGCAAAGTGCGGTTTGCAGGCGTTTAGCGTGAAAAGTTGCGTCGGCGGGTGTTGCCACGGTTGCCAGGGCGCTGATTGCTGTTGCTGGTGCGACGGCGACGCTGCGGTTTTGGCAAATCGGTTAAAAGTGCGGTTTCGTCATATTGGCTGACGGGAATGTGGTGGCCGATGTACTCTTCAATCGCCGGCAGGTTCATGGCGTATTGCTCACAGGCAAAGCTAATCGATTTGCCCGCCTCGCCTGCGCGCCCTGTGCGCCCAATGCGGTGCACGTAGTCTTCACAGTCGTCTGGCAAATCGTAGTTGAACACGTGCGTCACCGCCGGAATATGCAACCCGCGCGCAGCCACGTCTGTTGCCACCAGCACATCGAGCGCGCCTTGGGTGAATTTATCCAACAGCGCCAAGCGTTTGTTTTGCGCCACATCGCCTGTCAGCAAGCCCACGCGGTGGCCGTCGGCGGCCAAATGCGCCCAAATGTTTTCACACTGGTGTTTGGTGTTGGCAAAAATAATGCAGCGATCGGGCCACTCTTCTTCAAGCAAGGTTTGCAACAAGCGCATTTTGTCTTGATTGGAGGGATAAAACAGCTCTTCGGAGATTTGCGCGGCGGTTTTTTGTTGCGGTTCGATTTCGATATATTCTGGCTCGTTCATATCTTCAAACGCCAGCTCGCGCACACGGTAAGACAAGGTGGCGGAAAACAGCATTGTCAGCCGCTCGGTGTTGGCCGGGCAGCGGCGCAGTAGATAGCGAATGTCGCGGATAAAGCCCAAGTCAAACATACGGTCGGCCTCATCGAGCACCACTACTTGGATTTTATCAAGGTTGATGATGTTTTGTTTGACATAATCAATCACCCGGCCGGTGGTGCCAATCAACACATCCACGCCTTGCTCAATGGCTTTGAGCTGCTTGTCGTAGCCGTCACCGCCATAGGCCAGTGCGGTTTTCAGCCCAGTTTGTGCGCTTAACGTATCAGCGTCGTGGGCGATTTGCACTGCCAGCTCGCGTGTGGGGGCTAAAATCAGCGCTCGCGGTTGGTTGGCGCGCACCGCACTTTCGGTGTCTTTAAGCAGATGGTGAAATGTGGCAATCAAAAACGCCATGGTTTTGCCTGTGCCCGTTTGCGCTTGGCCTGCCACATCGCGCCCAGAGAGTGTAATTGGCAAGGTCAAGGCCTGAATCGGGGTGCAAAAATCAAACCCTTTATCGGCTAATGCTTGCGCCACTTTGGGGTGTAACGCCAGTTCGCTAAAGCGCAACTGGCTGAGGTGGGTATCTTTTTCCATGACGTGTCCTTTAAGCGTTTATTTTACGTTCATCCTAAAGCATAAGCATAGCATTTTGCGCCCTTATCCACAAAATAAACTTGATTTTAATCACACAATTGCCTGCAACCGGCGGTTTTTCTTAAATCAGGCTAGACAGTGCACAGTTTTAATGGTAATTTTACGCCCATTCAAAACTTTCGTGCGACCGCACTTTAACATTCCATTAATCAACTCGATTTACTTCTCTTATTACATTATGAATTTAACAGAACTGAAAAACACGCCTGTATCTGAGCTCGTCAAGCTCGGTGAAGAGCAAATGGGTTTGGAAAACTTAGCCCGCTTGCGCAAACAAGACATTATTTTTGCGATCTTAAAACAACACGCCAAAAGCGGTGAAGACATCTTCGGCGACGGCGTGTTGGAAATTTTGCCCGACGGCTTTGGCTTTTTGCGCTCGGCTGACAGCTCCTATTTGGCCGGCCCCGATGATATTTATGTTTCGCCAAGCCAAATTCGCCGCTTTAACTTGCGCACGGGCGACATGGTGGAAGGCAAAATCCGCCCACCAAAAGAAGGCGAGCGCTATTTTGCGTTATTAAAAATCAAAGAAGTCAACGCCGACAAACCTGAAATCTCCCGCAACAAAATCCTATTTGAAAACTTAACCCCGCTGCACGCCAACTCCCGCATGTATATGGAGCGCGGCAATGGCTCAACAGAAGATTTAACCTCCCGTATTCTTGACCTCGCCGCGCCAATCGGTAAAGGCCAGCGTGGTTTGATCGTCGCCCCGCCGAAAGCGGGTAAAACCATGTTGCTGCAAAGCATCGCGCAAAGCATCACCTACAACTACCCTGAATGTGTGCTGATGGTGTTGCTGATCGACGAGCGCCCTGAAGAGGTGACTGAAATGCAACGCATGGTGAAAGGCGAAGTGGTCGCCTCCACCTTTGATGAACCAGCAACACGCCACGTGCAAGTGGCTGAAATGGTGATCGAAAAAGCCAAACGCTTGGTTGAGCACAAAAAAGACGTGGTGATTTTGCTCGACTCCATCACCCGCTTGGCGCGCGCCTACAATACCGTGACCCCAGCCTCCGGCAAGATCCTCTCGGGTGGGGTGGACGCCAATGCTCTGCACCGCCCTAAACGCTTTTTTGGTGCCGCGCGTAACGTCGAAGAAGGCGGCAGCTTGACCATCATCGCCACCGCGCTGGTGGACACCGGCTCGAAAATGGATGAGGTGATCTACGAAGAGTTTAAAGGCACCGGTAACATGGAGCTGCACCTTTCACGCAAAATTGCTGAAAAACGCGTGTTCCCAGCGATTGACTTCAACCGCTCAGGTACGCGTAAAGAAGAGCTGCTCACCACCCCTGACGAGCTACAAAAAATGTGGATTCTGCGCAAAATTGTTCACCCAATGGGTGAGATTGAAGCGATGGAGTTCTTGCTGGATAAACTGGCGATGGCGAAAACCAACGAAGAGTTTTTTGAAGTGATGAAGCGCTCATAACCGCACTTTTGATGTTAACACCCGCATTTTGCGGGTGTTTTTTTATCTATTAGCTGTTATAGTGACAAAAACGTTACAAATGAAGGAGAAGTGAATGAAAAAACGGCATATTGCACTCATGTTGGCGGTGGTTTTAGGCGGCGCGTGGCTGGGCGGCAGTTGGTACTCGGGCAAGTTGTTGGCCGAGCAATACCCGCAATTGGTTGAGCGCGTGAACAGCGAGTTTGCGCAAGTCTCCCTCACCTCGCCTTACAAGCTCGAGTACAAAACCACCAATTACAACAAGCATTTGTTCACCACCACGATTGAAAACCAGCTGGTGGTCACTAATACGCAAGATAATAAAAACTACACCTTGCCGTTTAAAATTTTGGTTGAGCACGGCCCACTGCCGCTCTCGCGCTTGTTGACTCTGCGCTGGTTGCCGGTGATGGCCAGCGGCAACATTGAGCTGCTCAATGACCCAAGCATCAGCCCAATATTTGACGCCAGCGACAGCAAAACACCATTAAAAGGCGATTTTTCTGTCGGTTATGATCAACGCGTGGCGCAAACGCTTGATTTTGCCGCGATGCATTATCGCAGCGAAGACGGCAGCCACGAATTCACCTCTTCGCCGTTTAAATTCATCAGCGACACCGATCTCAACGGCATCGGCAAGGTGGAAACAGAAATTGAAAACCTTGCTATCACCAGCAACGCCAACGACGGCCTTGACGGTGACCCAATGCCGTTTAAATTGGCGCTTAAAAATGTGGTGGTGAAATCAGACTACCAGCCAAGTGAATACAAAAACATCGGCGTGGGCACGCAACACATCAAACTCGACGCCCTTGAGTTGTTTGACAGCAACCAAGCCGACGCCAAGGCCTATTTTTCGCTGCACAACCTTGATGCCAACGGCGATATCGCGCTGGATAACGACTCGGTGAATATTCGCTCCAAATTGCAAGCCGATAAAATGCTGCTCTCTGGCCAAGATTTGGGCAAATTGTTCTACGACATCGCCTTTAATCACCTTGATGCCAAAGCGCTAGACGAGCTGATGAGCACCATTCGCAATGCGGAAAATATGGACGAGGCACGCCTTGAGCACGCGCTGCAAAGTGCGGGCATGGCGTTTTTCCAACACCAGCCAGAGCTGAAACTCCAGCCGTTTAGCCTGACTAACAGCGCGGGGGAAAATAAACTGACCGCCGACATCGCCTTTGCCCAAACCGATTGGCAAAAAGCCTTGATGAAAGGCAAGGTGCTTTCGCTGTTTGAGCGCTTTGCGGTGAATGCGGATGTCAACAGACCGGCGCTGACAGAAACGCTGAAAACACTGGCCATGGGCGATGACGACGTTGATGCACAAACCGCGCAAGCGCAGGCACAAGCCGACGTGAACGAAATGCTGCAAAGTGCGGTCGCTGAAAACATTTTGCACCAGCAAAGTGACGATCACTACACCCTTGAGCTCAAGCTTGATAACGGCGAGTTGAAACTCAACGGGCAAGTCATCCCTGAAAAAGACATCGCCAATATGATCCTGATGGGCATTTTGGGCGCGAGTTTTTATTAAGGCTTCGGCAAAAAGGCGAGCAATTCGCCTTTTTGTGACGGCGGCCCAACCGCACTTTTTAATCTATGCTATACTGGTTAAAGATTGATAAGTGAGATGCGCGGATGAGATTAAACAAATTTACGGATTACAGCCTGCGAGTGTTGATTTATCTTGCCACCCACCCGGGGCGTTTGAGCACGATTCAAGAAATTGCCCAGGCTTATCAGATTTCCGAAAATCACCTGATGAAGGTGATCCACAACCTTGCCAAGCTTGGCGTGATCCTCTCCAAGCGCGGCAAAGGTGGCGGCATTGCGCTCGCCGCCACGCCTGATGCGCTCAACCTCGGCGAGATTGTGCAAAAAGTGGAAGGCGACGATCCTTACGTCAAATGCGACGGCTGCTGCATTGTCAGCCACTGCCAGTTGCCGTGCATTTTTGAGCAAGCCCTCACCGCCTTTTATGCCGTGCTCTCACAATACACCCTGCAAGATGTGATTCACCAGCCGGAGCTGCTCGGCGAGCAAGTTTACACCACCTTGGCCTCCTAGCCATTTCCCTTTGACCGCGCGCGCGGCTTTGGTTATGATAAATCGTTCTCATTGGGGTGCGCTTGGCGCTGAGAAAATACCCATTGAACCTGATCTGATTAGTAGCAGCGAAGGGATTTGAGACGGGACACCGCACTTAGATCCTTTTTTAACCGTAAAAAGGATTCCTTATGACTATCAAAAAAACCATCATCGCAACCGCACTTTTCACTCTGCTTACCAGCACTGCCACACTGGCAGCGAATAAGCCGGTGTTGAACGTGTACAGTTACGATTCCTTCACCAGCAAATGGGGCCCAGGCCCAGAGTTGAAAGCCGCGTTTGAGCAAAAGTGCGGTTGTGAGGTCAATTTTGTCACCTTTGAAGATGCGGTGACCATGTTCAACCGCCTGCGGTTGCAAGGCGCGAAGGCGAAAGTCGATGTAGTGGTGGGGCTGGATAACAACTTGCTGCCCGAGGCGGAAAACTCCAACTTGTTTGACAGTAATAATGTCAAGCTCGACACCCTCGCCCTGCCGCAAAAATGGGACAACCACACCTTTTTGCCGTATGACTACGGCCAATATGCCTTTATCTACGACAAAGAAAAATTGCAAAACCCACCGAAAAGCTTGAAAGAGCTGGTGGACCGTCAAGATGTTAAAATCATCTACCAAGACCCACGCACCTCCACCGTTGGCCGCGGTTTGCTGGCGTGGATGAACAGCGTTTACCCGAAAAATGAGGTGGCCGAGGCGTGGAAGCGTTTGGCCAAACACACCGTAACCGTAGGCAAAGGCTGGTCGGAGAGTTATGGCGCGTTTTTAAAAGGCGAGTCAGACATGGTGCTGAGCTACAACACGTCCCCGTTTTATCACCAGCTCAATGAAGGCAAATACAACTTCGTGGCCGCGCCATTTGCTGAAGGCCACATTGTGCAAATTGAGCTGGCCGCCAAAACCAAAAGCGCCCTGCACCCGAAACTGGCGGATCAATTTTTGGCGTTTTTAATCAGCCCTGAAGCGCAAAAAACGATCGCGCTGAAAAACGTGATGCTGCCGGTGATTAAAACCCACGTAAACGCGCAATACGACGCCTTCAAGCCGTTTGCCAGCCTGCCGGTGCCGTATCCAAGCGACATCCAAAGCAAGGCGCAAATCAACGTGTGGCAACAAGCCCTTAGTCAATAGTGAAAGGCGCCTTTCGCCAACTTTCCGCCACCCAATCCCTGCTTGGGGTTGTGGTGGCGCTGGCGTTGCTTGCGCTTTATCTCAACAGCGCTGGCCAACTGCTGCTGCACGCCGGCCACAGTGACTGGCGCGGGCTTTTTACCTCAGCCTATTTTTGGCATATTTTACAATTTAGCCTGTTTCAAGCGCTGCTGAGCACCGCGTTGAGTGTGGTGTTCGGCGTGATTTGTGCCCACGCCCTGCACTACCAGCACTTTGTGGGCAAAACGCTGCTGCTTAAGCTCTGCTCGCTGACCTTTGTGCTGCCCACGCTGGTGGCGGTGTTTGGGCTGCTGGGGGTTTATGGTCTCTCGGGCTGGCTCAACCGCACTTTGGCTTTTTTCGGCCTTGAAGCGCTGAGCATTTATGGCCTTGCGGGCATTTTGCTCGCGCACGTGTTTTTCAACCTGCCGCTGGCAACCAAATTGTTTTACAGCGCGCTGCTAAGCATCCCAGCCGAGCACTACAAACTCGCCGCTCAGCTGAATTTGCGCGGCTTGAATCTGTTCAACACCCTTGAGCTGCCCTTTCTTAAAAAGCAATTAATGCCCACCGCCACGCTGATTTTTATGCTCTGTTTCACCAGCTTTGCGATTGTGTTGACCCTCGGCGGCGGGCCGAAATACACCACCTTAGAGGTTGCGATTTATCAAGCGCTGACCTTTGATTTTGACCTCGCTCGCGCGGCACAACTGGCGATTGTGCAACTGCTGATTTGCACCGCACTTTTCCGTTTAAGCCACCGCTTTAGCGCCCACGCCACCAGCAGTGATGGCACCACGCACGGCTTTTTGCCAGCCACATCCAAGGCGCTGCGCTGGGCTCATTGCACCGCACTTTGCCTTTTGGCGCTCTTTGTCGCGCTGCCCCTTAGCAACATCATCGCCCAAGGTTTGAGTGCGTTGAGCACCTTGAGCGAAGGCACGCTGGCAGATTTATGGCTAGCAGCGCGCTACTCCCTTGCTTTGGCGCTGTGCGCTGGCGCTTTGTGTGTGGCGTTAAGTTTGGCGCTGCTGCTGTGCGCGCGGCAGTGGCATTTTTATGGCTTTACAACCTCCGCGCGGGAGCTGATTAACATCGGCATGGCGATCCTCGCGCTGCCGATGCTGGTGATTGCCACGGGGCTTTACCTCGCCCTGCGCGAGCTTGATGGCAACGGCTGGCTGTTTGGCGTGGTGGCGCTGTGCAACGCGCTGGTGGCGATGCCCTTTGCCCTGCGCATTTTGCAGCCAACCTTGTTTGATAATATGCAGCGCTACCAGCGGCTGTGCCAATCTCTCGGCATTCGCGGCCTGCGGCGCTTTACGTTGGTGGAGTGGGCCACGCTTAAGCAGCCGCTGCGTAGTGCGCTGGCCTATGCCTGTGCGCTCTCACTGGGCGATTTCACCGCCATTGCGCTGTTTGGCAGCCAAGACTTCACCTCGCTGCCACGGCTGTTGTATCAACAACTCGGCCACTACCGCACCGGCGACGGCGCGCTGACCGCACTTGTGCTTTTGCTGCTGTGCGCCGCCCTCTTTTTGGTGATCGAAAAATATGATAAAACTCAATAACGTTCGCTTTGATTATGGCGAAAACGCCTTTAACTTCAACCTAGCTGCCGCGCGCGGCGAGCACATTGCGCTGGTGGGCAAAAGCGGCGCGGGCAAATCCACCTTGCTCAATTTAATGGCGGGCTTTTTGCAGCCCACCGGTGGAGAGATTTGGCTAAATGGTGAAAACCACACGCACACGCCGCCCCACGCGCGGCCGGTGTCGATGCTGTTTCAAGCGCATAATTTATTTGGCCATTTAACCTGCGCGCAAAACATCGCGCTGGGGCTGCAACCGCACTTGCGCATCAGCCAAGCGCAGCAGCACCAAATTGAAGCCATTGCCGAGCAAATGGGCATCCGTGAGCTGCTCTCACGCACACCTGATGCGCTCTCCGGCGGGCAACAGCAGCGGGTGGCACTGGCGCGCACCTTGCTGCGCGATAAGCCCGTTTTGCTGCTTGATGAGCCCTTCTCCGCATTAGATGGTGAATTGCGCGCCGATATGCTCGCGCTGCTCTCGCGCATCAGCGCCGAGCGTGAACTGACGGTGGTGATGGTGACTCACCAGCTTGATGAAGTGCGGTCGTTCACCACGCGCACGGTGGTGGTGGAAAATGGAAAATTAATATAAATTTGCTTAAGTAAATAGTCGTTTTCCGTTACCATAGCCGAAATAACTTAAAAAAAGGATTTTTGATGAGCGTACAACCCATTGAACTTAGCCAACTTACCCCACACCCGAGCGTGGAATACTGGTCGGTGTGCAAAGTGGAGGCGTTGTTTGAAACCCCCTTTTTGGATTTGATTTTCCGCGCGGCACAAGTCCACCGCGCCCATTTTGACCCGCAAGCGATTCAGCTCTCCACCCTGCTTTCCATCAAAACGGGCGGCTGCCCTGAAGATTGCGGCTACTGCCCGCAGTCGGCGCGCTACCACACAGGCGTGCAAAACGAAAAATTGCTCGATGTCGATGAAATCATCGAAAAGGCTAAAATCGCCAAATCCCGCGGCGCGGGGCGCTTTTGCATGGGGGCGGCGTGGCGTGGGCCAAAGCCAAAAGATGTGGAAAAGCTCACTAAAATCATCAAAGCCGTGAAGGACTTAGGCCTTGAAACCTGCGGCACCTTTGGCCTACTGCAAGACGGCATGGCCGAGCAATTTAAAGAAGCGGGCTTGGATTATTACAACCACAACCTCGACACCGCGCCCGAGCACTACAAAGAGGTGATTGGCACGCGGCGCTTTGATGACCGCATTAACACCTTAGGCAAAGTGCGCAACGCGGGCTTGAAAGTGTGCTGCGGCGGCATTGTCGGCATGAACGAAACGCGCAAAGAGCGCGCTGGGCTGATTGCCAGCCTCGCCAACCTTGACCCACAACCGGAATCGGTGCCGATTAACCAATTAGTCAAGGTGGAAGGCACGCCGATGATGGACGCCGAGGAACTCGACTGGACAGAATTTGTGCGCACGATTGCGGTGGCGCGCATCACCATGCCGAAAAGCTACGTGCGCCTGTCCGCCGGCCGCCATGGCATGTCGGAGAGCATGCAAGCGATGTGCTTTATGGCCGGCGCTAACTCGATTTTCTACGGTGACAAACTGCTCACCACCCCCTTGCCGCAAGAAGACAGCGACATGGCATTGATGGCCAAGCTTGACCTCTACCCTGCTGGCAGCGACACCCCTAACCACGACGACAAGGAGACATTATGAAAAAACTCTTCGCGCTTTGTTTAGCCCTGTTCACCCTCGCGGCCTGTGGCGGCGGTGACGACAACACGCCTGAAAATGCCGCCACCGCTTATGTGCAAGCGATGTATCAAGGCGATGTTGACCGCGCCGTTAAGCTGGTTTATCTCAGTGAAAAAGACAAACAGCAAGCCGGCATCAACGATCTCGTGCGTGGCAAACTGGCGGAATCAGCCCAAGCCAACAAAGCCCGCGCTGAGCAAAAAGGCGGCTTGAAGGCCATCTACCATGAAGAGACCATCTATTATGACGAGCAAGACAAAAACCGCGCTAATGTTCGACTGAAAGTGGAGTTAAAAAAAGCCGAGCCTGAAATGGCGGATATTCGGGTGATCAAAACCGACGACGGCTGGAAAGTGAAACTGTAATGCTGATTATCAGTTGGGTGAAAAAAGGCGTGCTGTGGCTCGCCTTTTTTATCGCGCTGTTGGTGCTGACCACCTGCCACCAACCCAAAGTGCGGTCACGCGCGGATCTTACGCACCTGCCAGCACTTGAGGTGGGCGACTGGGTGCTGCGCCAAGGCACCACGCTCGACAGCCACATCATCATGCAAGTCTCCAACGCGCGCTACTCCCACATTGGCATGATTGTCGCCACTGAGCCGCGAGTGATGGTGATTCACGCCACCACCGACGATGGCTACCGCGAGCGCGACCAAGTTTTCCTCTCCCCGCTCGATGAGTTTTTAAGCCCCAGCCTAGCGAACGCCTACGCCATTGTGCGACCGCACTTTTTGACTGCGACACAAAAAGCCCGCATTGCCGCGCGCCTAATCCAAACCCAAGGGCAAAAATTTCACTTAGCTGAGCGCAGCCAACCGCACTTATACTGCACCACCTTGCTCGCCGAGCACATCCACGCCGTTGAGCCCACCTTCAGCCCCGCTTGGCAGGCCATCACCGCCCCCTTAATGCAAGGCGACTATCTCCTCCCCACCGCCTTTGAACACTACCCCAACACCGAAGTGATTTATCAACGCGGTGAACAGTAAAAGTGCGGTTGGGCTTGAGCGCATAAAAAAACCGCACTTTACAGTGCGGTTTTGTGTTTAACTTGCGTTATTTTTTCTTTTTCGCTTTGGCGTTTGGTAGGTCGGTGATGGTGCCTTCAAACACTTCAGCAGCAAGCCCGACGGACTCATGCAAGGTTGGGTGGGCGTGGATGGTGAGTGCGAGGTCTTCTGCGTCACAGCCCATTTCGATCGCAAGGCCGATTTCGCCGAGCAATTCACCGCCGTTAGTACCCACGATGGCACCACCAATCACGCGGTGAGATTCTTTGTCGAAAATCAGCTTGGTCATGCCGTCTGAGCAGTCAGAGGCGATCGCACGGCCTGATGCTGCCCATGGGAATGTCGCCACTTCGTAGTTGATGCCTTCGGCTTTACATTCTTTCTCGGTTTTGCCCACCCAGGCCACTTCTGGCTCGGTGTAGGCAATGGATGGGATAACTTTCGGGTCGAAGTAGTGTTTTTTGCCTGCGATCACTTCCGCCGCTACGTGGCCTTCATGCACCCCTTTGTGCGCCAGCATTGGTTGGCCAACCACATCGCCGATGGCGAAAATATGGTCAACGTTGGTGCGCATTTGTTTGTCGGTGCGGATAAAGCCGCGCTCGTCCACGTCAACGCCGGCGAGATTGGCATCAATCAATTTGCCGTTTGGTGTCCGCCCAATTGCCACCAGCACTGCGTCATAGCGTTTGGTTTCGTTGGCTTTGCCTTCCATTGACACATAGATGCCGTCTTCTTTGGCTTCCACCGCGGTGACTTTGGTTTCCAGCATTAAGTTGAATTTGTCACTGATGCGTTTGGTGAACACTTTCACGATGTCTTTATCAGCCGCTGGGATCACTTGGTCAAACATTTCTACCACGTCGATGTTCGAGCCGAGTGCGTGATACACCGTACCCATTTCAAGCCCGATGATGCCACCGCCCATGATGAGCAAGTTTTCTGGCACTTCTTTAAGCTCTAACGCGTCGGTAGAATCCCAAATGCGTGGGTCTTCATGCGGGATGAATGGCAGCTGAATTGGGCGAGAACCAGCCGCGATGATGGCGTTGTCAAATTTGATGGTAACGTCTTCTTTTTCGCCCGCCACGATGATGGAATTTGGGCCTGAGAATTTGCCGTAGCCGTTGACCACTTGCACTTTACGCATTTTGGCCATGCCCGCCAAACCGCCTGTTAATTGGCTGATGACTTTTTCTTTCCAGCCGCGGATTTTTTCAACGTCGGTTTTTGGCTCACCGAATACGATGCCGTGTTGTGCCAGCGCTTTGGCCTCTTCAATCACTTTTGCCACGTGCAACAACGCTTTAGATGGGATACAGCCCACATTCAAGCACACCCCGCCTAGGGTTGAATAACGCTCAACAATGACGGTTTCAAGGCCTAAGTCCGCGCAACGAAACGCTGCAGAATAGCCCGCAGGGCCCGCCCCTAAAACAACCACTTGGGTTTTAATCTCTTTACTCATAATTTCCCCTTTTGTGTGCGCAACCGCACTTTGGTTCATTATCCCACGCCCGAAGGCGTGGGCTGGATTTCGATTACATGACTAAGCGACGCAAGTCAGCCAACACGCTGCCGATGTAGCTAATAAAGCGCGCACCGTCGGCACCGTCGATCACGCGGTGGTCAAACGAGAGTGACAATGGCAGCATCAAGCGTGGTGTGAACTCTTTGCCGTTCCACACTGGTGCCATGTCGGATTTCGACACACCTAAGATAGCCACTTCTGGCGCGTTGACAATCGGCGCAAAGTGGGTTGTGCCCAAGCCACCAAGGCTTGAAATGGTGAAACAGCCACCTTGCATATCGCTGGCGGTAAGTTTGCCGTCGCGGGCTTTTTTCGAGACTTCCATCAACTCGCGAGAAAGCTCGATGATGCCTTTTTTGTTGACATCTTTAAACACAGGCACCACCAGGCCGTTTGGTGTATCCACCGCCACGCCGATGTTGATGTATTTTTTCAGTGTCAAGCGTTGGCCGTCTTCTGAAATCGAGCTGTTAAAGCGTGGGTAAGCCTCAAGCGCTTTGGCAGCCGCTTTCATGATGAACACCACAGGGGTGATTTTCACGCCCCATTTTTGTTTTTCAGACAGCACGTTTTGCTCTTTGCGGAACGCTTCAAGTTCGGTGATGTCCGCACGGTCAAAGTGCGTCACGTGTGGGATCATCACCCAGTTGCGGTGCAAATTGGCGCCTGAAATTTTGTTGATGCGGGTTAATTCAACTTCTTCGACTTCACCAAACTTGCTGAAATCCACTTTCGGCCATGGCAACAAGCCTAAGCCAGCGCCGTTGGCCACACCGCCCGATGCGGCAGGCGCTTGGCCAGATTCCACTTGTTTGATGAGATTTTTCACATAGTTTTGTACGTCTTCTTTCAAGATGCGGCCTTTGCGACCGGTGCCTTTCACTTTATCAAGGTTGACACCAAATTCACGCGCTAAGCGGCGCACCACAGGGGTGGCGTGGGCGAAGGTGGCGCTTTCAACCACTTCTTGTTGTGAACTAACCGCACTTTCACTTTTTGCCGCCTGTGCTGGTGCTTTTCTTCCGCTTTGGCTTGGGCTTTGGCTGGTGCTTGCGCAGGCGCGGCGCCTGCCACTTCAAAGCGCATAATCAAGCTACCGGTGGATACTTTATCACCGTCTTTGACGAGGATTTCTTTCACCACGCCTGCAAATGGCGCTGGCACTTCCATTGAGGCTTTGTCGCCTTCCACGGTGATGAGTGACTGCTCTTCGCTTACGCTGTCACCCACGGCCACCATGATTTCAGTCACGTTGACTTCATCACCGCCGATGTCAGGCACGTTCACGTCAACTACGCCGCCTGCGGCTTGTGGTGCAGCGTCTTGTTGTTCTGCCGAGGCAGGCGCTTGGGCCGCACTGTCACCGCCTTCCGCGCTTTCAAAACGCATGATCAGGCTGCCAGTGGAAACTTTATCACCATCTTTAATCAAGATTTCTTTCACCACGCCTGCAAATGGGGCTGGCACTTCCATCGAGGCTTTGTCGCCTTCCACGGTGATGAGCGACTGCTCTGCTTCAACTTTGTCGCCCACGCTGACCATGATTTCAGTCACGTTGACTTCATCGCCGCCGATATCTGGCACGTTGACATCCACCACCGCACTTTTGGCAGCGGCGGGTTTGTCAGCCGCTTTTTCGGCTGGTTTTTCTTCAGCTTTGGCAGGTGCAGCTTCAGCTGCACCGTCGGCTTCGAGCACCATCATTGGGCTGCCAGTGGTCACTTTGTCGCCTTCTTTAACCAGCAACTCTTTCACCACGCCCGCTTCAGGGGACGGCACTTCCATCGAGGCTTTGTCGCCTTCAACGTTGATAATGCTTTGATCAACGTCCACTTTATCGCCCACTTTCACCATCACTTCCGTTACGGTGACTTCATCGCTGCCGATATCGGGCACTTGAATTTGTTTAGACATAGTATTTCCTTTTTCCTCGCTGATTAGGCATACAATGGGTTAATTTTATCTGCATCGATGCCGTATTTCGCAATTGCATCAGCAACCACTTTCTTATCAACATCGCCTTTCGCGGCCAATTCGGTCAAGGCGGCCACCACCACATAGTGGGCGTTCACCTCAAAGTGCTCACGCAAATTGTCGCGGCTGTCTGAGCGGCCAAAGCCGTCGGTGCCGAGCACGCGGTAGCTTGACGCTGGGATGAATGGGCGCACTTGTTCAGCAAACAGTTTGATGTAATCTGTTGCCGCCACGGCTGGCGCGTCGTTCATCACTTGCGCGATGTATGGCACGCGGGCCTCTTCAGTTGGGTGCAGCATGTTGTAACGTTCAGCATCGGCACCTTCACGCGCAACTTCCGTAAATGAGGTCACGCTGTAGACATCCGAGGTGACACCGAAGTCGTCAGCCAGCAATTTCGCCGCTTCACGCACGTGGCGTAAAATCGCGCCAGAGCCGAGCAACTGCACTTTGCCTTTGCCTTGGCCGTTGACGGTTTCAAATTTGTAGATACCTTTGCGGATACCTTCTTCCGCGCCTTTTGGCATGGCTGGTTGGTCGTAGGTTTCGTTCAAGGTAGTGATGTAGTAGTACACGTTTTCTTGATCTGGGCCATACATACGGCGCACACCGTCTTGGATGATCACCGCCACTTCAAAGGCGAATGCGGGGTCATAAGAGACACAGTTAGGGATCACCGCCGATTGAATGTGGCTGTGGCCGTCTTCGTGTTGCAAGCCTTCACCGTTTAACGTGGTGCGTCCTGATGTACCGCCGATCATAAAGCCGCGGGCTTGTTGGTCACCTGCCGCCCACATCAAATCACCCACACGTTGGAAACCAAACATAGAGTAATAAACAAAGAATGGAATCATTGGCACGTTGTTGGTGCTATAAGAGGTTGCCGCTGCCAACCATGAGGCAGTTGCGCCTTGCTCGTTGATGCCTTCTTGCAGCACTTGGCCGTCCACGGCTTCACGGTAATAGGCTACTTGTTCGCGGTCTTGCGGAGTGTAGTTTTGGCCGTGTGGGTTGTAAATACCAATTTGGCGGAACAAACCTTCCATACCGAATGTACGGGCTTCATCGGCGATGATTGGCACAATGTGTTTGCCCACCGATTTGTTTTTCAAGAGCACGTTCAATGAACGCACAAACGCCATGGTGGTTGAAATTGGGCGATTTTGCGCTTCAAACAATTGCGAGAAGTCTTCCAATGCCGGCACTTCAAGCTCAGTGGTGAAGCGGCGCGCGCGAGTTGGCAAGTAGCCGTTAAGAGCTTGGCGGCGCTCGTGGAGGTATTTGTACTCGTCGGAGCCTTCTTCAAATTTGATGTATGGCAATTTCTCAATGTTGTCGTCGCTGACTGGAATTGAGAAGTAATCACGCACGTGGCGCACGCCAGACATATCCATTTTTTTCACTTGGTGAGCAATGTTTTTGCCTTCAGCTGCTTCACCCATGCCGTAACCTTTGATGGTTTTCACCAGCAACACAACCGGTTTGCCTTTCACTTGTTTGGCTTTGTTGAAGGCGGCAAACACTTTGATTGGGTCGTGACCACCACGGTTCAATGCCCAGATTTCATCGTCGGTCATGTCAGCCACCAGTGCGGCAGTTTCAGGGTAACGGCCGAAGAAGTGCTCACGCACATAGGCGCCGTCTTTGGATTTCATGGTTTGGTAGTCACCGTCAACCACTTCGGTCATCAATTGCAGCAACTTGCCAGAGGTGTCGCGTTGCAATAGGCGATCCCAACGGCGGCCCCAAATCACTTTGATCACCTCCCAACCACAGCCGGTGAATTGGCCTTCCAATTCTTGGATGATTTTGCTGTTGCCGGTGACAGGGCCGTCGAGGCGCTGTAAGTTACAGTTGATCACAAACACGAGGTTGTCGAGTTTTTCACGGGCGGCAAAGGCCAACGCACCGCGAGATTCTACTTCGTCCATCTCGCCGTCACCCAAGAAGGCATAAACGGTTTGGTCAGAGGTGTCTTTCAAGCCGCGGTGCTCGAGGTATTTCAAGAAACGCGCTTGATAAATCGCATTCAACGGCCCTAAGCCCATTGATACGGTTGGGAATTGCCAAAATTCTGGCATCAATTTTGGATGCGGGTAAGAAGACAAGCCGTGGCCGTGTACTTCTTGGCGGAAGTTATCCAGCTGCTCTTCGCTCAAGCGGCCTTCCAGGAAGGCGCGAGCATAGATGCCTGGGGAGATGTGGCCTTGGAAGAACACCAAATCGCCGCCGTTTTGCTCCGTGCGGGCTTTGAAAAAGTGGTTGAAACACACTTCATACATGGTCGCCGCAGATTGGAAAGACGCCATGTGGCCGCCGAGTTCGAGGTCTTTTTTCGAGGCGCGCAACACCATCATGATCGCATTCCAGCGGATAGCGCCACGAATACGACGCTCGATGTCTAAATTACCTGGGTAATTTGGCTCATCAGCGGTTGGGATGGTGTTGACATAATCAGTGGTGGTGCCAGTTGGCAAGGAAACGTTGTTCGCACGCGCACGCTGCATCAACTGCTCAATGATAAACTGCGCACGTTCAACGCCTTCTTCACGGATCACGGAGTCAATGGCCAATAGCCAATCGTTAGTTTCCGCTGTATCCACGTCATTTTTAACCATATCGGACATAGTCTTTCCTTTTGTTGTTCAAAAGTGCGGTCAAGCCACAGCTTTGATGATGACTTAACGAAAAGCAGATTTATTTTTCACCATAAAATAATTATTAATGGTTTGTAATAAAAATGCTAAAAATTATCTTGCCTAATATAGCCTAAATTTGGCAAAAAATTAATCCTTATCTGTAAAATATCCCCGCTTTATTCAACTTTTTTTGTAAAAAATTACCAATTTTAATAATTTCGCCACCGCCAACCGCACTTTGCCCTGTTGCCTGCGCAAAGCCATAGCCTTTTGGTGAAAAATTCTCTAAAATAGCGCGTTTAATTTTTAAGCCGCACACAAAGTGCGGTGCTGACTGTGGGATGAAAAATGAGCAATAGCCCGAATATTGGATTTTTAAGTTTAGGCTGCCCGAAAAACCTCGTGGATTCGGAGCGGATTTTAACCGAGCTGCGCACGCAAGGCTACAACATTGTACCAAGCTACGACAACGCGGAGCTGGTGATTGTTAACACCTGCGGCTTTATCGACTCGGCGGTGCAGGAGTCTCTTGAGGCCATTGGCGAGGCACTTGATGAAAACGGCAAAGTGATTGTCACCGGCTGCTTGGGCGCGAAAGAAGATCAAATCCGTGAGGTTTACCCCAATGTTTTGGCCATCAGCGGCCCGCACAGCTATGAAACGGTGCTCAAGCAAGTCCACAAGTATGTCCCACGGCCTGAATTCAACCCGTATTTAAGCCTCGTGCCGAAACAAGGCATCAAACTCACGCCAAAGCATTATGCTTATCTCAAAATCTCTGAAGGTTGCGATCACCGATGCACCTTTTGCATTATCCCATCTATGCGCGGTGATCTAGACAGCCGCCCTATCGGGCAAGTGCTCGATGAGGCAAAACGATTGGTGGACGCTGGCGTGAAAGAGCTGCTGGTGGTATCACAAGACACCAGTGCTTATGCCTTGGATAAAACCAAAAAGAGAAAAGCAAAATCGCCTTTTGGAACGGCATGCCACTGAACAACTCGCTGCAAGCGTTGTGCGAGCAGCTCGCCACCCTTGGCGTATGGGTGCGGCTGCATTATGTTTACCCTTATCCGCACGTGGACAAACTCATCCCACTGATGGCGCAGGGCAAAATTTTGCCGTATTTAGACATCCCACTGCAGCACGCCAGCCCGAAAATCCTCAAAGCAATGAAGCGCCCTGGTAGCATTGACCGCACTTTAGAACGCATCAAACAATGGCGCGAAATGTGCCCGCAACTGACTTTGCGCTCCACCTTTATTGTCGGCTTCCCGGGTGAAACGGAAGAAGATTTCCAACAACTGCTCGACTTTTTAGACGCCGCGCAGCTTGACCGCGTGGGCTGCTTTAAATTCAGCCCAGTGGAGGGTGCGCCAGCCACCGAGATGGCCGAGCAAGTGCCAGAAGAGGTGAAAGAGGAACGCTACCACCGCTTTATGCAAACCCAGCAGCGCATTTCCACCGCGCGCTTGGCGCAAAAAGTCGGGCAAACGCTCACTGTTCTCATTGATGAAATCGATGATGACTGCATCATCGCCCGCTCGATGGCGGACGCGCCTGAAATCGACGGGCTGGTTTATTTGCAAAACCCACAGCAAAGTGCGGTCAAGGTCGGCGATTTCGTGCAAGCCACCATCACCCACAGTGATGAATACGACCTGTGGGGCGAAATCGTCGCCTAACGGGCAGCAAAAAGGGGCATCACGCCCCTTTTTTTAATTCCATCGCGTTAGCCAAACATCCATGGCACCACAATGACGGTGGCGATCATCACAATAATGGTAAACGGCACACCAACTTTTAAGAAATCACCAAAGCGATAGCCACCCGGGCCGAGCACCATAGTGTTGACCGGCGAGGCCACTGGCGTCATAAAGGCGGCGGAGGCTGACACAGCAATGGTGATGACAAACGGCACCGGCGAGGTGTCAAGTTCTTGCGCCATGGCAATGGCAATCGGCGCCATCAAAATCGCAGTGGCGGTGTTAGAGATAAATGAGCTGACCACCGCGCACAAGATAAATAAACTGGCCAAAATGGCGTGAATGCCCAAGCCGCCGACCAGCTCCAGCAAGCCATTCACGGCAAGACTGATCCCGCCCGTTTTGGTCAAAGCGGTGGCAAACGGCATCATGCCAACAATCAACACAATGCTTGGCCAGTGAATGGCACGATAAGCACTTTTGGCGTCCACGCAGCGGAATTTAGCCAGCAGCATGCAGGTGATGAGTGCAGCAATCACATTCGACACCACACCGCTGACCATCATTGCCACCATCAACGCCACCGACAAAATCGCATGAGGCGCTTGGCTGGCGGCCGGCGCTACGTTGTCGATTTCAGCGGGGTAGTTGAGGATAAAAAAGTCACGGCTGTTAGAGCGCATTTCTTGAATCATGCGCCACTCGCCAATCACGAGGTATTGGTCCCCCGTGGTCATTTCAACGTCACTTGGGCTGGCATCAAGCAGCTTGCCGCCGCGTTTCACGCCAACAATGATCAAGCCATAACGCTGTTGGAATTTGATATCCCGCACGTTTTTGCCAATCAAAGTGCTGTCTGGAATCGGTGAGATTTCTGCCATGCCGACAGTGTTGGCCTTTTCACTGAAATAGCTGCCGCGCACCTCAATCGGCTTGAGCTTGTTCGCCGCACAAAAGGCCTCCCAGTCGAGCTCGGGGGAGGAAATATCAAGCAGCAAAATATCTTTAGCGCGCAGTTCAGAGGAGCCAAAGGCGCTGACCACAATGCGGCGAATCCGCCGCCAGCGCTCAATCGCCACCACCAAAATGCCATGCTGAGAGTGCAAATGCAGCTCATCAAGGGTTTTGCCCACCAGTGGCGAGTCGGGCAAAATCAACGCCTGCTTGGAGCGGCCTTGCAGGTGATAACTTTCAATCAAATCATTCATTGACGTGCGGTTGTAATTGGCCTGCTCGCTTTGGGCATCGCCGCCGTCGAGCAGCTTGCGCGCAAACAGCATATAGCCCACGCCCAGCACCAACACCATGATGCCAATTGGCGTGAACGAGAAAAAGTTCAGCGCCGGCAGGCCTGCGCGCACCAATTCGGCGTTGGCAATTAAGTTTGGCGGCGTGGCAATTAGCGTCATCATGCCGCTAATCAGCCCCGCGATACTCAATGGCATCATCAGCCGGCGCGGGGAGATGTTCATGCGGGTGCAAATCGCCAGCACCACGGGAATGAAAATGGCCACAATGCCGGTGGAACTCATAAAAGCACCCAAGCCGCAAACAGTGACCATCAGCAACAGCAGTACTTTCAGCTCATTGTTGTTCGCCACTTTCAAAAGCCACGCGCTCACTTGATAGGCCACGCCCGTGCGCAGCAATGCGTCGCCGACAATAAACAGCAAAGCGATCAAAATCACGTTGGGGTCACTGAAGCCAGCTAAAATTTCATTGGTGGAGAGAATGCCGCTGATGCTAAACGCCACCATAATCAGCAGCGCCACCACGTCCATGCGCAGCTTGTTGGAGATGAATAACACAATGGCGGCGCTGAGAAATAGCAGCACCAGCCAGAGATCAGAATTGATTGCAGAAAGTCCGGAAAATATACTCACAAAATTGCCATAAAGTGCGGTTGAAATGGCGTCATTATAACATAGCTTTAACACCAAAGTGCGGTTTTTTGACTTTGTTTGACCGCACTTTACACTTTATTCTCACGCGGCACGGCGGCGCACTTGGTGAATGGTGTTGGTCACCACCCCTTGCAGATCCACCTCGTTTAATGACGCCACTTGCAAGCATGATTGGGTCGAATCGAGCGGGAACAGCACCCAGCCAGCGGGTGGCGTGGCGAACACTTCAAACACGCTAAGTTGGCCGGCGCGCGCAATCACCACCAAATCGCCCTTGTTCACCGCGCTGCTGCGCTCCACCACCAGCACGTCGCCGGCCTCAATGCCCCAGGCGGTGAGGTTGGTGTTGCTGACATGCATAAAGAAGGTTTCTTGCGGCTTTTTAATACAATACATGTTCAAATCCAATTTATATTGCACCGCACTTTGCGCGTCTTTGTCGTAGCACAGCGGCATTGGTTGATAGCTATACGCACGCGGGCTTGGGCTGGTCATCATTTTCATCGTCACTCCTTGCAACAGCTTTACTGTTTTTTTATACAGGTATTTATACTGTGTTTTTATACAATACGCAAGCGTTTTTTTGATCTTTTTTTAACCATGCCTGCCATAAGCAGATAACCCTTTGAAGATTTAGCCAATTTCGCACTTTTTGTTTTGCATTATGGCCATTTTCGGGTAATCTTTCAGCATAGGGAGCTTTGCACGCCAAAGCTGAATTTTCACATCACAATTACAATGAATTATGAGTAACTCAAATCGACTAACCGCACTTTTATTTCAAGGCAGTTTAATTGCCAAAATCGCCGTGGGCTTGGTGCTGGGGCTGCTGGTTGCCCTCATCAGCGCGCCACTTGAGCCAACCCTTGGGTTTAATTTAGCCAACAGTGTTGGCGTGTTAGGTGAGCTTTTTGTGCGCGCTTTGCGCTCAATTGCGCCTATTTTGATTTTTGTGCTGGTGCTTTCGGCCATCAGCAATAAAAAGAAAAGCGACAGCGACCACAGCGGCAAAACCATGAAATCGATCATTGTGTTGTATTTGATCGGCACGTTTTTGGCGGCACTGGTGGCGGTCATCGCCAGTTACCTCTTTCCAACCACGCTCTCGCTGGTGACCACTGATGCCGAGCTCAGCCCGCCACAAAATGTCACTGAGGTTATCATGAGCGTGTTAATGAACATTGTCGACAACCCAGTCAAAGCGCTGTTCAACGCCAATTACATCGGCATTTTGGCCTGGGCGATCGGGCTTGGCTTTGCACTGCGCCACGCCAGTGAATCCACCAAACGCTTTATCCACGAGCTGGCCGAGGCGGTGTCGATGATCGTGAAAGTGGTGATTGCCTTTGCGCCATTTGGGGTGTTCGGCTTGGTGGCCGCCTCCATTGCCTCACAAGGCTTGAGCGAGCTCAATACTTACGCGCGCTTGATTGGGGTGCTAGTCGGCGCCATGCTGTTCGTCGCCTTTGTCGTCAACCCAATTTTGGTGTTTTGGAAAACGCGCCAAAACCCGTTCCCGCTCATTTGGGTGTGCATTCGTGAAAGTGGCTTGACCGCCTTTTTCACCCGCAGCTCAGCGGCCAATATCCCGGTGAACATCAACCTGTGTAAGCGCTTGAACCTCGATGAAGAAACGTACTCGGTTTCTATCCCGCTGGGGGCGTCAATCAACATGGCGGGTGCTGCGATCACTGTGACCATTTTAACGCTGGCCGCGGTGAACACCCTCGGGGTTGAGGTGAGCTTCACCACCGCACTTTTATTGAGCGTGGTAGCCAGCATCTGCGCCTGCGGCGCCTCGGGTGTGGCGGGCGGCTCACTGCTGTTGATCCCGCTGGCATGTAGCTTGTTTGGCATCTCCAACGACATCGCCGCGCAAGTGATCGGCGTGGGCTTTATCATCGGGGTGATTCAAGACTCCGCCGAAACCGCGCTGAACTCCTCCACCGACGTGGTGTTCACCGCCGCCGCCGACATCGGCGAGCGCAACAAAGCCAACTAATAACCGAAAGCGAACCTTGCGTTCGCTTTTTTTATGGGAGGATTATGTTACGCCTTTGCAACGCTGAGATTAAAATCGCGCCCTCGCGCGCGCTGCACATTGACCAATTTAGCCTAAGCACACCGCACTTTGGTGTGATTGTGGGCCACAATGGCTCGGGCAAAAGCACCTTGGCGCAGTTTATCAGCCAGCATCAGCCTTGCGCGCGCGGCGAGTATGAAAACCGCTTTCAACGCCCTGCACTGCTGTCATTGCGCACGCACCAAAAGCTGATTGAGCGCATTGCCCACGAGCTCAACGACGACACCCGCTCACCTGACGATTTTGGCCCAAGCGCGCAAGAGATTATCCTCAATGGCCGCGCCCATCACGCCGCACTGCACACGGTGGCGCAACAGCTCAATATCTCCACACTTTTAGCGCGTCCATTCAAGCTACTTTCCACCGGCGAAGCGCGCAAAGTGCTGCTGGCACAATGTCTGCTCGATGAACCTGATTTAGTGATCCTCGACGAGCCCTTCGAGGGGCTCGACCAACAAGCGCAACGTGATTGGCAAGCGTTGATGGCGCAACTGAGCCAATCACGCTGCGTGGTGCTGATTCTCAACCGTTTGCACGACATCCCAGCCGAAGCGCACAGTATCACGCTGCTCAGCCACTGCCACCAAGTGCTGCAAGCGCCGTTTTCACAGATTCAGCAAAATCCGATTTTCCAGCAACTGTGTTATGCCGAAACGGCAACCCATCAAGCCATCCCTGCCCCGCTAAACCCGCCAGCGCCCCTGGGTTGCGAAGTGCTGTTTGATCTCAAAGATGTGCGCGTGCAATTTGGCGATAAGGTGATTTTAAATCAGCTCTCATGGCAGGTGAAAAAGGGCGAGCACTGGTGGATTAAAGGCGGCAATGGCTGCGGCAAATCCACTCTGCTTTCACTGATTACAGGTGATCATCCACAGGCGTTCAACAACCATGTGCATATTTTTGGCCGCCAGCGCGGCAGTGGTGAAACGGTGTGGGAAATCAAACAACACATCGGCTACGTATCTAACCAATTGCATCTTGATTACCGCGTCAACTGCTGCGCGTTGGATGTGATTATCTCGGGCTTTTTTGACTCCATTGGCGTTTACCAACATGTTGATGACGCCACGCGCTTGCGCGCTCAGCAGTGGCTAGCGCGGCTCAACCTCAGCGCGCTGGCCAACAAGCCGTTTAAAAGCCTCTCATTTGGCCAGCAGCGATTGCTGCTCATCGCCCGCGCAATGGTCAAGCACCCACCCGTGCTGATTTTAGACGAGCCGCTGATGGGCCTCGATGCGCTCAACCGCCATTTGGTGCTGACCTTTATCGAGCAGTTGATCGACAACAGCCAAACGCAGCTGATTTTTGTCTCTCACCACGATGAAGACGAGCCAAGTTGCATCAACCGCACTTTGCATTTTATTGCAAACGGCGCGGGTTATGATTATCATCAAGAGGTGATTTAACTGTGGAGTTTGCTATGGAATTTCTCGATACCCTGCCGGTGGCGGTGATCTTTTTTATCATGCTGGTGGTCGTCACCCTGTTCTCCAGCCTCAAAACGGTGCCACAAGGCTACCACTGGACGATTGAACGCTTTGGGCGCTACACCCGCACGCTCACGCCTGGTTTGAATTTTATTGTGCCGTTTATCGACCGCGTGGGGCGCAAAATTAATATGATGGAGCAGGTGATCGACATTCCCTCTCAAGAGGTGATCTCCAAAGACAACGCCAATGTGTCGATCGACGCGGTCTGCTTTGTGCAGGTGATTGACGCGCGCAACGCCGCCTATGAGGTAAATAATCTTGAGCAGGCGATTGTCAATCTCACCTTGACCAATATCCGCACCGTGCTCGGCTCAATGGAGCTTGATGAAATGCTCTCCCAGCGTGATTCCATCAACTCGCGCTTGCTGATGATTGTCGATGAAGCCACCAACCCGTGGGGCGTGAAGGTTACGCGGATTGAAATCCGCGACGTGCGCCCACCGCGCGAGCTGATTGATTCGATGAATGCGCAAATGAAAGCCGAGCGTAACAAACGCGCCGAGGTGCTTGAGGCCGAAGGGATTCGCCAAGCGGCAATATTGCGCGCCGAAGGGGACAAACAATCACGCATTTTGCAAGCCGAAGGGGAACGTCAAGAGGCTTTCTTAAAAGCCGAAGCGCGTGAGCGGGAAGCACAAGCCGAGGCGCGTGCCACCAAAATGGTGTCTGACGCCATCGCCCAAGGCAACACTAATGCCATCAACTACTTTGTGGCGCAACGCTACACCGAAGCGCTGCAAAAAATTGGCCAAGCCGACAACAGCAAAGTGGTGCTGATGCCGCTTGAGGCGGGCAATTTAATTGGCTCCATCGCCGGCATCGCCGAATTGTTGAAAACACAAAAAGATTAGGGGGCATTATGGCGTGGCTTAGCGATTGGGGCATGTGGCAGTGGCTGATTTTGGGCTTTATTTTGCTCATCGGCGAGCTGCTGCTGCCTGGCATCTTCTTGCTGTGGTTTGGCCTGGCAGGGCTGGTGATGGCGCTGTTGACCGTACTTTTACCGTTGTCTGTCACGCTAAGCTGGGTGCTGTTTGCCTGCATCGCGATCGCCTGCAGCATGGTGTGGTGGCGCGTGCAGCATCAAAAAGACCAAGCCGACGACAGCCACAACGAGCTCAACCAGCGTGGCGTGGCGATGATCGGGCAAACCGGTCGCGTGCTGGCCTTTGCCGACAGCGGCATTGGCCGCGGGCAATTTGGCGACACCACCTGGCGCATTCAAGGCCAACAATTACGCATCGGCGACAACGTGAAAGTCATCGCCGTGCAAGGCATCACCCTTTGTGTTGAGAAAGTGGCATGAAACAACATTTAATCATCATCGCTCACCCCAATCCTGACAGTTTCAACCACGCGATCCTCGCGCAAGTGGTGGAGGCGAGCAAAAAGTGCGGTTGGGCACCCGTGGTGCGGGACCTGCACGCCATGCTGTTCAACCCCGTGCTTTCTTGGGAAGAGCTTTCGGCAAGCTACCAAGGCAAAATCGACGACGCCATCGCCTACGAGCACGCGCTCATCCGCCAAGCGGATTTGATCACCTTAATCTACCCACTGTGGTGGATGGGCTTCCCCGCCATTTTGAAAGGCTACCTCGACCGCACTTTAACCTTCGGCTTTGCCTATCAAACCGTCAACGGCGAATCCCAAGGGCTGTTGCGCGGCAAACGGCTGCACCAATTCATCACCATCGGCAGCAACTGGCAAGAATACAAAGGCTTTGGCTTTGACAAATCCATCCGCGACATGCTCGCCGACGGCCTTTTCAACTTCTGCGGCATCAGCGACATCACCCACCACGTCTTCGACGACATCCACCTCGTCAGCCGCACCACCTTGAGTGACTACCTCACCACCGCCCACCACCTCACCGAAACGCGCCTGAATCAGATCTAAAAACCGCACTTTAAAGTGCGGTTTTGGGCAGTGCATCACTGTGACTAAAAATTTGATCTCGCTAGCAAAATAACACATTGCATATTTACAACATTATTTTTGAAACGTATATTTCATATTAGAACAAAGATGAAACAATTTTGATCTTATTGATTGAAATGTAAATCGTGTTGTTTTAATCAAAAAGGAGCTGGTATGTTGGCATTTATTTCGTTTATAGGCTTCACGGCCTTTGTGGCAATTTTAGCATGGTGGTACACGCACAAAGATGATCTGACTCATTCCGAGGGTTATTATCTGGCTGGGCGCTCACTGACTGCAATCTTTATTGCAGGCTCAATGATGCTCACAAACCTTTCAACTGAACATCTTGTGGGGCTAAACGGCCTCTCTTACCGCTCTGGATTTATCGTGATGGCCTGGGAGGTGATGGCGGCGATTACGATTGCACTTTTTGCCTTTTACTTTTGCCTAAATATCTGAAATTGGGGATTGCCACGATTCCTGAATTTCTCGAAAAGCGTTTCGATAAAGGTACGCTGTTAATCACCTCGCTCTTGTTCTTAGGCTGTTATGTCATTTCATTGCTGCCGATTGTGCTTTACACAGGGGCTTTGGCGCTGGAAAGCTTGTTTCAAGTCTCTGAAGTGTTCGGCGTTGATAAAACCACATCACTTTGGTTTATTGTTTGGGGCGTGGGCATCCTTGGCTCAATTTACGCCATTTTCGGCGGTTTAAAAGCCGTTGCAGTATCCGATACCATCAACGGTGTTGGCTTATTGGTTGGCGGGATCTTGGTCACTTACCTTGGCTTGAGTTATGTGGGTGATGGCAATGCATGGCAAGGGCTTAAAGAGGTTTATCACGCCAATCCTGAACATTTCAACTCCATTGGTGACGCTGACTCCGTTGTGCCTTTCTCCACCCTCTTTACTGGCCTGATTGTCTCGAATATGTTCTTTTGGTGTACAAACCAGTCCATTATTCAACGCGCTCTGGGCGCTAAAAGTCTAAAAGAAGGGCAAAAAGGGGTGCTGTTGTGTGCCTTCTTGAAATTATTAGGGCCGCTTTTGATCATCCTGCCAGGGATTGTTGCTTATCATATTTTCCAAGGGAAATTGGATATCCCTGACCAAGCGTACCCAAATCTGGTTCACCTTGTCTTGCCTGATGCGTTGGTTGGCTTCTTCGCGGCTGTTGTTGTGGGGGCGGTGTTATCCACCTTTAACAGTGCGCTGAACTCCTCCGTCACCTTGTTTTCTCGCAATGTGTATAAAGCACAAATTAATCCAAATGCCAGTGACACCAAATTGGTCAACGTGGGCAAAATTGTCGGGATAGTCTTGGCCATCACTGCAATGATTGTTGCCCCGCTTGTAGCCAATGCGCCAGATGGATTGTTTTATCTTATCCAACAACTTCAAGGTGTGTTTAATGCCCCAATTTTAAGTGTCGTGATTATTGGCTTGCTGACCAAACGCGTGCCACCAATTGCCGCTAAATTTGGTTTAATTTTTGGTATGGCCGCTTATATCTTGTGTAATTTCATTTTGAAATTAGATATTCACTTCTTCCATCTTGTCGGCATTTTATTTGTGATTAACATTGCTGTGATGCTGTTAATCGGTCACTTCAAACCGATGGAAACACCTTATGAGGAAGTTTATACCAAACAAGTGGATATTGAGCCTTGGGCCTATGTTAAACCTGTCTCATTGATCATCACTTTGTTGTCATTGACCATGTATATCTTCATGGCAAATAACGTGATGACAGCCGTCTGGATTGGCTACTACTGTTTCGCGGCAGCCACGGTATTGTACTTCCTGTATACCTTTGCAAAACAAAGATTGAATGCATTCCATTAACGCTCATCGCAAATAGCAAGCTGCTTTGCAGCTTGCTATTTTTAAAGTGCGGTTGAAGAACGTTTGTAAACCTCGCCTAATGTTTTCTTATCCTCGCCAAATAAATAATTCACCTGTGCCAAAAAAAGCTCTGCTGTGGCAATGGAGTCGATTAAAGCATTGTGAGTAATATAATCTGGCAAATCATATGTTTTACGGACGGAAGACAACTGAAAATCTTCATTCATACTGCCACGATATTTATTGATAAATGAACGCTCAAGTTTTAATGTATCTAGCCAGATAATAGGCAATGAAGATATATTATAGCGTGCAGCCAAATAGTGAAGAATAAAACGTTTTTCAATCATAGCGCCATGAGCAATAATAACCCTGCCGCACATCAGTTTAAAAAGCTGATGCATCACGTCATCAAGAATGCGGGCACCGTCTAGCATTTGAGGCACGATGTGATTAATGATTGCCGTATCTTCTTTCACTTGTGTTTCAGCCACATAGTAGTGGAAGGCGTGAGAGAGTTTAATTTGAAAATGATCAATGGGTACAGCCGCCACACTGAGGATATTATCGATCATCGAATTTAATCCCGTTGTTTCAAAATCGATCACAAGATAATGCAACTGCTCAAGTGGGCTATCAATAGTCGCAATTTTTGTACTCAACAACGGGTAAAGGCTATCTGGCAATGTTTTGGATTGACACAATTTCAGGCGTTGCTTCTCCAATTTAGCCAGAGGATGACTAAAATGCAGGATGTTATCCAAAATCATCGCATTAATCCCTTTTGTGAAAAGCGCATTTCAGCGGCTTGCTGGAGTTGATTGATCAACCGGAAAACATCTTTTAAATTATTCCGCTCAAAGGCGTTGAGCGATTTGGGGTCAATATGATTAGATAAAGTGCGGTTTTGCTTAATATCGTTGAGTTGATATTTCAACCGCAATGAACAAACAAATTGATAGGCCGCACTGATGTCATCATAGGTGTTTTTGTCAATCACACCCTGCTCAACACTGTATTTAAACCGCTCTTTTGTGTTTAAGGTTCGCTCACAGTTACCAACTAGTGCATAAATTCTGGCTAAATCAACCAGCAAACTGATCGCGCGCTTTTTAAGATTCAGTTTATTTTTATTTTCGCCCTCTTTGATCAACACAAAGTTTTTGAAAATACTGATGGGCGCTTTCACGCGAATGGAGTTTGCAACCAAATAGGAAATAAATCGATGATTATTTTTATCCGCTCAATCACTTGATTATCCAGTTTGTGCAGCAGTGATTCATCACCAAAAATAACTCTACGGTCAAGAAACACAGAGGCATTGAGCAGCTTTTCAAGTTCAGGATGCATTATCCAATCAGCAAAATAAGCCTCCCAAACTGGCAAAGATTGGCACCATTTCGGATTAGACGCCATGAAATCGCCACTGCATTTTTCATAACCGCACTTATCTAAGCTGTCATTAACAAATTGCGTCAGTTGAGAAAAATAGTCTCGCTCTTGATCATTAAGCTCGTGCGACAAGATAATAAAATTATCTTGATCAGATACAACGTGCATTTCCTCCCGAGCTTGGGAGCCGGCAACGCACCATGCATAATGGCACGGCGGTGTGCCTAACTGATTTTCGCCCATCATGATAAGCTTTTGCATAAAAGAATCTGCAATCAAGCTCATCACTTGCATAATTTGATCATAAGATACTTCATTTTCAATCAATGTGATAAAAATTTCATCACGCATTTTTTTTAATTCTACCAGTGCTTCCAACGTTTTGGCTTGAAAAATTCGGTTAATAATAAAGATCGATTGCACAGAGTTATTGCTGACCAAATCAGTCGCACTCAACACCGCTACAATTTCATCGCCGTCAAGCACTGGGAGATTGCGTAAATTATTTTCATCATTAACACAATGGCATTTAAAACTCGCTCTGAGGCTGCAATGGTGGGCGGATTTTCCGTCATAATTGACGTGACAGGTTCATTAATATTGCGCCCATTGGCAACCACTTTTTTGGTCATATCGCGATCGTTAACAATCCCTACAAGCCTGCCCTCTTGCATAATTAATGCCGAAGATCGCCGCTGATTGGTCATCACCAAAGCCGCCTCACGAATGGAATGGTTGGGGTCAACAAAGGCGACTTTGCGATTGGCAATCTCGCCGACTTCTTTCATCAGTGTGCTTTGCTGGTGAGAGAGAATCTGCTTTGAGCTGGCATTCATCAGCCGGGTTGCAACTTGGTCGGAAAAATAGGGCGCATAATGAGGGTATTCGGCCAGCAGCGTGCTCAAATAGTGATTAGGCACCTGATACAAAAGCGTATTTTCAAGTGCTATCGCTTCATATTTTTCTTGTTCTTGCTGATTAAACAAACTAAAGCCAAACACTTCTCCGTTCTCGAGCCGCGCTCTTAGTGAATTATCTTGATAACGCTGCTCAATCGCCCCAACGCGAATAATAAAAAGTGCGGTTTGGCCTGCTTTTTCAAGTATGATTTGCTGGCCTTTAGGATAATAGCTTATTTCAATATGGTGCGCGATTTGGGTGATCATCTCCTCGGGCAGATAATTAAAGGGCGTAACCTGTGTTAAAAACAATTCAATATTGGGAATTAGCGATTCATTCATATGCCCTCCACGCGCGATTTAAAAAATAAACCGCACTTTCATGCGGCTTATTATTGTCTGTGCTGTGCACTAACGGTATTTTTTCCACAGCTGGACTAACCGTTGATAACGCTCAGCCACCGCATCAATTAATTGCGTATCATCAATCTCACCTGCCAGCCACTGTTTTGATGGCTCACCAAAAATGGTCCGGCCAACAGCAAAACCTTTCACCAGCTTGCAGTCTTTCGCCTCACTAAAAGTGCGGTCAAACACACTTTCAGGGGCATCTAAGCCTAGAATGAGTATACCACGACAATAGTCGTCTTGGGTGGTGATAATCTTACTTAATTTGGCCCAAGCTTGAGCACTCAAGCCTGGCAATTTCCACCAATCAGGTTTGATGCCTAAGTCATACAAGTGCGAGATAATGTCGCGATAATAGTGCTCTTCATGCGGCATATCCGCCGGTAAAATGACCTCTAACAGCAATTCGTGACCACTGCGGCAACAGGCTTGATAAACCTCCAGGAGTTTTTTGTCTTGTTGCTGTTTGAGGGCTGTTTCATCGCTTGGATGATAAAACACAAGGCATTTGACAATGTGATCCGTTGGCCATTTTACGAGCTGCGTGCCAAGGTCGCCATGCTCAAGTGACAACGGGCGAGAGCTTGGTTGCTCAATTGGCCGCGCAATCCACCAACCTTTGCCAGTGGCATGGTTGAGCGTTTCTTGCGCGTAGGTGGTATCGGCTAAAATGCCCACTTCACCTTGCAGGGCTTCATTACGCTCAACGCGTTCTGCCGCTTTAAGCAATAGCACTTTGAGTTGCGGGATTTTTTCCACATCGGCGCCACAACTTCTCGCCATATCTTCAAGTTGTTTGCGATGATCAAAAGCAAAAATACACAGATTTTGCCATTGCTGTTTGCGGGTGGTGACACGGTGGAGATGATTTAAACGCTCATCTAAATCAGGCCGTGGCACACGTTCAGCGCGGGCTAAATAATCATCCAACTCCACTTTGGTTGGCATAGCTGGCGCGCAGCCGTGACGCGAGACCACAAGCGCACCGCAGGCATTGGCATAACGGCAGGCCTGCTCCCAGCCTTCATTGTTGATGTAACCGCGCAGCAAACCCGACATAAACGCATCCCCCGCGCCGAGCACATTCAACACCGCCACTCTGACGCCGTACACATTTAAGCCACCATCAATATCATCTGGAATGTCGCCTTCAAACACAGAGCAGCCTGACGCACCGCGCTTACAAACCAATGTGGCGTTGGAGCATTTTCTCACATTCTTTAAAGCGGTTAGCGTATCTGTCGAGCCACCTGCGATATGAAACTCTTCTTCAGTGCCCACCAACACATCAAAATGGTGCAGCACCTCTTGTAGCGATTGCGTCACCGCTTGGGAGTCAATATAGCGTGTTTCACCGTCTCCTAATGAGGTGAGCCCCCACAGCACGGGCCGATAATCAATATCCAGCAAGCGCTTCGTGCCATTGCGCGCGGCATACTCAAGTGCGGTCAACACTGCTTGGCGAGTGTGCGGATGGGATAAATGCGTGCCGGTGATAGCTAATGCTTTTGCGCTGGCGATAAATTCCTCATCAATATCCTCTGAGGTGATGGCCATGTCGGCACAGTTGTCACGATAAAAAATCAGCGGAAACGTTTCTGTATCCTTAATGCCCAAAATCACCAGTGCGGTTAGCCGCTCTTTGTCGGTGATCAAATGGCTGGTATCCACACCCACACTTTGAAGCTCTTCTCTTAAAAAACGCCCCATGTGTTCATCACCAACACGGGCAAGCATCGCGGATTTCAAGCCTTGAATCGCAGTTCCATAGGCCACATTCCCTGATGAGCCGCCTAAGTATTTGGCAAAACTGCCCATATCTTCTAACCTTGAGCCAATTTGTTGCCCATATAAGTCAACAGCTACACGCCCTAGGCAAATGACATCTCGTGTTTTTTTCATAATACGCTCCATAACGTGGTGTCTCATTTTCTCAAATTTTAGAATAAATATTTCAATTGTCTAGCATGACGACAAAATTTTTAGAGCCAGATCTCACTTTTTCTACTCATACCACTGCCAAGAAGGAATAACAACTTATTGTTATCCAGTAAAAATTATCAAAAAATTGATCGCTGTCTCAAAAATGAAATTAATATTCCATTTGTGGTTTCGCAGCCGATTTTTTGCAGTACAATGCAAGCAACCAAACTTATTACGCAGATGTAAGGAGAATCTATGGGTACACAACGCTTAACCGTCGCACAAGCGCTGATTAAATTCTTAGATAATCAATATGTTGAAGTAGATGGCAAAGTCATCAAATTTGTCACTGGGATTTTTGGCATTTTTGGTCATGGCAATGTGCTTGGCATTGGCCAAGCGCTTGAGCAAGACCCAGGCCAGCTTATTGTTCACCAAGGCAGAAACGAACAAGGGATGGCGCATGCCGCTATCGGTTATGCCAAACAAAAAAACCGCCAACAAATTTATGCTTGCACGTCATCGGTCGGGCCTGGTGCGGCCAATATGATTACCGCCGCCGCAACCGCCTCGGCCAACCGTATCCCCCTCCTGCTGTTGCCTGGCGATGTGTTTGCAACCCGCCAACCTGACCCAGTATTACAACAAATTGAGCAGCCATACAATTTAAGCATTAGCACCAACGACGCTTTCAAAGCGGTCAGTAAATATTGGGATCGCATCACGCGCGCTGAACAATTGATGTCGGCCTGCATTAATGCAATGCGCGTGCTCACTGACCCGGCTGAAACAGGTGCTGTGACCCTTGCGCTACCTCAAGATGTGCAAGCGGAGGCTTATGATTTCCCTGAAAGTTTTTTAGCAAAACGGATTCACCGCATTGAAAGAACCCCAGCCACACCAGCCATGCTGGACGATGCGCTGGCCTGCTTAAAAGAAAAGAAAAAACCGCTTATCATCTGTGGCGGTGGCGTGCGTTATTCCCAAGCAGCTGAGGAATTAAAACGCTTCGCTGAGGCCTTTGACATCCCTTTTGCTGAAACCCAAGCCGGTAAAAGTGCGGTCGATTGCACACATCCGTTTAATGTCGGTGGCGTTGGTGAAACGGGCTGTTTGAGCGCTAACACCTTGGCAAAAGAAGCGGATGTGATTATCGGCATCGGCACCCGCTACACGGATTTCACCACCTCATCAAAATGGTTGTTCCAACACCCTGAGGTGAACTTCATCAACATTAATATTGCGCGCTTTGATGCTTATAAATTAGATGGCATCCAAATTTGTGCTGATGCCAAAACCGCACTTTCGCAATTACACGCCAAGTTAACAGAGCTAGGCTGGAAAGCGCAATGGCATGATCGCATTCAATCAGCCAAAGAAGCGCTGCATAATGAGTTACGTCGCTTGGAAAATGTGACCTACACAGGGCGCAGCTTCACGCCTGAAATTGATGATGCCATCACAAATCGCGATCAGCTTTTCCAAGAATTTCTCTCCATCACGGGCTCAACTCTAACGCAAACCCGCGTGCTTGGTCTGTTGAATCAAGCATTTGGCAAAGACGATATTATTGTCGCGGCCGCCGGCAGCTTGCCTGGCGATCTTCAACGCACCTGGGAGAGCAAAGGCGAAAACAGTTACCATTTGGAATATGGCTATTCCTGCATGGGCTATGAGGTTAACGCCGCATTGGGTGTCAAACTCGCTGAACCTGAAAAAGAAGTTTACGCCCTTGTGGGTGATGGATCTTATTTAATGCTCCATTCAGAGTTGATCACCTCTATTCAAGAGCGCAAAAAAATCAACATTATTCTCTTCGATAACATGGCCCATGGCTGCATTAATAATTTACAAGTGGGCAATGGCATGGACAGTTTCTGTACCGAATTTCGTTACAGAAATGCCGAAAATAATCGCCTTGATGCAGGGTTAATCCCTGTTGATTTTGCCATGAATGCCGCCTCCTATGGCTGCAAAACCTATAAAGTGCGGTCAGAAGAAGAACTTTTGTTGGCATTGCAAGATGCGAAAAAACAACAGGTTTCAACGTTAATTGATATTAAAGTTTTACCGAAAACGATGGCTCATGGTTATGGTAGCTGGTGGCATGTCGGTGTGGCTGAAGTATCACAAAAAGAGCGCATTAAAGCCGCATTTGAAAAATCTCAACAGCATATTAAACAAGCTCGACAATATTAAATTCACAATAGGAGACAACAATGAAAAAAGAAAATATTAAGCTCGGTATTGCCCCAATTGGTTGGACAAATGACGATTTGCCTGAACTGGGTGCTGAAAATACATTTGAGCAATGCATTAGTGAAATGGCACTGGCCGGCTTTGAAGGCTGTGAAGTCGGCAATAAATACCCCAAAAATGTTGCTGAATTAAAGCATAAATTAGACGTTCGTGGCATCAGCGTCTGCAATGCTTGGTTTAGCACCTTTTTTGTGGACGGCAAAAAAGACGAAACCATTAAAGCCTTTATCGAACACCGCGATTTTTTGCATGCCTTAGGAGCGAAAGTTATCGGCTGCTCTGAGCAAAGCCGCAGCATTCAGGGGCAAAATAAAGCCATTTTTAAAGAGAAAACAACATTTAACGATGAAGAATGGCAACGCTTAGCCGAGGGCTACAACGAGCTGGCTAAATTGGCTGGCGAAAAAGACATGAAAGTCTGCCTCCATCACCACATGGGCACTGGTATTCAAACACCTGAAGAAATTGATCGTTACATGGCAATCGTCAACGATGATGTTTATCTCTTATTTGACTCAGGCCACTTGTATTATTCTGAAGGCTCCCAACAAGCCATGCTAGATGTGCTTGAAAAATACGTGGATCGCATTGTTCATGTGCATTTAAAAGACGTGCGCGACGAGATTGTTGAGGAGGTCAAACAAAATGATTTGAGCTTCCTTGACGGCGTGAAAAAAGGCACTTTCACCGTGCCGGGTGATGGCGTAATTGATTTTAAACCGATCTTTGACATTTTAGATAAACACAATTATCAAGGCTGGATGGTGGTTGAAGCAGAGCAAGACCCCGCGCTGGCCAATCCATTTGAATATGCTTTAAAAGGTCGCCGTTATATTAAAGACGTTGCAGGAGTGTAATATGTTAAAAGTTGGCATTATTGGCGCTGGCCGAATTGGCCGTGTGCACAGCGAAAGTATCAGCAAATATGTAAAAGACGCTGAAATCAAGGCGATTTCTGATGTAAAAATCACACCAGAGCTAAAAGAATGGGCAAGCTCGATGGGGATTGAGCACGTTTACGATGACTACCATGCTATTTTGAATGACCCAGACATTACTGCCGTGCTAATTTGCAGCTCAACCAATACTCACGCGCCAATCTCAATTGAAGCGGCAGCCGCTGGCAAACACATTTTTTGTGAAAAGCCCGTCGATGCTGAGGTCGGCAAAATCAAAGAGGTACTCAACGCGGTTGACAGTGCAGGGGTGAAATTCCAAGTGGGCTTTAACCGCCGCTTTGATCATAATTTCAAAGCGATTAAAGATCGTGTTCAAGCAGGTGATATCGGCCAGCCGCATATTATCAAAGTCACCTCCCGCGACCCAGAAGCGCCGCCAATTGAGTATGTGAAAGTATCAGGTGGCATGTTCTTTGACATGACTATTCATGATTTCGACATGGTGCGTTATCTCTCTGGCAGCGAGGTGGTTGAAGTGTTCGCCTTCGGCGATGTGCTTGTCGACCCTAAAATTGGCGAAGCTGGCGATATCGACACCGCCGTCATCACGTTAAAACTGGCCAATGGCGCCATCGGCGTGATTGATAACAGCCGAAAAGCGGTTTATGGCTACGACCAACGCGCTGAGGTTTTCGGCTCAAAAGGGGCGATTCAAATCAGTAACGACACAGCCTCAAGTGCGGTTTTCTCGGGTGAACATGGCATTGTTTCAGAAAAGCCGAAGTATTTTTTCCTTGAGCGCTATATGCAATCTTTTGCCAGCGAAATCGACAGTTTCATTGATGCCATCCTCAACGACAAACCGACGGCCGTCAACGGCAACGATGGCTTGCAACCGGTTTTAATCGCGCTGGCCGCGAAAAAATCATTGCAAGAGGGCCGCCCAGTAAAAATCGCTGAAGTCGATTGTTAATCTATCAAACCCAAATTAAAAAACCACTCATCGCAGTGGTTTTTTTATGTCTTCTTATCTTGTTTATACTTATACGACATACGCAAAGTGCGGTTATGCCAAAAAGGCATAAGCTATAACCCTTGTGTCTTTTACAATGCCCTTAGGCTTGGTTAATCTACTGAAAACACAACAAAAAGAGGAAATATGATGGCTAGATTAACCGTTCATACTGCGCAAAGTGCGCCTGAGGATACGCGTGCGCGCGTGGCATTAGTGGAGAAAAACAATGGCTTTATCCCCAATCTGATTGGGGTGTTGGCCAACTCACCGCAGGCACTGGCGTTTTATCAGGAAGTGGGCAAGCTCAACGGGCATAACAGTTTGGATAAGTTTGAATTGGAGGTGGTGCAAATCACGGCGGCGGTGAATAATGGCTGTGATTTTTGTGTCGCCGGCCACAGCAAAATCGCCACGCTGATTGGCTTGCCGGAAGGTGTGCTCCAAGCGCTGCGCAACCGCACTTTGATTGATGAAAACCCAAAATATCAAGCCCTTGCGTTATTCACCCAGCAGCTTATCGACACGCGCGGCAAAGTCAGTGACGCGCAGCTTAATGATTTCAAGGCGGCCGGCTTTAGCGATCAAAACGTGCTTGATGTGGTGATGGGTGTTGCTTTGGCCACACTTTGTAATTATGCCAACAATGTGGCGCAAACCGAGATTAACGATCAACTCAAAGCGTTTGCACCTTAATCAATCGCACGTTAAAAATCAATTTTTGTTGATAATTCAGCCAGTTAGGTTTTATGATCTATGTCACAAAAATTGATTTTTTCCTCCACGCAAGAATTTCAATTAATCCTTTCGAGTGATACACTTAACCCACTATTTTCAATCACACTAAGGATAACATCATGGATTATCGTATCGAAAAAGACACCATGGGCGAAGTCAAAGTGCCCGCTGATAAATACTGGGGTGCGCAAACTGAGCGTTCTCGCAACAATTTCAAAATTGGCCCTGCCGCCTCGATGCCGCACGAAATCATTGAAGCGTTTGGTTATTTGAAAAAAGCCGCCGCCTATGCCAACTGTGATTTGGGCGTGTTGCCGCAAGAAAAACGCGATCTCATCGGCAGTGTGTGTGATGAAATTTTAGACGGAAAACTCGACGAGCAATTCCCGCTGGTGATTTGGCAAACGGGTTCTGGCACCCAGTCAAATATGAACGTCAATGAAGTGGTCTCCCACCGTGCGCACGTCCTCAACGGCGGTAAACTCGGTGAAAAAAGCACCATTCACCCAAATGATGATGTGAATAAATCCCAATCCTCTAACGACACTTACCCAACCGCGATGCACATTGCCGCCTATAAAAAAGTGGTGGAAGTGACCATTCCGTGCGTGGAACGTTTGCAACAAACGTTGGCGAAAAAATCACAAGATTTCAAAGACGTGGTTAAAATTGGCCGTACCCACTTGATGGACGCCACCCCGCTCACTCTGGGTCAAGAATTCTCAGCTTATGCCGCGCAATTGGCCTTTGGTTTGAAAGCGTTGAAAAACACGCTACCGCACTTGGCTGAACTCGCCCTCGGCGGTACCGCAGTGGGCACAGGCTTGAACACACCAAAAGGCTATGACGTGAAAGTGGCCGAATACATCGCCAAATTCACAGGTTTGCCGTTTGTGACTGCGCAAAACAAATTTGAAGCCCTCGCCACCCATGATGCGATTGTGGAAACCCACGGCGCGTTGAAACAACTGGCAGTATCGCTGTTTAAAATCGCCAACGACATCCGCCTGCTCGCCTCTGGCCCTCGCAGCGGCATTGGGGAAATTTTAATCCCTGAAAATGAACCAGGCTCATCAATCATGCCAGGTAAAGTCAACCCAACTCAATGTGAAGCGCTGACCATGGTGTGCGCACAAGTGCTGGGCAACGACACCACCATCGCATTTGCTGGCACCCAAGGCCAGTTCCAATTGAATGTGTTTAAACCGGTGATGGCGGCCAACTTCTTGCAATCAGCGCAATTGCTGGCAGATGCCTGTGTTTCTTTTGACGAGCACTGCGCCAGCGGCATTGAGCCAAATCACCCTCGCATTAAAATGCAGCTTGAAAACTCATTGATGCTGGTGACCGCACTTAACACCAAAATTGGCTATGAAAATGCGGCCAAAATCGCCAAAACAGCGCATAAAAATGGCACCACCTTGCGCGAAGAAGCGATTAATCTTGGCTTGGTCACCCCTGAGCAATTTGACGAATGGGTGCGCCCACAAGATATGGTTGGCAGCCTGAAATAAGCAAATGTAAAGCTTAAGGCTGGCATCTTGCTCAAATGGCGCAATTGTGTTTCAATTGCGCCACTATTCGCTTTAGAGGCAAAATGAGATTGAAATGGTTTAAACCGCTACTGTTTTGCGCGCTGCTTGGCTTTGGCCAATCGGCTTTTGCGCAGTGGATCCCACTTGGCACTGTTGATTACAAATGGGGCCCGTTTCATATTTATACCATCACGCTGTTTAGTGAAGATGGGCAGTACAAAACTGGCCAACGCCCGTTAATGCTGACCTTGAAATACGCCAAACAGGTGGAAGGCAAAAATTTTGCCATCACGTTGAAAAAAGAGCTTGATAGCATCGCCCCAGACGTGCCAAAAGAAACCCGCGCGCAGTGGTTCACCCAGCTTGAAAAGGCGCTGCCTGATTTTCACCCCGAAGACAGCTTAAGTTACATCGCGCTGGAAGACACAGGTTATTTTGTCCTCAACGACACTGTGCTGGAGCCGCAATTTAGCCCTGAGTTTAATCAGGCCTTTTTGAATATTTGGTTGTCTGATAACAGCAGTTTCAAACGCATGCAGGCCAAATTGCTGGGCAAAGACAAAGAAAAGCCAGACGAAGAGGCAACACCACCGGCCGAAACCTCGCCAACGCCACAACTTGAAGCCGAGCCGATTCGCCCTGATGTGAAAGACCCTGAGCCTAATAACACGCCCGAGGCGCCTCGCGTGCAAGATGATACAAAAAGTGCGGTTTGATGACCGCACTTTTTTTGTTATAACGATTTGGCTAAGCGCTTTAACCACGCAATTTTGAGTTGATGAAATTCGGTTGAAATATTCCAAATACCATCTTCACTGGCGCAGGCATAGTGCTTGCCCGCGGCGTCTAATTTCTCAATATCGGCAAGCCAGAGCCAGGTGCCATCAAAATAAAACGCCTCCAAGGCGCTGATGTTGCGCTGCGCGGCCTGCCAGCGTTTTTCAAACTCCGCCAATGCTGCAAGGTCACGCTGGGCTTGAGCAAGGCGTGTGTCCATTTGCGCAAACTCCGCGCAAATGTCCTCTAATGATTTTTTCTCTTGCGCCATCAGAATAACTCTTCTGCTTTCGGGCCACTGCCGTCGCCACGGTCAATCATGATTTTATAACCGCGTTCTTTAATGTGTCGGCGCACCGGCTCCGTGCCTTTGATAAAGTATTCTTTAAAGCCACCGCCGAGCAAGCCGCTGGCTTTGTCGATGCGTTTTTCCACTACGTTTTCAGGCATTTCATCTTTGCGTTGTGGCACGTCTTTGAGCACGGCTTGCATGTAGCTTTGCCACGCTGGCATGGCGGTAATTGCACCCGCCTCACCACGGCCGAGGTCAAATTTATTGTCATCAAAGCCAACATAAACTGCGGTGGCTAAATCAGCACCAAAGCCGGCGTACCACGCCACTTTGTTGTTGTTTGTAGTCCCGGTTTTGCCGCCGAGATCATCACGCTTGAAGCTGTTACCCATGCGCCAGCCGGTGCCCTTCCAGCTGCTGCCCTTTTCGCCATACACAGCGGTGTGCAGCGCGCTGCGCATTAAAAAGGCCAATTCGCCTGAGATCACACGCGGGGCAATTTCAGGCTCTTTTTCATCGGAGTCTGCCAGCAGTTTAGGCGCTTGAGTATCGTCGAGTTGTTTGTTTTCAATTTGCAACTCAGGGATATCCGGCACACTGTCGGGTTGTTGGTCTGGGTCCCCGTCGGCTTGCGCGGCTGGCGTGACCGCACTTGGGTCTTTTTCATCCGCGGTGTCTAAAAACGCCAGTTTTTCTTGCTCGCCATAAATCACCGGGATGTCGTTGCAGGTAAAGCACGCCACTTTCGGATTGGCGCGATACATCGTTTTGCCCTCGTTGTCTTCAATTTTGGCGATCAAATACGGGTCAATCAAAAAGCCGCCGTTATCAAACACGGCGTAGGCGCGCGCCATCTCCAGCGGGGTGAATGAGGCAGCACCGAGTGCAAGCGCCAGTGTCGCCTGGTATTGGTCACGCTTGAAGCCAAAACGCGGGAGGAAATCCGCGACATAATCAATGCCTACCATTTGGGTGGCGCGCACCATCATCACGTTTTTCGACTGCCCCAGTCCTTGGCGCAACCGCAGCTGGCCGTCGTAGCGATTCGGTGAATTTTTCGGCGACCACGGTTTTTGCCCCTTAATGTACACGGTAATCGGGCTGTCGTTTAAAATAGTCGCCAGCGTCAAGCCTTTATCCAGCGCCGCGGCATAAATAAACGGCTTGATCGATGAGCCCACCTGCACCATTGATTGTGTGGCGCGGTTAAATTTGCTCTGGCCATAACTAAAGCCGCCGACAATCGCGACAATCGCGCCGTCGTGGCTATTGAGCGAAACCAGCGCCGAGTTGGCGTGCGGGATTTGCGCAAGCACCCACTCTTGCTTGCTGTTTTGGCGAATCCAGATTTGATCGCCTGAGCGCACTTTGCTGTTTTTCGCGCTTGCGCCAGCCCATTTCATGCCCGAGAACGGTAAATCCAAGGTTGAACCATCAGCGAGCAACAAATGCGCGCCACTGGCATTGGTGGAAAGTACAGCGGCGGGGATCAGCGGCTGGCTGTCAGGCAGCTTGCGCAAAAAGCCCGTAATGCGCGCTTCATCCCACGGCGCTTCATCGCTTTTCCACAACGGCGCACCACCCCGATAACCGTGGCGCATGTCGTAGTTAATCAAATTATTGCGAAGTGCGGTTTGCGCGTCGCGTTGGTCATCAGAGTTGATGGTGGTGAACACTTTGTAGCCTTTGGTGTAGGCGTTTTCTTCGCCGTAGAGTTTCACCATCTCTTGGCGCACCATCTCCACCACATAATCGGCTTGGAAATCAAGCTGGCTGCCGTGATAGCTCGCCTTCAGCGGCTCGTCTTTTGCTTGGGTGTATTCCTCTTTGGAGATATAGCCCTCATCAAGCATCCGACCCAGCACCACATTGCGCCGCTCGGTGGCGCGCTTGAGGGAATAGAGCGGGTTCATGGTCGAAGGCGCCTTCGGCAGGCCGGCAATCATCGCCATTTCGCCAAGGCTGAGCTCCTGCAAACTTTTGCCAAAATAGGTTTTGGCCGCGGCCGCCACGCCATAAGAGCGGTAGCCGAGATAAATTTTATTGAGGTATAAGTTTAAGATCTCGTTTTTATTGAGGTTTTTTTCAATTTCAATTGCCAACACAGCCTCTTTGACTTTGCGCAGCAGTGTTTTTTCAGGCGAGAGATAGAAGTTACGTGCCAGCTGTTGGGTGATGGTGCTCGCCCCTTGGGAGGCACCGCCATTGGTGATCGCCACCCACACGGCGCGAGCAATCCCAACTGGGTCTAGCCCGTAGTGATCATAAAAACGGCTGTCTTCTGTTGCCAACACGGCGTGAATCAGCTGCGGCGGGATGTTTTCAAGGGCAACCGGGATGCGCCGCTGCTCGCCGATTTCGCCAATGAGTTTGTTATCCGCGGTGTAAACCTGCATCGGTTGCTGCAGCTCAACGGTTTTGAGCGTTTTGACATCGGGCAGCTCTGATTTGATGTGATAATACATAATGCCCACCGCAACGCAGCCGACAATCAGGAGCGTGAGCAGTGAACTTAAAACGATTTTTACGATCTTCATCGAAAATTTCTCTCTTGCCAATCGTGATCTTCTCTCAGGTGCGTTATAACGTTTCGTGCAAGCACCTGTTGTGCAACTTTAATTCGTAACCTTACTATGATACCGCAGGATTGGCAAACTATGGAAAACTTTATCGCATTTTTTGCAAAAGCACGCCGCCCCAAGCCCACCGTCGGCCTTGCCCTTTACGGTGAAACGCTGTGTGCCTGCGTGCTCGACGATGAGCAAAAACCGCACTATACAAGGCTTGCACAAACGCAAGGTGCGCTCAACACGCCCATCGCGGGCTTGCCTTGTGCGCTCAAGCACTGCCAGCCAGTGGCGAGCCTAGATTTCAGCCAAGTGTGGTATAAAGCGGTGATCACCCCCCACAGTACGCCGGCGACGTGTCATCAGCAAGTGCTGCAAATTTTAAGCGAAAATCTGCCACTGCCGCCTGCGGCGTTGCATTTTGACTACCACGCCCACGCGCTGCAACATGAGGGCACGCGCCGGCAAATTGATTGTGTGGAAATCATCGCCTGCAAACGCGAGCACCTGCAAGCGGTGAACAAAACGTTTTCGCCACTGCCACTCACCGCACTTGACTCCCGCGCCCATGCGCTGCACCGCGCATTTGCCTTTGCCGCACCCGAGGCGGGTGAAAATGCGCTTTATCTTTACCTCACGCGCGATCTGTGTTGCCTAATCCACGCCCAAGCCGCGCCACTCAACTTCCTCTACCATAGCGATCTTGAAGGCGCCCTGAGCGCTTGGCAAAGCCGCTTTGGTAAGCTCAAAATTGAACATGTGGTGATTTACAACACTACCGATTGCACGCTCAACTTGCCTTGGGCGGTGGCGCAAACCGCACTTTGTACCCAAGAGTTTACCAACCTCACCGCACTGGGCTGCGCGCTGTGGCAAAGGAGGCATGATGCTTAACCTCCAGCCTTGGCGTGAACGCGCGCTGAAAACACGCGTTGTCAAGCTGACCGCACTTTATGTCGTCACGCTTAGCGTTGCTGCGCTGGTGGCGGTGTGGCTCAACGAGCAACAAGCGCACACACTAGCGCAAATCAACACCACTCAGCAGGCGATCACCGCCTTGCGTGGGCAAAATCAAACCGTGCAACAGCAGCTCAATTTGCTGCAAAAAAGCCAGCAAAGTAGGCAGAAAATTCAGCTTTTGGCCGGCAAAGTGCGGTTTGTCGATTTTATGCAACTGCTCGGCGAGCTTGGCTGGCAGCAAGGGCGGCTGACGCTAGCCGAAATAGACGCCAGCCGGCGTGACCAACAGCTGCTGCTTGAAGGGGAGCAGCTCAGCGAGCAAGAATTTGAACAGCTGCAAGAGACCCTCGCCCACCACTGGCTGGCCGACGGCAATGACGAGCGCAACAAGTTGACCCATTTTGTGGCGGATCACAATGGCATCAGCTTTCGCCTAATTAGCGGGGTGAGTGATGACTAACATCGCTCAGTACGGCAAACTCTGGCAGTGGGCGCACCTCAAAGGCCGTTGGCATGGCGTGATTGTGCTGCTGCTTTGCGCCCTCGTGCTCGGCCAAAGCCTGTGGCGCCATCAACACCTTAACCAACGACTGCAAAAGCTTGAGCGAGAGCGCACAACGCAGGCGCAAACCTTAACGAAAAAGCAGCAGTTGCTGACCGTGTTGGAGCAAAAACGGCGCGACAACGCGCATCATCTTAAGCAACAAATGGCCAGCGTGGTGCCTGAGGTCAACCGCCAGCTGCTCGATTATGTTGCCCAATTCCCCCACATCGCGTTGGATACGCCGCAGTGGCAGTTCGACCAGCAAACCACGCTTGGCTTGCAGTTTTCAGGCCCGTTTTTGAGCCTCGATGAAATGCTGCGCACGCTGCTGTCACGCTTTGGCAACCTCACGCCGATGCGCTTGAGCCTGCAAAGTGGACTTGACCAAAGTGCGGTGCACGCGCAAGTGGACTTTTTATCACGAACAAGGAGACACCATGACCCGTTTTTGGCTTGTGTTTTTGACCGCACTTTTACCGCACGCCGCTATCGCGGCCAGTGACCCATTCAACCACCAAGCGCCCAGCGCGCCAGCTTTGACGACGAAGGCCAACCCGTGCGGCGAAATTGGGCTGATGAGCGACAGCCCGATTGATCAATACAAACCTATTGGGCTGATTATCCACCACGACACGCCGCATATTCTGCTCAAGCTCGAAGGCGATGTGCTGCTGGCTGAAGTGGGGAATGTGATCGCCAACGAGTGGCAGATCAGCGAAGTGGCGCAGCGGCACATTGTGCTGCGCCACTGCCGCGATAACCTTGAAAAAATCTGGCAGTTGTGAGGTGAGCATGCGCATTTGGAGTATTATCTTAACCGCACTTTTCACCCTCACCGCCAGCGCCGCACCGATGACGCTGTGGCTTAAACAAGCGCCACTGGCAGACACCTTGCAATTTTTAGCACTGCTGGAAGATAAAAATATGATCATCGACGATGACGTGGAGGGCCATGTCAGCCTGCGGCTGCGCAATGTGAGCTTTGAGCAGGCCGTCAACAGCTTGGCGAAAACACACAAGCTTGAGGTCAGTCACGAGGAAGGGACGTATTTTGTCGCCAATGCCTTGCGCGCCAAAGCCAAAAGCATCGTGCCGCTCAGTGAGGGGCCGACGATCAGCACGCGGCGAGTGAAGTTGCGTTATGCCAAAGTCGGTGAGCTCATTGAGGTGCTCAATCCGAAAACGGGCAGCCTGCTCTCGGGCGATGGCCGCATCAGTGGCGATGCGCGCAGCAATAGCCTGATTTTACAAGACACGCCCGAACAGCTCAAGCATTTGGTGAAATTGGTGCACGAGCTTGACCAGCCCAGCCAGCAAGTGTTGATTGAAGCGCGCATTGTCACCATCAGTGACGAAAGCATGCGCGAGCTGGGCGTGCGCTGGGGGCTGTTTCAACCCAGCGAAACAGCAAGTGCGGTCACCGGCAAGCTTGGCGGCAATGGCTTTAACAACATCGACAACCAGCTCAACGTGAACTTTGGCAACAGCTTTGCCACCGCCGCGGGCGTGACGTTACAGGTGGCGAAGATTGACTCGCGCTTACTGGATTTGGAGCTGACCGCACTTGAGCGTGAAAACAACGTCAATATCATCGCAAGCCCGCGCCTTATCACCACCAACAAGCAGCCAGCGAGCATTAAGCAAGGCACCGAGATCCCTTATGTGATCAACGCCAAAGACACGCAAAACGTGGAATTTCGTGAAGCGGTGCTTGGCCTTGAGGTCACGCCGCAAATCTCCCACGATAACCAAATTTTGCTCGATTTGACCGTCAGCCAAAACGCGCCCGGGAAAAATATTGCCTATGGTGACAATCAGATGACCACCATCGACAAGCAAGAAATTCAAACGCAAGTGGCGGCGCAAAACGGTGAAACCATTGTGCTCGGCGGTGTGTTTCACGACACCATTAGCGATCACCAAGACAAAGTGCCGCTGCTTGGCGATGTGCCTGGCATCAAGCATCTTTTCTCGCGCGAGAACAAGCGCCACACCAAACGCGAGCTGGTGATTTTTGTCACACCGCACTTGGTGAAAAACAGCCCACAGGCCAAGCCTGCAAAAGTGAATAAAGCCTTTCATTACGGTTTTTAATAAAAAGTGGTTTCAGTGGTTGAAAAAGGGGGCGATTTATTGCGATAATTAGCCCCTTAATTATTTGTTGAAGTGTTAGGGGTTATTTTCTTTCCTAGTGTTCTCTTGTGGCCCGCCCCTTGCCTTTAACTTGCCTGTGGTCGCACCCTGCGGCTTTCCAATCACTAACGAATAAGAACACAATAACAATGGCAGAAAAAGAAATATTTTCTTAATTGGCCCGATGGGTGCTGGGAAAAGCACTATCGGCCGCCAGCTTGCACAAAATTTGGGCATGGATTTTGTTGACTCTGATTATGAAATTGAACAACGTGCAGGCGCCGACATCGGTTGGATTTTTGATGTTGAAGGTGAAAGCGGATTTCGTAAACGCGAAAGCCGCATTATTGATGAGCTGACCCAACGCCAAGGGATTGTGCTCTCCACCGGCGGCGGTGCCATCATTTCAAAAGATGCCCGCAATCATCTCTCCGCCCGCGGCATTGTGGTTTATCTTGAAACCACCGTTGACAAACAATACGAACGCACACTGCGCGACAAAAAACGCCCACTGCTGCAAGATGTTGACGACCCACGCCAAGTGCTCGAAGATTTAGCCCAAGTGCGCAATCCACTCTATGAAGAGATTGCCGACATCACCATCAGCACCGACGAGCAAAATGCCCGCACCATGGCCAATCAATTAATGGACTTAATTGACGAATTTACCTCAATCAACTAGGACAGACTATGACATCGGTGAACGTTGAACTCAAAGATCGCAGCTATGACATTGCCATTGGCGAAAAGCTGTTGCAATCCGCCAGCGCTTTTGCGCCGCTCAAATCCGGCGACAAGGTGATGATTGTCACCAACCCAACCGTGGCGGGCTTTTATCTTGACACGCTCAACCGCACTTTGCGTGAGTTGGGCTGTGAGGTGTCTAACGTTCAACTCCCCGATGGTGAAAAATCAAAACCCTTGAGTCGTTAAACCTGATTTTCACCGCACTTTTAGACGAAAAACACGCGCGCGACACCACCATTGTCGCCCTGGGCGGCGGTGTGATTGGCGATGTGGCCGGCTTTGCGGCGGCCAGCTTCCAACGCGGCGTGCGCCTTATTCAAGTGCCCACCACACTGCTCTCGCAGGTGGATTCCTCCGTTGGGGGCAAAACCGCCGTCAACCACCCGCTGGGGAAAAATATGATTGGCGCGTTTTATCAACCTGCCAGTGTGGTGATTGACACCACTACCTTGCGCACCTTGCCGATGCGGGAAGTGTGCGCAGGCCTGGCGGAGGTGATCAAATACGGTGCGATTTTAGATTACGACTTCTTCTGCTGGCTGGAAGAAAACATCGACCAGCTGCTCGCCCTTGAGCCGACCGCACTTTCCCATTGTATTCAGCGTTGCTGCGAGCTTAAAGCGATGGTGGTGGCCAATGATGAAAAAGAGCACGGCCAACGCGCGCTGCTTAACCTCGGCCACACCTTTGGCCACGCGATTGAAACCCACTTGGGCTACGGCAACTGGCTGCACGGTGAGGCGGTGGCCACCGGCATGATGATGGCCGCGGCGCTCTCACACCGCTTGGGTGACATTAGTCGCGACGATGTTGCCCGCCTCGAGCGGCTGCTGGCGCGTGCCAATTTGCCAACGGTGTCGCCAGACGGCATGAGCGCCGAGGATTACCTGCCGCTGATGATGCGCGATAAAAAAGTGCTCAAAGGGCAATTGCGCTTGGTGCTGCTGAAAAAACTTGGACAGGCCTACGTCAGCGCGGTGGATGATATTGATAGCGTGAAAGCCGCTATCAACGATTGCAGTCAATTTGACTGATGATGGCCCGCTCCCCTGGCATGGTTGGCAAGCACCGCCCTTTTTAAAGTGGGCGGGAGGCAAATTTCGCTTAATTCCCGAGATTAACAAACTGCTGCCAAAAGACAAAAGCTGCCTGATTGAGCCTTTTGTCGGCGCAGGGTCGGTATTTCTCAACAGCCAGTTTGAGCGCTATATTCTCTGCGATCTCAACCCTGATTTGATCGCCCTTTTTGAGATAATTAAACGCGATGTGGAGCATTTCATCAACGAAAGCCGCCGATTATTTGAGCGCGATGATGCCAACAGCGCCCATGTTTATTACCAGCAGCGCAGTGCGTTCAACCAATCACAAGACCCATTTGAGCGCGCGCTGATTTTTCTCTACCTCAACCGCTTTGGCTACAACGGATTGTGCCGCTACAACAGCAAGCAGCAGTTCAACGTGCCTTTTGGCGCCTATGTGAAGCCCTATTTCCCTGAAGAAGAGATTCGCTATTTCCACCACAAAGCGCAAAAAGCCACCTTTGTGTGCGCCAGTTTTGAGCACAGTTTTGCTTTTGCCAATCAAAGTGCGGTCATCTATTGCGACCCACCTTATGCACCACTGGCGCAGCTGTCCAACTTCACCCATTACGCAGGCAGCGCTTTTGGGCTTGAGCAGCAGCAACTGCTTGCCCAACTATCCCGCCAAAGCGCCCTTGAAAAGCACTGCCCTGTGCTGATTTCAAACCACGACACGCCGTATACCCGCAAGCTTTACAAAGGGGCGAAAATTAAAAAAATCCTGGTGCAGCGCCACATCAGCCAAAACGGCACCCAGCGCACTAAAGTTGGGGAGTTGTTGGCGTTGTTTAAGGCAAGTTAGCGTTCATCGCAGGGTTGAGCTGAAACTCAATGCGCTCGACCTGCAAATGGCGCTGGGCTAGGGCGAGAATCTGCCCTTGTTGAAAGAGCAACGCTTGGCGCACGACCGCACTTTGCACCTCACAGCACAACACCCCTTCACGAAATTGAATCACCCGAAACACCCCTTGCCACTGCGCCGGCAGGCTTTTTTGCAGCTCGGCATTAATGGCGTTGATCGCGCTGGCGTGCTGGGCGATTTTGCCCAAAGTGCTGTGGGCTAAAATGGCGGTGATATTTTTGGTGTGGTTGCGTTTCATGGCTTGTTTTTCGTAAAATTGACGCCATATCTATGACAAGGCGAGGCGTTTGCTTTATAATACGTGGAATTCTACTTTGACTGGCAAGGCGTGTATGTATCGTTGTAACACAAAACCGCACTTTTGGTCGCAATTATGGCTAGGCATTATTGCGATCTTTTCTGTGTCTGTCAACGCTCAGCCCACACCCGCGCAAGAATACCGCCAAGTTTATCACATCTCGCAACTGTGCGAGCATGAGCGCGTGCTGCAACAGGTGCGCACACTGCATGCCGAGCGCGCCCGCCCGCAAACCCAGCGCGTGCAACCGCACTTTGCCTATTTGGCGCCACTTTATCGCGCGCCACTGCACGCCAATGCGCCCATTCGCGCAGGCCCCCATTTTGCCTAACCGCCAATTTAATTAACTCAGGCTTTGCCTGCCTTTTTCTATTTTTAAAACGAAGAATTTATTATGTTAAGAACTATTGCAACCAAATTATTTGGCAGCCGCAATGATCGCGTGCTGCGCCGTTTAGGCAAAATTGTTAAGCAAATCAACCAACTTGAAGACGACTATGCGGCACTGAGCGACGAGCAACTGCGCGCCAAAACCGACGAATTTAAAGCGCGCCTTGAGCAAGGCGAAACGCTGGAAAAAATCATGCCAGAGGCCTTTGCCACCGTGCGCGAGGCCGCCAAACGTACACTCGGCATGCGCCCGTTTGATGTGCAACTGTTAGGCGGCATGATCTTAAACGATCGCTGCATTGCTGAGATGCGCACCGGGGAGGGGAAAACGCTCACCGCCACGCTGCCGTGTTATCTCAACGCCCTCACCGGCCGCGGCGTGCACGTGGTGACCGTCAATGACTACCTCGCCCGCCGCGACGCGGAAACTAACCGCCCGCTGTTTGAGTTTTTAGGCATGACGGTGGCGGTCAACGTGCCAGGGCTGTCGGGTGCGGAAAAACGCGCTGCCTATGCTGCGGATATCACCTATGCCACCAACTCCGAGCTGGGTTTTGACTATTTGCGCGACAACCTTGCCCACTCGGCGCAAGAGCGCTTTCAACGCCCGCTATTTTATGCCTTGGTCGATGAAGTGGATTCCATCTTAATCGATGAAGCGCGTACTCCATTGATTATCTCCGGCCAAGCGGAAGACAGCTCTGAGCTTTACATCGCGATTGATAAATTGATACCGCACTTGGTCTTTCAAGAAAAAGAAGACACCGAAGAATACACCGGTGATGGCGACTACACCTTGGATTTGAAAAACAAACAGGCCTTTTTGACCGAGCGTGGGCAAGAGAAAATCGAGCAACTGCTGGTGGAAGCCGGCTTGATGAACGAGGGCGACTCACTCTATTCCCCGTCAAAAGTCACCTTGCTGCACCACGTGTATGCCGCCTTACGCGCCCACACCTTGTTTGAGCGCAATGTCGATTACATTGTCAAAGACGGTGAGGTGATCATTGTGGACGAACACACTGGCCGCACCATGCAAGGCCGCCGCTGGTCTGAAGGGTTACACCAAGCGATCGAAGCCAAAGAAGGCGTGCAAATCCAAAACGAAAACCAAACCACTGCGTCAATCACCTACCAAAACTACTTCCGCTTGTATGAAAAACTCGCAGGTATGACAGGTACAGCGGACACCGAAGCTTTTGAATTCCAACAAATTTATGGGCTTGAAACCATCGTTGTGCCAACCAACAAGCCGATGATCCGCGACGACCGCACGGATTTGATGTACAAAAGCGAAGAAGAGAAATTCAACGCCATTGTTGAAGACATCAAAGACGCCGTGGCGCGCAATCAGCCTGTGCTGGTGGGCACCATCTCGATTGAAAAATCTGAGCTGTTGTCCAACATTTTGACCAAAGCGGGCATCAAGCACAACGTGCTCAACGCCAAATTCCACGCCCAAGAGGCGGAAATTGTAGCGCAAGCTGGCGCACCAGGTGCGGTCACCATTGCCACCAACATGGCTGGCCGTGGGACGGACATTGTGCTCGGCGGGAACTGGAAGGCCGAAATCGCCGCGCTGGAAAACCCAACTCAAGAGCAAATTGACAAAATCAAAGCCGACTGGGAAGAGAAAAACCGCATCGTGATGGAAGCCGGTGGCTTGCACATCATCGGCACCGAGCGCCATGAATCACGCCGCATCGACAACCAATTGCGTGGCCGCTCAGGCCGCCAAGGGGACCCAGGCTCATCACGTTTTTACCTCTCATTGGATGATGCACTGATGCGTATTTACCTCAACGAAGGCAAGCTCAACATGATGCGCAAAGCCTTCAGCGAGCCAGGCGAGGCGATGGAATCCAAACTGTTGGCGAAAGTGATTGCCAGCGCGCAAGCGAAGGTGGAATCCCACAACTTTGACGGGCGTAAAAACCTGCTGCAATTTGATGATGTGGCCAACGATCAACGCCATGCGATTTATTCACAACGCAATGATTTGCTCGATCACGACGACATTTCAGACACCATTAAGGTGATCCGTGAAGATGTGTTCAACCGCGTGATTGACCAATACATCCCACCACAATCGCTCGAAGAGTTGTGGGACGTGGAAGGCCTTGAGCAACGGCTGAAAACCGACTTTGGGCTGGATTTGCCACTGGTGCAATGGCTCGAAGAAGACAACAACCTGCACGAAGAAACCCTGCGCGAGCGCATTATGGACGCCGCCATTGCCGACTACGAGCAAAAAGAAGCATTGGTGGGCGCGGCGAATATGCGCCAGTTTGAAAAAGGCTTAATGCTGCAAACCTTAGACGAGCTGTGGAAAGAGCACTTGGCAGCGATGGATCACCTGCGCCGCGGCATTCACCTGCGGGGTTATGCGCAAAAAGATCCGAAACAAGAATACAAACGCGAGTCTTTCCAAATGTTCACCGAAATGCTTGATGCGCTGAAATTCACCGTGATTTCCACCTTGTCGAAAATTCAAGTGCGCACGCAAGAAGAGGTCGAGCAAGCCGAACGTGAGCGCCGCGCATTGGCAGAAAAGCAAGCGGCGGCGATGCAATATCACGACGGTGACAGCGATGATGAAAGTGCCCTTCAAGGTGAAGTGCCTAAAGTCAGCCGCAACGCTCCGTGTCCGTGTGGCTCTGGCAAAAAATACAAATATTGCCACGGGCGTTTGAAATAACAATCCACAATCAAAGGCAGGCTCGCCTGCCTTTTGCTTATGGAGGAAACATGGCTCAAACACAAGCCAAACCCTTAGTCAAAGTTGCCGTCGGCATCATCCGCAACGAGTTCAAACAAATCTACCTCACCCAACGATTAGAGGGTAAAGATTTTGCCCAAAGTTGGGAGTTCCCAGGTGGCAAGGTGGACCCAGGTGAGAGCGAAGAGCAAGCGCTCGCGCGCGAGCTGGAAGAAGAAATCGGGATTATGATCTTGAATTATTCGCTCTATGATCGCTTTGAGTTTGAATACCCAACCAAAATCATTGAGTTGAGTTTTTATTTGATTGAAGAGTGGGTCAACCAACCGTTTGGGCGCGAGGGGCAAGAGGGCTTTTGGATTGAGCAGCACGCGCTCGATGTGGGGCAGTTTCCACCGGCGAATAAGCGGATCATCGAGCGTTTATTGCAAGAGCGCTGACCGCACTTTAGTCATTTTCAGCCAAAAATTGCAGCCAATGGCGCTCTTCAATGCGGCTTTTCACCCGCCGATTGTGGCGCATACGCAGCAGCCGGCGGCGGTTTTGCATCAATGACAGCGACGGTTTTTTCTTAAACACAGTGCGAGAACGTTTCATATCAAACCTCAATTTTTAGCTTAGGGCTGCGCTAACGGCCGTTGGCGCTCACCTCACGGGCGGCCTCTTCTTTCGGGCTGACCGCACTTTTATCTTCTTGCTCCACCAGCGCGGGGTTGTCGGCATCAATTGCCTTTTCCAGCTCTTTGATGCGGTAGTGCTTGCGAATATTATTCATATAACGGCGGATATTTTCCACATAGGCGTAGGCCTCATAGCCGCGGGCGTAGCCGTATTTGAGCTTGTCGTAGTAGCGTTTTTCCGCCAGCAGCGGCAAGTTTTTCTTCACATCCAGCCAGTTGTCGGGGTCACCGCCGAGTTGCTTGGTTAGCCGTCTGGCATCGAGCAAATGCCCAAGCCCCATGTTATAGGCGGCCAAAGCATACCAAATTTTATCCTCTTTGTGCACGGTGTCTGGGATTTGGCGCATCAGCATATGCAGATACTCCGCCCCGCCACGAATGCTCTGTTCAGGATCGGTGCGGTTTTGTACCTTCATGCGCTCGGCCGTTTCTTTGGTCAGCATCATAATGCCGCGCACGCCAGTGGGGCTGGTGGCGTTTTCATTCCAGTGGGATTCTTGATAAGCGATCGCCGCTAAGGTGTACCACGGCAGCTCGCCGCTGTATTTTTTAAACAGCTCAGTGTATTTCGGCAGCACGTTGTCGATGGCGTCTAAATAGGTGCGCGCATCAACATAATCAAAGCTTTGCATGTGGTTGAAATACTTCTCTTCTAACCGTGCCACCAAGCCTTGGTCAAGCGCGAGGTGCATGAAATCAAGCGAAGCAGCTTGCAGCTCGCTGTAGCTGTTTTTAGAAAAATACCAATGCACGCTGGCCTCGTCGCTGACATCAAACGCCACCGCCAAATTCGGCTTAATTTGCTTAGTCGAGGCCACATCAATGGAGCTGGCAATGGCATAAGGCGCTTTGCCGTCGGCAACCATCACCAACATCTCCTCTTGCGTGAGGTTTTTATGCACCTGCCATTGCAGCTTGGCAAAGCGGGCTTTTTGCGCGCTTAAAAGTGCGGTCAGCTCTTGTGAATAGGGCACCAACAGCGGCTCTTTGATATCCGCAAACGATTTTGGCCGCTCCGCCCCTTGGCGATAAACCAGCTGCCATGACGCCGAGGTGTAACTCGGGCCCATTTGGAAATCGGCCGCGCGGCTTGGCTGAAAGCGCAAGCCCGCCGCCGCCATGTCGATTTTGCCTTCTTTTAAGGCCTCAAACAGCGCATTGTTGTTATCTAAACTCACTACCTTAAGCGCCACGCCTAAATAATCAGCAAAGGCTTTACTCAGCTCATATTCCAGCCCCTGTGGGGCGTCGGTGCCGATAAAATAATAGACAGGATTATTGAGCGTGCCGACCACCAGCTCGCCCTTTTCTTGAATGGTTTGGTAGTGATTTTTCTCGCTTAGCATGATTTTTTGCCACGGCGAAATCATATCAATCGCCCACAGCAACAGCCCCAGCGCAAAAATCACGCGCAACACTAATCCTCTCAATCATTGCTCCTTTGATGTCAACGTTTGCATTCTAGCGCGGATCGCCACGAAAACCAACTGCGATCGCCCCACGCGGCGGCAAGAAAACGAAAATGCAAATTGCTGATTAGAGATTACTCGCTTATAATATGCACAATTTCCCTCCCACAGCAACTGTATGGTACAAAAAATGATGCAAACATTTCGCGGCTCACCCGCACTTTCCGACTTTCGCCTGCAACACTTGCGCAATGCCTTTGCCACGCACAACTTGCCTGTAAGCGATTGTTATGCCGAATACATTCACTTTGTGGATTTGCAAAGCGCCCTAAACGAGCAAGAAACCGCTCAGCTGACCGCACTTTTGCATTATGGCCCAACCCTTGCTGAACACACGCCACAAGGCGAATGTGTGATTGTGATCCCGCGTTTTGGCACCATTTCTTCTTGGTCGTCCAAAGCCACCGACATTGCGCACAATTGTGGCTTGGATAAAGTCAAACGCATTGAGCGCGGCTTGGCCTATTATCTCACCTTATCCGCGCCGTTAGATGACAGCCAGCGTGAGCTGCTCCAAGGTGTGTTACACGACAGAATGTTAGAAACCACCATCACCGATCCCGCTCAAGCCCACGCCCTTTTTGAAAACCATCAACCCAAACCGTTCACCGTCGTCGATATTCTCACCCAAGGCAAAACCGCACTTGAGCAAGCCAACCGCGATTTAGGCCTCGCCCTGGCCGATGATGAAATTGATTATTTGTTTGACCAGTTCTCGCAACTCAAGCGCAACCCGGTGGACGTTGAGCTTTATATGTTTGCCCAAGCCAACTCCGAGCACTGCCGGCATAAAATCTTCAACGCGGATTGGATCATCGACGGCAGCGCACAGGCAAAATCACTGTTTAAGATGATCAAAAACACCTTTGAAAAAACACCTGATTACGTGCTGAGCGCCTACAAAGATAACGCCGCGGTGATGGAAGGCTCCACCGTAGGGCGCTTTTTTGCTGACCGCGACGGGCAATACCGCTACCACCCAGAGCGCACCGACATTTTAATGAAAGTGGAAACCCACAACCACCCAACCGCCATCTCCCCGTTCCCAGGGGCGGCCACCGGCTCAGGCGGCGAAATCCGTGATGAAGGCGCCACTGGCCGCGGCTCCAAGCCAAAAGCGGGCTTGGTGGGCTTTTCGGTGTCCAACTTGTGCATACCGCACTTTGCCCAACCGTGGGAGCGGCCTATGAGCAAGCCCTCCCGCATTGCCAGCGCGCTGGAGATTATGTTGCAAGGGCCACTGGGTGGCGCGGCGTTTAACAACGAATTTGGCCGCCCTGCGCTGCTCGGCTATTTCCGCACCTATGAACAGGCCGTCAACACCCTAGGCGCTGAGGAAGTGCGTGGCTATCACAAACCGATTATGCTGGCCGGCGGGCTGGGCAACATCCGCACCGAACACGTGGAAAAAGGCGACATCCCTGTCGGCGCGCAACTGATTGTGCTCGGCGGGCCGGCGATGAACATCGGGCTTGGTGGCGGGGCGGCGTCATCGATGGCCACCGGCAAATCGAAAGAAGATCTCGACTTTGCCTCAGTGCAGCGCGACAACCCTGAAATGGAGCGCCGCTGCCAAGAGGTGATCGACCGCTGCTGGCAAATGGGCGACGACAACCCGATTTTGTTTATCCACGATGTGGGCGCCGGTGGCCTTTCCAACGCCATGCCTGAATTGATTAACGACGGCGGGCGCGGCGGCAACTTTGAGCTGCGTAAAGTGCTCTCTGACGAGCCTGGCATGACGCCGCTGGAGATTTGGTGTAACGAATCGCAAGAGCGCTATGTGCTCGCCGTCGCACCTGATCGCCTAGACGAGTTCAAAGCCTTGTGTGAGCGCGAGCGTGCGCCATTTGCCGTGATTGGTGAGGCAATTGAGCAACCGCACTTGACCCTTAACGACGCGCATTTCAACAACAAACCGATCGATATGCCGCTTAACGTCCTACTTGGCAAGCCACCGAAAATGACCCGCGATGTGCAAAGTGCGGTTGTCAAAAGCCAGCCACTGAGCTGCGATGCTATTGATCTCAACGAGGCCGTCGAGCGTGTGCTGCGCCTGCCGGTGGTGGCGGAAAAAACCTTCCTCATCACCATTGGCGATCGCTCCGTCACCGGCATGGTGGCGCGCGATCAAATGATCGGCCCGTGGCAAATCCCTGTCGCCGACTGCGCCTTAACCACCGCCAGCCTAGACAGCTACCACGGTGAGGCGATGTCTATCGGCGAGCGCGCGCCAATTGCGCTGCTCGATTTTGCCGCCTCCGCCCGCATGGCAGTGGCTGAATCGCTGACTAACATTGCCGGCAGCAACATTGGCGATATCAAGCGCGTCAAACTCTCCGCCAACTGGATGGCGGCCGCCGGCCACCCCGGTGAAGACGCGGGGCTTTACGCCGCCGTCAAAGCCGTGGGCGAAGAGCTCTGCCCTGCCTTGGGCTTGACCATCCCGGTTGGGAAAGATTCGATGTCGATGCAAACCCGCTGGCAAGAAAACGGCGAGCAAAAACAAGTCACCGCGCCACTCTCACTGGTCATCAGCGCCTTTGCGCGGGTGGAAGACGTGCGCAAAACCGTCACGCCACAATTGCGCACCGACCAAGGCAAAACCGCACTTTTATTGATTGACTTGGGCGAAAAACACAACCGCCTTGGCGCCAGTGCGCTGGCGCAAGTCTATGCCCAACTCGGCGACAAACCTGCCGATGTGGTCAGCGCTGACAACCTCAAAGCGTTTTATCTCGCCATGCAAGCGCTGGTGGCGCAAAACCTGCTGCTCGCCTACCACGACCGTTCCGACGGCGGGCTGATCACCACGCTGTTGGAAATGGCCTTTGCTGGCCACTGCGGGCTTGAACTTGACATCAGCGAGCTTGGCGCAGCGCCTTTAAGCATTTTGTTCAATGAAGAGCTTGGCGGCGTAATTCAAGTGCGCGAAAGCGATCTAGCGCGCGTGCAAGCTGTGCTGGCCGAGCACAACCTGACCGCACTTTGCCATACATTAGGCGAGGTGAACAGCCAAGATGAGGTGACCATTCGCTTTAACGATGCGGTCATCTTCCAACGCCAACGCTCGCAACTGCGCCGCATTTGGGCGGAGTTGACCTGGCATATGCAACGCCTACGCGACAACCCAGAATGTGCCGACCAAGAGTTTGAGGCCAAAAAAGTCGCCGATGACAAAGGCTTCAGCGCACACTTGAGCTATGACCCAAGTGACGACATTTGCGCGCCATTCATCGCCAAAGGCGTGCGCCCACGCATCGCGGTGCTGCGCGAGCAAGGGGTGAACAGCCATGTTGAAATGGCCGCCGCCTTTGACCGCGCGGGCTTTGACGCCATCGACGTACACATGAGTGACTTGAGCGCGGCGCGCTATAACCTGCAAGACTTCCAAGCCTTTGTCGCCTGCGGCGGGTTCTCCTACGGCGATGTGCTCGGCGCCGGCGGTGGCTGGGCAAAATCCATTTTGTTCAACCCGCAACTGCGTGAGCAATTCAGCCAATTTTTCACCCGCGACACGCTCGCACTCGGCATTTGCAATGGCTGTCAAATGCTCTCAACCTTGGCCGAGATTATCCCTGGCACCGAGCATTGGGGGCGGTTTGTGACCAATAAATCCGAGCGGTTTGAAGCGCGCACCGCGTTGGTAAAAATTGTGGAAAACAACTCTCCGTGGTTTGCGGGCATGGCTGGCTCGCAAATGCCGATTGCAGTGGCACATGGTGAAGGCCGCTTGGAGCTGCAACGCGAGGGGCAATTGGCGCAATTGTGGGCGAATAATCTCGTTTGCGCGCAATTTGTAGATAACAATGGCAACCCAACCGAGCGTTACCCTGCCAATCCGAACGGTTCAGCTGATGGGATAACCGCACTTTGCAATCTCGACGGCCGTGTGGCGGTGATGATGCCGCACCCTGAGCGTGTGTTCCGTACGGTGAGCAATTCGTGGCACCCTGATAACTGGGGCGAAGACGGCGCGTGGATGCGGTTGTTCCGTAATGCGCGCGTGGCGTTGAAGTAACTGCCTTTGTCGTTGTAAACAAAACCGCACTTTAAAAGTGCGGTTTTTTGTTGCTCGCCATTTTGCGCTGGCGCTCGGCGCGCGCGGCCATAACTCCGATATCTCTATCGCCGTTCCGCCTGCGGCGGCTTAGGGGCTTGTTTGCGCAAGCACCTCCAAACCCAACGCACCCCAGGTTCGCCGCTGGTCGTGCTGCGGCTGCGTGGTTATTTAACCGTTCGAATTTTTAGCTTGCCCGCTACGCGGGCTTCAGACACGAAAAATTCTCACTGATAACCACTGCGCTCCGCACTAGCGGCTCTATGGGGCCCAAAAACACCACAGCCATTCACGAGGGTTAAAATACAAAGTGCGGTCGAGACGATCGCAAAACCGCACTTTTAAATCACGTTTAACCGCACTTTATCTTTTCAAAAAATAAAATTTAATGATGCGATCCGCCCCCGGAATAAGATGCTTGAGCGGGTGCCTAAAGTGCTAGGTCGAGTGAGGGTGTGATCC
>NZ_JABTBO010000039.1 GCF_014884965.1 Spirabiliibacterium mucosae | reverse complement strand
CCTCTCGCCTCAGATCAAGCAGTTTTTTTAACTTTTGATCTTTTCTGACCGCACTTTGCATTGCTGTGCGTCAGTGGGTGCGAATTATAGAGCCTAGCAAAACTTTGGCAAGTGTTTTTCACAAAAATAATTAAGTGCGGTTTTTATCGCCAAAACGGCGAGAAACCGCACTTTATATCAAAGTGAAAGGTGGCGCAGCTGCGTAAAGCCCATTTGCGCTAAGCACGCCCGCAGTGGCTGCTCGTCACCGAGCGGTTGGGTATAATATACACAGTTTTCGGCTGTGCGAGAAGGCGTTTGATCTTTGAGGAGATATTGCACTCGCGCGGCGATAGCTTTGCCAGAATCGATGAAATGCTTGACCTGCGGCAGCGCTTGCGCAAGCTCGTGCTTGAGAAAAGGAAAATGCGTGCAGCCGAGGATCACGGTGTCAAGCTCACTCTCGCCGACCCAATCACGCACCGCACTTTGCACTTGTGCGATCGAAATGAGCTTGCCGTGCAGTTTGTCTTCCGCCAGTTGCACCAGCTCGGTTGTGCCCAGGCGTAACACGTCGCAGTCGAGGGCGAATTGGTCGATCAGCTGCTGGGTGTAAGGCCGCTTGACAGTGCCTTTGGTGGCCAAAAGCCCGATGCGCTTGGTTTGCGAAATTTTGGCCGCGGGCTTGATGGCCGGCACCGTGCCGACGATGTTCACCTCCGGAAAGGCCGCGCGCAAAGCAGGCAGCACCACGGTGCTGGCGGTGTTGCAGGCAATCACGATCAGTGCCAGCGGGTGGCGTTGCATGATGCGTTGGCAAATGGCTAAAGTGCGGTCAATAATCGCCTGCTCGGGCTTTTCAGAATAAGGGAAAAACGCGTTGTCGCTGCAATAGAGGATTTGCCACTGCGGCAGGAGCGCTTGAATTTCGTGGTAAATCGTCAAGCCACCCACGCCAGAGTCAAAAATCAGGATACTGTTGGGCTGTGTCATGTCAAAAATCAAACTCGGGCAGAAAAAGCTCGCTGACCAGCAACGGCTGGCCCGCCAGTGTAAAGCAGGAGCGGCGAGCGTACATGCCATCTATTCTACCCCATTGCAGCGCGCCGCGCACGCCATTGTGCGCAAAGAGGAACTCCCCCAGCGGCGTGCTGTCGAGCGAATGTAGCTGTGGGAACTGTGTTAATGTGGCCTGTGGCACCACTGTGCGCGCTGCCACCCACGGCGTGCCGTCGCCCAGCAGTGTCACCTCGCGCACCCAATAGCGCGGGCTGGGTGGCAAAAGTGCGGTTTCCTGCGCGAACACCGCTGCCCGCCAGCCTTCATGTTCTACCGCAACGCTGAACTGACCGCACTTTTGTTTGAGCATCGCGGTGAGGGAATCCGTTGAGAACAGCCAGTGCTTGAGCGAGGGTGGCAGTGCGCTGCCCTCATGTTGGGCTTGCCAGTGAACGTGCCCGAAGGGGTTAAACATTGCCATAGATTGTTTTGTCATCCAGCCAGCGTTGAATCAGCGGCTGCGCCAAGTGCGGGTAGCGCGCCATCAGCGTTTTGGCATTGTGTTGCACTAAGGGAATGAGCTTGCGATCGCGCATTAAATCCGCGATTTTAAACGCGGCGATGCCTGTTTGTTTGGTGCCGAGCACCTCACCCGGGCCGCGGATTTGCAGGTCTTTTTCGGCGATCACAAAGCCGTCTTGGGTTTCGCGCATCACTTGCAGGCGTTTTTTCGACACCTTGCCCAGCGGCGTTTTGTAAAGCAGCACGCAGTAAGAATCAACACTGCCCCGCCCCACGCGGCCGCGCAGTTGGTGAAGTTGCGACAGCCCCAAGCGCTCAGCATTTTCGATGATCATCAAGCTCGCATTGGGCACGTCCACGCCCACTTCAATCACGGTGGTGGCGACCAACAAATCCAGCTCGCCTTGTTTGAATTGCTGCATAATAGTTTGTTTTTCTTGCGGTTTCATCCGGCCGTGAACAAGGCCAATGCGCAAGTTTGGCAACGCGCGTTGCAAATCCTCCGCCGTGGCTTGCGCTGCTTGCGCCTCCAACACCTCGCTTTCGTCAATCAAGGTGCACACCCAATAGGCTTGGCGGTGGTCGCGCTCGCAGGCGAGGCGAACGCGCTCGACAATCTCATCGCGGCGCTGTTCGCTGACCACAATGGTTTGAATCGGCGTGCGTCCAGGCGGCAGCTCATCGATGATGGAAGTGTCGAGATCGGCGTAGACCGTCATCGCCAGCGTGCGCGGGATGGGCGTTGCCGTCATGATCAGCTGATGCGGGTAGGTGTCGTTTTTCAGCCCCTTTTCCCGCAGCAACAGCCGCTGATGGACGCCAAAGCGGTGTTGCTCGTCGATGATCACCAGCGCTAAATCGGCAAATTCAACTTCATCTTGAAATAAGGCATGAGTGCCGATCACCACCTGCGCCTGACCGCACTTGATGTTTTCCAGCACCTCGCTGCGCGCTTTGCCTTTAACTTTGCCCGCCAGCCAGCCGACGGAAATGCCCAATGGCTCAAACCAGCGGCGGAAGTTTTGCACATGTTGCTCGGCTAAAATTTCGGTCGGCGCCATCAAGGCCACCTGCTTGCCGTTTTCTACCGCTACCAGTGCCGCCAGCGCCGCCACCAGCGTTTTGCCCGAGCCGACATCGCCTTGCACCAAGCGCATCATCGGCTCGTTTTGGGCAAGGTCGTGCAAAATTTCTTGGCTCACGCGCGTTTGTGCGGCGGTAGGCTGAAACGGCAACTGCGCTAAAAAAGGCTGGCTGAGCGTGCCGCTGGCGCAAAGTGCGGTTGCACTGAGTTTGCGCATTTGCGCGCGGCTTTGCAGCATCGCGACATTGTGGGCGAGCAATTCTTCATAAATCAGCCGCTGCTGGGCGGGCAGTTGGCCATCTTCAAGCTGGCTTAACGACAGGCTCGGCGGCGGACGATGCAAGGTGATGAGCGCCTCTTTCAAGCTGATATTATGCGCGTTGAGCTCAGCTGGCAGCAGCTCGTTGACTGGCGTGCTGGCCAGCAACTTGAGTGCTTGGTCGGTGAGCTTGCGCAGGCTCGCTTGGCGCAGCCCGTCGGTGCTGGGGTAAATCGGCGTGAGGGTTTCTTCAAGCTCGAGTGGCTCATCATTGTGGATGATTTGAAATTGCGGGTGGTGCATCTCGGCCATAAAGCGCCCGCGTTTGATTTCACCAAAGGCTTTCACGCGCGCGCCCGCTTGCAGGCTGTTTTTCATGCCCGCGTTGAAATTAAAAAAGCGCAGCATCAGCTTGCTGGTGCCGTCAGAAATCGCGCAAGTGAGCATGGCGCGCCGGCCAAAGGTGACATCGCAGCTTTGCACAATGCCCTCCACCGTGGCGTATGAATCGGGTGTGATATCGCAAAGTGCGGTCACGCGGGTGCGATCTTCATAGCGCATCGGCAGGTGAAAGAGTAAATCTTGCACATTGTGAATGCGCAGTTTGTTCAGCTTTGCCGCCATGGCCGCGCCCACACCCGAAAGTGCGGTCAGCGGCACGGCATCAAGCAATTGACCAGTCATGGCGAGCCTATTCGTTGATGTTGCGCACAATCTCGATCACGCCCGTGACGTTGGCGAGCTTTTTCATCACCGCGTTGAGTTTGTCGACGTTTTGCACCGCAATGATTAAGGTGATGAAATACACGCGCCCTTCTTTTTCTTCGGTGGCGATGCTCTTGATATTGCTGCCGGTGCGGGCGATGGCGTTGGTCAAGCGCGCTAAGATGCCCTGCTGGTTGACCGCCTCAATACGCAGCTCGGCGTCGAACTCCACAGTGTTTTCGCTCTTTTCCCACTCAACGGGGGTGAAGTGTTCAGGCTCGTTTTGCGCCTCGTGCACAATGTTGGCGCAGGATTCGTGGTGCACCACCAAGCCTTTGCCTGGGCTGACAAACGCCACGATCGGATCGCCTGGCACTGGGTGGCAGCATTTAGCGCAGCTGATCAGCAAGCCCTCCGCGCCTTTGATCACCAAGCTTTCGTCTTTGCTGTTATTCGGGATGCCGTCGGTGTCGATTTCAATTTTCTCACCGAGCAAGCGGTGGGCAATCACTGCGCTCATGCGGTTGCCCAGGCCAATTTCCGCCAGCAAATCGTCAAGATTAGCCAAATGCAGCTCGTCGAGCAATGCTTGCAAGCGCTGCTCGTCGATGTCGGATAATTTGTATGGCGAAAGGGAGTGCATCAGCTGGCGTTTGCCGAGCGTGATGGACTCATCGCGGCGGAGGTTCTTCAACGTTTGGCGGATTTTCGAGCGCGCTTTGGCGGTCACCACAAAGTTGAGCCAGCCGGCGCTTGGGCGGGCGTAAGGCGAGGTGAGAATCTCCACCGTTTGGCCGCTTTCCAGCGGTTGTGAAAGCGGGTACGGCACGCGGTCAACCCGCGCACCAAAGCAGGTTTGGCCGATGTCGGAATGCACCGCAAAGGCCAAATCCACGGCGGTGGCGCCCGTTGGTAGCTCAACAATGCGGCCTTTTGGCGTGAACACATAAATCTCGTCGGGGAACATATCGGATTTCACGCTGTCGATGAATTCCTGCGAGTTACCCGCACTTTGTTGCAGTTCAATCAAGCTCTGCAGCCAGCGTTGCGCGCGGATTTGCACGGTGGTGCCTTTGCTCTCCGCGCCTTCTTTATACATCCAGTGCGCAGCCACCCCCATCTCGGCCATTTGGTCCATGTCTTCAGTGCGGATTTGCACCTCCACCGGCACCCCATGCGGGCCGATCATCGAGGTGTGCAGCGATTGATAGCCATTGGCTTTTGGCACCGCGATATAGTCTTTCACCCGTCCTGGGCGCGGTTTATACAGCCCATGCATTTGCCCGAGCACGCGATAGCAGGTGTCAACGCTGTCCACGATGGTGCGAAAGGCGTAGATGTCCATGATCGAGTGAAAGCGCTGCTCTTTTAGGCGCATTTTTTGATAAATGGAATAGAGATGCTTCTCGCGCCCGAACACGCGCGCGTTGATGCCAGCGTCCGTCAAGCGGCCACGGATTTCATCGGCGATGCTTAAAATCATCTCTTTGCGGTTGCCGCGCGCGGCTTGAATCACCTTTTGCAGCACGTGGTAGCGGTTCGGATAGAGCGCCTCAAAGCCGAGATCTTCCAGCTCGTTTTTGATGTGCTCAATCCCCAAACGGTGCGCCAAGGGGGCATAAATTTCCAGCGTTTCACGCGCGATGCGCCGGCGTTTGTCTGGGCGCAGGGCGCCAAGGGTGCGCATATTGTGAGTGCGGTCGGCGAGTTTGATCAACACCACGCGAATGTCTTTGGTCATCGCCAAAATCATTTTGCGGAAGTTTTCAGTTTCCGCCTCTTTGCGGGTGCGAAATTTCAGTTTGTCGAGCTTGGACACGCCTTCAACAATCTCGGCCACACTTTCACCAAAAAGTGCGGTCAGCTGATCTTGCGTAATGGGGGTGTCTTCAATGACATCGTGCAACAAGGCCGCCATCACCGCCTCGTGGTCGAGCTTCATCTCGGCGATGATCGAGGCCACCGCCACCGGGTGGGTGATGTAAGGCTCGCCGCTGGAGCGCGTCACGCCTTCGTGGGCGTCGCGCGCCACAATGTAGGCCTGACGCACCAGCTCAATGTCATCGCTTGGCAGGTAGCCTTGAATAATGCGATTTAAACTTTCAAAAAGATACAATCGGCACCACCTGCAATCAATTAGTCTTCGTTTTCAGTTTCCGCCGACAACAGTGACACCGCTTGCAGCTCCACGGCTTCTTGTTCTAGCTGCTCAAAGCGCTCTTGCTTGTTCATGATGTCGTTGTTGATCAAACCTTCTTCGATCTCACGCAAGGCGATCACGGTTGGCTTGTCGTTTTCAGGCTCCACCAACGGCTCTTTGCCACTGGTTTGCAACTGACGCGCACGGCGCGCGGCGGTGAGGATCAAATCAAAACGATTGCCAATTTTTTCTACTGCATCTTGCACTGTAACACGTGCCATAATGTTCTCCGTTGGGGTCAATATTTTTTAGGATCTTATATCATACTAAAGCTGCTATGATTTCGCTAGCAATTGTGCAATTAAAGCGCCATGATTTTTTTGCTGCGCGGCAAGGGTCAATTTTTCGGCCTGCAAAATCGCCTGCAACTGGCACAATGCTTGCTGGAATTGGTCGTTGACCACCACATAGTCGTATTCGGCATAATGGCTCATCTCGGCAATTGCTTTTTCCATCCGTTTAGCGATCACCTCCTCGCTGTCTTGCCCACGGCGTTGCAGGCGCTGTTCGAGCTCAGCCAGTGACGGCGGCAGGATAAAAATGCTTTTGCACTCAGGCAGCTTTTCACGCACTTGCTGCGCACCTTGCCAGTCGATATCCAAAAACACGTCAATCCCTTGCGCGAGGCTCTCTTCAATCATCGGCTTGGAGGTGCCGTAGTAGTTTTCAAACACCTGCGCATATTCCAAAAAGTGGCCATCGGCAATGTGCTGCTTGAAGCTGCCCACATCACAAAAATAGTAATGCACGCCGTCCACCTCGCCTGGGCGTGGTGCGCGGGTGGTGTGCGAGACCGAAACTTTGGCCTTGCCCTCACCGAGGTTGTTGAGCAGCGCTGCAATCAGCGACGACTTGCCCGCCCCACTGGGCGCGGAGATGATATATAACTGACCGTATTGCATAATCTTTCCTACATTGGTGTAAATCATAGGCATTATGCCGTGAAATGGCAGAAAAATCAGTTAAAATCCGCCCGCTGACCGCACTTTTGCTGTTTTAAAGGGCAAAATCGGCAAGAAATTTTCAAAAATGTGATCTCTATCTGTAACATTTCATTAACACCCCTTGCGGCGATTGGCTGCTTAATATACTTTAAAAGTACAAAAGATCGGCAAACCGCACTTTTTATAAGGAGATTACGATGCAACATTTAGACGCCATGCTTAAAGAGAATCGAATCTTTAAACCCAGTGATGACTTCAGCCAGCAGGCCAACATCGGCAATCTGCAAGACTACCAAGCCCTGTGGGAGTTTGCCGACAAAGACTATTTGCAATATTGGGCCGATCTCGCGCGCGATTTGATCACCTGGAAAAAGCCGTTTATGACCATTTTTGACGACAGCAATGCGCCGTTTTACAAATGGTTCCCCGATGGCAAACTCAACGCCAGCTACAACTGCCTTGACCGCCACCTGCCCGACAAAGGCGACAAAACCGCACTGATTTTTGAATCCGATTTTGGTCAAGTCACCACTTGGACTTATGCCCAGTTGCACAACCGCGTGTGCCGCTTTGCCAATGCGCTGCGCGAGCTCGGCGTGAGCAAGGGCGATCGCGTGGTGATTTATATGCCGATGATTGTCGAAGCCGTGATTGCAATGCAGGCTTGTGCGCGCATTGGCGCCATTCACTCAGTGGTGTTTGGCGGCTTTTCTGCCAGCGCGCTGCGCGATCGCATTGAGGATGCCCAGGCCAAATTGGTCATCACCGCCAACGGCGGGTTGCGCGGCGGCAAAATTATTCCTCTCAAAGACACCGTCGACGAAGCACTCGAGATGGGCTGCGAGAGTGTGCAAAATGTGGTGGTGTATTACCGCTTGAACATCGACAACCACTGGCAAGCCGGGCGCGATTTGTGGTGGCATGAGCTCTCAAAAGGTCAGAAAGATTTCTGTGAGCCGGAGTGGATGGACTCAGAAGATCCGCTATTTATCCTCTACACCTCTGGCTCCACCGGCAAGCCAAAAGGCATTGTGCACTCCACCGCGGGCTATTTGCTTGGGGCGATTAACACCTTCCGCAACGTGTTTGACAACAAGCCCGATGATATCTATTGGTGTAGCGCCGATGTGGGCTGGATCACCGGCCACTCTTATGTCTGTTACGGCCCGCTGGCCAATGGCGCGACCCAAGTGATTTATGAAGGGGTGCCGAGTTACCCAGACCCAGGGCGCATTTGGCGAATGATTCAGCGCCACAAAATCACGGTGTTCTACACCTCGCCGACGCTGATTCGCTCACTCACCCGCGTGGGGGATTGGATCCCGAATAAATACGATCTCTCCTCACTGCGCCTGCTCGGCAGCGTGGGTGAGCCGATTAACCCGGCGGCATGGATGTGGTTTTATCAAGTCATCGGTAAAGAGCGCTGCCCGATTGTCGACACCTGGTGGCAAACAGAAACGGGCTCGATTATGCTCTCGCCACTGCCGGGCATCAACTCGCTCAAGCCAGGCTCGTGTACTTTGCCGCTGCCGGGCATTATGGCGGATGTGGTGGACGACGACGGCACGCCAGTGCGCGATGAAAGCGGCGGCATGCTGGTGATCAAACGCCCATTCCCGTCGATGCTGCGCACCATTTGGAATGATGACAAGCGCTTTAAACAAACCTACTTCCCTGACGCCTTGGGCGGCAAATATTACGTGGCCGGCGACAGCGCCCACCGTGATGAAGACGGTTATTTCTGGATTCTTGGCCGCACGGATGATGTGCTTAACGTCTCGGGCCACCGTTTGGGCACCATGGAGATTGAATCGGCCTTGGTGGCCAACCCGCAAGTCTCCGAGGCGGCGGTGGTGGGCAAACCGTGCGAGTTGAAAGGGGAATCGGTGGTGGCCTTTGTGGTGCTCAACACGCCATTGCCAGACAACGACGACGAGGCCAAAGCCTTGGCCGAAGAGCTCAAAGCGTGGGTGTCGAAAGAAATCGGCAAAATTGCCCGCCCAGAAGATATCCGCTTTGCGGAAAACTTGCCGAAAACTCGCTCAGGCAAAATTATGCGCCGGCTGCTGCGCGCAATTGCCAAAAACGAGGTTATCTCGCAAGATATTTCCACCTTGGAAAACCCGCACATCATCGGCCAGCTGCAACGCCAAGTGTTATAAAACCCAAGTGCGGTCAAAGACAAAGTGCGGTTAAACAAAAAGTGCGGTTTGACCGCACTTTGCTTTTCTGGGCTATTCCCTGTCATCCACCCCGATGAGCAAAAACTCACCGTCTTGGGTGGCAAGGCTGCGAAAGCCAACGTTGACCACCTCGAAAGGGTCCCGCCGTGGGTGGGCGTGGTAGTCAAAACTGTCGTGATGGTGGCCGTGAAAGAGCTTTTGCACGCCCATGTGTTGGGCCAGCTCGTTGATCACCTCAAAGCCAGAGGGGTGCGGCTTGGGCGCTTCGTGGCAGACGAGAATATCCGCCTGTTGGCGCTCAAGGGCCTCAATGTCGGATAAAAAAATCGACGTGCGATGGCGCAGCGGCAGGCCGCCTTGCCAGATTTTTCTTGCGGGCAATATTGGCAATAGTGAATCGGGTCAAAAAAGAGCGGTTTGTTCGGCGGCATCCACACCTGCCCGCGGAACACGCCGCCCAAGCCCGCCACGCGCACGCCTTGAATCTCCACCACTTTGCCGTGCAAATTGCGCTCACGCCAGTGGCTGCCCCACAGCGCCTCAAACGCCGCCACGGTTTTGCTGTCGTGATTGCCGTGGATAAACCACAAATCGCAATACTGTCCTAGCTCATCGAGCACGGCGCAGTCGCTGAGCTGCAAATCACCGAGGATAATCAGCGCCACATCGGGCTGCGCTTTAACAAACGCGAGCAAATGCGCATAGCTGCCGTGTGGGTCCCCTGCAAAAACTAACATCTAGGCCCCTTTCACCTCGTCGTGGTGCAACTGCGGCAAATCTTCATCGTTGAGGATTTTCTCCACAATCGCTTTGGCCGCGTCGTAGCGCTCGAGGTAGCTCGGTGAGGTGATTTCAATATACGGCACTTGGTATTTATCCAGCAGTTTTTTCAGCAGCTCTTGAAAACGCTGGCGGGATTTTTTGTCACCAAGGCTGCGCAGGCCATCGTCAACCCATTTGGTGTTATTCGAGAGCAAAATGGTGATGTCGAACGGATACTCTTTGATCATCGAGTCCAAAAACGGGTGGGCTTTGCCTTCGTATTGAATACAAAACGCCTGCGTGGTGATGAAATCGGTATCCACAATCGCCACTTTGTGAGCGTGGCGCAAGGCGTAATCCACGTAGCGCAAGTGGCCGATGGCCATTAACGGGTAGTCTGAAAATTGCATTGCCTGCTCGTTGCCGCCGAGCTGCTCGAATACATATTCGCGGCCATATTCCCACGCTGAGGTGGTGTTGAACACGGTGGCGAGCTTGTTGACCAGCACACTCTTGCCGCTGCTCTCGCCGCCCAAAATGGCGATGGTTTTGGCAAAAAATGGCCGCACTTCTTTCGGGATAAACTTCCAATAATGAAACGGATGGTTGCGGATTTTGGTGGCCGAGACGTTGAAGAATTTGCGCTCAGGGTCGACAAGATGCACCTGCAAGCCTAAATATTTTTCATACGGTGTTTTGTCTTGCGGCTCGCTGCTGAACACCATAGTTGGGTTGACATTTTTGTCTTTAAACAGCTGCTGCACGCGTTTTGACCACGCCTCCCAGCCGTTTGGGTAGCTTGGCAGGCCGTCTTCCACCAAGTGGTGGATAAAAATGTGTTTTTGTTGATATTTAAAAATTTGCTGCATCCAGCGCAAGCGGTCTTGCGCCGTGGGCATTTTTTTCATTTTGCTGTCGTAAAACAGCTTCAAATCCCGCTCGCTTTCAGTACACACCACTACGTGGATTTCATCAACTTTACTAAACGCCTCAAAAATCATATTGATGTGGCCGGTGTGCACGGGGTAAAACTTGCCGAAAATCACGCCGACTTTTTTGTCCACTTGGGCGGTGATGTTGAGCGCTTTGTGCAGCGCTTGCAGCTTGATGGCACTTGGGTTTTTGATTTTGCCGCTGACCAATTGGTTGAAGTAGGCGCGCGTCACACCAGCTTGTTCACACACTTCGTTGACTTTTAAGTTAAGCTGTTTGCGCTTTTGTTGTAAATAAGCAAATGACATCGCACCCTCCTTAAGGTTTACGGTTAGTGAGTTTCACGCTCGTCAGTATCATTGAACACCGCAGGGGCAGGCTCTGGGGTGCTGTCTTGTTCAGCTTGCGTTTTGCCAAGCAGACGTGAAAGTTCATCCACACGCAGCTCAAGTGCGGTCAGCTTTTCACGGGTGCGCATCAGCACTTGGGTTTGCACCTCAAAATCGTCACGGCTGACCACGTCAAGCTTGGTCAATTGCGCTTGGATCACCTGCTTAATCTTCGCCTCCATGTCTTCACCAAATTCTTTGATGCCCTTTGGCAGCGCGTCGTGAATTTGTTGCGCAATCTGCTCCAATTTTTTTGGATTTAGCATAAATAGTCCCCTTTTTCTCAAATGTTATACACTATGCTCCATTTTACGAAATTGCTACCCTAAAGGGAAATTTTTTATCCGCTGCGCGCGTTTTGGCGTATAATAACGCTGTTCTCAGGGCGGGGTGCAACTCCCCACCGGTGGTAAAGCCCACGAGCGCTCAAGGCAACTTGAGGTCAGCAGATTCGGTGCAACTCCGAAGCCGACAGTGACAGTCTGGATGAAAGAGAACACAGTCTTCTGTGTTGCGCGCACGCCGTGCGCCTATCATCATGCCCTGATTCTAGTAACTTAACATTTAGGATATTACTATGAATCAGTCTCTTCTTTCTCAATTTGGCTCAAGTGCTGAGCGTGTGTTGCACGCCCTTGACGCCTTTCGTCGCGGCCACGGGGTGTTGGTGCTCGACGATGAAGACCGCGAAAACGAGGGGGATTTAATCTTCCCTGCGCAATTTATCACGCCCGAGCAGATGGCGCTGCTGATTCGCCACGGCAGCGGCATTGTCTGCCTGTGTTTGAGCGAGGCGCAATGCCAGCAGTTGGATCTTGCACCAATGGTGGCCAATAATAATTGTGTCAATCACACGGCGTTTACTGTCACCATTGAGGCCGCCCAAGGCGTGACCACAGGGGTGAGCGCGCGTGATCGAGTGACGACAATTAAGGCGGCCATCGCGCCTGATGCCAAGCCGAGCGATCTCAATCGCCCAGGCCATGTGTTTCCGCTGAAAGCGCAAACCGGCGGGGTACTGGTACGCCGTGGGCATACGGAAGCGGCGGTGGATTTGGCGCGTTTGGCAGGGCTTGTGCCTGCTGGGGTGATTTGTGAGATTACCAATGACGACGGTACGATGGCGCGCGCGCCGGAGATTGTGGCCTTTGCTAAGGCGCACGGCTTTGGGGTGTTGACGATCGAGGATTTGGTGACGTTTCGACTCGCCGAGGAGGGCTTGAGCCGTTCGGCGTGAGGTAAAGTGCGGTTTGACCGCACTTTGTGTTTTCTTTCCTTGTTCTCTTTGATGACGCCGTCATCGCTATCGGTTTTCAGTTATGCGTTGGCGCTCGGCGCGCGCGGTCATTACTCCGTTATCACTATCGCTATTCCGCCTGCGGCGGCTTAGGGCTTGTTTGCGCAAGCCCCTAAGAACCCAACGCACCCCTGATGATTTTTCTCCGTCAGCCTGCGCCTAAATTTTCAGGCGAATTTTTAAACTCACTCGCTTGCGCTCGCTCAGACACGAAAAATTCACCAGAAAATTCTTCACGGCTCGGCTGCGAGAAAAACATAAGGGGACCCAAAACCCCATAATCCTGCACGAGGTTTAAAAAGGCAAAGTGCGGTTGAAGCGTGATGAAAAAGTGCGGTTGGCTGTTGGGCGAACCGCTACTTTGGGTTTTTAGTGGGTATAAAAAACCCACCGCGGTGGGTGGGTTTTGAAGATAAATTAACCAATAATTGGTATTAAATTATCTGCGATAAT
>NZ_JABTBO010000038.1 GCF_014884965.1 Spirabiliibacterium mucosae | reverse complement strand
TTTAGCTTATTTTTGTTAAAACGGGATATCATCGTCGGTGAATGGGTCGGCGAAGTTATCCTGTGCTGAGGCTTTGTTTGTTGTGGTTGTGGTTTTGGGGCTGATTGCGCGTTGCCACGATTGAAGTTGTTTTGGGCCGGTGCGCTTTGGTTGTAGTTACCTTGGTTGTAGCCGCCGCCTTGATTGGTGCGATCGCCGCGTGAGTCTAACATTTGCAAATTGTCGCCGATGATCTCAGTGGTGTAGCGGTCTTGCCCGTTTTGGTCTTGCCATTTGCGGGTTTTTAAACGCCCTTCAACATACACTTTGCTGCCTTTGCGCAGGTATTCGCCAGCAATTTCACCTAAACGACGAAATAGCACAATGCGATGCCATTCGGTCACTTCACGCATTTCGCCGCTATTTTTGTCGCGCCATGATTCACTGGTTGCCACGCTAATGTTGGCCACCGCTTCACCGTTTGGCATGGTGCGCAGTTCTGGGTCATTACCAAGGTTGCCTACAATAATTACTTTGTTCACTCCCGCCATAAAATCCTCTTTGTTTCGGCTGTTAGATCCATAGCTGCCTATCTTGCCTGATTTTCGAAAAAAAATCACCTAATTTAAAAGAAAAAATACTGGATGTTTACACAGTTTTTATGATTTGCGATAATCGTACCAATTTTACAAACAGAGTAGTGATAATGGATAACATTGAGATTCGTGGTGCACGCACGCACAATCTAAAAAATATTGACCTGACTATCCCCCGTGACAAATTAGTGGTGATAACTGGCCTGTCTGGCTCCGGCAAGTCGTCGCTGGCGTTTGACACGCTGTATGCTGAAGGGCAGCGGCGCTATGTGGAGTCGCTTTCGGCCTATGCACGGCAGTTTTTATCCTTGATGGAAAAGCCCGACGTTGACCACATTGAGGGGCTTTCACCAGCGATCTCAATCGAGCAAAAATCCACCTCGCACAATCCGCGTTCAACCGTGGGTACGATTACCGAAATTTATGACTACCTGCGTTTGCTGTTCGCGCGCATTGGCGAGCCGCGCTGCCCAACGCACGACGTACCTTTGGCGGCGCAGACCATCAGCCAAATGGTGGATAAAGTCCTCGCGCTGCCAGAGGGCAGCAAAATGATGCTGCTGGCACCTGTGGTGAAAGAGCGCAAAGGTGAGCACGTTAAATTGCTGGAAAACATTGCTGCGCAAGGGTTTATTCGTGCGCGGATCGACGGTGAAGTTTGCGATCTCTCCGACCCACCCACACTAGAATTGCAGAAAAAGCACACCATTGAGGTGGTGATTGATCGCTTCAAAGTGCGGTCAGACATCGCCACCCGCTTGGCGGAATCCTTTGAAACCGCACTTGAGCTTTCAGGCGGCACCGTGGTGGTGGCACCGATGGATAACCAAGATGAGATTGAAGAGCTGTTGTTCTCCTCCAACTTTGCCTGCCCGCATTGTGGCTATTCCATTGCTGAGCTGGAGCCGCGCTTGTTCTCGTTCAACAACCCCGCTGGCGCCTGCCCAAGCTGTGATGGGCTGGGCGTGCAGCAATATTTTGATGAAAAACACGTGGTGCAAAATCCGTCCATTTCCCTCACCAATGGTGCGGTGAAAGGCTGGGACAAGCGCAATTTTTATTACTACCAAATGCTGACCTCGCTGGCCAAACACTACAAATTCGACATCAACCAGCCGTTTGAAAAATTGCCGAAAAAAGTGCAAGAGATCATTTTGCACGGCTCTGGCAGTGAAAAAATCGACTTTCATTATGTCAACGATCGCGGCGATATCGTGGTGCGTAAGCATCCGTTTGAGGGCATTTTGAACAACATGGCACGCCGCTATAAAGAGACGGAATCCACCGCCGTGCGCGAAGAGTTGGCCAAGCTGATCAGCAACCGCCCGTGCCGTGATTGTGGCGGCTCGCGCCTGCGCACCGAGGCGCGCCATGTGTTTATCAACAATTTCAACCTGCCGGATGTGGCCGAGCGCAGCATTGGCAGTGCACTGGCGTTTTTTGAAGGGCTGAAATTAGAAGGCCAGCGCGCCCAAATCGCCGATAAAATTTTAAAAGAGATCAAAGAGCGGTTGTCGTTTTTGGTCAATGTCGGGCTTAATTATCTGTCCCTTTCGCGCTCGGCGGAAACGCTCTCTGGCGGTGAGGCGCAACGGATTCGCCTTGCCAGCCAAATTGGCGCAGGCTTGGTGGGCGTGATGTATGTGCTTGATGAGCCGTCCATCGGCTTGCACCAGCGCGACAACGAGCGGCTGCTGAAAACTTTAACCCACCTGCGCGATCTCGGCAACACCGTGATCGTGGTTGAGCATGATGAAGACGCCATCATGGCGGCGGATTACATCATCGACATCGGCCCTGGTGCGGGTGTGCACGGCGGCAATGTGGTGGCGCAGGGCACCGCCAAGCAGCTAATGAAAAATGCCAAATCCTTAACAGGGCGCTATTTAGCCGGCATTGAAAAAATTGAGGTGCCGCCAAAGCGCACGCCTGTGGATAAAAAACGCTGGCTGACGCTCAAAGGCGCGCGCGGCAATAATCTCAAAAACGTCGATTTGGCCATTCCCGTTGGCTTGTTCACCTGCATCACGGGGGTGTCTGGCTCGGGCAAATCAACGCTGATTAATGACACCTTGTTCCCATTGGCGCAAAATGCCCTTAACCGCGCAGAGAACACCCATGTGGCGCCCTATGACAGCATTGATGGCTTGGGCTTTTTTGACAAAGTGATCGACATTGACCAAAGCCCAATTGGGCGCACGCCGCGCTCAAACCCGGCCACCTACACGGGGCTTTTCACGCCGATTCGTGAGCTCTTTGCAGGCGTGCCAGAATCCCGCGCGCGTGGCTACACGCCAGGGCGCTTTAGTTTCAATGTGCGTGGTGGTCGCTGTGAGGCCTGCCAAGGTGATGGTGTGATCAAAGTTGAAATGCACTTTTTACCTGATGTGTACGTGCCGTGTGATCAATGTAAAGGCAAACGCTACAACCGCGAAACTCTTGAAGTGCGGTACAAAGGCAAAACCATTCACCAAATTTTGGACATGACGGTGGAAGAGGCGTGCGAGTTTTTTGATGCCATCCCTGCCATCAAGCGCAAGCTGCAAACTTTAATGGATGTAGGCCTATCCTATATCCGCTTGGGGCAGTCATCGACCACGCTTTCTGGCGGGGAGGCGCAGCGCGTGAAGCTCGCCACTGAGCTGTCGAAACGGGATACAGGCAAAACGCTCTACATTCTTGATGAGCCCACCACAGGGCTGCATTTTGCTGATATCAAGCAGCTGCTTAGCGTGCTCCATCGCCTGCGCGATCAAGGCAACACCGTGGTGGTGATTGAACACAATTTGGATGTGATCAAAACCGCCGATTGGATTGTGGACCTTGGGCCTGAAGGTGGTGACGGCGGTGGTGAAATTATCGCCACCGGCACGCCAGAGCAGTTGTGCAAAAATGCAAAATCCCACACCGCGCGCTTTTTGGCGCCAATGCTGAAAAAGGTAAAATAAAAGTGCGGTTTTGCCAGAAACAATCTGTGCCTTTTTGCAATTTAAAGTTGAGCAAGGGCGCAGATTTTGATACATTGAGCGCAATTTCTGCCAAACACAATTAACTCTCAAATTCAAATCGGAATTACTATGTTTAAAAAAATTCGTGGCCTCTTTTCTAACGATCTTTCGATCGATTTAGGCACTGCAAACACCCTGATTTATGTCAAAGGGCAAGGGATTGTACTCGACGAGCCATCGGTTGTGGCTATCCGTCAAGATCGCGTCGGCTCACTCAAATCCATCGCTGCCGTTGGCCGTGATGCCAAAATGATGCTTGGGCGTACACCCAAAAGTATCGCCGCCATTCGCCCGATGAAAGACGGCGTGATTGCAGACTTTTTTGTGACCGAAAAAATGCTGCAATACTTCATCAAACAAGTGCATCGCAACAACTTCATGCGCCCAAGTCCGCGTGTGCTGGTATGCGTGCCAGCCGGTGCTACGCAAGTAGAACGCCGTGCGATCAAAGAATCTGCCATTGGTGCAGGCGCGCGTGAAGTGTATTTGATTGAAGAGCCAATGGCTGCGGCAATTGGTGCGAAATTGCCCGTCTCTTCTGCAACAGGGTCGATGGTGATTGACATCGGCGGTGGCACAACTGAAGTGGCCGTGATTTCCCTCAATGGCGTGGTGTATTCCTCTTCTGTGCGCATTGGTGGCGACCGCTTTGATGAAGCGATTATCGCCTATGTGCGTCGCACCTTTGGCTCATCCATCGGTGAGGCCACCGCAGAGCGAATCAAGCATGAAATCGGCACCGCTTTCATTGAAGAAGGCGATGAAATCAAAGAGATTGAAGTCCACGGCCACAACTTGGCTGAGGGCGCACCACGCAGCTTTAAACTCACCTCCAAAGATGTGCTAGAAGCCATTCAGCAACCACTCAGCGGCATTGTGACCGCCGTGCGCACCGCACTTGAGTCTTGCCCACCAGAGCTGGCAGCAGACATTTTCGAGCGCGGCATGGTGCTCACCGGTGGTGGCGCGTTGATGCCAAATATTGATATTTTGCTCTCGCGTGAATCGGGCGTGCCGGTCATCATCGCCGAAGATCCTCTCACTTGCGTGGCCCGTGGCGGCGGCGAGGCACTTTCGATGATCGACACCCACGGTGGCGACATCTTCAGTGATGACTAATGCCCATTAGGGCGGCTCGCCGCCCTAGGACACGTGAATGAAACCCATTTTTTCAAAAGCACCGCCATTAGGCATTCGCTTGATTTTGGCGATTGTGGCGTCCATTTTGCTGATGATTGGCGATGGGCGCAGTAGCGCGATGATCCAGCTGCGCAGCCTGATGGAAACCTCCATTAGCGGCTTGTTTTATTTTGCCAATATGCCGCGCACGGTGCTTGACGGCGTGTCTGACAACTTTGTTGATGCCTCCAAACTGCAAATCGAAAACAAAGTGCTCAAGCAGCAGCTGAGCGAAAAAAATGCTGATCTCCTGTTGCTTGACCAACTCAAGGTTGAAAACCAACGCCTGCGCTTGCTGCTCAATTCGCCACTGCGTTACGACGAATATAAAAAAATCGCCGAAGTGCTCACGGCGGAAACGGATATTTATCGCCAACAGGTGGTGATCAACCAAGGCAGCAAAGATGGCGTGTTTGTCGGCCAGCCGATTATTGATGAAAAAGGCGTGGTCGGGCAGGTGATCTCCGTTGGCGCCACCACCAGCCGCGTGTTGTTGATTTCTGACGTGACCCATTCCATCCCGCTGCAAGTGTTGCGTAATGACGTGCGCGTGATTGCCAGTGGCACAGGCCGCAGCGACGAGTTGCAGCTCGACAACGTTGCCCGCTCGGTGGATATCATCAAAGGCGATTTGCTGGTGACATCGGGTCTCGGTGGCCGCTTCCCGGAGGGGTACCCGGTGGCGATTGTCGATAGCGTTTCGCGCGATAAGCAAAACTATTTTGCCACCATCACCGCGCGCCCGCTGGCCTCCCTTGAGCGCTTGCGGTATTTGCTTTTGCTGTGGCCGGTCAACGACGAGCTGCACCGCGCGCACTCCATCTCGCCTGAAGATGTGCGCAACGCTGTGCGCCAGCGCCTTTCTGCCAAGCCGTCGGATTACCTCACACCAAAACGTGAGCAAAACGTGAAAGAAAAGGTCGAGCTCAATGATACAGGCGACGAGGCAGACAAACACAACCAAGATTTAGACCCCGCTGATGCGAATCAGCAGCAACAAGACGCCCTGCGGGAGGACAACCCATAATGCGCGGCAGTTGGATTTTACAAACCCTAGTGTTAGCCACCACCTTTGTGGTTGCCTTGATTATGGAAATCACCCCGTGGTCGGCAGATTTCCAAGGCTTTCGCCCTGCGTGGCTGGTGCTGGTGCTGTTTTATTGGGTGATGGCGCTGCCAAACCGCGTGAGCATTGGCTGGGCGTTTGTCGTCGGGCTGGTGTGGGATCTCAGCCTGGGCTCGATCATGGGCGTGCACGCGCTCACATTATCGATTTTCACCTTTATCATTGCCTCAAATTACCTTGTGCTGCGTAATCTTTCACTGTGGCTGCAAAGCATGATCGCGGTGCTCTCGGTGATTGTGATCGACATCGCCATCTTTTTGCTTGAGCTGTTCATGCACAGCGCGCGCTTCAACCCTCAAGAGCTGGTTGGCGCGGTGCTCAGCGGCATTTTGTGGCCGTGGGTCTTCTTGCTGCTGCGTGCGTTGCGTCGCAAATTCCAAATGCGTTAAACCAACCGCACTTTGCCTCCTTCAACGTGCACTTAAAGTGCGGTTTTTTCTTGTGCCTAAACGCGTTATACTAGGGCAAATTTAAGAGAGGTTATTTTGAGCGATATTTCCCAAACCACATTCACACTCGCGCCGCAAGACAACGCGCGGCTGCAATCCTTATGCGGGCCGTTTGACGCCCATTTAAAACAAATTGAAGAGACCTTTGCCGTGCGCGTGGCGCGCTTTGATTTCACCTTTACCCTGAAAGCCCAAAGCCCCGCGCAAAATGCCATCTTAAGTGCGGTCGAGAATTTGATTAAGCAGCTTTATGTTGACACCGCGCCAGTTAAAGGCAAGGTGAAAGAGCTGGATATGGAAGATATTCACATTGCCATGCAAGAAAGCCGCATTTTGCTGCAACAAGACGACAGCCAACCGCGCAGCCCAGCGCCGAAAGTTTATGCCACCACGATAAAAACTAAGCGTGGCGTGATTAAGCCGCGTGGCGAGAACCAAGTCAATTATTTGCACAATATTTTGCGCCATGACATCACCTTTGGCATTGGGCCGGCGGGCACGGGCAAAACCTACCTCGCTGTGGCGGCCGCGGTGGAGGCTTTGGAGCGCCAAGATGTGCGCCGCATTTTGCTCACCCGCCCAGCGGTGGAAGCGGGCGAAAAACTCGGCTTTTTGCCAGGGGATTTAGGCGCGAAAATTGAGCCGTATTTGCGCCCGCTCTATGATGCGCTGTTTGAAATGCTCGGCTTTGAAAAGGTTGAAAAATTGATGGAGCGCAAGGTGATTGAAATTGCGCCGCTCGCGTACATGCGCGGGCGCACCCTCAATGATGCCTTTATCATTCTTGATGAGAGCCAAAACACCACCATTGAGCAGATGAAAATGTTCCTCACCCGCATCGGGTTTAATTCCAAAGCGGTGATCACCGGCGACGTCACCCAGGTGGATTTGCCGCGCGGGCAAAAGTCAGGCCTGCGCCATGCGATGGAGGTGCTAAGTGAGGTGCCTGAGCTGAGCTTTAACTATTTTGAAAGCCGCGATGTGGTGCGCCATCCGGTGGTGGCCAAAGTGGTGCAAGCCTACGAAGTATGGGAGCGCGCCGACGAGCAGCGCCGATTAGAGGCCGCACAAGCGCGGCGCAAAGAACGTGAGATGCAAGATGATCACCATTGATTTGCAAATTGCCTGCCAAGATGAAACAGGCCTGCCCACGGCTGAGCAGATTGAAACCTGGGCGGAAAGTGCGGTGCGCGACGACGGCCTTGAGATGACCGTGCGCATTGTCGATGAAGACGAGAGCCAAACCCTCAACCGCACGTATCGCGGCAAAGATTACCCCACCAATGTGCTCTCGTTCCCGTTTGAGTGCCCAAGCGAGGTCGATTTGCCGCTGCTCGGTGATTTGGTGATTTGCCGCCAAGTGGTTGAGCGCGAGGCCAAAGAGCAGGGCAAAACCGCACTTTCACATTGGGCGCACATGGTGGTGCACGGCTGTTTGCATTTACAAGGCTATGATCACCTAAACGACGCCGAAGCCGAAGAGATGGAAGGCTTAGAGCGTGAGATCATGGCGCGCCTAGGCTTTGACGACCCGTATCATGCGGAGCGTGAATGAGCCACCAGCGCCACTGTGTGCTTGCCTTTGGTGATGAAACGACGCTACAGGCGGCGCGCACGCGCATTTTTGCGCAAGGCCAGCACTGTTTGTATTGCGCACGCGAGCGCCCAGGCAGCCTGCCGTCAACGGTGCAATTTTATGCCTTCAACCACAGCCGCAATGCCCTTGGCCAAACCTTTGATTGCGCGCTGTTGGATTTCAGCCACAACGGCGCGCTCCATTTCCACCTTGACAGCTTAGCCATTGTGGCCGCTTGCATCAAAGCGGCTGGCTGTTTGTATATCTTATTACCCGATTACACCGCACTTGAGCTGCTGCCCGATGGTGACAGCCAGCGCTGGAACAATCATAGCACCATCGCCACACCGCACTTTTTCCATTTTTTCAAAACGCAAGTGACGAAATTTGGCTGGCCGGTGGTGGATTTGGCTCATCAAACACTGCCCATTGCGCCACCTGCGGCGCAGTACACGCCACCGCCCGCGGCAATTGCCCATCAGCAGGCAGTGTTGGCGCACATTCGCTCGCTAAAGGCCAGCGTCAGCCTGCTCACCGCGCCACGTGGGCGGGGCAAATCCGCTTTGCTTGGCCAACTGGTGAACGCGTTGGGGCGTGAGGTGACCGTGACGGCGGCGAATAAAAGTGCGGTCGCCACTTTGCGCCAATTTGCAGGCGGCCAACCGCACTTTGTTGCCCCTGATGCCCTGCTTGCTGAGCTCAAAGCGGGCCTGCGAGAATGCAATTGGCTGGTGATTGATGAAGCAGCGATGCTGCCACTGCAACTGCTCGAAGCGCTCGCGAGCCGCGCGCAGCATTGCGTGCTGGCCACCACCATTGACGGCTACGAGGGCACAGGCCAAGGCATTGCGCTGAAATGGCGGCAGCGCTTCCCCCACGCGCAACACTACACGTTGCACACGCCCTTGCGCTGGGCTGAAAACGATAGGCTTGAGCAGTGGGTTAATGCGCTGATTGGCATCACCCATTGCAGCGCGCCAAGCGTGGCAGGTGAGGGCATCTCACAGGTTGCGTGCATGGCAGACAAACTGGCGTGCTACCAACTTTTGCGCCAGGCGCATTATCGTACCACGCCGCTCGATTTACGCCGAATGCTGGACGCCAGCGGGCAGTGGCTTTATCAACACACTCACGCCACGCGTTGCATCGCTGCCCTGTGGGCGGTAGAGGAGGGCAATTTGCCCGAGCCGTTGAGTGATGCGATTTATCTCGGCCAGCGCCAGCCGCCTGGCAATTTGGGCGCGCAGTTATTGTGCTTTCAAGCGGGGCTAAAAGCCGCCGCCACACTTCAAAGCATCCGCATCTCGCGCATTGCGGTGGCACAAGCGCATCGCCGCCACGGCTATGCTAAGGCGCTGATTGAGCACCTCCTTGCCCAACATCGTGTTGATTTCTATTCTGTCAGCTTTGGCTACACGCGCGAGCTTGCCCTTTTTTGGCAAAAGTGCGGTTTTGAGATTGTCCACTTCACGCCATTGACTGAAGCCAGCAGCGGGTTGTTCAGTGCGGTGGCGCTGCGCGCCATCAGCCAGGCAGGGCGCGAGTTGCTCATCCAGGCCAAAGTGCGGTTTGCGCGCGATTTCCCGTTAAGCGAGCATCCGCTGTGCGCAGAGTTCCCTCATATACCTGATTTCACTTTGCAGCCCTCAGACTATCAAGCGTTGTGGGATTTTGCCCACGCCAACCGCACTTTGCATGCCACCTTGCCAGCGCTTAAGCGCTTTTTACACAACCAGCCTAACGCCGAGCTCAGGCGCGCGCTTGATGAGCTGCGGGGTGCTAAAATGAATCAAAAGGCGTTGTTGAAAGCATTCAAAGTGCGGTTGCAGCCATTTTGGCATAAAAAAATCACGCGCCGAGGCACGTGATTTTTGATTAAGGGGTGATTACAGGAACAAGTTGGCGAAGATAAAGCCAAACACCAAGCTGAACACCATGCTCAGCAAGCCTGGAATCATAAAGCTATGGTTGAAGATAAAGCGGCCGATCTTCGTTGTGCCGGTGGTATCAAAGTCAATAGAGGCAATGATTGGGCCATAGTTCGGGATAAAGAAGTAACCGTTCACCGCCACAAAGGTTGCGATAATCACATGGGCAGGCAAGCCGAGGGTCAGCGCAACGGGCACTAACACCACCGTGGTGGCGCCTTGGCTATTAACCATCACAGACAACGCGAACAACGCCAGTGCGAATGTCCATGGTGCGGCGTGTACCAAGCCTTGCACGGCTTCAATGATTTCAGGTTTGTGGGCGGCAACCAAGGTGTCACCTAGCCACGCGATACCGAAAATGGCGATAATCGCACGCATACCGGCGTGGAACACAGAGCCTTGGGTGATTTCGTTGCCATCTGGTTTACAGGTTAAGATAATCAACGCACCGATGGTGAGCATCACGATTTCAATGGTGTGCGCCATGCCCATAGGTTGGCCGTCAAAGTGCGGTCGAATGCCAGGGAAGGCACCCATGATAACCACTAACAATGCACCGAATAAGAACAACGCCACAGAACGCACGGCAGTTGGGGTCACTTGCATGCTTTCAATGTCGGTTGTGCTGGTAGAGTTGTGTTTTTGGTAGTTCGGGTCTTTGAGCAGGCGTTGGTAGTTTTCATCTTCGCTGAGTTCTTTACCCATTTTGTTCACAAACACACACGCCAGCGCGATGCCCAACACGGTGGCCGGGATGGTGACCATCAACACATCGGTGAGTTTGATGCCTTGTGGCTCAAGGAATTTCACGATGGTGACCACAGCGGCCGCAATTGGGCTGGCCACGATGGCAAATTGTGACGCGATCACCGCCATAGACAGTGGGCGTTCTGGGCGGATGCCGTTGTGGCGGCTCACTTCTGCAATCACAGGCAGCACAGAGTAGGCTACGTGACCTGTACCGGCTAAAAAGGTGAAGACATACGTCACCACAGGGGCAACAAAGGTGATGTGTTTAGGGTTTTTGTGCAAAATTTTGGTGGCGATTTTGATCATATAATTCAAACCACCTGCCGCTTGCATCGCGGCTGCGGCAGAGACCACTGCCATGATCATAAACATCACATCGATTGGCGGGCTGCCTGGTTGTAAATCAAACGCAAAGGCCAGCACAGCAAGGCCCATCCCCCCCATAACACCAAGACCGATCCCGCCAATGCGCGCACCGATCAAGATACACAGTAATACTATTGCAAATTGAATCAGAAACATAATTGCTCCGTTGAAAATAGACAAAGTGGCAAGCCCAAGGCCAACCAGTTCAATACCCTAAAATTGTGCTTGCGATAAGCGCGCTTATTTTAACAATTTGTGCGCCAAAAATAGAGCGGAAAATGCATAAAAAGGCGGTTTAAATCAAAATTAAGCCAAAAAAAGGGGCCGAAGCCCCTTGAAAATGAAAAGTGCGGTTATTTCGCGCTGTTGCGCGGTTTCTTCTTGCGCAATTCGTACACATCTTTGCGGCGGTCTTTGAGGTTGCGCACGCTACCAAATTGGTGCAGCTCGCGCAAATCGTCAATGTTGACATCAGCAATCAGCACCATTTCGGTGTTTGGTGTGGCTTCGCTTTTGATCCCATTGGTTGGGAAGGCGAAATCACACGGCGTGAAAATCATCGATTGTGCGTATTGAATGTCCATGTTGTGCACGTTAGGCAAGTTGCCGACAGAGCCTGCAATCGCAACAAAACATTCATTTTCAATCGCACGCGCTTGGGCGCAATAACGCACGCGTGAGAAGCCATTTTGCGTGTCGGTCAAAAACGGCACAAACAAAATATCCATGCCATCGTCGGCCAAAATCCGGCTCAATTCAGGGAACTCGGAGTCATAACAGATCAAAATCCCGATTTTACCGCAGTCGGTGTCAAAGGATTTGATTTGGCTGCCGCCAACCATCCCCCACACGCGCTCTTCATCCGGCGTGACGTGAATTTTTTCGTAGCGGTCTTGCGTGCCGTCGCGCTTACACAAGTAGCCCACGTTGTACAAACTGCCATCGCGCAGTTCAGGCATCGAGCCTGTGATGATGTTGATGTTATACGAAATCGCCAGCTCCGCGAATTTATCGACAATCGGCTGGGTGTATTTCGCCAATTTACGGATTGCCTCAGGCTCAGACAAATGGTTGTATTTCGCCATCAACGGTGCGTTGAAAAATTCAGGGAAGAGGGCAAAGTCGCACTGATAATCGGAGACTGCGTCAATAAAATATTCCGCTTGCTGCATCAGCTCGTCGACATTTTTATACGAACGCATTTGCCATTGAATCAGCCCCAAACGGATGTCTTTTTGTTGGTGGTGGCTTCATCGGTGGGTTTTTCGTAATAAATATTATCCCAACGCAGCAGCACGGCATAATCATTTGAGCCTGCATCACCTGGCAGATAACGGCGCAAAATCTTGCGCGGGTGGAAGTCGTTCGCGAGCTGGAAGTTAAACACCGGATCGTGAATTTCTTTCATCCGCACTTTTTCAATGTATTGCTTCGGGGTGAGCTCGTCGCTGTATTTGTGATAATTCGGAATCCGCCCACCAAAGGTGATCCCTTTCAAATTGAGCTTTTCACACAACTCTTTACGGTAGTCATACAAGCGGCGGCCTAGGCGCAAGCCACGGAACTCAGGGCGCACAAAAATATCAATGCCGTAGAGCATATCACCGTCGTTGTCGTGAGAATCAAACGTCTCATTGGCGGTGATTTGGTTATATGTGTGGTTATCGTCGTATTTTTGATAATCGACAATGATCGACAGCGCACAGCCGGCCAAATCGCCGTTAACTTTAATGATCACCTGGCCTTCAGGGAATTTGTCAATCAACGCTTCGATTTGATCTTCCTTCCAATAGGCATCTTCCAATGTGGCGTAGGATTCAATCATCGCCTGCTTGAGCTGCGGATAATCTTCCATGGTCAGATACGTCAACTCAATATTTTCAATTTCTTGATAGTTCATCGATTCTCCTGTTATTCAACGACAAAGTGCGGTCAAACCGCACTTTTCAAATAGGTGGCACTGCGTACCGCGAGAAATAATTAATTTGTTAAAATTATTTTACAGACTCTGGCCATCAATTGCAAATTGACCACAGACAAAGCCTTGCGGGCAAAGCTTTTCAAAAAGGTCTTACTCGTACTCAATATATCCATTGATATCATTTTTCATAAATGGTATGAAATAAATGTTTTATTATTCTATTTAGTCTTATTTTCTACTTCG
>NZ_JABTBO010000037.1 GCF_014884965.1 Spirabiliibacterium mucosae | reverse complement strand
CTGCGATAGTGATAACGGAGTTATGAACGTGCGCGCCGAGCGCCAGCTCGAAAGTGAAAACCGATTTTTATGACGGAGTGCTAAGAGAGAAAAAGCCGCCCGCCGCAGGCGGAAAAGATAGTGATGACGGCGTCATAAAAGAGAACAAGGAAAGAAAAAAATAACGAAGGAAAAACCCAAAGTGCGGTATCAAATAAACTGCAACAACACCATATAAAGCGCAATCACCAACAAAATCAACCCCAACAACGTATTCGCCAACTTAGGCTGCAACACACCCCGAATCTTCATCGAAAAAAAACTCATCACAAACGAACTCAACACCACAATACTCACAATCGAAAAATTCACATAGCCCACCTGCCACGAATTCGCCAAATGAATACTCGGCGTCTTAGACAAATAACCATAAAGGCTACCCAACCCCCCAATCACCATCATCCAATTCGTATAGGCCGACACCTGATGCGGCTTCACACTCGGCAACTGATTCACCAACGGCGCCATAATCGAGCCACCGCCAATGCCTGTCATCCCCGCCACACTGCCGCCAAACAAACACACCGCCATGCCAGGCAACGCATCGTTTTTCACCTTCTCACCGGCTTTCGGTTGATGCTTATAAGGCGAGGTTAAAAACGTCTTCACCGCCAGAATCAACAACGTGACCACAAACACCGTGATGATAATCCAATCCGCGACCAAAAAACTCACCTCAAAGCCCGCCTGCACGCCGAGAATCATCCCAACTGACCACAACAGCATGCTGCGCATATTAATTTTGATCTGCTGCTTGTGAAACGAAATCAAATTAATCAGCGCCGTGCCCATCACAATCGTCAGCGACGTGGCCGCCACCATCTGCAACGGAATTTCTGGGAACAGGGTATGCAGCGTTGGCACCATCAACACCCCACCACCAATGCCGAACAGCGCCGACATCAGGTTGGTCAAAATCCCACAGATAATCAAAATAAAAATCAGAGATACTGTCATAATCGTCACGGTTGCTGCTAAATTGTGCGTATTGTGACCGAAAATTCAGCCACGGCTTATGATCGTAGTCATATTCAAGGGAAATATTTTATCACCCTTTGGTGCCCCTGATGACCTGTGGCTTTCAGTGTAAAGAAGCGAGGGGCAAAGCAATATGATCACAATCAGAAATGCACTGTGAGATTTCTCACAAAAATGAAAAGTGCGGTTTTCAATTATTTAAAAATGATGGGTTTCGTGATTGAGATCACTTTGACTATATGATCGCTATCATAACGAATTGCTAACAAAACGATTACTCTACAATAGCACTCGAAAATTGATCAGCAATTTTCAATCTATTGATCTATATGATGATTTCACGTTATCGCAATGTTTAAACTGTAAAGTGCGGTTTAAGGAGCAAATATGTTTGTTACAATTATAAGCTTTCTCGTTGTCACGGGGCTTGTGGCATTGGTGTCGTGGTATCGCACCAAAAATGATGATTTGACCACCTCCAAAGGCTACTTTTTGGCAGGCCGTGGTTTGGGTGGTTTGGTGATTGGGTGTTCGATGGTGTTAACCTCGTTGTCAACCGAACAGCTAATCGGGGTGAACGCCAACTCTTATAAAGGCAATTTTTCGATTATTGCTTGGACAGTTCAATCAGTTATTCCGTTGTGTTTTTTGGCGTTGTATTTGTTGCCGAAATACATCAAAAACGGTTACACCACCATTCCTGAGTTTTTTGAAAACCGTTTTGACCGCCAAACTCGGCTGATTATGTCAACACTGTTTTTGATTTTCTATCTTTTCATCGCTATTCCAACCGCACTTTATACTGGGGCGATCGCATTTAATAAAATCTTTAACCTTGAAACCATTTTCGGTTTGACCTATGGCCAATCCATTGTTTACACCGTGATTGCCATCGGCATTGTCGGTTCGATTTATGCGATTTTCGGGGGGGTTGAAAGCGGTTGCTGTGTCTGACACCGCCAATGCGATCATTTTGGTGATTGGTGCGTTGTTGGTGCCTTTGTTTGCTTTGGCCTATCTTGGTGATGGCAGCATGACCGAAGGGGTGCGCATTATCACCACCACCCATGTGGAAAAATTCAACGCCATTGGTAGCGCGACCGATGCCGTACCGTGGCCTGCGATGTTCACAGGGATTTTGATTGTTAACTTCTTCTACTGGACAACCAACCAAGCGATTGTGCAACGGGCGTTGGGTGCGCGGAACTTGCAAGCTGGCCAAAAAGGGATTTTGATTGCTGCACTGTTCTTGCTGTTGTTGCCAATCATTTTGAACTTGCCAGGTTTGTTGAGCTTCCATATTGTCGGCCCTGGCCTTGACCCAATTGACTTGTCTTATCCTGAATTGGTAAACCGTGTGTTGCCAACCGCGCTGAAAGGCTTCTTCGTGGCGGCACTGTTTGGGGCAATTTTGAGTACCTTTAACTCCTTCTTGAACTCAGCGGCGACCATTTACTGTAAAGACTTGTTACCGTCGATTAGCCAAAAAGTGCGGTCTGAAAAAGAACTGATCAGCTATGCGAAAAAAATCTCTGCCGTGATGGCGGTGGTGACCATGATTATCGCACCGCTGTTGATGTTTGGTACTGATGGTATCTTCTTGGTGGTGAAACGCTTTGCCGGCTTTGTGAACATTCCTATCGTGGCACTCTTTGCAGTGGGTATTTTCAACCGCACTGTTTCAGGTAAAGCTGCTCGTATCGCTGTGTTGCTTCACGTTATCTTGTACTTCACCTTAGTGTGGGTGTTGAAAGTGAAAGCCAACTTTGTGTATGTGATGGCGTGGTTGTTTGTGTTTGACGTGGTGGTGATGTTGGTGTTGGGCCAATTCATGAAACGCGCCGAACCGTATCAAGACAGCGTAGTGAATAAAGGTGATGTTGATCTCTCTAACTGGAAATATGCTAAGATGACAGTGGCATCATTGGTGTTAGGTTTGGTGACATTGTACACATTGCTTTCACCTATCGGCCTTGCATCAGCGTCGGGTAATCCATCAATGATTTTGCTGGCCTATGCTGTCATCCAAATCATCATTATTTTAGTTATGCGTAAAAAAGCCTAGGAGTCTGTGATGAATAATGTTGTCTATATTTTGTTGGATCAAGTCAGAAAAGATATGTTGGGTGCTTACGGGCACAAAATTGTGAAAACACCCAACATTGACCGCTTGGCCAAAGAAGGGATTCGTTTTAATAATGCGTTCACGCCAGCGTCTGTCTGCGGGCCAGCACGGACATCATTATTCACTGGATTAATGCCGTCGTCACACGGCATTATCCGCAACGGCGAAAAAGGCGGCACTGGTGAGGTGAGCCGCGATCAAGCCAACATCGGCGATGTGCGTGGCTACAATACCTACGTCGTCGGCAAATGGCATGTGGGCACACGTTGCGTGCCTGAGGACTATGACATCAAAGGGCATAATTTTGATGGCTATGGCTACCCAGGCAGTGGCGTGTATAAAAACTTGGTGTTTGATCAGCCGCCAACTCACTCCAACCGCTATAAAGAGTGGCTAGAAGAAAAGGGCTTTGACATTCCTGAAGTGAGCCGCGCTTATTTTGGCGACAACCCGCACTTGCGTGTTCAAGAGCTGTGCGGCTTGCTGTCGGGCACAAAAGAAGCCACCATTCCGTATTTCATCATCGATGAAGCCAAACGCTACATTCAAGAATCGATTGATGAAAACAAACCGTTTTTTGCTTGGGTCAACTTCTGGGGGCCACATACGCCGTGCATTGTGCCTGAGCCTTATTATTCTATGTATAACCCCGATGATGTGGTGCTGGATCAAAGCTTTTTCACCCCGCTGGAAGGCAAGCCAGGCCATTACAAAACCATCTCTAAAATGTGGGGCATGTGGAGTGCCAGTGAAGCGCATTGGAAAGAGGTGATTTGTAAATTCTGGGGCTACATCACGCTCATTGACGACGCCATTGGTGAGTTGTTCGCCTTTTTGGAAGAAAAAGGGCTTTATGACAAAACCTTTGTGGTGGCGACAGCGGATCACGGTGATGCAATGGGCGCACACAAGATGATCGAAAAAGGGGAGTTTATGTTTGAAACCACCTATAACATCCCGATGATCATCAAAGATCCGCAGTCTAATCGTGTCAATGAAGAAGACGACAATCTCATTTATCTCCACGACCTCACCTCCACTGTGTTTGATATTGCAGGCCAAGCCGTGCCTGACTCATTTGAGGGCGAAAGCCTGTTGCCGATTGTGCGTGAGCACAAAAACAACGACCGCAAAGGTGTGTTAGGGCAGTTGGCAGGGCATTTTGTCTATTTTGAACAGCGGATGTGGCGGCGCAAAGATTATAAACTGGTGTTTAATGCCAGCGATGTGTGCGAGCTTTACGACATCAAAAATGATGTTGAAGAATTGCACAATCTGTTCTATGACGAAGCCTATCGCGACATCAAAAAAGAGATGCTCGAAGAAATGTATGCTGAAATGATGCGCTTGAAAGACCCGCTGGCTAACTGGGTTTATCGCATCATTGATGAAGTATAAGGGGGCGTGATGAACTATTATGCGGGTGTCGACATTGGTGGCACCAATACCAAAATTGGGCTGGTGGATGCGCATTTTAATGTGCTTGCGCAAACGCAAATCAAAACGCTGTCAAAAGAGGGCGCAGAGCGCACTTTCAGCCGCATTTGGGACAGCATCCAGCAACTGGCCGAAGCACAACAGTTGGATTTGACCGCACTTTTAGGCATTGGGCTGGGCATTCCAGGCCCGGTGGTGGATAATGCGATCGTCAAAATTGCGGCCAACTTTTCTTGGGGCAATGATTTCAACGCCAAGGCCTTGCTGGAGCGCATTTCAAATAAGCCAGTGAAAGTGGATAACGATGTCCGCGTGATCACCTTAGGGGAAAAACGCTTTGGCCAGTGCCAACAGTATGACAATGCGGCCGTGATCCCGATCGGCACTGGCATGGCGTCAGGCTTAATCATTAATGGGCAGGTGGTCTCTGGCACGGTCGGGTTTGCCGGCGAGCTTGGCCATATCCGTGTGGAAGACAACGGCTATCAATGCGGTTGTGGCTTGAAAGGCTGCTTAGAAACTTATGTTTCTGCCCCTGGCATTGTGCGCGCAGCCAAAAAAGCACTGCAAGCCAACTCAAGCAGCAAGCTGCAGCAATACGCTAGTGATGATGGCCTTGAGGCGCACCATGTATTTGAATGTGCCAAAGCAGGTGATAATGTTGCCATAGAGGTGATCGACCAATTCTGTCGCCACTTAGCCTACGGCATTAGCGTGCTGGTGAATTTGCTCAACCCACAAGCTATTGTGCTGGCAGGTGGCGTGGCCAAATCGGGCGATTATATCATTGAGCGACTTTGGCATTACCTCCCTGATTTTGCCCTTGGCGTATCGCTTAAAGACTTGTCGATCAGCGCAACCGCACTTTCAGAAGAAGCGGGCATCAAAGGTGCAGCCGCTTTGGTTATTAACGCATAAAAGGGCTTATCGCCCTTTTATCTGTTATCCCCATCACACTTTTGGCGATTCCCCCTTCCCTTTAACACCCAGCGTGGCACAATTGGGGCAGCGTTGTTTTTGGGAATTTGTATGCAAACACCACACGAGGCGTTGAAAAACTGCCAATTAACCTATCTCCACACCCTTGAGAAGGGCACGACCATTTATAAGCAAGGGGAGCGTGCGAGCGAGTTTTATTATGTTGAAAGCGGGCTTATTGGGCTTTATCACACGTTGGAAAACGGCAAGGAGAGCCTGCTGCGGTTGTATCAAAAAGGCGATTATTTTGGCTTTCGCACCCTGTTTGGCGGGCATTTTTATCACTGTAGCGCCAAGGTGATGATGGAGGCCGAGGTGGTGCGCATTCAGCCCCATGATTTGCTCAGCTTTCTTAAAGACAACCCCGAAACCGGCCAAAAGCTGCTCTACACACTCGCCAATGAGCTCGGTGATGCTGAGCATCGGCTGGCGAAAAGCGCTTATTTAAAGAGCTTGGACCGCGTGATTGACAGCATCTATTTTTTAAGCGAAAACTACCCCGATTATGCCTGGACGTATCGCGAGATTGCCGAATACGCCGGCTGCGAAACCGAAACGGCCATTCGCATCGGCCGTGAGCTCAAGCAAAAGGGGCTGTTGAAAAGCAGTGTGCGCCACCCGCGGCGGAAAAACAAAAGCTAGCATTCGACACCGTTTTGAATCTATGCCACAATGCGCCATTGCCTGCAACAAAGGAGATGTGATGTTAACGGTATATGGCATTAAAAATTGCGACACAGTGAAAAAAACGCTCAAGTGGCTCGCCGACAACGGCCTTGAGGCTCAATTGCACGACTACCGCCAAGACGGCTTGGACGCCGCCTTGGTGGCAAAACTGACCGCACTTTTCCCCCTAGAAAGCTTGATTAATAAACGCTCAACCACGTGGCGCAACCTTGATGATGCGAGCAAAACCGCACTTTCAACCGATGCGGCAGGCAAGCTGCTGCAAGCCAACCCGACATTAATCAAACGCCCGATTGTGCTCGGTGGCGCCGAGCCGTTGCTCGGCTTTGATGCCGCGCACTACACCCGCGTGCTCAAGGGGGCGTGATGCAACAGGCGATTTTGAACTTAGCCCAAGCGTTGATTCGCAAGCCGTCCATCAGCCCGCAGGATTTGGGCTGCCAAGAGATGATTGGCGAGTATTTGGCAAAGTGCGGTTTCACGCTCGAGTGGATGCCCTTTGGTGACACGCTCAATTTGTGGGCAACCCATGGCGAAGGCCGCCCGTGCATCGCCTTTGCGGGCCACACCGACGTGGTGCCCGTGGGGGATGAAGCCCAATGGCAGCACCCGCCGTTTGCCGCCGAGGTGGTGGGGGATTTGCTCTATGGCCGCGGTGCGGCGGATATGAAAGGCTCGCTGGCCGCGATGGTGGTGGCCGCGTGCGAATTTGTGCAGCAACACCCCAACCACAAAGGCAAAATCGCGTTTTTAATCACCTCCGATGAAGAGGCTGCTGCCACCGACGGCACCGTCAAGGTGGTCGATACGTTAATGCAACGCGGTGAACCGATTGATTATTGCATGGTGGGTGAGCCGTCTAGCACCGAGGTGCTCGGTGATGTGATCAAAAACGGCCGGCGAGGTTCGATCACAGGCGATCTGCGCGTGTTCGGCGTGCAAGGCCATGTGGCCTACCCGCACTTGGCGGACAACCCTGTGCATAAAGCACTCAACGCCCTTGACGAGTTGGTGGCAATCGAATGGGATAACGGCAATGATTACTTCCCGCCAACGAGCTTGCAAATTGCCAATATTCACGCTGGCACCGGCAGCAATAACGTGATCCCCGGCGAGCTATTTGTGCAATTTAATTTGCGCTTTTGCACCGAGCAAACCGCCGAGGGCATTGGGCAGCGCGTCAAGGCGCTGTTAGACAGCCACGACTTGAAGTATGACCTGCAATGGCGCCTGTCGGGCAACCCGTTTTTAACGCCTGAGGGCGAGTTTGTCAACGCGGTCAAAAGTGCGGTCGGCGAGGTGCTCAATATAGCGCCGAGGCTCGACACAGGCGGCGGCACGTCAGACGGGCGCTTTATCGCGCAAATGGGCGCGCAGGTGGTGGAATTTGGCCCGCTCAATCGCACCATTCACAAAGTCGATGAATGCGTCAGCGTGCGCGATCTCGCCGTCCTCGGCGAGGTGCATTTGCGCTGGCTGGCAAGATTATTGGGGTAGGTATGCAGTTTACAGCCGAGATGCTCACAGGCAAAAGTGATGCCCATTTGGTGGCGCTGGCTAGCCCCTATGCCCAGCATCACTGCGTGCATCATGAGACGCTGCGCGCCTTTCAAGGCTTGCAGCAAAGTGCGGTCAAAGCAGGGTTTGACTTGCAGCCGGCCAGCTCGTTTCGCGATTTTGAGCGCCAGCGGCTGATTTGGAACGGCAAAATGAGCGGCGCGCGCAAGGTGCACGACGACAACGGCTGCGCGCTGGATTTCACCGGCTGCGATGAATGGCTCAAAATCCAAGCGATTTTGCGCTGGTCGGCGATGCCAGGGGCAAGCCGCCACCACTGGGGCAGTGAGATTGATTTTTATGACCCCACTCGTTTGCCGGCCAATCAAGCCTTGCAGCTTGAGCCGTGGGAATACCAAGCGGGCGGCTATTTTGCCGATCTCAGCGCGTGGCTGGAGGAGGCCTTACCGCACTTTGATTTTTACCTCCCGTTTATGCAAAAAAGCAGCAAAGAAATCGGCCGTGAGCCGTGGCACATCAGTCATTTGCCTGTCGCGAAGGTGGCACAAGCGCAGTTTACACCGCAGGTGCTGGCCGACAGTTGGGCAGGCGAGGAAATTGCAGGGCAGGGCACGTTGCGCGCGCACTTGGCGGAGATTTTTGAGCGATTTATTTTATGAAATTAATTTTATATAAAATGGAATTATTTTTTAGTTTTAAAAAAATGTGATCTCGCCCGTATTCTTGAGAATTTCTTGAAAAAACCGTTGCCGAGCGCCGTTGCGCTCGGTATATTTTGCAAACTTGCTTAAAGAGCAACATAACAAATACGGTTTTCCCCTTTTTATTAGGAGTCATTTATGTCTAATGTTTTTGCCAATGTGCAAAAAGTCGGTAAGGCACTGATGTTGCCTGTTTCCGTGTTGCCTGTCGCCGGGATCTTGCTCGGCATCGGTGCAGCGCACTTTTCGTGGTTGCCTGAAATTGTTTCAAACTTGTTTGAACAAGCCGGCGGCTCAGTGTTCGGGCAAATGGCGCTGCTGTTTGCCATCGGGGTGGCGCTTGGCTTCACCAACAACGATGGTGTAGCTGGCCTTGCCGCCACCGTGGGCTACGGCATCATGGTCGCCACGCTCAAAGTGATGGCGCCTATCGTTGGCGTGGAGTCAATCGACACCGGCGTGCTCGGCGGGATCTTAGTCGGTGGTGTGGCCGCGTGGTCGTTCAACCGCTTTTTCCGCATTCAATTGCCGGCCTATTTGGGCTTTTTCGCGGGCAAACGCTTTGTACCGATTGTCACCGGCTCTCTGACCATTTTGCTCGGCGTTGGCTTGGCGTTCATTTGGCCACCAGTGGGGCATGTGATTGACTTGTTCTCAAACTGGGCTGCAGAGCAAAATCCACAACTGGCCTTTGGCATCTACGGCGTGGTTGAGCGGACATTAATCCCATTTGGCTTGCACCACATTTGGAACGTGCCGTTCTTCTTCCAAGCGGGCACCTGCCAAAATGCCAACGGCGAAGTGCTGCACGGTATTGTGACCTGTTATGTTTCCGCAACTGAGGCCTCGCGCACCGCCGAAATGGGCTATTTCGGCCAATTAGCTGGCGGCTATATGTTCAAAATGTTTGGCCTTCCAGCGGCTGCGATTGCCATTTGGCGCGCCGCCAAGCCTGAAAACCGCGCTCGCGTGGGTGGCTTGATGATTTCTGCCGCGTTGACTTCATTTTTAACTGGCATCACCGAGCCGTTGGAATTCTCCTTTATGTTCGTGGCGCCAATTTTGTATGTAGTCCACGCGTTATTGGCAGGCTCTGCTTATGTGGTCACCAATATGCTGGGCATGGTGCACGGCATGACCTTCTCCCACGGGTTTATCGACTTTGTGGTGCAGTCATCCAACTCACACAAATTGTGGCTCTTCCCGGTGGTGGGTGCAATTTATGCCGCGATTTACTTCACCGTGTTCACCGTGTTGATTAAAGCGATGAACCTCAAAACCCCAGGCCGTGAAGATGTGGTTGCCGATGCAGCCAGCGCCACCGCCAACAAAGAGGACGAAATGGCCGCTAACTTGGTTGCCGCCTTTGGGGGCAAAGAAAACATCAAGAGCCTAGACGCCTGCATCACCCGCTTGCGCGTGGGCGTGCATGACATCGCCAAAGTTGACCAAGCGCGGCTGAAAGCGCTCGGCGCGGCCGGCGTTGTGGTGGTGGGCAGCGGCATTCAAGCCATCTTCGGCACCCGCTCGGAGAACTTGAAAACCGACATGGATCACTGGATCAAGGCCAACTAACCGCACTTTTCATTTCAACCCTGCCCCTCGGCAGGGTTTTTTTATGTTTAAAAGAAAAAATCCTTGCATCGCGGAGAAAAATCAATATACTAGTTTACTAGTACAGTAAATCAAACAGAAAAGGTTATCACATGAAATTCGTTAAAGGATTAGTACTTTCTGCACTCAGTGCACTCGCATTAGCCACCCACGCGCAAGCCGCCGATAAAGTGAAAAACGTGGCGATCACCACCATCGTTGAGCACCCCGCATTGGAGGAAATCCGCCAAGGGATTATTGACCAACTCGCCAAAGAGGGCTTTGTGGATGGCAAAACCATCAAAATTGACTACCAAAACGCCCAAGGCAGTGGCGCAACAGCCGGCCAAATCGCGCGCAAATTTGTGGGCGACAACCCCGATGTGATCATCCCGATCACCACCCCAAGCGCGCAGCCGGTGGCCGCCGCAACGCGTTCAATCCCGGTGATTTTCTCTGGTGTGACCGACCCAATCCACGCCAAATTAGTCAAACAATTTGGCAAAAACCCAGGCAATATCGCGGGTGTCTCCGACCAAGCACCGCTTGAGCCGCAAATTGAATTAATGCAAAAATTAATCCCAAATCTCAAAACCATCGGCTTTATTTACAGCCCAGGTGAGGCCAACTCTGTCGCCGTGCTAGGCTTGTTGGAAAAAGCCGCCGCCGAAAAAGGCTTGAAAGTGCTAGCCATGCCAGCCCAGCGCACCGTTGATATCTCCACCGCGGCCGCCAGCCTGGTGGGCAAAGTGCAGGTGATTTACACCTCGGAAGACAACAATGTGGTCTCCGCCTATGAAGCGCTCTATAAAGTGGCCAGCGATAGCAAAATCCCACTGATTGCCTCGGATTCTGGCTCCGTGAAAAAAGGTGCCATCGCCGCGATTGCAACAAATCAATACAATGTTGGCGTAGAAACTGGTAAACTTGCAGCCCAAGTATTGCGTGGCGAGGCGGTGTCGAATTTAAACACCATTCGGACCGACCATGATTTGGATTTCTTCTTGAATGCGAAATCCGCCAAAGCGCAAGGAATTGAGATTCCGCAAGCGCTGAGAGAAAAAGCCACCCAAATTTTTGAATAACAACGGCTTTGCGACCGCACTTTGAGCTCAAAGTGCGGTTTGGTATTTTTTTATGACAACGGTTTTATTTTTAGGCGCGCTTGAAATTGGCTTGATTTATGCCTTAGTGGCCTTGGGCGTGCTGATTTCCTTTCGTATTTTGGACTTTCCAGACCTCACCGCCGACGGCAGTTTCCCGCTCGGCGGTGCTGTGTGTGCGGTGTGCATCATCAACGGCGTCAACCCGTGGCTGGCCACCGTGCTGGCCACGCTGGCAGGCGCGATGGCAGGCTTTGTCACCGCTTGGCTGCACGTGTCGCTGAAAATTTTGCAACTGCTGGCGAGCATTTTGGTGATGCTTGCCCTTTATTCCGTCAACCTGCGCATTATGGGCTCGCCCAATGTGTCGCTGCTCGGTGAACCGATTATTTACGACACCTGGGCGGGCGACAACTTTGAGGCGCTGCGCTACTGGCAGCCGCTGATTGCGCTCGGCTTTGTGATTGTCGGCAAACTGTTTTTGGATTGGTTTTTCAACACCCAAACGGGCCTTGCCGTGCGCGCCACCGGCGCCAATATCCGCATGGCGAAAGCGCAAGGCATCGCCACTGGCAACATGGTCTATCTCGGCATGGCGATTTCCAATGGCTTGATCGCCCTTGGCGGCGCGCTTTATGTGCAAAGCCAAGGCGGGGTGGATATGTCAATTGGCGTGGGCACCATCGTGATCGGGCTGGCAGCCGTGATCATTGGGGAAACCTTGATCCCGTCGAAGAACATTGTGGTGATCACGCTTGCGGTGGTGATCGGCTCGATTTTATACCGCTTTTTCATCGCCATTGCGCTTAGTAGCGACACGCTGCGTGAGATTGGCTTTCGCGCGCAAGATCTCAATCTCGTGACCGCGCTTTTGGTGGTGCTGGTGCTGGTGGCGCCGCAAATCAAGGCGAAAATGCTCGCCCGTGGCAAGGGGGTGGAGTGATGATGAAGCTCGTTAATTTGCACAAAACCTTCAACCGCGGCACGCCGATTGAAAACCCTGTGCTGCGCGGCATCTCGCTCGACATTGCTGAAGGGGAGTTTGTCACCGTGATCGGCAGCAACGGCGCGGGCAAATCCACCTTGCTCAACGCCATTTGTGGGGATTACCCAGTCGATTGCGGCAAAATTTTCTTAAGCGGGGTGGATGTTACCAAGCAAAGCACCAGCCGCCGCGCGGCACAAGTGGCGCGGGTGTTTCAAGACCCAATGCAAGGCACCTGCGAGGGCTTGACGATTGAGCAAAATATGGCGCTGGCCTATTATCGCGGCCGCCGCCGTGGCTTGGGCTTTTTCAGCAACAAAGCCACACGCGAGCTGTTTCAAGAGAAACTCTCAATGCTTAAACTGGGGCTGGAAAATCGCTTAAACGACCGCATGGGCATGCTCTCTGGCGGGCAACGCCAAGCGGTGAGTTTGTTGATGGCGTCATTGCAGCCGTCGACCATTTTGCTGCTCGATGAGCACATTGCAGCGCTGGATCCGAAAACCGCCGATTTTGTGATGGCGCTAACGGATAAAATTGTGAGGGAGAATAAGCTCACCGTGTTGATGGTGACGCACTCGATGCGTAAGGCGTTGGATCATGGTGATCGCACGGTGATGTTGCATCAAGGGCAGGTGGTGTTGGATGTGAGCGGGGAAAAACGCGCACGTTTGGATGTGCCAGATTTGTTGGCGATGTTTGAGCGCACCCGCGGTGAGGAGATCAGCGACGATAGTTTGTTGTTGGGTTAATCTCTCACCATGCTGTTAGACCGCACTTTGGGTTTTAAAGTGCGGTTTTTTGTTGCGCGTCATTTTGAGCTGGCGTTCCGCGAGCGCTTTCATTTTCTTTTCCTTGTTCTCTTTTATGACTCCGTCATCACTATCGTTTTTCACCATTTCGAGCTGGCGCTCGGCGCGCGCATTCATAACTCCGTCATGACTATCGCAGTTCCGCCTGCGGCGGCTTAGGGGCTTGTTTGCGCAAGCCCCTAAGAACCCAACGCACCCCAGGTTCGCCGCTGGCCGTGCTGCGCTACGTGGTTATTTAACCGTTCGAATTTTTAACTTGCCCGCTGCGCGGGCTTCGGACACGAAAAATTCTCACTGATAACCACTGCGCTCCGCACTAGCGGCTCTATGGGGCCCAAAAACACCACAGCCATTCACGAGAGTGAAAACAC
>NZ_JABTBO010000036.1 GCF_014884965.1 Spirabiliibacterium mucosae | reverse complement strand
CAAAATGGCGAGATTATGCTTGTGGCTGGTCACCACCGCTAAAATACTGCTGGTGCGCAGGCTTTTGAGTTTGTTGCGAAAGAGTAGCGAGAAAGCCAGCGCGAAGAAGAGATAGAGCGCGATGAAATGGTAGTTAATGCGGTGCATAAACAAAAACACCTGAATCATAATCGGCGCGCTGAGCACGGTGCAGAAAATAAAGGCGCGTAAGATTTTCACCAACGCGCAAGGCAAGTGCGGTTTGGCCAGCAGCAAAAAGGCCAGACCCACAAGATAGAGCGTGAAGGCAATCAGCGAGAGAAATAAAACATAACCAATGCTGCGCGCGATGTTAGCAATGCCGACGTCCACCAATTCCCACGGGTAGCCATAGTAATACGATTGCGCCCAGCCGTAGACATAGGCCACCGACCACCCCAGCCCAATGAAAAAGCTCGCCAACATCGACGAGCTGATCAATTTATCCAAATTGCGCATAAGCCTGCCTTAATTGTTATTAGAGTAATAGTTCAGTAATGTTACTATTATTTGAGCGGGCAGAAAAGCAAAAGTGCGGTTGAGTTGCCTCAAACCGCACTTTAGGTTAGCTAGTAGACGAGATTATTCATGTTCAAGCGGGGCTTGCACCATCAATTCATTCTCTTCGCTCGCCAGCAACACAAGGTAGCGTTGGTATTGTTTCAAAATATCGGCGATAAGCTCTTCGCGCGACATATATTGAATGTCATAGCCAATGCGGCCGTCGCCGAAATAAGTCACCGGCGTGTAGATTTGCTCGTGCTTCACGCTCGGCACGGCGGCATCTTCCACCATGGCGCTGGCGGTGTCGCGCGATTCAATGGTGACACCGTAGATGAAATCACGCATCACGCCTTTGTGAATGTGCAACTCAATACTGCGCTGCTCGTCGTCTTTTTCAACAATGCTCGCCTGCAGTTTGTGTTTGCCTGTCAGCTCGGCCAACAGCTCATTAAAGGCAGGCTTGACGGTGTTGTCCATAAAGCTGTAAATGTCGTCTTCTTGATTTTGTTTCAAGATTTGGCCAAGGCGTTTTTTCCATTTTTCACCACTCCAGAACACGGTGGATTGATCCAAACGGGTGTTGAAGTAGTTTTGGTCAACGCGCAAGCCTTGCAGCAAGCTAAAGCACATAAACACAGTGATCACAGCAAATGGCAAGGCCACCACCAGTGTCATGGTTTGCACCGCACCCAAGCCGCCTGAGTTGAGCAACGCAATCGCCAGCACGATCATAATCACACCCCACAAAATGCTCTGCCAGCGTGGCATGTCGGCGCTGCGGCCGCTCGAGGCGATATTGTTCAACACGAAAATACCTGAGTCGGCTGAGGTGATGAAAAACAGCGACAAAATCAGCAAGGCCACTAAGCTGGTGACGGTCGGCCACGGGAAGTAATCCAAAAACGAGAACAGCAACGTTTCTGGGCTCGAGGTCAACGCGCTGAGCGCACCTGAGTGGGTGATGTCTTCTAAAATCGCGCTGTCGCCGAAGATGGTGAACCACAGCAAGTTGAAGGTGGATGGGATGATCAACACGCCCAAGATAAACTCACGAATGGTGCGGCCGCGGGAGATTCGCGCGATAAACAAGCCAACAAACGGCGCCCAAGAGAACCACCACGCCCAGTAAAGCACTGTCCAGCCAGTGAACCAGTCGGCGTGATCGGTATCATAGCTAAAAGTGCGGAAGCTCATGTTCACCAAGTTGCTCAAGTAATAACCGATGTTTTCCGAAAAGACCGAAAGCAGGTAGATTGACGAGCCGGTGATCAAGATAAACAGCATCAAGCTCAAGGCGAGACCTAAGTTGATTTCACTTAAGCGGCGCACGCCTTTGCCCACACCCGAGATGGCGGAGATGATGGCAATGCTCACCACGGTGATGATGATCGCCGCTTTTGAGCCGAGGGTGGCATCACCCAAAATGCCCACGGTGGAGAGCCCCGCATTAAGCTGGGAAGCACCATAACCGAGGGTGGTGATGATCCCGAATACGGTGGCAATCAGCGCCAAGGCATCAATCAAATGGCCCCAAAAGCCGTGGATTTTGTCACGCAAAATTGGGTAAAACGCCGAGCGGATTGACAGCGGCATGCGGTAGCGGAAGCCGAAATAGGCCAGCGCTAGCGCAATGGTGCCGTAAATCGCCCACGGGTGAATCCCCCAGTGGAAGAAGGTGTAGAGCAACGCGTCTTTTTTCGGGCTGGCGGCAGTGATGGGTGAGACATAATGCATCAATGGCTCGGCCACGCCGAAGTACATCAACCCGACCCCCATGCCGGCGGCAAAGAGCATCGCAATCCAAGAGACAAACGGATATTCAGGCTCTTCGTCATCGCTGCCCAGGCGGATATCGCCCAAGCGGCTCATCGCCAGCAAGGCGAGGAACAAAATAAAAAAGCTCACCGAGAGGATGTAAAACCAGCTGAAATAGGTAAAGGCATAGTTTTTGGCCGAATCCAGCGCGCCTTGCATCGCTTGCGGGGCAAAAATACAGGCCAAGGCAATGGCCACAATAAAGATAAAACTTGGAATGAAAACGGGCATACTAAACGTCGTCCGCTTTCTGATAGAAGAAAACAAAATACAGCTCCTTTAATTAATTATTAGATAATTATGTTAGAAAATCGGAAATTTTTAGCACGAAACATAATAATTTATTTAAAAAAATAAATCAAATCGCAAATAAAAAAGCAAAGTGCGGTCACACTTTGCTTACGCCTTAAGGTGCTGTTTAGGTTAAGAAATACTGATAAGAAGCGAGATCCGTGACGTCTTGATAGGCATAGCCCAGCGCTTCAAGATGGTGCTGGAAGACTTGCTCGGTGGCCTCGCTCATTTGAAAGGCGCACAAAATATCGCCATAATCCGCGCCGTGGTTGCGGTAATGAAACAGCGAAATATTCCACTGGGTGCCGAGCATTTGCAAAAACTTCACCAGCGCGCCTTTGTGCTCGGGGAAGACAAAGCTATAAAGCTTCTCGCGCTCGGCACTGGCACTGCGCCCGCCAATCATGTAGCGAATGTGGGTTTTGGCCACATCATCGTCGCTGAGATCCTGCACGTCGTAGCCCGCAAGGCGAAGTTGGCTGATGATCTCTTGCTTTTCGTCATCACCGCCGCTGATGCGCACCCCAACAAAAATACACGCGTTGCGATGGTGGGCGTAGCGGTAGTTAAATTCCGTCACGGCGCGGTCACCCAAAATATGGCAGAATTTCAAAAAACTGCCCTTTTGCTCTGGGATTGTCACCGCCAGCAAAGCCTCTTGCTTTTCCCCGATTTCACAGCGTTCAGACACATAGCGCAGACTGTGGAAGTTCAAATTCGCGCCTGAGAGCACGTTGACTAACGTTTCCCCTTGAATATTGTGCGCCTGCACATATTTTTTCAAGCCCGCCAGCGACAGCGCGCCCGACGGCTCGGCGATGGCGCGCACGTTTTCAAATATGTCTTTCACCGCCGCGCAAATTTCATCGCTATCGACGGTGATCACATCATCGAGATACTGTTGGCAAAGGCGGAAGGTTTCATCACCAATGCGTTTGACTGCGACCCCATCGGCAAATAGCCCGACGCGTTCGAGATCAACGGGCGCACCATGCGCCAATGCCGCTTTCAGGCACGCCGAATCTTTTGACTCCACACCAATCACCTTGATTTGCGGCATTAATTGCTTGATCAACACCGCCACGCCTGCCGCCAAGCCACCCCCGCCGACGGGCACAAAAATGCGGTCAATCTGCGGCAATTGTTGGAGTAATTCCATGCCTAAGGTGCCTTGGCCGGCAATAACTTTTGGTGCGTCAAATGGTGGGATAAACGTCATTTGCTGTGCTTGCGCCAGCTCAATTGCCTTGGCTTTGGCCTCATCAAAATTGGCACCATAAAGCAGCACTTCACCACCAAAGCCACGCACCGCGTCAACTTTGATACTCGGTGTGTTTTGCGGCATCACAATCAGCGCGCGCAGCCCCAGTTTTTTCGCCGACAGCGCCACTCCTTGCGCGTGGTTGCCCGCTGAGGCGGCAATCACGCCGGCGGCTTTTTGCGCGTCGGTCAGTGAGGCAATCATGGCATAGGCGCCACGGATTTTGAAACTGTTAACCGGCTGGCGGTCTTCACGCTTGATAAAAATCTGATTGTCAAAGCGCTGCGAGAGTTTTTCCATTTTTTGCACGGGGGTGACTTCCACCACGTCGTAGACTTTGGCGGTGAGCACCGTGCGCAAATAATCATTGCCTGAAAGTTGCTCTGCAGCCATGGTTTAATCCTCTAATTTGCGTTTATCGCGCACCGCCCCTTGGTCGGCGCTGGTGGCGAGCATGGCGTAGGCTTTAAGTGCCAGCGACACGCTGCGTTGGCGATTTTTCGGCTTCCAACCGCACTTTTCTTGCTGCTCGCGCCGCGCGGCCAGCTCAGCTTCACTCACGCGCAGCTCAATCTTGCGGTTTGGGATGTCGATGGCGATGGTGTCACCGTCTTGCACCAAGCCGATGGTGCCGCCATTGGCCGCTTCTGGTGAAACGTGTCCAATCGACAGCCCCGAGGTGCCGCCTGAAAAGCGCCCGTCGGTAAGCAGCGCGCAGGCTTTGCCCAGCCCCATGGATTTGAGGTAACTGGTTGGGTAAAGCATCTCTTGCATGCCTGGGCCGCCTTTTGGCCCCTCGTAGCGGATCACTACCACGTCGCCGGCTTGCACTGCGCCGCCTAAAATGCCCTCAACCGCACTTTCTTGGCTTTCAAATACTTTGGCTTTGCCCACAAACGTGAGAATGCTCTCATCCACACCCGCGGTTTTGACAATGCAGCCCTTCTCCGCCAAGTTGCCTGACAACATCGCCAAGCCGCCGTCTTGGCTATACGCGTGCGCTTTGTCGCGAATGCAGCCCAAAGTGCGGTCGTCGTCCACACGCTCCCAACGGCAATCTTGCGAAAACGCCTGTGTGGTGCGAATGCCCGCCGGCCCCGCGCGGTAAAAATCGTGCACCTCGGTGGAATCCGTGCGTTTGATGTCATAGCGCTCAAGCTGCTCTTGCAGGCTCAAGCCGAGCACGGTGCGCGTTTGGTTGTGCAACAAATTGGCGCGGTCAAGCTCGCCTAAAATGCCCATCACGCCACCGGCGCGGTGGACGTCTTCCATGTGGTATTGATTGGTGTTTGGCGCGACTTTGCACAAGCACGGCACCACGCGCGAGAGGCGATCGATATCTTGCATGGTGAAGTCCACTTCTGCCTCTTGCGCGGCGGCCAGCAGGTGCAACACGGTGTTGGTTGAGCCGCCCATGGCGATGTCCAAACTCATGGCGTTGTCAAACGCCGCTTTGGTGGCGATGTTGCGTGGCAGCACGCTGTCGTCGTCTTGCTCGTAATAGCGCTGGCAAAGCTCGACGATTTGTCGGCCGGCTTGAACAAACAACCCTTTGCGATCGGCGTGGGTCGCCAAGCACGAGCCATTGCCTGGCAGGCTAAGGCCAAGGGCTTCGGTTAAGCAGTTCATCGAATTGGCGGTGAACATGCCCGAGCACGAGCCGCAAGTTGGGCAGGCGCTGCGCTCAATCGCTTGGCTGTCAGCGTCACTCACGTTGGGGTCGGCACTTTGCACCATGGCATCGACTAGATCGAGCTTGATCAGGTTGTCAGATAACTTGGTTTTGCCCGCTTCCATCGGCCCGCCAGAGACAAAAATGGTCGGAATGTTCAAGCGCAAGGCGGCCATCAACATCCCAGGGGTGATTTTGTCACAGTTGGAGATGCACACCATGGCATCGGCGCAGTGAGCGTTGACCATGTATTCCACGCTGTCGGCGATCAGCTCGCGCGACGGCAGTGAATAGAGCATGCCGCCGTGGCCCATGGCGATGCCGTCGTCCACGGCGATGGTGTTGAACTCTTTTGCCACGCCGCCGGCGGCTTCGATTTGCTCGGCCACCAAGGCACCGAGGTCACGCAAATGCACGTGCCCTGGCACAAATTGGGTAAATGAGTTGACCACGGCAATAATCGGCTTGCCGAAGTCGTTTTCTTTCATGCCAGTGGCGCGCCACAATGCGCGTGCGCCGGCCATATTGCGCCCTTGAGTTGAGGTCGCTGATCGTAATTTTGGCATAATCTTCCTTCCCACAAATTAAAACCGCACTTTACGCTGTTTCGATAACGCGTTCAATGCCAAATAATTTCACTAATTGATTGGTCAACAAGCTCAGCTCACGCTCGCTTGTCAAGGTTAAATCGAGCTCGATACTCTCGTCTGTGCGCTGCATTTGCATCGCCACCACACAAAAGCCGCGGTGGCGCACCACGCGTAAAATGCGCTCTAAAGTTTCAGGCCGCCACTGGGCGCTGAGGCTTAATTGATACGTTTTCATCTCACACTCCAATATCTTCTAGCATCTCGACATTGCACGCCCCAGGCGGCACCAGCGGCCACACGTTTTCGTCTGATGGAATGCACACGTGCAGCAAATATGGCCCTTCGGCATTGAGCAGCCTGTCAAGGGCGGCGTTCACCTCGCCGCCTTGCTCAATCCGCTCACCATAGATACCAAAAGCGCTGGCCAGCGTTACAAAATCGGGGTTGTCGTCTAAAATGGTTTCACTGTGGCGGGCGTTGAAAAAAAGGCTCTGCCACTGGCGCACCATGCCTAAGCGTTGGTTGTCCAGCAGCAGGATTTTAATCGGCAACTTGCCGCGCTTAATGGAGCTGAGCTCTTGAATATTCATCATAAACGAGCCGTCGCCGGTGAGCAAAATCACGTCATCCGCTGGGCGTGCTTTTTGCGCCCCCACCGCAGCCGGCAAGCCAAAGCCCATGGTGCCAAAGCCGGCGGAGGTGATGTAGTTTTTCGGGTCAAAATGGCGAATGTGTTGGGCCGACCACATTTGGTGCTGGCCCACATCGGTGGTGATGACCGCACTTGGCTTTTTCTTTTCTGACAAGGTGTTGAGCAGCCACCACGGGTTGATCGGCTGCGCGCCGTGGTTTTCAGCATAGCAAAAATCGTGCGTTTTTTTATACGCCAGCACCTCTGCGCGCCAAGGGTCGATGGCCAGCGGCACACTCAAGGCGCGCGCCGCTTGAATCAAATCGCCACGCAAGGCAACATCGGCTTGGCGCAGCTTGTTGATTTCCGCCACGTCAATGTCAACATGGATCACTTTCGCCTCAGGCGCAAAGGTCTCCAGCTTGCCGGTTACGCGGTCGTCAAAGCGCGCGCCCATCACCAGCAGCAAATCGCAATCATGCACCGCGTGGTTAGCCGCTTTAGTGCCGTGCATGCCAATCATGCCCATGTAATACGGATTTTCAGGCGAAATGCAGCCCAAGCCTTTGATGGTCGACACCGACGGGATTTGTGTTGTCGCGATCATCTCGCGCACCGCCGCCACGCCGCCGGCCATGCCAACGCCACCGCCGACATACAGCACGGGCCGTTTGGCGCTTTGCAGCAAGGTTTTGGCCGCGTCAAGATCAGACGCTAAAAGTGCGGTTGGGCGCGCAACGGGCTTGACGATGGGCTCAGCACGGGTGGGGGCAAATTGCACGTCTTTGGGCACATCAATCAGCACCGGCCCCGGCCGGCCACTTTGGGCGATGTAAAAGGCATCTGCTAGCACCTCGGGCAATTCATCGATATTTTGCACAATAAAACTGTGCTTGGTGCACGCCAACGACAGCCCCAACACGTCCGCTTCTTGGAAGGCATCGGTGCCGATAAACGGCGAGGCGACTTGGCCGGTGATGGCCACCACAGGGATGGAGTCCATCATCGCATCACCCAAGCCTGTCACCAAATTGGTCGCCCCCGGCCCTGAGGTGGCAATGCACACGCCCACCTTGCCACTGGCACGGGCATAGCCAATCGCCGCCATCGCTGCGCCTTGCTCGTTGCGGCATAACAGGTGGTCAAGCCCCGAGTCATAGAGCGCGTCATAAACCGGCATAATCGCCCCACCAGGGTAGCCGAACAAGGTCGTCACCCCGTGGGCTTTCAGGCTTGCTATGATGAGTTGTGAACCGTTCATTTCTCCTCCTAACCGCACTTTTGTTATTATTTTAGGTAAAAAAAACCCTCGCAAAATGGCGCGAGGGTTATCAAAAATGGCTTGAGCAGAATTTAAGCATAACACTCGCGTTTGGTGATAATAATCACCAAAGTGCGGAGAATGCGAATAATTCGGATGGATTTCATCTTGCTCAAACTTTTCATCAACATTGGGTTATTGATACCACATTTCCGCCAAAAGCAAAAACTTTTTTTTAAAATTTGAAAAAAACACCACAAAAATGTTGACTTGATCACAGAATTGGCGCAAATGTAATCATACGCATTCTTAATTGCACCGATTTTCGGCACAATAACGCCAGTGGCTAACAGGAGGTTGTATGAGCGAGTTAATTCAACAATTGACCGACATCGTCGGCGAGAAATACATTTTAACGGATCCGGCCAAAACGCTGCCCTATCGCAGCGGTTTTCGCTTCGGCCAAGGCAAGGCGATCGCGGTGGTCAAACCTGGCACACTGTTGGAGCAATGGCAAGTGCTCAAAGCCTGCCACAGCGCGGATGTGATTGTCATCACGCAGGCGGCTAACACGGGCTTAACGGGCGGCTCAACGCCCGATGGCAATGACTACGACCGCGACATTGTGATTGTCAGCACCTTGCGCTTGGCGCACATTCAGCTGATCAACAACGCCGAGCAAGTCATCTGCCTGCCTGGCTCAACACTCTTTCAGCTTGAAGCGGAGCTGAAAAAACACGATCGCGAAGCGCACTCTGTGATTGGTTCGTCTTGTCTTGGCGCCTCGGTGCTCGGTGGGGTGTGCAACAACTCCGGCGGCGCATTGGTGCAACGGGGGCCGGCCTACACCCAAATGGCGCTTTATGCCCAAATCAACGCCGAAGGCGAGCTGGTGCTGGTCAACCACTTAGGGGTGAATTTGGGGGAAACGCCAGAGGCGATTTTGACCAACCTCGAGCAGCAGCGCTATGACGCCAGCGACATTGAGCACAGCCACCAATGCGGGCACGATCACGGCTACCACGAGCACGTGCGCGAGGTGGATGCCGACACGCCCGCGCGCTTTAATGCCGACCCACGCCGGCTTTATGAGGCCTCAGGCTGCGCGGGCAAGCTGATGGTGTTTGCCGTGCGCCTTGACACCTTCCCGCTGGAGAAAAACACCCAAGTGTTTTACATCGGCACCAACAACACCGCCGAGCTTGACGACATCCGCCGCCATATTCTCCAGCATTTCAAAAATTTACCTGTCTCAGGCGAATACATCCACCGCGAAGCCTTTGATGTGGCAACAATTTATGGCAAAGACACCTTTTGGGCGATCAAAACCCTCGGCACCAATAATCTGCCCAAACTGTTCGCGCTGAAAAACAAAGTTGACCGCCTGTTCGGCCGCTTTTCGTTTATGCCTGCGCACATCTCTGACCGCACTTTGCAATTTTTAAGCCGATTTTTGCCGCAACATCTGCCAGAAAAAATGCGTCAATACCGCGACCAATACGAGCATCACTTGATCCTTGCGATGGCCGGCGACGGCATCGCTGAGGCCAGCGCCTTTTTGCGTGATTATTTCGCCACGCACTCAGGCGATTACTACATCTGTGATGCCGTTGAAGCGCAAGCAGCAATGCTGCATCGCTTTGCGGTGGCGGGGGCGGCAGTGCGTTATCGCATTGTTCACCACAAGGAGGTGGAAGACATTGTCGCGCTTGACGTGGCGCTGCGGCGCAACGATCGCCAATGGTTTGAAACGCTGCCAACGGAGATTGACCAGCAGTTTATCCACAAGCTCTACTACGGGCACTTTTTCTGCCACGTGTTCCACCAAGACTACATCGCCAAAAAAGGCACCAACGTACACCAAGTGGAAGACGAGATGCTCAAACTGCTCGACCAACGCGGCGCCGAATACCCCGCTGAACACAACGTAGGCCACCTCTACCACGCCAAACCCGTGTTGAAAAAGTTCTACCGCGAGTTAGACCCAACCAACAGCTTCAACCCTGGCATCGGCAAAACCTCAAAACGCAAAAACTGGCAATAACAAAAAACCGCACTTTGATAAAAGTGCGGTTTGCAATTCATGGCGGTGAGAGGGGGATTCGAACCCCCGATGCACTTTCGCGCATACACACTTTCCAGGCGTGCTCCTTCAACCACTCGGACATCTCACCGAAATCATTCGATTAGGGCAAGGAATATAAAGATTATTCCTTGCCGCGTCAAGTGTTTTTTCCGCGCGCTTAGCCTCGGCGGCACTGAGCGAGGATATCTTGCGCTTTTTTGTATTCTTGGGTGTGGATATCCCAAAGCCCAAGCACGGTGTGGAACAAATTATCTTGGCTGTAGGCCTGCGTGTGGGCATTTTCTGCCAAGCAGTGGGCATCGATCTGCTGCGCGTTCAAAAAAGCACTTGAGGCCCAGAAGATTTGCGGCACGTGGGTTTGTTCACTCGGTGCAATGGCATAGGGCGCGCCGTGCAAATACATGCCATTTTCACCTAAGGATTCGCCGTGGTCTGAAAGATAGTAAAGTGCGGTTTGGGTGTCGGGCATGTTTTTGAGTTTGCCGATCACCTCTGCCAAAAAGTGGTCAATGTAATGCACACCGTTATCATAGGTGTTGACCAGCTGCGCTGGGGTGCATTGGGCAATGTCTTTGGTGTTGCAAATTGGGCTGTAATACGCAAATTCTTGCGGATAGCGCTCGTAATAGGTCGGGCCGTGGTTGCCGATGGTGTGTAGCACCAACAAAAGATCTTTTTGCGGCTCGGCACTGACATCTTGCTCAAAGTGCGCGATGAGCGCAGCGTCTAAACATTCGCCGTCTTTGCAGTAGCGCGGATCGTTTTCATCGGTGACGCTGCGATAGCTCACGTGGTTGCACACCGCTTTGCAGCCGCCGTCGTTGTCAACCCACAGCACACGCACGCCCGCGCGCTGCACGATATCCACCAAGTTGTCTTGAGTAACCGCCGTCACGTTGTCATACCCCGCCCGCCCAAGGTTGGAGAACATACACGGCACCGAAACCGCGGTGGCCGTGCCGCAGCTGCTCACTTGGGTGAAGTTCACCACATCGCCCATGGCGGCCAGTTCAGGTGTGGTTTGCCGCGCGTAGCCATTGAGCCCCCAGTTGGCTGCGCGCGTGGTCTCCCCCACCACCAGCACAATCACACGCCGCTGGTTGCTGGGCGTGCGTGTGGCATCAAGCCCCAGCTGGGTATAAATGCGGTTTTTGCGCTGTTGGCGTTTGATTTCATTCACCCCAGCGGTGATGAAATTGCTCGGCACCAACAATTTAGGCAGCTGATGATGGTTGCGCACAAAAGAGGCGTAATCTTGGTAGAAAAACTTGGCAATGCCGCCCACCACGCCGAGGCAGAGCACCACCACCAGCGCGCGCACGCCAAGCTCTTTATACCAAGTGCGGTAGCGCACCTTCACGGCGCAATACACCACCGCCGGCAGCACGCCAAAGGCGAGCACCCACACCACGTAGCCGCCTGTGAGCATACGGCTGGATTCGGCATAGTCGGTTTGCAAAATGTTCTCGAGCATATCGGTGCCAAAATAGACGTGATAAAACAGCGCGTGGTAGCCAATCGCGGCGCTAATAATCAGCAGCGCAGGCAGAATAATTTTGTGCAGCACCGGCAAGGCCAGCAGTTGATAAACCGCAAACAACGTACACAGTACAAACAGCGGCACGCTGGCAAAAAACAGCCCATCGTGGAGGCTGGTGAAACTGAAATCTTGCCACAGGGCGCGGAAAAACGCCCAGTTGAGCACAGCGGTGAAATAAAATGCGGTGAAAAAAGTCAGCACCGTGGAGGTGGTGAAAGGTCTACGTGTCATGAAGCTCAGCCCTTAATAATCAAACTGAGCGCAGTTTACACGAGAAAAATTAGCGCACGATTAGCGCGCAAACGGCAAATAAACGCATACATTAAGCCCATGGGCAAAGTGCGGTGCATCAGAGAGCACCAGTGTGCCACCGTGGTGGGCCACAATGGTATTCGCAATCGCCAGCCCCAAGCCTGTGCCGGCCACCCCGGTGCCGAGCACGCGATAAAACGGCTCGCACACCCGCGCGCGCTCCGCGGTCGCAATCCCAATGCCGTTGTCTTCAACCTCAATGGCCATGCCCGCGGGCATTTCGCGCACGCGCACATCCACCTGGCCGCCTGTGGGCGTGTAGTGAATAGCGTTTTCGCACAGGGTTTTCAACAGCACAAAAAGGGCGCTGTCGTTGGCCATGATTGGCGTCGAGCTAGCGTGCGTGATGCCAATATCAATCTGCTTGGCATCAGCCGCGGGCAGCACCGCTTCCAGCACGCGGCAGATGAGCTCAGGCAAGATGACCGCACTTTGCCCATCTTGCGCCGATTGCATCTTCGCCAGTGAAAGCAGCTGCTCAAGCAAATGGCGCATGCGCTGCACCCCTTGGCGCACACTGGCAAGCTCTCTACTGGCCGCGCTGGGCAACGGCTGCTCGCTTAAGCGTTCAATCTGCAAAGACAGCGCACTGAGTGGCGAGCGCAACTCGTGGGCGGCGTCGGCCACAAAGCGTTGCTGCTGGGCTTGGCTTTCGCGCACTTTGGCCAGCAATTGATTCAAGGCGGTGATAAAGCCTTGCAGCTCACTGGCAATGCCCTCACTGTGCAGCGCGGAAATATCCTGCCCTGAGCGCTTGGCCACCTCGCGCGAGAGGCGGTCAATCGGCGAGAGGCTGCGGCGAATACGCCAAATCGCAAACGGGATCAAACACAGCACAAACACCACCAACGGCGCGGTGGCTAGCCAAGCGGCGTGCAGCGCGATTTCATCACGGAACTCTTTTTCGTCAAACAGCGTGGCAATATTCACGCCGTCAACCGTGCGTACATAGGCACGAAAACGCGCCTTACCGTGCGTGACGTGATGAAAGCCCTCGTTCAAGCTTTGCAAATTGGGCATAAAAAACGCAGCCTTGGCATCGGTGCGTTGATTTTGGATAAAAATGCGGTTGTCGCGGTTGTGTAAATGCACCTCAGGCAGCGCTTCATCAGGTGTGACCAACTGCGCGGTTTGCTGCAAAATGTCGTCTTGAAGCCGAAAGGCGTTGTTGAAGGCGTAATAAAACGTCAGCCCCGCGGTGAGCAGCAGCGCCAAAAGCGCAAACAGCGTGATGCTGCCGGCCAATTGCTTGATGAGCGAGCGCTTCACAGCGCCTCCTTCGGCACCTGCCAACCGGCGCCGCGCACGTTGCGGATCGCGGTTTTGCCGAGCTTTTTACGCAGCGCATGAATCAAAAAATCCACCGCGTTGCTCTCCACCTCCTCGCCCCACGGGTAGAGCTTTTCTTCCAGCAAAGGGCGGGAGAATATTTTGCCTGGCTGCTGCATCAAAATCTGCAATAGCGCAAATTCTTTGTGGGTGAGCTCAACGCTTTGGCCTTTGCAGTGGGCTTGTTGGCTGGCGAGATCCAGGGTGATGACGCCATTGCTGAGCACACTTTGCCCTTGGCACTGCTTGCGCCGCACCACTGCGCGCAGCCGCGCACACAATTCGGCCATGTCAAAGGGTTTGACCACATAATCATCGGCGCCGCCATCCAGCCCTGCCACGCGGCTGGCCACATCATCACGCGCGGTGGCGATGATAATCGAAAGTGCGGTATTGTGCTGGCGCACCTCACGCAACACACTCAAGCCGTCGCGCTTTGGCAGGCCCAAATCGAGCAGCAGCACATCAAAGGCGTGCAGCGCGAGTGCGTTGAGCGCCTTGTCGCCGTCGTTGACCCAATCGAGTGCGTAGCCTTGCGCCTTCAAGCTCGCGCTCACCGCTTGGGCTATCATCGCGTCGTCTTCCACCAATAAAATGCGCATGCTCCCCCCTTTGTTGATGGCGTTCACTATAGCAAATTTGGCTGCAAATAACCCCACTTTTGCTTTTCTGCCCGCTCAAATAATAGTAACATTGATAAACTATTACCATAATAACAATTAAGGCAGGCTTATGCGCAATTTGGATAAATTGATCAGCTCGTCGATGTTGGCGAGCTTTTTCATTGGGCTGGGGTGGTCGGTGGCGTATGTCTACGGCTGGGCGCAGTCGTATTACTATGGCTACCCGTGGGAGCTGGTGGATGTGGGAATTGCTAACATCGCGCGCAGCATTGGCTATGTTTTGTTTCTCTCACTGATTGCCTTCACGCTCTATTGGCTGGGTCTGGCTTTTTTGCTGCTGGCCAAACCGCACTTGCCCTGCGTGCTGGTGAAAATCTTGCGCGCCTTTATTTTCTGTACCGTGCTCAGCGCGCCGATTATGATTCAGGTGTTTTTGTTTATGCACCGCATTAATTATCACTTTATTGCGTTCTATCTTTTCTTCGCGCTGGCTTTCTCGCTACTCTTTCGCAACAAACTCAAAAGCCTGCGCACCAG
>NZ_JABTBO010000035.1 GCF_014884965.1 Spirabiliibacterium mucosae | reverse complement strand
TATCTTATGGACAGGGGCCATTGCCGTTTCTTTGCCTACTTTCTTTGGGCAAGCAAAGAAAGTAGGTCGCTAACAGCGAAAAACGATGTTGGTGACGGAGTCGTGAGAGAGAAAAAGCCGCCCGCCGCAGGCGGAACTGCGATAGAGATAACGGAGTTATGAAAGTGCGCGCCGAGCGCCAGCTCAAAACGAATAAAAACGATAGCCATGACGGAGTCATGAAAGAAAACAAGGAAAATAAAAAACGATAACCAAACCCCACCCCAAAAACCGCTCAAAAAATCACCAAAAAAGGTAATCAAAATACAACTAATAACACTAAGTGATTATTTCTGCTTAAAAAACCGCACTTTTCCACAACATAAGGCTGACGGGTGGGTGAAAAATGATCTAAGTCAACAAAAAGTAAAATATTTCGCGCCTAAAATGTGCGAAGGCGCGCGGGGGAGAAAGCAAAGTGCGGTTTAACTGATTAAAAAATCGCAAAAAATCGCCAATGTCAAGTTTTGTCACAAATTGTTTTTTTTTTTTTTGATGTCAAGTTGTGTACACAAAGCGCTGGCAGGGCATTTGGAATTGTGTTTTAATTACGCCGATTAACTATTTTGGCGTAGTTGCGCCCCAGTTTTGCGCGCGCGCCGCCCCATCTCGAACACAAGGAAATTTTTATGAATAAGATCTTCAAATGTATTTATAATCATGCCACTGGCACCTTTGTTGCCGTGTCTGAACTGGCCCGCTCCAACGGCGTGAAATCAAGCACCCAGCGCAGCCACTCCCCACAAAGCTCCCCGACCTTATTCAAAATTTCCGCCGTTTTCGCCACCATCCTGACCGCACTTTCAGTTAACACCGCTTTTGCGGCTATTTCGGTTTCAAATAGTAACGATCAAGGCGTCACCAACAATAACGATAAAAAAGCTGTGGCACAAGGTGTTAATTCTATTGCTCTTGGCTCAAATGCTCAAGTTACATCAACGAATGGTGGTAATGGTGCTGATGCTGAAGACACCATTGCAATTGGGACAAATACGCTGGCAAAGGCGGCGAAATACGCTGTATTGATCGGTTCTAGCGCTAAAACAATTGATATTGACGTACCAAAAGGATGGACTGTTCAGGATGGAAGACCTGTTCAATTAATGGAACATTATTCAGGAAATAATGCAATCGCAATTGGTTATCAAGCTAAAAGTTCAACAGATGCTGTAGCAATAGGTAAAAATGCTCATTCAGAACGAACAACAGATGCAACAACTATTGCTATTGGGGATGATGCAAAAAGTTTTGGTGGTGTTGCTATTGGGCAAAAGGCAAATGTATTAAAAAGCAAAACTGGAATAGCTAGTGGTTCTGTTGCTATTGGACGTTATGCCACTGTCGGTGAGTATGGTGTTGCAGTGGGTTCTGGGGCAATTGCTGGCGCAAAATATGAAAGTGATGATGCCGCAAATCCATCAGAAGTTATTCAAGGTGCAACTTACGGCACTGCTGTTGGTATCGGTACACGTGCACAAGCGCAATATGCAACTGCTCTGGGTAGCAATGCACGCGTCATTGAAGGTGCTACGCGAGGTACAGCTGTTGGTTATCAAGCTAAAGCGCAAGAGAAGGATGCGATTGCTCAGGGGACAAATGCAACAGCACAAGCAAACTCATCTATTGCACAAGGCACTAATGCAACAGCACAAGCAAACTCATCTATTGCACAAGGCACTAATGCAAAAGCCGTGACCGCAGGCTCTATTGCCTTGGGTGAAAATACTATCGCTGGACTTGCCGATATTAATGTAGCGCCTCCAGGTGTACCAGCATTTACCACTGGTAAAACATTAGACGAGATCCGATATCATGAACGTGAGGAATATCGTTATCGTATTGGTAAAGCAAATAATATTGCAATGGGCACTGGCGCAGAGGCTGCAGGTGGTCGAATTATTTCCATCGGTGAATACGCAGGAGCAGAAGCTACAGATGGCAACTGGAATGTGACCAACGTCAATATTGGTCGAGCAGCGGGTGCTCGCTCCGTAGGTGAAGACAACGTATTTATGGGGACTAATGCTGGGGGTATCAGCAACTTAAGCTATAACAATGGCATTAATGACAACAAAAGTAATAGTGGCGGCGGTGGTGTCACTGATACAGGTGAAAAAATCCCAGGTCTAGCGGGTGCTCGCAACGTTGCATTAGGCTTAAATGCAGGTGCAAGTGCAGGCCGCGCACCAAATGAATTTGGTTTTGCTGGCTTAACTACTGGGGATACACCAAATGTGGTTGACCGTTTCACCCAAAAAAATGAAGGGACTAATCAAAACGTATTTATTGGCGAGAGTGCTGGTCAAGATTTGAAAGCTGGCTCCAGTGGTAACGTGTTAATTGGTAGTGGTGCAGGTAAAGGATTACAAAGCATTGCAAACGGCCACAAAGGTAAAAACTACACACGTCCAGAAAAATATCAACAACGTAATGGTGCGCCATTACAAGATGTTGCTAATATTGGTGCACCAGCCCTAATCGGTCTTAACGTGGGTATTGGACCAGGTACACTTAATGGCGCAACGGGTGACATGAACGTGGCAATGGGTTGGCAGTCAAGCGAAGGCATTGTAGGTAGTAGCAACGTGTCAATCGGTGGTCAAGCTATGCAAATGCGTGGAAATGCTAAGACAAGACCGACTGATTTAAGCACTGGTGTTGGTTATTCTGCTGGTCAGAATATGACGGGCTTAAAAAACACCGCCATTGGTGCATATGCTAACTCGTATGGACCTGATACTTTAATCAATGCCGATGATACAACAGCTATTGGTGCAAGTGCCAAAGCTAGCGCTGACCAAGCAACGGCAGTAGGTCGTAAGGCTACAGCAACGGCTGAAAAATCGTTAGCAGCTGCCTATAAAGCTAACGCTACGGGGGAACAAGCTGTTGCTGTAGGTAGCGAAGCCGAAGCCACAGCTGAAGCCGCTATCGCAATTGGTGCGAAAGGCAAGAAAAAAGACGATGATCAAAATGCAGTGGCCACGAGCGCGTCTGGCAAAAACGCCATCGCGATTGGTACTGCGTCCACCGTTTCAGGCAACGACAGCATCTCTGTTGGCCGCGGCAACACCGTCACTGGCAACAACTCCGGCGCATTTGGTGACCCGAACACTATCTCAGGCACAGGGTCATTCGCGTTTGGTAATGACAACACTATCGCTAAAAATAACACCTTTGTGCTTGGCAACAATGTAACAGCAACCCAAGACAACAGCGTGATTTTGGGTAATTTGTCTACAGACCGCGCGGCAACGGCTGAAAATTCGGCGACTGTGAACAACGTGACTTATAACGGCTTTGCGGGTGTTGGCAGTGCGGAAAAAGGCGTTGTTTCTGTGGGTGATGCAGGTAAAGAACGCCAAATCATCAACGTGGCTGCTGGTGCGATTAATAAAACATCAACCGACGCCATCAACGGTAGCCAACTTTGGAATATTTTTGATCAAGGCGGCATTACATTTAGCAACGGTACGGTTACTACTGACGGCAAACCTCAGAACGCTTCTAAACTCGTCAAATTTGGCGACACTGTGAAATTTGACGGCAAGGGCGACATCAAAGTTGATTTTGATGCTGATAGCAAAACCTACACCATCTCAGGCCCAACAACGCAGCCGCAAGTCACCGTGCCGACTTACACCGTCGGCGCAGGTAAAACGAATACTGCTGAAGGCATCACTTTAAATGGTGACGATGGCAACAACCGTGTTGACATCATCGGCAAAGCTGACGGCGCGATTGAAACTTCTGTCAAAGGCCGTAATGTTGAGATTGATTTGACTTCAAACACCAAAGAAGACATTAAAAAAGGTGTTGACGCGGATAAAACGCTCAAAGAAAAAGGCATTACCTACACAGGTGATAAAGACAGCACTAATGCCATCAAACTGGGCGAAACTTTGAATGTGAAAGGCAATGCCGATCCGTCAAAACTTACTGATAAAAATATCGGTGTAGAAGCCAGTGGTTCTCAATTGCTCGTCAAACTCGCCAAAGAAATCAATCTTGGCGAAGGCGGTCAGGTCAAGATGGAAAACAAAGCAGGTGATGAAGTGACCTTAAATGGTGACGGTTTGAAAGTTTCACCGAAAGTGTCTAGTGGCGATCAAACAGCAATCATAATCAACAAAGATGGCATTGATGCGGGTAACCATGGTATCACTAATGTGAAGAGCGGTATTCCTGATGGCAAAAAACTCTCTGAAGTAGAGGGTGATGCACTTAATAATGCTGCTAACGTTGGCGACTTGCAAAAAGCGGCTAAAGCCGCGAAAACCGAAGTGGTTGGTGAAAAACAAGCTATTGTAAGCGGCAAAGAACAATCAGACGGCCATATGAAATACACCGTCAGCGCAACGAAAACCACTGTGACAAACGGCTCTGATAAAGTGAGCGTGACAGGTGGCGAAGAAAATGCTCAAGGTGTGCTGGCTTACACCGTTGATTTGTCTGAAGCAGCTAAGACATCATTAAGCAATGCCGACAGCGCACTTCAATCTTGGATTGCGCAAGCTAATGGTACTGAAGTCAAAACAGTTAAAAAAGATGACAACACTTTGAACTTTGTCAACGGTGATAATATTAAAATCACTAATGACAACGGCAAAGTGAAAGTTGCCACTAGCAAAACCCCTTCATTTGAAAGCGGTACTGTTGAAAATGCACAAGGTGACACTTACATCACTGAGGGCAATAAAAATATTGTCAACGGTGGCGATGTGTACAAGGCTATTCACGCCACCAACAGCCAATATCAAGGTGACAACACTGACGTAACCGTAAAACGCAACCCAGACCAAATCTTGGGCGTGAAAGGTGGCGCAACTGCAACCGAGTTGACCGAAAACAACATCGGCACCGTGGGCGCTGCAGATGGTTCTATCACCGTGAAATTGGCGAAAAACCTCACCAAGTTAAGCAGTGTGGCAATCGAAAACGGCCCGACTATCAGTAGCACTGGTATTGATATGGGCGACAAGCCGATTACTAACCTGAAGATGAATGAAAAACCTAACGGCAAAGACGCTGTTAACGTTGAGTACTTGGAAAAAGCCATTAAAGGCGCAACACCGAATGTGGGCAAATTTGGTTTAACCGCTGACGATAATGGTGAAGTTAAAAAAGACTTAGACCAAACCATTGCTGTGAACGGTGATGGCACCAATATCACCACCAGCACAGAGGCTGATAAAGGCGTGAAAGTTAGCCTGAAAAAAGATGTTAACCTCGGCGCTGATGGCTCTGTCACCACAGGTGATACTAAAATCGAAAACGGTGGCTTAACCATCACTGGCGGCCCTTCTGTGAAGAAAGACGGCATCAACGCTGGTGATAAGAAAATCACCAATGTAACTGACGGCCAAATTGCAAAAGGCTCCAAAGACGCTGTGAACGGTGGCCAATTGCACGATGTGAAAGAACTGGCTGACGGCAAACTTGGCGACTTCACCGTGGGTGCGGATAAAGCGGGTAAAGCAGCTGGCATTACAGTGGACAAAGACAACAAGCGCTTTGACATCGTGGCTGGCTCTGAGGCGGTGACTACCGAAGTTTCAGAGCGCACCGTGAAAGTGGATTTGTCACAAGATAGTAAAAACGGCATTAAAGATGGCAAAGACGCTAAGGTAAAAGTTGATGCGGCCACCTTCGGCTTAGAAGGTGAATCTGGCGACGCGGTTAAGAAAAAACTCAACCAAACCATCAAAGTGGTGGGTGCGGATAAAAACATCACCACCAAAACTGAAGGCGAAGAGTTGAAGATTGAGCTGGCGAAAACCCTTGACCTTGGTACTGATGGCTCTGTCACCACAGGCGACACAGTTGTTAACAACAAAGGCGTAACCACACCGAAAGTGACTACAGGTAAAACGACTGTGGAAGCTGGCAAAGTGATGGGCTTGGATGATCGTAAACCAGGTGATACCAATATCACTGATTACGGTACAGGCGCCAACGCCACCCGTGCAGCAACTGAAGGTGCGGTTAAAGCGGTAGATGATAAAGTTACCACTAACACTGGCGATATTTCTAAACTGAAAAATGGTTGGAAACTGAAAGCTACTAAATCAGAAGGTGAAGTTTCAGGCGATGCTGAAACACCAGTGGAAGCCGAAGAATTGGTAGAAATTGATGCTGGTAAAAATATCAAACTCACTCAAGCTACACGCAAAATCACTGTAGCAACCAAAGATGTGGTTGAATTCACCAGCGCAACCTTTGGTACAGGCACAGATAAAACCGTTATTAACAAAGACGGTGTGACCATCACTGAAGGTGAAAAAACCGTTTCTTTAACTGACGGTGGCTTAAACAACGGCGGTAACAAAATCACCAATGTTGCGAAAGGTACTGAAGGCACTGACGCGGTGAATAAATCACAACTTGATGAAGCTGTGAAAGGTGCGAAAGGCAAACCGACTTCGGTTAAAGCTGGTGATGCTAATGTGTCTGTTGAAAAATCCAAAGACGCTAACGCTGAAGGCGGTGCAGAATATGTGGTGAAACTTGCCGATAAAGTTGCCCTTGGCACTGCTGACAACAAAGTGACTGTTGATGGCACTAACGGCACTGTCACCGTGGGTGGCGATAATGGCACGAAGATTGAGAAAGAAAAAATCACGGGCCTTGAAGCGCGCACTCCTGCATCGTCAGACTATGGTGTGAATGGCAATGAAGGTCGCGCAGCAACTGAAGGTGCGGTTAAAGCGGTAGATGATAAAGTTAACACGAATGTGACCAATATCGCTAAAAATACCGAGGCGTTAAATAAAGGCTTGGATTTCTCTGGTGATGTCGCTAGCGATACCAAGAATATATTCAACCGTAAACTAGGTGAAGAAACCAAAGTTGTAGGTGGTCAAACTGATAAAGATAAGCTTTCTGATAACAATATTGGCGTAGTGTCAAATGGCACTGATACGCTAACTGTTAAATTGGCTAAAGAGTTATCTAAATTGACCAGCGCTCAATTTGAAGCAAAAGATGGTTCAACAACAGAAATCACAGGCAGTGCTATTACGTCAACTGACAGCACAGGTGAAAAAATTGCAGTTCGTACACCAACAGAAACCAGCTTTATCGGTGGCGACAAAAACGATGTAACACTCAGCAACAATGGCCTAGACAATGGCAATAACAAGATTGTTAATGTTGCGCCTGGTGAAAAAGACACCGATGCGGTGAATGTGAGCCAGTTGAAACCAGTGAAAGAAGCCGTTGAAAAAGGGCTAAACTTTGAAGGTGACTACGACACTGACGGCGCACAAGTGAAGAACACGTTTAAGCGTGAATTGGGTGAAGCCGTTTCTGTTACTGGTGGCGCAGATCATGATGATTTGAGCAATAAAAACATCGGTGTTGTGTCTGATGGCGCTGGTGGCTTGGCAGTTAAACTTGCGAAAAATATCGACTTAACTGACGGCGGCAGCGTCACAATGGGCGACACTTTAGTGAATAAAGACGGTGTAACGATCACTGGTGGCCCGAGCATCACCAAAACCAACGGCGTAGATGCGGGCAATAAAGTCATTAAAAATGTTGCCCCAGGTAAGGCAGGCACTGATGCGGTTAATAAAGATCAGTTAGAAAAAGCCATTACAGACAGCGCTTATGGCTTCACCGTATCCGATGGCGAAGCTACCAATAAAGTTGGCGTGGCATCAGGTAAAGATGTCAACTTTAAAGGCGCCGACGGCGTGACTGTGACCCGCACAGGCGATGCTGGCCAAGACCAAAAATTTGAAATTGGTTTGGGTAATGAAGTCACCATTGGTAAAGATGGCAAAGACGGCAAACCAGGTAAAATCGGTGTGGCAGGTCAAGACGGCAAACCAGGTGTGGCTATCGACGGTAAAGACGGTGGCACTATCGTGGTCGGCGGAGCTGACGGCAAAGCTGGCAAAGATGGTGTTGACGGCAAACCAGGTGTGGCAATTAATGGTAAAGACGGCTCTATCGGCCTGAGTGGTAAAGATGGCAAATCCACCATCACCGTTGCCCCTGGCAAACCTGGCCTTGACGGCATCGGCAAAGACGGTGTTGACGGCGCGAATGGCAAAACCGAAACCCGCATTGTTTACACCAACAAAGAGGGTAAACCAGAAGAAGTGGCCAACTTGAACGACGGCTTGATGTTCCAAGGTAACAACACCGATAAAGCGGTTATCAAGAAAAAACTGAACACCGTGATGACCATCAAAGGTGAAAACGACGGTACTTCCGTATCTGGCGCCAATATGTACGTTGAAAACGACGGCACAGACTTGATTGTTAAAATGGCGAAAGACTTAACTGATCTTGACAGCGTAACAGTAGGTGCTGGTGATAAAGCAACTAAGATTGACGGCACTAACGGCAACATCACCGTCGGTGGCAGCGAAGGCACGAAGATTGAGAAAGGCAAAATCACCGGCCTTGAGGCGCGCGATACTTCGTCTGAAAAATATGGTGAGGGCGAAAACGCTAACCGTGCAGCGACTGAAAGTGCGGTTAAAGGTGTGAACGATAAAGTGGCCACTAACACCACTAACATCGAAACGCTACAACAAGGTTGGAAACTTGAAGCCACTAAATCTAATGGTGACGTTGAAGGCGGTAAAGAAGTCGCCGTAAAAGCCAAAGACAAAGTTGAAATCGATGCGGGCAAAAACATTAAGTTGACCCAAACCGATAAGAAAATCAGCATCTCCACTAAAGACGAGGTTGAATTTAAATCCATCAACTTGAAAGATGGCAGCAACGAAACCAAACTCACCACCACAGACAACGGCTTGGATGTGGGCGGTGATAAGATTGGCAATGTGGCCAGTGGTTTAGGTGGTTCTAAACTCTCCACAGCCACAGGTGATACGCTGAAAAACGCGGCCAATATCGGCGATTTGCAAAATGCGGTTAACGACATCAAAGGCGCTGAAAACGGTGGCTTTGGCTTGACCGATGATAACGGCAAAGCGGTTAAACAAGATTTGGGTAAACAAATCCAAATCAAGGGTAAAGACGGCGTGACCGTAACCGCAGATGAAGGCGGCGCCAAAGTGCTTGAAGTGGCGTTGAACGGCGATGTGAAAGTTGGCGGTAAAGACGGCAATCCGGGCAGCATTGGTGTGAAAGGTGAAGACGGCAAAGACGGCACCACCATCACCAAAGACGCGATTGTGTTCAATGGCGTGGACGGTGTGAACGGTAAAAACGGCGTGGACGGCAAAGACGGACAAGCCAGCATTAAAGTTGAAAAAGGCGCGAAAGGCCTTAACGGCAATGATGGCAAAGACGGCGAAAGCAAAACTCGCATCGTTTACGAAAAACCAAACGGTGAGAAAGAGCAAGTTGCTACCCTTAACGATGGCTTGAAGTTCAAAGGCAACGGCGACAAGACTGTTGACAAGAAACTCAACGACACCGTGACCATTAAAGGCGGCATGACCGATCTTGATGATGATAAAGCTACCGCGAAAAACACCCGCGTGGATGTCGACGAGAAGGGCAACTTGGTGGTGAAACTCGCCAAAAACTTAGAAGACTTGGATAAAGTCGTTGTGGGTGGTAAAGATGGCAAAGCTGGCAAAGATGGTGTGGACGGCAAACCAGGCGTCGCCATTAATGGTAAAGACGGCTCCATCGGCCTGACTGGTAAAGCAGGTGATGACGGTGTTACGCCTAAGGCTGATATTACCCTTGAAAATGGTCAACCTGGCGTAAATGGTGCTGATGGCACTCATATGACCCGCATCGTATATGAAGACAAAGATGGTAAGCACGAAGTTGCCACCATGGACGATGGCTTGAAATACGTTGGTGACGTTGGCAAAGCCGCTATCAAACTGAACAAGACTACAACTGTTGTCGGTGGCGTTACAGAAGCGGATAAACTTTCTGATAACAACATCGGTGTTGTGGCTGAACAAAAAGATGGCGATGCTAAGTTAACCATCAAACTGGCGAAAGATTTGACTGGCTTGACCAGTGTGACCACCACCGATGCGGACGGCAACAAAACTGTTCAAAACGGCAACGGTGTGACTATTACGCCTGACACCAGCAAAGATGAAAACAAAGATAAAAAACCAGTATCTTTGACCAAAGACGGCTTAAACAACGGTGGCAACCAAATCACCAATGTGAAGAGTGGTGGTGATATCAACGATGATAAAAACGCCAACAACGCCGCTAATATTGGTGACTTGAAAAATGCCACTACCAACTTGACCAACACAGGCTGGAAGCTGCAAACCAACGCCAACACAGAAGCCACCGTGAAACTCGGCGACACTGTGCAAGTGGTGGACGGCGTGAACACGAAAGTGTCTTCAGTGACTACTGTTGGTGGTAAACACACCTATCACGTTGACGTGACAGGCTTGCCAGTGGCATACACTGATGAAAAAGGCGAGCCGCTTGTGAAAGTGGGTGATAAGTTCTATAAGCCAGACCAAATCGACCCAGCCACAGGCTTGCCGAAAGCTGACGCCAAAGAAAGCACTCCAGCGGGCACTACTTTGGTGAACAAAGACGGTGCGAAAGATCCGCAAACCCTTGACGGCGTGAAGAGCGCGATCGATGACGCTGCCAGCGGTAAGGATTATGCTACGCAGTTGGCTGATGCGGCTGAAGCTAGCCCGAATAAAGCTGTGAACGTGAAAGACCTGAAAAATGCTACTGACAATGCGGTCAGCACCGTAACCAGCAAAGGCTTTGGCTTAAGCGCTGATGATGGTAAAGATGTTAAACAAGACCTTGGCACAACCATCAAAGTGAAAGGTGAAAATGGCATTGAAACAGCGATTGTGCCGGTTGATGCCAAACAGCCTGAAGGTACCAAAGCGCTGCAAATTAGCTTAGGCAATAAAGTTGACATTGGTGGTGCTGGCAAAGATGGTGCTGATGGCAAAGACGGCAAACTTGGGGTAAATGGTAAAGACGGTAAAACTGGCGTGGCCATTGATGGTGCGAAAGGTTCTATCGGCTTAACAGGCCCTGCTGGCGTGAACGGTGAAGATGGCAAACCAGCCGTGGCCACCACCACCATCAAAGTGCAAGCAGGCAAACCTGGCCTTGACGGCATCGGCAAAGACGGTGTTGACGGCGCGGACGGTAAAACCGAAACCCGCATCGTTTACACCGACAAGAAAGGCGAGCCGCAAGAAGTGGCCAACTTGAACGACGGCTTGATGTTCCAAGGTAACAACACCGAGAAAGACGTTATCAAGAAAAAACTGAACACTGTGATGACCATCAAAGGTGGATTTGCGCCTGAAGATGGCAAAACCTTCAAGGACACCACCACAGCTGCCAACAACTATGTGGAAAATGACGGTGAAAACTTGGTTATCCGCATGGCGAAAAAACTGACCGACCTTGAAAGTGCGGTATTTGGTAAAGACCCAACAAGCAAGGACAGCAAAGCGCCAGGCGTGAAAGTGGACGGTGCAACCGGTGCAATCACCAGCAAAAATGCTGATGGCAACACCATCACCATCAACAACGGCAAAGGCCAAATCACTGGCGTTGAAAGTGGCTTGAAGGGTGACGATCCGAATAAACCGATCAAACTCTCTGATGCTACAGGCGACACCCTGAACAACGCGGCCAATATTGGTGACCTGAAAAATGCGGTCAGCAATGTAACCGACGCAGCTAACGGCGGCGGCTTTGGTTTGAAAGGCCAAGATGGTAAAGAGATTAAACAAAATCTTGGCACCACCGTGGAAGTGGTCGGCAATGGTGGCGTAATCACAAAAGTGGTTGATATGAAAGCGGACCCTAATGATCCAAAATCAAAAGACCATCAAGCCCTTGAAATCAGCCTTGGCCATGAACTGTCCGTTGGCGGCAAAGACGGTAAAGACGGCTCTATCGGCGTGAATGGCAAAGACGGCAAAACTGCCGTAGCCATTAACGGTGCCGACGGTGGCTCGATTGTGGTTGGCGGTAAAGACGGCAAGATTGGTGTTGACGGCAAAGACGGCGCACCTGGCATTGCCCTCAACGGCAAAGACGGCTCAATCGGCGTGGCGGGCAAAGACGGCGCCAATGCCGACATCACCACCTCGAAAGGCGATGCCTTCTTGGGTGGCAAAGGTGATGATGGCAAAGACGGCAAAGACGGCACCCGCATCACGTATCAACCGAAAGACAAAGACGGCAACCCAGTGGGCAAACCTAAACAAGTGGCCACCATGGATGACGGCATTGCCTACAAAGGTGATACAGGTGAAGCGAATGTTAAGCTCAACAAAGTCACCAACATTGTGGGCGGCGTGAAAGACGCTGACAAACTGGCTGACGGCAATATCGGCGTGGTGGCTGAACAAGACGGCGACAACGCGAAATTGACTGTGAAACTCGCCAAAGAGTTGAAAGGCCTTGATAAAGTGACCTTCGGCCCAGTCGATAAAGACGGCAAACCAACGGAAAAAGATCCGAAGAAAGTGGTTTCTGTCGGCAAAGACGGCATCAATGCAGGTAGTAAAGTCATCACCAACGTAGCTGAAGGTAAGGCTGATAGCGATGCCGTTAATGTGAAACAATTGAATGCCAAGGTTTCAGACATGGGCTGGAACATTAACACTTACAATAAGACTGATGAAGGTGATATTTCACCAGTTAAAAATGATAAGACTGTTAAATTTGGTAGTGCCGATGGCTCAATCAAAGTTTCTCATGAGTTCAACAAAGAAGACGGCAATGTTAAAGTCGACCTTGCCCTTGGCAACGATGTCAACATCGGTGGCCCAGGTGCTGACGGCAAACCAGGCAAAGACGGCAAACTGGGCGTGAACGGCAAAGACGGCAAAACTGGCGTGGCAATCGATGGTGCCAACGGCACAATCGGCTTGACAGGCCCGGCTGGCCAAGACGGCAAAAATCCTAACGCGGTTATCGGCGTGAAAGATGGTGCCCCTGGCTTGGATGGCAACGACGGCAAAGACGGCGCGAGCAAAACACGCGTGGTTTACACCAAACCTGACGGCAAGGTGGAAGAAGTGGCGACCTTGAACGACGGCGTGAAATACGAAGGCGACCAAGGCAAAGCGGCTGTCAAACTCAACCAAACCACCAAAGTGGTGGGCGGCGCGAAAGGCGAGCTGACTGATGGCAACATCGGTGTGGTGGCCAGCCAAGACGGCAAAAACGCCAAGCTGACCGTGAAACTCGCGAAAGACCTCAAAGGCATCAACAGTGTTGAAGCCAAAGATGTCACCGTGAAACAAGGCGGCAACTTGAAAGTTGAGCGCGGCGCGAATGTCGACATGGGCGGCAACCAAGTGAAAAACATCGCCAGCGGTATCAGTGGCAAGTCTTATCGTAATCCGAAAGACAACAACGCCGCCAACATTGGTGATGTGAAAGCGATTGCCAACCAAGCGGTGGCACCGTTGAACAAACGCATCAACGATGTGGACAAACACGCCAGCGCCGGCACCGCCTCTGCCATGGCCGCCGCGGGCTTGCCACAAGCCTACTTGCCAGGCCACTCTATGGTGGCAGTGGGCGCGGGCACACACCGCGGCCAAAATGCTATCGCGGTCGGTGTTTCTCGCATCTCTGACAGCGGTCACGTTGTGATCAAACTCAACGGTGCGACAAACTCGAAAGGCGACACCAGCGGCAGCGTTGGCGTGGGCTATCAATGGTAATCACCTTGACCGCACTTTGCACAAAGTGCGGTCGTTTTTGATAAGGAACAGTTATGAAAAATGTAGCAAAATGGGCATTGCCATTGTTGGCCGCCAGTGTTGTGGCTGCCTGCGGCAACTTAAGCGATGTGAAAAAGAACGGCACCACCGACGAGCCAAAATGGCCGAAAGTGGAAGATGCGAGTGTGAATTTCTCCGGCAGCCAATACGGCACCTGGCCAAACTGGGACAACGTGCGCCAAATTGAAGCGGGCATGAATAAAGATCAATTGTACTATTTGATTGGCCGTCCGCACTACCAAGAAGGCTTATTCGGCGTGCGCGAGTGGGATTATGTGTTTAACTACCGCCAAAACGGTGTACACAAAATCTGCCAGTTCAAAGTGCTGTTTGACACCGACATGAACGCGCAATCGTTCTTCTGGCATCCAAATGGCTGTAACAATCAATACGAATTGAACGGCGACTTCTTGTTCGATTTTGATTCGGCTAAGTTAACACCAAAAGGCAAAAAAGTGATTGAAACCGTAGTCGAAGGCTTGAAATCACAAAACATCACCGCGGTGACCGTGGACGGTTACACCGACCGCTTAGGTTCAGACAGCTATAACTTGAAGCTTTCTCAACGTCGTGCCGACGCGGTGAAAGCTTACATGGCGAACCTCGGCTTCCCAGCACAGAATATTTCAACCCATGGTTTTGGTAAAGCAGATCAGGTGGTGGCGTGTGATGGCGAATCAGGCCAAGCCCTAAAAGACTGCCTGCGCCCAAATCGCCGTGTGGTGATTTCTGCGAAGCAGTAAGTGAGCATTCACATGATAAAAACCGCACTTTAAAGTGCGGTTTTTTTGTGACCGCACTTTTGTTTTGATAACTCCGTCATCGCTATCTTTCCGTCTACGGCGGGCGGCTTTTTCTCTCTTGGCACTCCGTCACCAACATCGTTTTTCGCTGTTAGCGACC
>NZ_JABTBO010000034.1 GCF_014884965.1 Spirabiliibacterium mucosae | reverse complement strand
CTAGCGGCTCTATGGGGGCCCAAAAACACCATATCATTTCACGAGGGTTAAAAAACAAAGTGATCGCGTCGATCGCAAAACCGCACTTTTAAATCACGTTTAACCGCACTTTATGTTTTCAAAATTAAAATCTCGATTATACGATCCGCCCCCAGAATAAGATGCTGAGCGTGTGCCTAAAGTGCTAGGGGAGGGAGGGTTTGATCCCGATCGAGCCGTAGCAATTTGGCGCTAAGCGAATATCTTATGGACAGGGGCAAAATGTCGTTTCTTTGCTTCCTTTCTTTGGACAAGCAAAGAAAGGAAGTCGCTAACAGCGAAAAACGATGTTGGTGACGGAGTGCTGAGAGAGAAAAGATCGCCCGCCGCAGGCGGAAAGGATAGCGGTGACGGAGTCATGAAAGAAATCAAGGGAAAGAAAAAAGATAGCGATAACGGAGTGATAACCGCACGCCGAGCGCCGCGCACAGCGGTGAAAAATAAAAGTGCGGTTACACTCTCAGCTCAAAGCGCTGGCGCGTGCCGTCTAACTTAAAGCCCAACGCCTCCCAAAAGGCCTGCTGCGTTGACATCGCATCAAGCACCAAACGCTGGCTTTGCGTAAAGCGCACAAACTCCCGACACTTACCCAACAACAACCTCATCACCATTTGCTGATCCTCACCGGAGTGAACAAAAATATCACTCAACTGCCAATAGCGACTCAACTGCAGCGACGACCAGTGCGGATAAAGCTGCGCAAAACCAATCGCCCGCTCTTGCGCATCAAGGGCAATAAAAATAATACTCTCACTAAAACGAATACGATTGGTTAAAAACGCCCGCGCGCGATCAGGATTGGCGGGGCTGCCGAGATGGCTACGGTACTGCTCAAATAGCGGCAATAGCAAATCTAAATTCCACACTTCAGCTTTAAAAATACGCATAATCCATCTCGTTGGTGACAGGTGGGTAAATTGTAGCCTGTTTATCGCAAATAATCACCACTTTGCCTGCCAAAATGGCCAAAAAGCTCATCAAGATCAAAAAAATTGCCCACAACACAGCTTTTTTCGGCGAAGTTTGCTATAGTATTTCGCGTCAAATTTTAAACATAACTAAGGAGTTTAACTATGGCACGTCGTCCATTAGTAATGGGAAACTGGAAATTAAATGGCAGCAAAGCAATGACTCGCGATTTAGTCGACGGTTTGAAAAAAGAACTCGCCGGCGTTGAAGGCTGTGATGTGGCCATCGCCCCGCCTGTGATGTATTTAGCTGAAGCTGAAGCCGCGCTGCAAGGCAGCCAAATTGCCCTTGGCGCGCAAAATGTGGATGTGAATGTCTCTGGTGCCTATACGGGTGATATTTCAACCGATATGCTCAAAGATTTTGGCGCGAAATACATCATCATCGGCCACTCTGAGCGCCGTACTTATCACAACGAAAGTGATGAATTCATCGCCAAAAAATTCGCCGCCCTGAAAGCCGCAGGCTTGGTACCAGTGCTGTGCATTGGTGAAACTGAAGCACAAAACGAAGCAGGCGAAACCGAAGCGGTGTGCGCACGCCAAATTGACGCGGTGCTCAACACCTTGGGCGCTGAAGCCTTCAACGGCGCAGTGATTGCCTATGAGCCAATTTGGGCGATCGGCACTGGCAAATCCGCCACCCCAGCGCAAGCGCAAGCGGTGCACGCGTTCATCCGTGGCCACATCGCGAAACAAGACAAAGCCGTGGCTGAGCAAGTGATTTTGCAATACGGCGGCTCCGTTAACGACAGCAACGCGGCAGAATTGTTCACCCAGCCGGATATCAACGGCGCGTTGGTAGGCGGCGCGTCATTAAAAGCGCCCGCCTTTGCGGTGATTGTGAAAGCAGCGGCAAAAGCGAAAAACTAAAAACGAGTTTAAGTTGATTTTCATAAAGTGCGGTTTGGCTGACAAATCGCACTTTTTTTTGCATCAAAAGTGCGGTTTTTGTACTTGTGTAATCCCGCCATAGCGGTATAATTTTTCGGCGAAATTAATTCTTATAAACACAACATCCACTGCAGGTAATATCATGAAAAAACTCGTCACAGCGCTTGGGGCGCTTTCTCTTGGGCTTTTGGCTTATTCCAACACGGCAAGCGCGCAAGGCCGCTTGGTGGTTTATTGCAGCGCCACCAACGCCATGTGCGAAAGCGAGGCGAAGGCGTTTGGCAATAAATACGATGTCAAAATTTCCATCGCGCGTTATAGCACTGGCAGCGCGCTGGCCAAAATTGAGGCCGAAAAAACAATCCGCAGGCGGATGTGTGGTATGGCGGCACGCTTGAACCGCACTTGCTTGCAGCCAACACCGGCTTAACCCAGCCTTATGCCTCGCCAAATTTAGCCGAGATTGACCCGCGCTTTATCCGCACTGAAAAAATGAAAGCGCATTACCTGTCACCGATTTATATGCTGGTGCTCGGCTTTGGCGTGAACAACGAGCGCCTAGCGCGCATCAACGCCAAAGCACCACAATGTTGGACAGACTTGCAACATAGCGAATACAAAGACGAAATCCAAATGCCTGACCCACAAAGCTCGGGCACGGCGTACTCTTTGCTGGCCACGTTTGTGCAAATCATGGGCGAGGACAAAGCGTTCGACTTTTTGAAAAAGCTCAACGGCAACATCGGGCAATATAACAAATCCGGCCCAATTGCTGCGCGCAACGTCGGCCGCGGCGACAGCGCGCTGGGCGTGGGCTTTTTGCATGGCTACACCCAAGAAAAGAAAAAGGCGCGCCAGTGGATTTGATCATCCCGTGTGAGGGCACCGGCTACACCTTGGGCGCGGTGAGCATCCTCAAAGGCGCACGCAACCTCGACAACGCGAAGTTGTTTGTGGACTGGGCGCTGTCTAAAGAGAGCCAAGAGCTGATGTGGAAAGAAGGTGAGTTTAACCAAATCATCACCAACCGCACCGCGCAACAAGCGCCAACGGCGTTGCAATTAGACAAACTCAATTTGATCGAATTTGACTTTGAAAAATACGGCGATCCTGCGGTGAGCAAGCACCTCATCAAACGCTGGACAGACGAAGTGAAACTTGGCAAATAACCTCCCCAACCGCACTTTGCCCTAAAGTGCGGTTTCCCTCACGGGCGCAAACCCATCGGCGAAAAGCACTACATAAAAACAGCGTTTTACTCTATAATATAGCGCGAAATTTATCCAACTATTAGCCAAGGACCTGTTATGCACGCCAATCGCCCTATCCGTCAGGCTTTGTTGTCGGTTTCCGACAAACAAGGCATTGTTGAATTTGCAACCGCACTGCACCAACGCGGCGTTAAACTCCTCTCCACCGGTGGCACCGCCAAATTATTGCTCGAGCAAGGCTTGCCTGTGGTGGAGGTGTCGGACTACACGGGCTTCCCAGAGATGATGTCGGGCCGGGTGAAAACCCTCCACCCGAAAATTCACGGCGGGATTTTAGGCCGTCGCGGGGTGGATGATGCAGTAATGAATGAGCACGAGATTGCGCCGATCGATATGGTGGTGGTGAACCTCTACCCGTTCGCGCAAACAGTCGCTAAGCCGGATTGCACGCTGGAAGATGCGGTGGAAAATATCGACATCGGCGGGCCGACCATGGTGCGATCAGCGGCGAAAAATCACAAAGATGTTGCCATTGTGGTGGATAATCGCGATTTTGACCGCATTATTGACGAGCTTGATGCCAACCAAAACAGCCTCACGTTAGACACCCGTTTTGATTTGGCGATCAAAGCCTTTGAGCACACCGCGCAATATGACGCGATGATTGCCAACTATTTTGGCCGGCTGGTGGCGCCGTATTTGGGCGCCGATGAGGATGAAAAAAACGCTAAGTGCGGTCAGTTCCCGCGTACGCTGAATCTCAATTTTGTGCGCAAGCAAACCATGCGCTATGGCGAAAACAGCCACCAAAACGCCGCGTTTTATCAAGAATTGCAACCTAAAGAGGCGAGCGTGGCCACCGCGGTGCAGCTGCAAGGCAAGGCGCTTTCTTACAACAATATTGCCGACACCGATGCGGCGCTGGAGTGTGTGAAAGAATTCAGTGAGCCTGCCTGCGTGATTGTCAAACACGCCAACCCATGCGGCGTGGCGCTCGGTGAAGACATTTTGCAGGCCTATGATCGCGCCTACCAAACCGATCCAACCTCGGCCTTTGGCGGCATTATTGCGTTTAACCGCACTTTGGATGACAAAACCGCGCAGGCGATTATCGATCGCCAATTTGTGGAGGTGATTATCGCACCTAAGGTGAGCGAGGCGGCGCAAGCGGTGCTGAAAGCGAAGAAAAACGTGCGCGTGCTCGCGTGCGGGCAGTGGCAAGCGCGCCAGCCACGGCTGGATTTCAAACGTGTTAATGGCGGGCTGCTGGTGCAAGAGGCTGATTTAGGCATGGTGGGGCTCGAGGATTTGGAAGTGGTGAGCAAACGCCAACCTAGCGAGGCGGAGCTCAAGGATTTGCTCTTTTGCTGGAAGGTGGCGAAATACGTCAAATCCAACGCCATTGTGTATGCCAAAAATAATCAAACCATCGGCATTGGTGCCGGCCAAATGAGCCGCGTTTATTCCGCCAAAATTGCGGGCATCAAAGCCGCTGACGAGGGCTTGGAGGTGAAAGGCACTGTGATGGCGTCCGATGCCTTCTTCCCGTTCCGCGACGGCATTGACGCGGCCGCCAAAGCGGGCGTGAGCTGTGTGATTCATCCAGGTGGCTCGATGCGCGACCAAGAGGTGATTGACGCGGCCGATGAGCACAATATGGCGATGGTGCTGACCAAAATGCGCCACTTCCGCCATTAAGATTTAAAAGTGCGGTCAGCGCACCGCACTTTGCCTTTTGGCGACATAACGACAGATTTCATAAACAACGATAAAAAAGGATGATATCTATGCAGTTTGCTGTTATTGGATTAGGAAAATTTGGCCTAACGGCCGCGCTGGAGCTTCAAGCGCTTGATAACACCGTGACCGCCATCGATCACGATGAAAAATTGATTGAAAAAATCGGCGAGCAGTTGCACTACGCCGTGATTGCCGATTCCACCGACAAATCAGCGCTCGAAGAGCTCAACATTGCCGAATATGAAGCGGTGCTGGTGGCGATTGGCTCTGACATTGAGGCCAGCTTGTTGACCGTGCTGAACCTGCAAAGTTTGAATGTGAAAAACATTTGGGTGAAGGCCAAAAACCAAGCCCACGCCACCGTGCTCAAAGGCCTTGGCATTGTCAAAGTGATTGAGCCAGAGCAAGACATGGGCGTGCGCATTGCGCAAGCGATGAACTACCCGATGGTGAGCCAATATATGCCGCTGGGCGACAATTACTTTTTGATCAAAATCGTGGTGGCCTCAACCGAGCACAGCTTGGCCAAATTGCAGCACAAATACCCGAATGACAAATTTGTTGGCGTGATGCGAGACGGCCAGTTGATTCACGATTTAAGCCATGACTTCCACTTTATGGAAGACGACCGCCTGCTGGTGATGGGGGAGCTTGAAAGCCTGCGCAATTTGTCACAAGAGTTTAAAGCCTGATGAAAGTTTACCAGTCCTCCACGCAACCATTGCGCCTGCTGGTGCTGGGCTTTTTGAGCTTTATTTTTATCGGCGCGTGCTTGTTAAAGCTGCCGTTTGCCTATAACGGCGAGTTGCCGTGGCTAAGCGCGTTTTTCACCGCCACCTCGGCGGTCACGGTCACCGGCCTTGCGGTGGCGGATACGGCCAATTACACTGTGTTTGGCCAAAGCGTGATTATGGTGCTGATTCAAACCGGTGGCTTAGGCTTTATGACCTTGGCGATTGCCGCGATGATGAGTATCGGCATTCGCATCAGCTCCGGCAGCCAGCAAGTGGCGCACGAGGCACTGGGGATTGTGCCGATGCACTTAATCGGCAGCACCGCGCGGCTGGTTATTTTATTCGCCTTGATGTTTGAGCTGGCGGCGGTGGTGGTGCTCACCTTGCGCTGGATGGGCGATCTCGGCTGGCAGCGCGCGCTGTATGAAGCGGTGTTTTACGCCATCTCAGCCTTTAATAACGCGGGCTTTGCCCTAAGCCCAGACAGCATTATGCCGTTTGTCGATGACATCACCGTGAATGTCACTATCACGGCGTTGATTATCCTCGGCGGCTTGGGTTTTACGGTATTGATCGACATCACCAAAAACCGCCGCTGGAGCAAATTCAACCTCAACACCCGCTTGATTTTGATCGCCACCTTTGCGCTCAATGTAGGCGCTTTTGTGTTTTTCTTTTTTATGGAAACACAAAACCCGAACACGCTGGCCAACGCGGGCTTGCAAGAGCAGGTGCTGGCTTCGTGGTTCCAAGCAGTCACCCCGCGCACCGCGGGCTTTAACTCAATTGACATCAGCCAAATGACTGATGCCAGCACCATGGTGATGATGTTTTTGATGTTTATCGGCGGCGGCTCGCTGTCCACCGCCAGTGGCATCAAAATCGGCACCTTGGTGGTGCTGCTGGTGGCCACCGTGTCATACATCAAACGCAAAGACTCGGTCACCATCATGCGTTACACCATCAGCGCCGAGCAAATTCAGCGGGCGATTGCGCTGTTTTGCATCAGCTTGATGTTGATTCTCTTCAGCTTGGTGATTTTGCTGATGATCGAGCACAAACACCCGTTTTTGGATGTGGTGTTTGAAGTGGTCTCCGCTCTGGGCACCGTGGGGGTTTCGCGCGGGCTGACAGGGGATCTCTCGCCGCTGGGGCAAATGGTGATCATGGTGATGATGTTTGTGGGTCGTTTGGGGCCGCTGACCATTGCTTATGTCATCGCGCTGCCGGTGCGCAGCAAAGTGCGCTACCCCGCCGCCACGATTCATATTGGTTAAGCACAAAAACAAAAGGCAACCTCGGTTGCCTTTTTTATTCCACGCTTCGCTTAGATTATTTCACCCGTTGGCAGTTTTCCGCCAAGGGGCGGCCTAGGCTGTCGCTGAGAGTGGCGCTTTGGCCATTGTCAGACCACGTCCATTGCGTATTGGTGTACCGCTTGCCGCGCTCGGCAATGCTTGGCAGCAGGCGCTGGCTGACTTTGCGAAAGGTGATGTTAATGGACGGATTTTTGCTGCGTTGTTGCGCGGCTAGGTTGTCGAGCACCGTGAGTTTGAGCTTGCCTTGGGTGCATTGGTAGTGAAAAGTGCGGTCTTTTTTCACGCGCACCGGCGCTGCACTGGCGGGGTTGTCCGCTGGCGTTGGCGCGGTTGCCGTGAGAGTAGTGCAGCCGCACAACAAGGCGAGGGGCAAGTAAACAAGCGCTTTCATGCAATCCTCCAATAAAAAGCCCATTGAGGTGGTTCAATGGGCGAGGGTGTTATTTTTTGAACGAGTAGCTGCCATCGCTATTGCGGGTGAAGCTACTGCCGTTTTCCAATGTCAGGCGGCTGACACGGCCTTGGCTGTTGAGCTGCACGCGCACTTTATCGCCTGGCTTGAAGCGGCTGAGCGCACCGTTGGCGCCGTTGGCTTTGGTCATGGCGTTGACATCAGAGATGTTCAAATTGTTGTTGCGGAACACCTGCATCAAGGTTACGCCTTTTGGAATTTCCAACGTGCGCACAGGGCCTGATGCTGCAGAGCTGCTGGCTTTGTTGGCAGGTTTGGCGCTGACCACTGGCGCAGCTTTTTGCGCAGGCTGGGTGTGTTTGCTCACCTGTGGCTGCGGTTTGGCCGGTTTTGGTGCTGGTTTGCTGGCTTGCGCTTTTGGCGCTGGGGTCACCACTTTGCGCTCAGCCGGTTGCGCAGGCTTGCTGACCACTTTCGGCGGCACAACTGCTGGCGGCGCGTTTTGCGCGGTGTCGTTCACATTCGGCTCAACGTTCGCTTGTGGCGCAGCCTCCGGCGCGCTTGGCTCGGCTTGTGGCGCGCTGGCAGCGGTGTTGTCAACCGCACTTTCCGTGGTGTTGTTCGCAACCGCACTGTTGTCGCCTTCAGCCGCTTGGTTGGTTTGCTGCTCTTCAGATTGATTGAGTGGTTGGAACTCAATTGGCAGCGCGTTGCTGTTTTGGTTTTGCAGCGCTTCAACGGTGGTGTTGTTGCTTGGTTTGAGCCATAACACCAGCAGCAATAGCACAATCAAAATCAACAAGGCCACCACCAAGCGGCGATGTTTGGCCGGCAGGCGGCTTAAAATGCCCCAGGTTTCAGGCTTTTTCCAGCTGGCTTTGGGTGCCACAGGCGGCACAACCGCACTTGGGGTTTCTTGCGCGGGGGCAGTGCTTTCTGGCGCGTCAGCGTTGACCACAGGCTTGACCACAGGCTCAATAGGCTCGAGATTGAGCTCTGGCTGGGCGGTGTCGCCTTGGCCTAAGGTTGGCTCTTGGTGCGGTTTGTCGTCGCTTTTGTGACGGAATTTGTTAAACAGCGAGCCCTTTTCTTCCACCGGTTTTTTCGGAATGATTCGCTCGGCTTTGAAATCGGCATTCGGTTGCACTGGGTTGTCAGCGCTCACGCTGTTGTCTGTTGGATTAGTTGGTTTGTCGTTCACGCAACACCTCAAAAGTTGACTGTTAAGAATTCCCTCTATTCTAACAACTCAGGCGAAGAAAAACAGGGGGAAATGTCATTTTATTGCGCATTCTTGTGAATTGGCGGGCGTGATCAGGGTTTTATTCGGCTGATGGGCAATCTCGCGCGCCAACCGTGGCACCAAATAGCCCGAGGTGCTGGCCTGCAACTGCTGATAAAGTGAAAGTGCGGTGGCATCGTCAACATAAAAATGCGCCGCGCCGGCCACTTTGTCAAGCAAGTGTAAGTAATAGGGCAGCACGCCCGCGTCAAACAGTGCCACACTCAGCGCACGCAGCACCGCGGCGTTGTCGTTGACGCCTTTGAGTAGCACTGATTGGTTGAGCAGCACCACATCAGCCTGCTTGAGCCGTAAAAGTGCGGTGCGCAGGGCGTCATCCATTTCATTGGGGTGATTGATGTGCGTGACCAGCACGCAGTGCAGGCGCGAGCGGTGCAGGCGATCGCAAAGTGCGGTCGTAACGCGCTGGGGGATCACCACTGGCAGGCGGGTGTGAATGCGCAGCGTGTTGACGTGGGCAATCGCCTCGAGAGCGGTGATCAAAAAATCCAGCTGGGCATCGTTGGCCATCAGCGGGTCGCCGCCGGAGAAAATCACTTCATTGATTTCACCGTGCTCGGCAATGTAGTCCAGCGCGCCTTGCCACACCGCTTTGGTGCCTTGGTGGTCTTGATAAGGAAAGTGGCGGCGAAAACAATAGCGGCAATTGACCGCGCAGCCGCCTTTGACCATCATCAGCACGCGGTTGTGGTATTTATGCAACAGCCCTGGGCGCACCGCGTCGTGCTCTTCCAGCGGGTCGGTGACAAAGCCCTCAACGTGTTCAAACTCGCCCGCGCCGCTCATCACTTGCAAAAAGAGCGGGTCGTGCGGGTTGCCCTTTTCCATCCGCGCTACAAACGGCAGTGGTGCCAGCAGCGGGAAGAGCTTGCGCGCTGCAATGGCGCGTTCAAAGCCTATGTGTGGGATCTCAAGTGCGGTCAACAACGCCTCGGGCGATTTAATTGCCTGCTTTAGGCTCTGTTGCCAGCTTAATTCTTCGCTATTTTGCATTTTTGGGTTATGATAGACACTTTATGATAGTATTTTGCAATCTTAATCTAAGATCACATTTTTTCATAGTAACGAGGACACAATGGCTACATATTCTACCAGTGATTTCAAACCTGGCCTTAAATTTATGCAAGATGGCGAACCGTGCGTCATCATTGAAAATGAATTTGTCAAACCGGGCAAAGGGCAAGCGTTCACCCGCACCCGTATCCGCAAATTGATTTCTGGCAAAGTATTGGATGTCAACTTTAAATCAGGCTCCACCGTGGAAGCCGCCGACGTGGTGGACACCAACTTGACGTTTTTGTACAAAGACGAAGAGTTCTGGCATTTCATGAACAACGATACCTTCGAGCAATTGGCGGCCGACGCCAAAGCGGTGGGCGACAACGACAAATGGCTTTTAGACCAAGCCGACTGCATCGTCACCTTGTGGAACGGCGCGCCAATCAGCGTGACGCCACCAAACTTTGTCGAGCTGGAAGTGGTTGACACCGACCCAGGCCTGAAAGGCGACACCGCTGGCACCGGCGGCAAACCGGCCACACTCAGCACTGGCGCGGTGGTGAAAGTGCCACTGTTCGTTCAAATCGGCGAGGTGATCAAAGTCGACACCCGCTCTGGCGAGTACGTCTCCCGCGTGAAATAAGCGCACCTGAATCACAACCGCACGTTGAAAGTGCGGTTTTTTTGTGCCTGAAAAACACAAAGTGCGGTCGAATGCAATAAAAAACTTGCAATGCACCTTGAAATTTGCTAGCGCGGCGCCATATAAGCTACGTGAACGACAGTATGTCAAGAATTTAGGAGAGCTTATGAATATCGAAAAATTAACCACCAAATTTCAACAAGCCATCGCCGAGGCGCAATCGTTAGCGCTCGGTGGTGAGCAGCAATACATTGAACCTCTGCATTTGATGACCGCACTTTTAGATCAACAAGGCGGCTCGGTGCAGCCACTATTAACCAGCTGTGGCATCAACACCAGCGAGCTGAAAGCGCAATTGCAGCGTGAAATTGCCCGCTTGCCGCAAGTGTCAGGCAACGGCGGCGATGTGCAGGTGTCGCCACAATTGGTGCGGTTGCTTAACCGCTGTGACCAACTGGCGCAAAAACGCAACGACACCTTTATCTCCTCTGAGCTGTTTGTGCTCGCGGCATTGGAAGACAAAGGCGCGCTGGGCAGCATTTTGCGCAACATGGGGCTGAAAGCCGACAAAGTGGAGGCTGCGATCATGCAAATGCGTGGCGGTGAAAGCGTTAACGACCAAGGCGCGGAAGAAACTCGCCAAGCGTTGAAAAAATACACCATTGATTTAACTGAGCGTGCCGAAAAAGGCAAGCTGGACCCCGTAATTGGGCGTGATGAAGAGATCCGCCGCACCATTCAAGTGCTGCAACGGCGCACCAAAAATAACCCTGTGCTGATTGGTGAGCCAGGGGTGGGTAAAACCGCGATTGTTGAAGGCTTGGCCCAGCGCATCGTCAATGGCGAAGTGCCTGAAGGCTTGCGCCACAAACGCGTGTTGTCCCTTGACATGGGCGCGTTGATTGCGGGGGCAAAATACCGCGGTGAATTTGAAGAGCGCTTGAAAGCGGTGCTCAATGAAATCAGCAAAGAAGAGGGGCGTATTATCCTCTTTATTGATGAAATTCACACCATGGTCGGCGCGGGCAAAACCGACGGCGCGATGGATGCGGGCAACTTGCTCAAGCCATCACTGGCGCGCGGTGAGTTGCACTGCGTGGGTGCCACCACCTTGGATGAATACCGCCAATACATTGAAAAAGACGCCGCCCTTGAGCGCCGTTTCCAAAAAGTGTTGGTGGACGAACCAAGCGTGGAAGATACCATTGCCATTTTGCGTGGGCTGAAAGAGCGCTATGAAATTCACCACCACGTGCAGATAACTGACCCTGCGATCGTGGCGGCGGCGACGCTTTCGCACCGTTATATTTCAGACCGCCAATTGCCGGATAAAGCGATTGACTTGATCGACGAGGCGGCCTCGAGCATTCGGATGGAAATTGACTCCAAACCGCAACCGCTTGACCGCTTAGAGCGGCGCATTATCCAGCTCAAACTCGAGCAACAAGCGCTGCAAAAAGAAGACGACGATGCCAGCCGCAAACGCTTGGATATGTTGGAAAAAGAGCTGAGCGACAAAGAGCGCGAATACTCTGAGCTTGAAGAGGTGTGGAAGAGCGAAAAAGCCGCCTTGTCTGGCACCCAGCACATCAAAGCGGAGCTGGATAACGCGCGAATCAAAATGGAACAAGCGCGCCGGGCGAGTGACTATGAAAAAATGTCGGAGTTGCAATATGGCGTGATCCCAGAGCTGGAAAAACAGTTGCAAGCGGCCGAAAGCCAAGAGGGCAAAGAGATGACCTTGTTGCGCTATCGTGTCACCGACGAGGAGATTGCCGAAGTGCTCTCTCGCGCCACCGGCATCCCAGTTTCACGCATGATGGAAGGCGAGAAAGAAAAATTGCTGCGCATGGAGCAAGCCTTGCACAAACGTGTGATCGGCCAAAGTGAAGCGGTGGACGCCGTGGCCAACGCCATTCGTCGCTCGCGCGCGGGATTATCTGACCCGAACCGCCCAATTGGTTCATTCCTGTTCTTAGGGCCAACGGGGGTGGGTAAAACCGAGCTGTGCAAAACGCTGGCGCAATTTATGTTCGACAGCGAAGAGGCGATGATCCGCATTGATATGTCGGAGTTTATGGAAAAACACAGCGTGTCACGCTTAGTGGGTGCGCCTCCAGGCTATGTTGGCTACGAAGAGGGCGGCTATTTAACCGAAGCGGTGCGCCGTCGGCCGTATTCCGTCATTTTGCTTGACGAGGTGGAAAAGGCTCACAGCGATGTGTTCAACATCTTGCTGCAAGTGCTCGACGATGGCCGCCTTACCGACGGCCAAGGCCGCACGGTGGATTTCCGCAACACAGTGGTGATCATGACCTCCAACTTAGGCTCGGATTTAATCCAAGAAAACAAAGAGTTGGATTATGACGGCATCAAAGCGCTGGTGATGAACGTGGTAGGGCACCATTTCCGCCCAGAGTTCATCAACCGGATTGATGAAACCGTGGTGTTCCATCCATTGGATAAAGAGAACATCAAAGCGATTGCGCAAATTCAGTTGGATCGCTTGAGCAAACGCATGGAATCCCATGGCTACGTGCTGCATTTTGCCGAGTCAGCCTTGGAGTTCATCGCCAAAGTGGGCTACGACCCGCTCTTTGGTGCGCGCCCGCTCAAACGCGCAATCCAGCACGACATTGAAAATGCGCTAGCGCAAAAAATTCTCTCTGGAGAATTGCTCCCCGGCAAGCCAATTACGGTGAGCATTGAAGATGACCGTGTAATCACCGCGCAATAAATGAAAACCGCACTTTGCATAAAAGTGCGGTTTTTTGTATTATCAAGGCGAACAACTAACAAAGGAGTGTTCTATGTTGAAAAAATCAATCTTATGTGTGGCCCTTGCAGGCGCATTGGCCAGCGGTGCGGTGTTGGCGGATACCCGCACAGTGTCTTTAGATTGGGCGCACGCGAATGTGAAAAACGCCAGCGATCTTAACGGTTTCGCCATTGGCTATCAGCATGAGTGGGACAACACCCAATGGGGCGTGTTGGGCACGTTCAGCTATATGAAAGGCACAACGGATCAAACGTTAACAATTGATCCACCTGATAAACATCAAGTATCTGGTAACGTAAAATACTACTCTCTGTTAGCTGGCCCAACTTACCGCTTTAACCCTGTGTTCAGCGCCTATGCGCAATTAGGTTTGGCACACGTGAAAGCGGATGTTGACTGGACATGGTTAAACCACGAAAGCGGTAATTATATTGCTCGCGGCCATGGTTCAGAGAGCAAAGACACCACCGCACTGGCTTATGCTGTGGGTGTGAAATTTGACGTCGCGAAGAATTTCTCCGTGAACGTGGGGTATGAAGGCACCAACGCTTCAATCGATGACCCAAGAAATTTCAAAGGTTATGATAACTTCAACGGCTGGCGCTTAGGTGTGGGCTACTCATTTTAATTGAGATCAATAGCATAATGCCAAACCCAAAGTGCGGTTTGGCATTTTTTTTGACCGCACTTTTAATCGATCAAAATCGCAAGCCACGTCACCACGGTGATCACCATCGCGATAAACACCGCCGCCGAGCCGTAATCTTTGCCGCGGCCTGAGAGCTCATGGCGCTCCAGCCCGATGCGGTCAATGGCGCACTCGACTGCACTGTTGAGCATTTCCACCAGCATCACCAGCAGCACGGAGCCAATCAACAACACCAGCTCGACCGCACTTTGTGCAATCCAAAATGCCAGCGGGATTAATATCACCGCCGCCAGCAGCTCGTGGCGAAAGGCCGTTTCATGGCGCGCGGCATAGCGCAGGCCCTGCCAAGAATATTGCGTGGCTTTGATCAAGTGGGCGAGGCCCTTGTGTTTGTAGTTGCTCATGAGTGTCCTAATTTGATAAACGTTTGGCTTCAATCACATCGTCAATGCGCAGCAGCGAGCTGAGCAGCCGGCCGAGCAGCTCGACATTCATCAGCTCAATTTCCAAATCCATGGTGGCGGTCATTTTTTTCAAATCGCTCTTGCTGGAAACGCGAATCACACTGACTTTTTCATTCGCCAACACGGTGGTGATATCACGCAACAGCCCCGTGCGGTCGTTGGCCACCACACGCACCACCAGGTTGAATTTGGTGTTGAAGCTCTCACCCCACACCGCTTCCACCACCCGCTCTGGGCTGGCCTCTTGCAGGTTGCGGATTTGCTCGCAATCGGCGCGGTGAATTGAAATGCCGCGCCCTTGGGTGATGTAGCCTAAAATTTGATCGCCTGGGATCGGCTGGCAGCAGCGCGCGATGTGGTGCATCAAATTGCCCACGCCCTCAATCACCACCTGCCCGCGGCCAGCGTTGTTGCTTGGCGCGGCGGGTTTGTTCTCCACTTGGCGCAAAATGTGCTCGTCCACCTGTTCGGCCGACGGGCGCAGCAGCTTGGCTTGCAAAAAGTTCATCAGCTGATTTAAGCGGATGTCGCCATTGCCAAGGCCAGCGTAAAGGTCATCAATGTGCTTGAGGTTGTGCCGCGGCAGGGCGTAGGTTTCCACCTGCTTGAGGCTCAGCCCGAGCTTGGCGATTTCGGCCTCCAGCAGCTCTTTGCCGATCGGGATATTTTTCTCACGGTCTTGGCGTTTGAACCACGCTTGAATTTTCGAGCGCACGCGTGGGTTAGTGACAAAGCCGTTGTTTGGGTTGAGCCAATCGCGGCTTGGGTTAGGGTTTTTCTGGGTGATGATTTCGACTTTATCGCCCATTTGCAAGGTGTAAGTGAACGGCACAATGCGATCGCCAACTTTAGCGCCAATGCAGCGGTGGCCCACTTCACTGTGGATGGTGTAGGCAAAATCAAGCGGGGTGGAGCCGGTCGGCAAATCGACGATGTCGCCTTGCGGCGTGAAGACATAAATGCGGTCGTCAAAAATTTTGCTGCGGGTTTCCTCCAGCACGCTGCCGCTGCGGCTTAAATCTTTCTGCCACGCGAGCACTTGGCGCAGCCACGCAATTTTTTGCTCATAGCCACCGCGCCCTGCGCTTTCGCTTTCTTTGTATTTCCAGTGCGCCGCCACGCCAAGCTCGGCATCGGCGTGCATTTGCTGGGTGCGGATTTGCACCTCAATGGCTTTGTCACCCTCGCCGAGCACCACGGTGTGAATCGATTGATAGCCGTTCGGTTTCGGGTTGGCGATGTAGTCGTCAAACTCGCTGGCAATGTGGTTGAAGTGGCTGTGTACAATGCCGAGCGCTTTGTAGCATTCATCAAGGCGCTGAACAATAATGCGCACGGCGCGGATGTCATAGAGCTGCTCAAAACGCAAATTTTTCTTCTGCATTTTCTTCCAAATGCTATAAATATGCTTCGGCCGGCCGTAAACATCCGCATTGCCGAGATTTTCCTGCGCCAAAAATTGGGTTAATTGCTGCGTGAAATGCTGGATATAGGCAACGCGATCGCGGCGTTTTTCCCCCAGCATTTTGGCAATGGCGTGGTAGTGCTCGGGGTCGAGGTAGCGGAAGCAGTAGTCCTCCAGCTCCCATTTTAGCTGCCCGATACCCAGGCGGTTAGCCAGTGGCGCATAAATCGTATGGCACTCTTTCGCCGCCAGCACTTTTTCAGCTTCGGAGATAAAATTGTTCTCCTCACGCAAAAAGGCGATGCGCTCAGCGAGCTTGATCACCACACAGCGGAAGTCATCCACCATTGCCAGCAGCATGCGCCGCACGTTATCCACCTGCACGTTGGAGCTGCTTTGTTTGGTGTCCAGCGCGCGGATGCTGTCCATGTCGACCACGCCTTTGGCGAGCTTGCGGATATCCAGCCCAAAATGCTCTTTAATCTCGTCGTAATTGACAATGCGCCGCTTCGCCAGCGGATAGATCATCGCGGTGATCAGGCTGTCTTGGTCCATGTTGAGGCTAGTGAGCACCTCCACCATCTCGGTGGCGCAATAGAGCAGGTATTGCCGCTCGGTGGGCTCATGCTCGTGCAGCAGCGGCAGGCTGTATGCCCACGCCTGCGTGAGCTTCTCGCGCGTAGCACTCGAGATAGGCAAGGCATTCGCCCATAGTGTGAAATCAAACTCACTGTCACTACTTAAATGCGATGCACGAATGGCGACCATATTACCTCCTTGATCATGCCCGTTGGCGAAAGTGCGCAATGGCCTCAACATGCCCTGTTTGCGGGAACATATCCACAGCCATGCAGCGCGTGAGCTCAAAGCCCGCGTCAATCAGCTGTTGGCTGTCGCGCACCAAGGTGGCGCCATGGCAGGACACATACACAATTTCTTGCGGCTGCAAGCGGCACAAGTGCGGTATCACAAAGGCGGCGCCTGCGCGCGGTGGGTCTAACAGCACTTTAGTAAACGCCTGCTTGGCCCAAGGTTGCGCGGTGAAATCTTGGGCTAAATCCGTTTGATAAAATGCTATATTACCACAATTATTGGCCGTTGCGTTGAATGTTGCGCGCTCCACCATCGCCTGCACGCCCTCAATCCCGACCGCACTTTGGCAATGTTGCGCCAGCGGCAAGGTGAAATTACCAATGCCGCAGAAGAGATCCAACAGGTGGTCTTTATCGTCTAATTCCAACCACTCAAGTGCGGTGTCGATCAGCACCTGGTTCATCTCGGCGTTGACTTGGATAAAATCACGAATAGCAAAATAGAGTTTTTGGCCATTGGCCAGCTGATAAAACGGCGCCTCGCCGCACCACTGCGCAATGGTATTTTCATGCTCACTGACAAACAGCATCAAGTGATGGCGCTGGGCAAAGGTGAGCAACCGCACTTTGTCTTTTTCGCCCACCTCGCCAACATGGCGCAACAGCAGCGCCACACCGTTGGTGGCATCGGTCAGCTCAATATGGCCAAGGCGGGCTTTGTGCTGCCAGCTGGCAAACAGGGTTTGCAGCGGCGCGAGCAGCGCATTGAGGGCAGGCGTGAGCACCTCGCAGTGGTCAATTGGCACAATCTGGTTTGACCCTTTGGCGCGAAAGCCCATGGCAAGCGTGTTGGTTTTGCGCTCAAAGTTAAGGCTCAAATGCGCGCGGCGGCGGTATTGCCACGCCTTGCTGTGCGCGATGCCGTGGGTGGCAATCGGCGCGCTTTGCAACGCTTGCAGGCGGTCAAAAAGTGCGGTTTGCTTGACTTTGCGCTGCAGGCTTTCAGGCATATGTTGGAGTTGGCAGCCGCCACAGCGGTGATAAAAACCGCACTTTGGTGGTATGCGCTCATGGCTCGGCTGGGCGATTTTCACCGCGCGCGCATGGCCAAAGCGGCGCTTTTCTTGGCTGATGTGCGCACGCACGCGCTCACCTGGCAGGGCGTTTTCCACAAACCAGGTTTTCCCCCGCGCGTGCCCCACGCCCAGGCCGTGGCCGTCAAGGGCGGTGATCGCCAGTTCCAGCGTGGCAGTGCGCGGCGTGTGTGCTTTGTCAGAATAAAAAAGCGCCATAGATTCTCTCGTTGCAATCAACACAAAAAAGCAGCTCAACGCTGCTTTTCATGGCTTCGTGGTGGATTACTTTTTAAACGCGCCCAAAATGCCGCGCACAATTTGGCGAGTAATTTGGTTGCGGATGTTGCGCCCCACGCTTTTGCTCACGCTGGAGACAATTTGCTCGGTGGCGGTGAGCTCTTCGCCGCGTTTTTTCTTGCCAAAAATCATGCGGTTGAGTGTGCCCATGATGCCGTCTTCTTGTTGCTGCTGGGCTTGCTCAGCTTGTTTGGCAGCCACCGCGGCAAGGTCTTTTTGCGCATTGAGTACCTCAAAGGCCGATTCGTTGTCTACCGCATCGCGATAGACGTTATAGAGGTCATCATCATGCACCCATTGGTCACGCTCGGCGTCGCTAATCGGCTTAAGTTGGCTGCGCGGCGGGTAAATGTAGGCGATTTCCACCGGTGCTGGCATGCCTTTTTCATCCAAAAACGACACCAAGGCCTCCCCCACGCCGAGGGTGGTGATGGCCTCCACCACATTGACATTCGGGTTGCTGCGGAAGGTTTCCGCCGCCGATTTCACCGCTTTTTGATCGCGCGGCGTGAAGGCGCGCAGTGCGTGTTGAATGCGGTTGCCCAGCTGGCCAAGCACGGTGTCAGGCAAATCCAGCGGGTTTTGTGTCACAAAATAAACGCCCACCCCTTTTGAGCGGATCAGGCGCACTACTTGCTCCACTTTATTGATCAGTGCGGTTGGCGCGCCGTCAAATAATAGATGCGCCTCGTCAAAAAACATCACAAAAGTTGGCTTGTCAGGGTCGCCGACTTCAGGCAAGTTTTCAAACAATTCCGCCATCAACCACAATAAAAAGGCGCTGTACATCTGCTTGGAGTTGATCAACGTTTGCGCGTTGAGGATGTTGATCACCCCGCGCCCGTCACGGGTTTGCAGCCAATCGTCCAAGTTCAGCGCAGGCTCACCAAAAAGTGCGGTCGCGCCTTCGTTTTCGAGCGTCAACAGCGCGCGTTGAATCGCCCCCACACTGGCGGCGGACACATTGCCGTATTCCAAACGGTAGGTGCTGGCGTTTTCCGCCACGTGGGTGAGCATGGCACGCAAGTCTTTGATGTCAATCAGCAGCAAGCCTTTGTCATCGGCCACTCGGAAAACCAAATTGAGCAAGCCCTCTTGAGTGGCGTTGAGGTTCATCAAGCGCGCCAGCAGCATCGGCCCCATTTCTGAAATGGTGGTGCGCAGCGGGATGCCCGTTTGGCCAAACACATCCCAAAATGACACCGGGTAGCCCTTGAAATAATCATTGCCGCCGAGGTTGAACTGCTCAACCCGCTCGCCCACTTTGCCGCTGAGCTCACCAGGCTTGGTCAGGCCTGAAATATCGCCTTTCACATCCACCAAAAACACCGGCACACCGTCGTCGCTAAATGCTTCGGCCAGCGTGCGCAAGCTGATGGTTTTGCCGGTGCCGGTTGCGCCGGCAATCAAGCCGTGGCGGTTGGCCATTTTGGCGGTGAGGGAGAGCGTGTCGCCCGCTTTGGTTTGGGCTAAAGGATAGCGTGCCATAATGATGTCCTAAGGTTAAAAAACTGTGTTCACTATACCGAATTTTATCACAAATGTTAATCATCCAGCGTGCGCTTTACGGATTGTCTATCATTTTAATGATGCGAGCAGGATTGCCCGCCACGAGCGCATTCGCAGGCACATTTTTACTCACCACACTGCCTGCGCCCACCACCGCATTGTCGCCAATGGTTACACCAGGGCAGACAATCACACCGCCTCCGAGCCACACGTTATGCCCGATATGAATTTCTTGCCCGCTCTCCACGCCTTCCATCACACGTGAGCGCACATCGAGCGGATGCGTGGCGGTATACAGTTGCACATTTGGGCCGATGAGCACATTATCGCCAATATAAATCCGAGCGACATCTAAAAAGGTGCAGTTAGCATTCACAAAAATGCGCCGCCCTACCACGATATTCTCGCCATAATCACAAAAAAAGGGCGGCTCAATATACAGCTGCTGCGCCTCGGCATTGGGAATTAACGCACAAAGTGCGGTTTGCCAAGCGTGAGTGCGTGCAAGCGCTTGATTAAACTGCTGCAACCGCACTTTGCAATGTTGGCGCAGGGCGATCAACTCAGGATCGTCGGCCAGATAAGGCTCACCTGAGCGCATTTTCTCTCGCTGCGTTTTCATCGCTATGCCCTAACCGTTTGCACCAAGGCACTTAAATCACCGCTAAATTGCTGCTTTTGCGCCATCGCGTGGATGTCGTCAAAGGTCATTTTCTGGCCGTTATACACCACCACCATGCTCACATCACCCAGTTGCAAAAAGTGCGTTTCGCCAAAGGCGGTATAGCGTGTTGCCCCAATGCTAATCACCGCTTGCTGTGGGTAACCTGCGGTTTCAAGCAGTGGCGCAATGTGGTGAGTGGGGCCAACGTCTTGCTGATGATTCATGCGATCAACAATCCAATCAAGCAGCTGCTGGTGAAAATAGCTATAACCCACCACGGGGCTGTCGACGCCATAAGTGTTTAGCTGGCCGTCGCGCAGGTGGAAGCAGGCAATGCGATAGTCATCAAGCTTGCCGCCCACGTCAAGGCCGTCAATGGCAATCCACTGGGAAGAAAGCCCCTTGCTGTTCGCACCCCAGTTTTTCTTATCGGCAATTTTGTGCGCATTCGGCCGGCGGATCGAGCAGTCATTAAAGGCGGCAAAAGCGCGCGGTAAAAGTGCGGTCACAGCGTGATTTTCGTCGTAGCGAATATCGCACAACAGCGCCACCTCGGGCTCAATTTGCAAATTATCGGCATCATCAGGAAAGGCAATCGTATCAGGCGAGAGCGGGTAAATTGACAAAAAGCCCGTGGCAAAATTAGGCACATAAAATGGGAAAATCGCCTTCGGCTGAACCGCACTTTGCACTTGCACATGCTTGAAATCGGCCGCTTCGCCCGCTTGTTCGAGGTGGCCGGCAAAATTCCCCGCTACACCAAAGCCAATAATTTCATTTAACGACATACTTCCTCCTGATATAGAAAAGAAAAAGTATAACAACAAAGTGAGAGTGAGGGGGCGCAATGTTACAAAATTGTGAGCAAGCGCAAATAGAAAGTGCGGTTTTGGGCGGGGTTGGTGAAATTTAACGCAATTGAGATAAGATTTAAAAAAATGATCAAAAAACGCTTGCAAGGATAAATATTTTGCCTATAATACGCCTCCACAACGACACGCTATCGTGAAGAAGTAAA
>NZ_JABTBO010000033.1 GCF_014884965.1 Spirabiliibacterium mucosae | reverse complement strand
AATAAATTTATTTATTTGTTGATAATTTGATTTAACTCATTGAAATATCAATCAAATCGAGAAAACCGCACTTTGCCTGCCTAACGCACGTTGAGCTTGACAGCGGCGAAAAGTGCGGTTTTTTCCGCCGCGTTGAGTGTGCGATACGCCCCTGAGGGCAAATCACCCAGTGGGAGGCCAGCAATTTCCGCACGGATCAGGCGCAAAGTTGGGTAGCCAACGTGAGCTGTCATGCGCCGCACTTGGCGATTGCGCCCCTCGGTGAGTGTCAGTGCCAGCCAACTGGTGGGGATGGCTTGACGCGTGCGAATCGGCGGCGTGCGTGGCCAGAGCGCTTCAGGCTCAGCAATTTTGTGCGCGCAGGCAGGCAATGTTTTGCCGTCATTGATCTCCACGCCCTCGCGCAGAGCGCAAAGTGCGGTTTCGCTGATGTCGCCTTCCACTTGCACCCAGTAGGTTTTCGGCATTTTAAAGCCAGGCGTGGTCAAGCGGTGTTGCAGCAGCCCGTTGTTGGTCAACAGCAACAAGCCTTCACTGTCGCGGTCAAGGCGGCCGGCGGCATAGACATTCGCCACAGGGATGAAGGCCTTCAAAGTGGCATAACGTGGGTCGTCACTAAACTGGCACAACACATTGTAGGGTTTGTTGAACAAAATCACCTCGGTTTGCGCAAAGCTCGGCGTGGGCCTGCGCGCGTTGGTTGGGCGATGTTTAACCGCACTTTTATGTCGAAAGTGCGGTTTGGCGCTATTTTTTTTCATAAAGGTTAAAAATTCGTTAAAATGTGATCTCACAAAGAGAATTTTCGATTAAAAAACTATACTATGCTTGTTTAATAAAGACTAGCATTGCTAGTGATTCATCTAACCAGCCAAGGAGTTTTTATGCCAAATAGTGTACAAGGCCAAGCCATTGAACTGCAACAAGACGGCAGCTTGCGCGTGCCGAATAACCCTGTGATCCCGTTTATTGAAGGTGATGGCATTGGTGTGGATGTCACACCCGCGATGCAAAAAGTGCTGGATGCTGCCGTCCTTAAGGCCTACGGCGGTGAGCGCCAAATTCAGTGGCTTGAAATTTACGCCGGCGGCAAAGCCAACGAGCGTTTTGGCGGCGATGTTTGGCTGCCCGAGGAAACCCTCTCCGCCATTCGCCAATACCATGTGGCGATCAAAGGCCCGTTGATGACGCCAGTGGGTGGTGGCATTCGCTCGTTGAATGTGGCGATGCGCCAAGGACTGGATTTGTACAACTGCCAACGCCCCATTCGCTATTATGAAGGCACCCCAAGCCCGGTGAAACACCCTGAATTGGTGGATATGGTGATCTTCCGCGAAAACTCAGAAGACATTTACGCCGGCATTGAGTGGCCTGCCGATTCTGCCGAGGCGAAGCAAGTGATTGACTTTTTGCAACAGCAAATGGGCGTGAAGAAAATCCGCTTCCCGCAAGGCTGCGGCATTGGTGTTAAGCCTGTGTCAAAAGAAGGCACACAGCGCTTGGTGAAAGCGGCATTGCAGTATGTGATTGACAACGATCGCAAATCACTGACCTTGGTGCACAAAGGCAATATCATGAAATTCACCGAGGGCGCGTTCAAAGAGTGGGGCTATGAAGTGGCCAAAGAGATGGGTGCCACTTTGATCGACAAAGGCCCGTGGATGACGTTGAAAAACCCCAAAACCGGCCGTGAAATTGTGATTAAAGACTCCATTGCCGATGCGTTCTTGCAAGAAATTTTACTCCACCCTACGGAGTACGACGTGATTGCCACGCTGAATCTCAATGGGGATTACATCTCAGATGCGCTCGCCGCGCAAGTCGGCGGCATTGGCATTGCACCAGGGGCGAACATTGGCCGCGACTGTGCCATTTTTGAGGCCACCCACGGCACCGCGCCAAATATTGCTGGGAAAAACATCGGCAACCCAGGCTCGCTGATTTTAAGTGGTGAGATGATGCTGCGCCACCTCGGCTGGCTGGAAGCGGCCGATTTGATCGTCAATGCGGTGTCGAAAACCATCGCGAACAAAACCGTCACCGCCGATTTTGCCAACGCGATGGAAGGCGCAACCTTGCGTTCAACCTCCGAATTTGCCGACGACATCATCAGCAATATGTAACTTGACCGCACTTTTATCTCAAACCACCCCGCGGGGTGGTTTTTTGTTGAAAAGCAAAGTGCGGTCAGGTGCGGGCGCGTTTAACTTTAAGCCAGCCGTCGACAATGGTCAACGCCAAGCCGGCCCAAATCAAACCATAGGTGATAAGCGATTGCAGCGTTAATGGTGTGCCAAGCACGGTGACGGCGAGAATAAACAGCAGTGTGGGCTCAAGGTAGCTAAACATCCCAAACAGCGTGACGGGCAGGGCGCAGCTGGCGAATAAATTGAGCTGCATCGCCGCGGCACTCATCAAGCCCAAAAGCGGAATCAGCAGCCAATATTTGCTCAGCCCCGCGAGCACCGAAAAGCCCACCGGCTGGTGGAGCAGGTAGATCACGGCAAACGGCAAAATCAAGGTGAGATCAATGAGCAAGCCGATTAAGGTTGGCACGTCCATTTTGCGGCGCAAAATGTAATAAATCGGGTAGGTGAAAAAGATCCACATCGTTACCCATGAAAACGCGTGGGTTTGCCACAGCTCATGGCCGACACCGAGTGCGGCCAGCAGCACGCCGAGCCACTGCAAGCGGGTGACGTTTTCATTTAAAAACAGCCGCCCGCTAAGCACCATCGCAATCGGGAAGAGGAAATAGCCCATCGCCACATCTACCCCGTAGCCGTTTACTGGTGCCCACATAAACAGCCAAAACTGGCTGGCGATAATCGGCGTGGGCAACAAAATCAGCGCCCAGGTTTTCCACGCCTTGCCCACACCGTAAGCAAAGCGAAACAGCTGATACCACCCGCGGGTGGCGAGCAAAAACAGCCACAAGCTGCCAGCCATGCTGACCATCCGCCAGGCGAAGGTTTCCGTGCCTGACAACGGCGCCATGGCGTAGCCATAAAGATAGAGCGCGCCAAAGAGCACATTCGACATCAGCGCGGCGATGATGCCTTTTTGATTCTCTGTCATGTCATCTTCAATCGTGATTAAAACCCACAATTATAAAGGATTACACAAAAAGCGCCATTTTTTGTTTTGGATCAAGTTTTCACTAGAATGGGAATTGCGTTTCAAATTTTAAACGGTTAGTATTTGCTCAAGTTAATCGATTTCGTAAATCGATTTCACGAGGAGGAGAGATGAGAAAAATCACGATGGCGGACATTGCCTTGCAAACGGGCTTTTCCAAAACCACGATTTCACGTTATCTCAATGGCAAATATGACAGCATGTCGGCGCAAACCAAGCAAAAAATCGCTGAGGTGATCGCCCACGCAGGCTACAAGCCTAATCAAATGGCGCGCAACTTAAGGCTGCAAAAAAGCCATTTGATCGGCGTGCTGGTGTCTGACATTCAAAGCCCCTTTTCCTCGATTTTATACAGTGGCATCGCCGAGGAGTGCGAGCGCCATGGCTACACCGCCATTTTGGCCAGCACCGGCGACAGCGTTGACAAAGAGCGGCGTTATATCGATTCGATGATCGCCAAATCGGTGGAGGGTTTGATTGTCAACGCCACGGGTGAAAACGTGGATTACCTCGCGCAGGTCAACCGCACTTTGACACCGATTGTGCTTGCCGACCGCCCGCTCCATGCCGCCGGCTGCGATATTGTCAGTTCCAACCTCAAGCAAGGGCTGAATGCGATGTTGGATCTCGCGCACAGCAAAGGCTACTCGCGCATTGCGCTGGTGACGCTAGCCATTGGCACCAACCAAACGCGGCGAATTGTGCGCGATGCCTTTGTGGCGCATCACGCCTCGCGCGGGCAAAGTGCGGTTGTGCTGGAGTTTAGCCACAAAGCGGCGCTGCACGCGCAATGCCTGGGCTTTGTTGAGGCGCACAAGGGCGAGAGAATCGCCTTTCTCGCTGCCAACGGCATGGTGTTGCAACACATTGGTGCGTTTATGAAGCATCACCAGTTGCGCGCCCCCGATGACGTTGGGCTGTGTGGCGTAGACAACTGGCCGTGGATGGAGCTGGCCGGCCCTGGCATGACGGTGCTCGAGCAGCCCACTTTTGAAATGGGCAAGCAAAGTGCCCGCTGTTTAATTGAACGAATTCAAGGCCGAGATACGCACGTTGAGCGTTATCTTGAGTGCAAATTGATCACACGCGGCTCACTGTGAGCCCGTTTAACTTAGGAGAATGTTATGGATACTCGTTACAGTGTTAACCCAAATGATTTCAAACGCTACACCACCGAAGAAGTGCGCAACGAATTTTTGGTGCAAAACCTCTTCCGCGCTGACGAACTCACCACCGTTTACAGCCACGTTGACCGCATGGTGACCGTAGGCTGCATGCCCGTGAAAGAAGAAGTCTCCCTTGAAAAAGGCCTTGATATTTGGCACACCTTTGGCACGCACTACTTCTTAGAGCGTCGCGAAATGGGTATTTTCAATGTGGGCGGCGAGGGCGTGATCAAAGCTGACGATCAAACCTTTGAAATGGCCTACACCGACTGTTTATACATCACCATGGGCACCAAAAATGTGACCTTCAGCAGTAAAAATGCCGACAAACCAGCTAAATTCTACATGGTGTCAGCGCCCGCACACAAACCGTGCAAAACCACCTTTATCCCAATGGCGAACGCCAACAAACGCCCAATGGGTGCGATGGAAACTGCCAACGACCGTGTGATTAACCAATTCATCCACCCAGATGTGCTAGAAACTTGCCAGCTGTCAATGGGCCTAACCCAACTCAAACCAGGCAGTGTGTGGAACTCTATGCCATGCCACACCCACGAGCGCCGCATGGAAATTTACTTCTATTTTGAAGTGCCGCAAGACAACGCCGTGTTCCACATCATGGGCCAACCAACTGAAACTCGCCACATTGTGATGCAAAACGAAGAGGCGATTATCAGCCCATCTTGGAGCATCCACTGCGGCGCGGGTACGGCAAATTACAGCTTTATCTGGGCGATGGGCGGCGAAAACAAAGCCTTTGATGATATGGATAATCTCAACATCACTGAATTACGTTAATCGTTATTTGAGGACTCTATTATGAAAATTATGCAAGCAGTACAACGCTTTCCAGGCGGCTTGATGCTCATTCCTTTGTTGCTTGGCGCGTTGACCAACACTTTTGCACCTAACGCAGGGCAATATTTTGGCTCATTTACCAACGGCTTGATTCACGGCACCGTGCCGATTTTGTCTGTATGGTTCTTCTGCATGGGCGCCAGCATTGACTTGCGCGCCACTGGCACCGTGATTCGCAAATCCGGCACACTGTTAGTGACTAAAATTGCCGTGGCGTGGGTTGTTGGCATGTTGTGTGTGAAATTCATCCCAGGTGGCATGATTGAAACTGGCTTTTTCGCAGGCCTGTCCACCTTGGCGATCGTCACCGCGATGGACATGACCAACGGCGGCCTTTATGCCTCATTAATGGCGCAATACGGCTCGAAAGAAGAGGCTGGCGCATTCGTGCTGATGTCGATTGAATCTGGCCCGTTAGTGACCATGATGATCCTCGGCACAACAGGCGTGGCACAATTTGAACCGCACTTGTTCGTCGGCGCTGTGCTGCCATTTTTAATCGGCTTCGCGCTGGGTAATTTGGATAAAGAGTGCAAAGCGTTCTTCAGCCAAGGCACCATGTTGATGATCCCATTCTTTGGTTATGCCTTGGGTAACACCATCAACCTCGCCGTAGTGCTCGACACTGGCTTGCTGGGCGTGTTCTTAGGTTTAGGTGTGATTGTCATCACTGGTATCCCGCTTATCCTCGCCGATAAATTTATCGCAGGCGGTAACGGTGGTGCAGGTTTGGCGGCATCCAGCACCGCAGGCGCGGCCGTGGCCAACCCGGTTATCATCGCCGGCATGGTGCCAGCCTTCGCGCCAGTAGCTCCAGCTGCCACCGCACTGGTTGCCACCTCGGTGGTGGTCACCTCCATTGTCGTGCCAATCATCACCGCCTTCTGGTGCAAACGCTTTGGCAAACAAGACGACCCCGAAGTCAACCACAATTTGAAAGTCTAATCTCAATAACAAAAAAACCGCACTTTAAAGTGCGGTTTTTTATATTTTCTCGCCAGTGGTGGGACGAAGGTGATGCCCATATCCCAAGGCTGTTCAATCCAGGTGTTTTGTGGGATGTCGATAACGTAGTCGTCAACCAAGTCGGCGCCAGCGGGTTTGGCGAACACGGTGACGAAACGGGCTTTAGGATACATTTCACGCAGTGCGCGGGCGGTGTTGCCGGTGTCGACTAAATCATCGACCACGATGAAGCCATCACCGTCGCCTTGGGCGGCGTGCAGGACTTTGATTTCGCTTTGTTGGTCATGCTCGTAGCTGGCGATGCAGGCCGTTTCGATGTGGCGAAGGCCTAATTCACGCGCCAACACCGCCGCTGGGAACAAGCCACCGCGGCTAACCGCAATAATGCCTTTCCATTGTGAGGCGGGCAGCAGGCGCTCAGCGAGCTTGCGTGCGTGCATTTGGAACATATCCCAGGTTACAACATATTTTTCACTCATAATCGACCCTTTGTGTTAACTTAAGAAACTGGCGATGATTGTTTAATCACTCTAAATTTTAAAAATGCGTTAGGATAACCTGATTTTAAATTTTGTGCTATGATTAACTTAACATTTGTGTGAATTGAACACATTTTTTTGCTTGCGAACGCCAAATTATGCTAAGGAGCACCATAATGCAAAAAATGACCGACCTTCAACCAACCCGCTTGTGGCAATGGTTTCAACAAGTCTGTGACATCCCTCATCCGTCTTTTCATGAAGAAAAATTAGCTGAATTTATCGTCAATTGGGCCAAATCAAAGAACATCTGGGTTGAGCGCGATGACGTGGGCAATATTTTAATGCGCAAGCCCGCCACCGCCGGCATGGAAAACCGCAAAAAAGTGGCCTTGCAAGCGCACCTTGACATGGTGCCACAAAAAAATAACGGCACCGAGCACGATTTTGAAAAAGACAGCATCAAGCCCGTTGTTGAGGGCGAATGGGTCACCGCGCAAGGCACCACCTTGGGGGCAGACAACGGCATTGGCCTGGCGTCAACGCTGGCGGTGCTGGATAGCGACGACATCCCACACCCTGATTTGGAAGTGCTGTTGACCATGACGGAAGAGTCTGGCATGGAAGGCGCCCACGGCTTGAAACCAAATTGGTTGCAAAGTGAGATCTTAATCAACACCGACACCGAAGAGAACGGTGAAATTTATGTCGGTTGCGCCGGCGGCGTGGATGCCGATATTCGTTATGATCTCCAAGCGGTGGAAAACCCGTTCAAACACGCCAAATTGTTGGTGCTCAAAGGGTTGCGTGGCGGCCACTCAGGCGGTGACATTCACACTGGCCGCGCCAATGCCATCAAGCAACTAGCCCGCACTTTGGCTGAATTGCAAGCCCATGTTGATTTCCAATTAGCGGACATCACTGGCGGCTCTGTACGCAACGCCATTCCGCGTGAGGCCAGCGCAGTGTTGGTGTTTGACGGCGATGAAGCTGTGCTGAGCCAACGCGTGAGCGAATTTGAACAGCTGTTAAAAGGCGAGCTGTCCCACGCTGAGCCGAATTTATCCCTCTTTTTGCAAGACATCGAACGCCCAGCGAGCGCCTATAGCCAAGAACAAACGGATACGGTGATCAATCTCATCAATGCGCTGCCAAATGGCGTGATGCGCAACAGCGATGTGATTGACGATGTGGTGGAAACTTCGCTCAGTGTGGGCGTGCTGAAGGTGGAAAAAGGCGAGCTGCACATCACCATTTTGATCCGCTCGCTTAACGAAAGCGGCAAACAAGCAGTGTGTTCAACGCTGGAATCCATCACCACACTGGCGGGCGCGAATGTGGACTTTAGCCACAATTATCCTGGCTGGGAGCCTGATGAAAATTCACCTATCCTGCCGGTGACCGTTGAGCACTATAAGCGCATTTTAGGCGAAGAGCCAAAAGTGAAAGTGATTCACGCCGGCCTTGAGTGTGGTTTGATGAAAGACCCGTATCCACACATTGACATGGTGTCTATTGGGCCGACCATTCGCAACGCCCACTCGCCAGATGAGAAAGTCCACATCCCAGCGGTGCAAACCTACTGGACACTGCTGCAAGCACTGTTGGCGAACATTCCCAATAAATAAGCAAAGTGCGGTCAACCGCACTTTAAAAAATCAAAAGTGCGGTTGACGCACTTTTAAAGTGAGATGATATGAACGAACAACCATTGCAACAAGACGTCGAGACCACCCACTTTGGCTTTAAAACCGTTGCCAAGGAAGAAAAACAAGCCTTGGTGGCCAATGTGTTCCATTCCGTGGCGGACAAATATGACCTGATGAACGATCTGCTCTCGTTTGGCATTCACCGCGTGTGGAAGCGCTTCACGATTGACTGCTCAGGCGTGCGCAAGGGGCAAAAGGTGCTGGATTTGGCCGGTGGCACAGGGGATTTTACCGCTAAATTCTCCCGCATGGTGGGCGCGCAAGGGCAGGTGGTGCTGGCGGATATCAACGACTCGATGCTCAAAGTCGGGCGTGAAAAACTGCGCAATCTTGGCGTGGTCGGCAATGTTGATTATGTGCAAGCCAACGCCGAGTGCCTGCCGTTTGCTGACAACACCTTTGATTGCATCATCATCAGCTTTGGGTTGCGCAATGTCACCGACAAGCAAAGAGCGCTGGAGTCGATGTTCCGCGTGCTCAAGCCAGGCGGCCGATTGCTGGTGCTGGAGTTCTCAAAACCGGTGCTGGACCCGCTGAGCAAGCTCTATAACTTCTATTCTTTCAATATTTTGCCGAAAATTGGCGAAGTGGTGGTGAAAGACGGCGACAGCTACCGCTATTTGGCGGAATCCATTCGCATGCACCCAGACCAAAACACGCTGAAAGCGATGATGGTGCAAGCCGGCTTTGAGCAGGTGGAATACTTCAACCTCACCGCTGGCATCGTGGCCTTGCATCGCGGCTTTAAGTTTTAGGAGGCGGCATGGCATTTTCACCGATTGAGCAACTGATGCTGCCACAAATGGGCAGCGCGGTGCTAGAAACGCTGTTAAATCAGCTGATTGCTCGCAGCCAAAACACTGCAGCGCATTTGCAGCGGCTCAACGAGCGGGTGCTGCGCCTTGAGCTCAACGCGCCGCACATTGAGCACTTTTTGGTGTTTTCCGCCACGCGGGTGGAGGTGCTCAATCGTTATGACGGCGAGGTGGACTGCCATGTTATCACCAACCCGTCTGTGCTGGTGCCGCCGCCGAAAAAAGCCCAGCTGAGCGAGCTGATTAACGACAAACGCATTGTGCTGCATGGTGATTTGCAAGTGCTGCAAGATTTCACCGCACTTTTAAATGCCCTTGAGCGCAACCCCGCGGAGCTGGTCGCGCCTTATGTTGGCGATGTGCTCGCGCACAAAGGCACGCGGCTGGTGTCGCAAGCGTGGGCGTTTTTCAAACAGCAAAGTGCGGTTGCGCAAGGGCAATGGGGCGAGCGCTTAAGCGAAGAGTGGCAAGTGGCGATGCCCGCCACCGCGCTGAGCAGTTTCGCCGCCGAGGTGCGCGCCCTTGCTCAAGACGAGCAACGCTTGGCGGGCAAAATTGCGCACCTGAGCGCACAACTCAAGGAGCCACGCTAATGTGGGGTAATTCCCGTTTTTATCATATTATTCATGTGCTGTTGCGCTACGGGCTTGACGAACACTTGCCTGAAAACCGCTACACCCGGCCCCTGCGGCTGGCGCGCAAAAGCCTGTTTTGGATCAAAAATCGCCACCCGAATGCGCCTTATGGCGTGCGCTTGCGCCTTGCGCTGCAAGAGTTGGGGCCAGTTTGGATCAAACTCGGGCAAATGCTCTCCACCCGGCGCGATCTCTTCCCGCCCGATATCGCCAATGAGTTGGCGCTGTTGCAAGATCAAGTTGAGCCCTTCCCAGGCGAGCTTGCCCGCGCGCAAATTGAGCGAGAGCTTGGCGGGCGGCTGGAAACGTGGTTTTGTGAGTTTGATGAAACCGCACTTGCCTCGGCCTCCATTGCGCAAGTGCATACCGCGCGCTTTAATGACAACACACCGTTTGCCGGCGAAGAGGTGGTGCTCAAAGTTATCCGCCCGAATATTGAAAAATCGATTCGCTCTGATGTGAAATTAATGTATCGCTTGGCGGCGTGGATCCCGCGGCTTTCCAGCGAGGGGCGGCGGTTGCGGCCAGTTGAGGTGGTGCAAGAGTATGAAAAAACACTGCTCGATGAGCTGGATTTGCGCCGCGAAATGGCCAATGCGATTCAGCTTAGGCGCAATTTTGAAGACAGCCCAATGCTCTATGTGCCGAAGATGTACAGCGATTATTGCCACAAAAATGTCATCGTGATGGAGCGGATTTACGGTATCCCTGTCTCGGATATCGAAACGTTGCACGCACGCGGCACGAACATGAAACTGCTGGCTGAGCGCGGCGTGCAGGTGTTTTTCACCCAAGTGTTCCGCGACAGCTTTTTCCACGCCGACATGCACCCGGGCAATATTTTCGTCAACCCTGAGCATTTAGACGACCCGCAATATATCGGGATCGACTGTGGCATTGTCGGCTCGCTTAACCGTGAGGATAAACGCTATTTAGCCGAGAACTTTTTGGCCTTTTCAACCGTGATTATCATCGCGTGGCGGAGCTGCACGTGGATTCAGGCTGGGTGCCGGAAGACACCAATATCCAAGAATTTGAGCAAGCGATCCGCACCGTGTGCGACCCGATTTTTGCCAAGCCGTTGAGTGAAATCTCTTTTGGTCATGTGCTGCTCAATTTATTCAACACCGCGCGACGCTTTAACATGGAAGTGCAGCCGCAATTGGTGCTGCTGCAAAAAACGCTGTTGTATATCGAAGGACTCGGCCGGCAGATTTATCCGCAGCTTGATTTGTGGCAAACCGCCAAGCCGTTTTTGCAAGACTGGCTTGACGAGCAAGTGGGCTTTAAATCGGTTTATCGCAACGTGAAAGACAAAATGCCTTATTTCCGTGAGCATTTTGCTGAGTTCCCTGAAGCGCTTTACAACGCCTTGCTGCAGCAAAAAGCCATTGGCAAGCAGCTCGAATTGCTCAACCAAAATTTGGCCGATAACCGCTGCGCGCAGAAAAACCGCACTTTCTATTTTGGCGCAGGCTCAGTGGTGTTTGTCACCACCTTGTGGCAATTTGCCCACCTGCCAGGGGCATTAAGTGCGGTCTTACTGGTGCTGGCGTTTTTGATCTGGGGCTATGGATTGCTCAAAAAATAAGGATTGCGCGCATTGTCAATTGACTAGTGTGGCGCGATAGGTTATAAACCTAGCAGGCTTTATCAATGATGCCCAGGCATCAATTTAACTAACAAGAGGTTTTTATGGGTGGTATTAGTATTTGGCAATTAGCCATTATTGTGTTGATTATCGTGTTGTTATTCGGCACTAAAAAGCTGAAAAACCTAGGGTCTGATTTGGGTGAATCCGTCAAAGGCTTTAAAAAAGCGATGAAAGACGACGACAAACAAGACGCTCAATTCAACTCTAAAATTGAAAACAATCAAGCGCCAAACAGCGCTGAGTCTGTCAAACAAAAAGACAACGAACAGGTTTAATCCGTGTTTGATATCGGCTTTTCAGAGCTTTTGCTGATTTTTGTTGTGGGCTTGGTGGTGCTCGGCCCGCAACGCTTGCCTGTGGCGATTCGCACCGTGGTGAGCTGGATTCGCACTATTCGTGGGCTGGCAACCAATGTGCAAAATGAGCTCAGCCAAGAGCTCAAGCTCCACGAGCTGCAAGAAAGCATTAAAAAAGCCGAGCAGCTCAATTTAAGCGAGCTGTCGCCAGATTTGGCGCAAAATATTGAAGACCTCAAGCACTCGGCGCACACCATGCAACAGCAGTTGCAACAAGAGCAAAACTCGATTAATAACGCCATTAATGACCGCGTGAAAAGCGTGGAAGAGTCCGAGCGCGTCGACCACGACGACCACGCCGAAGCGGTGGAAGCCGAAAGCGAGCAGGCCCACGTTGAAGAGCAAAGTGCGGTTGACGAGGCTGAACAAGGCGATAACGTGCCCTGGCAATACCACGGTATGGACATCCCCGCCGAATCCGACGAGCTTGCCGCCCCTGCGCCAGCCAAACCTAAGCCACCTGCAAAAGAGTAGCTGTTATGTCATCTGTTGAAGATTCTCAACCTTTAATCAGCCACTTGGTTGAATTGCGCAACCGCTTGTTGCGCGCCATTGTGTGCGTGCTGGTGGTGTTTGCCTGTTTGGTGTTTTTCTCAAACGATATTTATCGCCTTGTGGCCTTGCCGCTGATCAATCAAATGCCGCAAGGGGCGAGCATGATCGCAACGGGTGTGGCCGCGCCGTTTTTCACGCCACTGAAACTCACCGCGATTGTGTCGGTGTTTATCTCAGTGCCGTTTATTTTGTATCAAATTTGGGCCTTTGTCGCTCCTGCGCTCTATCAGCACGAAAAGCGCTTAGTTTATCCGCTGCTGTTTTCAAGCACCTTGCTGTTTTATGTTGGCGTGGCGTTTGCCTATTATGTTGTCTTCCCGCTGGTATTTGGCTTTATGACCCACACCGCACCAGAGGGCGTGACGATTGCCACCGATATCAGCAGCTATCTCGATTTTGTGCTGACAATTTTCCTCGCCTTTGGCATCTGTTTTGAAGTGCCCGTGGCGATCATTTTGCTGTGCTGGACGGGGATCACCACCGCCGACGACCTACGAAAAAAACGCCCGTATATTTTGGTCGCGGCGTTTGTCATCGGCATGCTGCTCACCCCGCCGGATATCTTCTCGCAAACGCTGCTGGCGTTGCCGATGTTTTTATTGTTTGAAGTCGGCGTTTATTGCTCACGTTTTTATCAGCCCCGCGAAGAAGACTGACCGCACTTTTATGTTCACAAGGCGCCATCAGGCGTCTTTATTGTTTAAGGAAGTTTTATGAATATTCAAATGCCTTTTGCGCCGTTTCCACAAGGGAGAATGCGCCGTTTGCGTCGGCACGATTTCAGCCGCCGCCTCGTGGCAGAAAATCAGTTGAGCGTGAATGACTTGATTTACCCTGTCTTTATCATGGAGGGTGAAAACGCCCGCCAAGCAGTGCCGTCAATGCCTGGTGTTGAGCGCTTAACGCTCGATCAATTGCTGATTGAAGCCCAAGAGTTAGTGGCACTCGGGGTGCCAGTGATTTCACTTTTCCCGGTGATTGAGCAAGATAAAAAATCCCTGATGGCCGAAGAGGCCTACAACCCACAAGGGCTGGTGCAACGCGCAGTGAAAGCGCTGAAGGCCAGCTGCCCAACATTAGGCGTGCTGACCGATATCGCACTCGATCCTTACACCACCCACGGGCAAGACGGCATTATTGACGACGACGGCTATGTGGTCAACGACATCACCACCGAAATCTTAGTCAAACAAGCCCTATCCCACGCCAAAGTGGGGGCGGACATTGTTGCACCAAGCGATATGATGGACGGGCGCATTGGTGAAATCCGCACCGCACTTGAGGCCAACGGCTTTGTCAATACACAAATCATGGCCTATTCCGCCAAATACGCTTCATGCTTTTACGGCCCTTTTCGTGATGCCGTCGGCTCGAGTGGCAACCTCAAAGGGGGCAACAAAAAAACCTACCAGCTCGATCCGGCCAACAGCGACGAAGGCCTGCGTGAAGTGGCGCTGGACTTGCAAGAGGGCGCTGACATGGTGATGGTCAAACCGGGCTTGCCGTATTTGGATTTGGTCTATCGCGTCAAACAGCAATTTGGTGTGCCGACCTTTGCCTATCAAGTCTCGGGCGAATACGCCATGCTGCAAGCGGCGATTGACAACGGCTGGCTGGATGAAAAAGCGAGCATTTTAGAGTCGTTATTATGCTTCAAACGCGCAGGCGCTGATGGCATATTGACGTATTACGCCAAAAAAGTGGCTCAGTGGCTTATTGATGCAAGTTAATTTTTATTAAAGTGCGGTGCATCGAGCAAATGCTCAGGTGGGATGACAAACGAAAAGGTGCTGCCTTTGCCCACCTCGCTGTCAATGTGTAATTGGCTGTTGAGATGCACCAGCGCGTGTTTGACAATCGCCAGCCCAATGCCGCTGCCGCCCTCGCTGCGGCCTTCATCCACGCGATAAAATCGCTCCGTGAGCCGCGGCAAGTGGCGCGCGGCAATGCCCACGCCGTCATCTTCCACCGCAAAATAGCCCCCCGCTTCCTGGCGCTGCCAAACAATGCGCAACCGCTCGGCCTGGGCGTGCTTAACCGCGTTGATGATTAAATTGGTGATGAGGCTTGTGATCTCGACACTGTTGCCATGAATCAACAGGCTTGCGTCCACCTCAGAGCGAATCTTAACTTTGCCCTCGGCCAGCAGCTCGGCTTCATGCTGGGCTTGATTGATAATTTCCGCCACGTTGACCGCACTTTGCATTTCGCCGCCGGCGGAGGTTTCAATTTTCACCAGCAAGGTCAGTTGCTTGAGCAAGCTCTCCATGCGCGCCACTTGTTGTTGCATCACCTCAAGGCTGTGGCGACGCGCCTCGCCTGCAATGCTGTCGTCGTGCAGCAGCTCCAAATAGCCTTGCAGCACTGTCAGTGGCGTGCGCAGTTCATGGTTGAAATTGGAGAGGAAAATTTGGCGCGAGTGGAGCAGCTTGATCACCTGCGTGATGTCGCGGGCGATAAACATCGTCAGCTGCTCGTCGTATTCCCCTTTGGAGATTTCGATGTATTGCGTCTCTGAGGGCATCAGCACCAGCGGCGCGTTGGCCTCGCTGTTCTCGGCATAGACTTTAAATTCTGGGTAAAAAATCACGTTGAAAATGTTCTTCACCACCTTTTTATGCCAATAAAAGCCAAACAGCTCTTGCGCGGCGATATTGCACCACAAAATGGTGCCATCGCGCTGGCAAATCAGCACCGCATCGGGCAAAAATTGAATTTGCTTATTTAGCCTAGAGAGCACGCGCAACGTTTTAAACCGCTCTTTGCGAGTGCGCCGTTTTTGGTAGGCAATGGTTTGCGAAAGCGTATCCCAAATGCCAATTTGGTGGCTGGGGCGAGGGTCGTTATTGTGCAGCCAGCTAAGCAACTTGTTTTCGTTGTAGTGATGAAAAAGCAGCGCCAACACCAAAAAAAAGGTAAACCACGCCCAAAAGTGCCCCGCAAACAGTGAAAACACCACCGCCAGCAGGGCTGAAATTAGCAACTCAAGGCTCCAGTTGACAATCATGCGGCACTCCCACGCGGGCGGCTGAAGCGATAGCCCGCGCTGCGCACGGTGTGAATGTAGCGGTCAAACCCGCTAGCGCTTAAGTTTTTGCGCAGCCGGCGGACATAAACATCCACCGTGCGGTCTTCCACATAAATATCATCGCCCCACACGCGGTCGAGCAGCTTTTCACGGCTGTGAACTTTGTCTTGATGGGTCATAAAATAGTGCAGCAGCTTAAACTCGGTGGCGCTGAGGTTGATTTCTTGCCGCTGGCAATAGACGCGGCGGCTGTCAGGCTCAAGAATCAGCCCGTCAACGTCAATCTGTTGCTTGATGCGCTCAAGCCCCGCACGGCGCAGCACCGCTTTGAGCCGCGCGATCAACTCTTTGGGTGAAAACGGCTTGGTGATGTAGTCATCCGCGCCCGAATCAAGCCCGGAGATGCAATCTTTTTCATCAATTTTGGCCGTGAGCATAATCACAGGAATGTGGGAAAAATCGGCGTGTTGTTTAATGTGTTGCAGCAGCTGCAGCCCCGAGCGCCCTGGGAGCATCCAATCGAGCAAAATCAAATCAGGCGGATTGGCGAGTTGCTGCAACGCTTGTTGATAATCCCGCGCTTGGCAGGCACAAAAGCCATGCTGGGTGAGCACCAAGGCAATCATATCACGAATGGCAAGTTCATCTTCAACAATCAGGATGCATGCACCCATGTGGCCCCCTTTTACAGTCACAAGGTTTTTCGCTACTACTATACAAAAACACTTCGTTGCGCTCAATATTTGAACGGTGAATCTGTGATAAGTGTAACTTTTTGGCATAAAAAAAGTGCGGTTGAAGCCAACCGCACTTGATATTTTATACGCCAGTTAGCGCATGGTCACAAACTCTTCTGAGCCAGTTGGGTGAATAGCCACAGTGTTATCAAAGTCAGCTTTAGTTGCACCCATTTTGATTGCGACTGCAAAGCCTTGGATCATTTCATCCACACCAAAGCCAATACCGTGAAGGCCAACGATTTTTTCATCAGGGCCAGCGCAGACTAATTTCATGCGGCATGGCTGGCGGTGTTGCGTCACGGCGGTGTACATTGCAGTGAAAGATGATGTATAAACTTTTACGTTTTCCTCACCATACTGTTCTTTAGCCTGTGGCTCGGTTAAGCCTACAGTGCCGATTGGCGGGTGACTGAACACCACGGTTGGCACGAGATTGTAGTCCAAATGTTCGTTTGGTTTGTTGTTGAACAAACGCTCTGACAATCGACGGCCTGCTGCCACCGCAACAGGAGTTAGCTCAATGGCGCCCGTGTTGTCGCCCACCGCATAAATGCCGTTTACGTTGGTATTTTGGAATTTGTCCACCTCAATGTAGCCACGAGCATTGGTTTTCACACCAGCCGCCTCAAGGTTGAGGTTATCGGTTGCAGGCTCACGGCCAATTGCCCACACCACACAATCCACACTATGTTTTTCACCGCCTTCAAGCTCAAGAGTTAAGCTGCCGTCATCATTTTTGTACAGGGCTTTCGGGGTGGAATTTTTATGCAGTGTTGGGCCTTCTGCTTCAATCACTTCCACTAAGGTGTCCACGATTAATGGGTCAAAGCTACGCAGTGGTGCGTGTTTGCGCACAAACAAATGGGTATCTACGCCCAAATTGTGTAATACGCCAGCCAATTCAACAGCAATATAACCTGCCCCGACCACGGCAACACGTTTTGGCAACTCACGCAGCGCAAATACGCCGTCGGAGTCAATGCCTAGCTCTGCACCTTCCACGTTTGGCATAGATGGGCGGCCGCCGGTTGCGATCAAAATATGATCGGCGGTGATTTTTTCGCCGTTGACCTCTAAAGTGCGGTTATCGACAAATTTGGCAAAGCCTTTGATGACATCGACTTTGTTATTGCCGAGCACTCGCTCATAAGATTGATGGATACGCCCGATGTAGGCTTGGCGGCTTTCTACCAATTTTTTGAAACTAAAGCCGTTATTGACCAAATCAAAGCCGTAGTCTTGGGCATACAAATTCACTGCTTCGGCGATTTGTGCGCCGTACCACATCACTTTTTTCGGCACGCAGCCTACATTCACGCAGGTGCCGCCGAGTTCTTTGGCCTCAATAATAGCGCATTTTTTGCCATAGCTCGCTGCACGATTGATTGAGGCAATGCCACCACTGCCACCACCGATGGCAATATAATCATAATGTTTCGTCATAACCATTCCTTTTCGCTTAAATTTTATCTATTGTGCCTAACTTTGGGCGCAAATTCCATTCGAAAATGTTGATTGCTTTAATCGTCACAAACTTTGCTGACCGCACTTTGCCTTTCAACTGGCCACAGGCTATTCACCCGCCAGCCACGACAGCGTCCAACTGGCGGTGTCTTCGCCGAGGGTGCGGGCGAGATAAGGCAGTGCCTCGCGCATTTCGGCCTCCAGCGTCCAAGGTGGATTGATGACAATCATGCCGCTGGCGGTCATGCCGCGCTGGGTGGAATCAGGCCGCATGGCCAGTTCAATTTGCAGGATTTTTTTAATCCCCGTTTGCTCCAGTGCGCGCACCATGCGCTTGATGTGCGTGCGCAATACAACGGGGTACCAAATGGCATAAACCCCGGTGGCAAAGCGCTTGTAGCCCTCACAAAGTGCGGTCACCACTTGCTCGTAATCACTTTTGAGCTCATAGGACGGGTCCATCAAAATCAGCCCACGGCGCGTTGGCGGTGGTAGGGCGGCTTTGAGCTGCTGATAACCGTCACCGCGCAGGCATTTGGCTTGCTGAAACGGCTGCAAATTGCGCCTAAGCAGCGGGAAGTCGCTCGGGTGCAGCTCGCAGGCCAGCGCGCTGTCTTGACCACGCAGCAAATTGCACACTATCAGCGGCGAGCCTGGGTAAAAGCGCAGCTGCCCGTCGCCGTTAGTGGCTTTCACCTGCTTGAGATAATCTGCCACCACCGCGGGCAAATCGTCCGCCTGCCACAATTTGGCGATGCCATCGAGGTATTCGGCGGTTTTTTCCGATTCTTTTGATTGCAGGCTATAACGCCCCGCGCCAGCGTGGGTGTCGAGATAAAAAAAGCCTTTTTCTTTTTGTTGCAAGGCGCGCAAAATGGCCACCAGCACGGTGTGTTTCAGCACATCGGCGTGGTTGCCCGCATGAAAACTGTGGCGATAACTTAACATAGTCTTTCCTTTTCGTCTTTGGCGTAAGTGTATCGCACTTTTGCTTTTTTTGAACGGAAAAATCTATCAGCCCTTGAATTTCTCACCACTTCGCCTAATCTATTAAGCATCACTCATAAAAGGAACGATTATGTCAAACCCACTATTGCAATTTGACGGCTTGCCGCCGTTTTCTCACATCAAACCCGAGCACGTGGTGCCCGCCATCAAACAATGCATTCAAGATTGCCGCGACACTGTCGAGCGCGTGCTGGCGCAACCGCACTTTACCTTTGATAACCTTTATCAGCCGCTGGCGGAAGTCAGCGATCGCCTCGGCCGCGCGTGGTCGCCGGTGGGGCACCTTAATGCGGTGAAAAACAGCCCTGAGCTGCGCGAGGCTTATCAAGCCTGCCTGCCGTTGCTGTCTGAATACAGCACCTGGGCGGGGCAGCACCAAGGGCTTTATCAAGCGTATAAATCCCTCAAAGAGGGCGAGGAATACGCCAAGCTTGACATCGCCGCGCAAAAAGCGATTGATGATATTTTGCTCGATTTCACCCTTTCAGGCATTGGGCTTGAAAAAGACAAACAGCAGCGCTACGGCGAGATTGTGGCGCGCTTATCAGAGCTGAGCTCGCAATTTAGCAACAACGTGCTTGATGCTACCATGGGTTGGGATATCATCATCACTGATGAAACCGAGCTCAAAGGCCTGCCCGAGTCCGCGCTGCAAGCCGCGCGTGAGGCAGCCAAAGCAGTAGAAAAAGACGGCTGGCGCTTCACCCTGGAAATCCCAAGTTATCTTCCTGTGATGACCTATTGCGAAAACCGCACGTTGCGTGAAACGCTCTATCGCGCCTACACCACCCGCGCCTCCGACCAAGGCCCAAATGCGGGCAGATGGGACAACAGCGCGATCATTGAAGAAATTCTGCAACTGCGTTATGAACTGGCGCAATTGCTTGGCTTTGCCACTTATGCAGACTATTCGCTGGCCACCAAAATGGCCGAGAACCCTGACCAGGTGATGGACTTTTTAAACGATCTGGCTAAACGCGCGAAACCGCAGGGCGAAAAAGAGCGGGCAGAATTAGAACAGTTTTGTCGTGACCATTTTGGCGTGACCGCACTTTCCCCCTGGGATGTGGCGTTTTACAGCGAAAAACAAAAGCAGCATCTTTTTGCCATCAACGACGAAGAGCTGCGCCCATACTTCCCAGAAGATCGCGTGCTCAGCGGCTTGTTTGAAGTGGTCAAACGCATCTATGGCGTCAAGGTGACAGAGCGCCAAGGCGTGGACGTGTGGCACGAAAATGTGCGCTTTTTTGATATTCTCGACGCCGACGGTGAGCTGCGCGGCAGTTTTTATCTCGATCTTTACGCCCGAGCCAACAAACGCGGCGGTGCGTGGATGGACGATTGCATCGGGCGCAAGCGCGTCAACGGCCAGCTGCAAAAACCGGTGGCGTATTTAACCTGCAATTTCAACAAACCGATTGGCGACAAACCGGCGATGTTCACCCACGATGAAGTGACTACGCTATTCCACGAATTTGGCCACGGGCTGCATCATATGCTCACATTGATTGATGTCAGCGGCGTGGCGGGCATCAACGGCGTGCCGTGGGATGCGGTTGAGCTGCCAAGCCAATTTATGGAAAACTGGTGCTGGGAAAAGGACGCGTTGGATTTCATCTCGGGGCATTATGAAACAGGCGAGCCGCTGCCAGCCGACAAACTCGCGCAGTTGCTGAAGGCGAAAAACTACCAAGCGGCGATGTTTGTGCTGCGCCAGCTGGAGTTTGGCTTGTTTGATTTCACCTTGCATTACCGCTTTGACCCAAGCCAAGGCGCGCAAGTGCAAGAAACCCTAAGTGCGGTGCGCAACCAAGTGGCGGTATTCAAACCGCTGGATTGGACGCGCCCTGCTCATGCCTTCAGCCACATTTTTGCTGGCGGCTATGCTGCGGGGTATTACAGCTACCTGTGGGCAGAGGTGCTCTCGGCGGATGCGTTCTCGTTGTTTGAAGAGCAAGGCATCTTCAACCCTGAAACGGGCAAAGCGTTTTTAGACAACATTCTAAGCCGCGGCGGCAGTGAAGAGCCGATGGTGCTGTTTAAGCGCTTTCGCGGGCGCGAGCCAAAACTCGACGCACTGCTGCGCCACAAAGGGATTCAATAAAACAAAAAGTGCGGTTTTGACCGCACTTTTATTTTTGGATCTCAATAGGTTATAATGAGGGCGAATTTATCACAAAGGAGGCGTGTATGAAAGTAACCAGTTCAGGCATTACAAACGGCGTGATTGATGATAAATACGGCAAACGCGGCGCACTTGTCAGCGATTTTGGCATGCCGACTTGCTCGCTGCCATTGGAAATCAGCGGCGCTCCAGCCGGCACCAAATCTTTCGCGATTGTGCTCGAAGACAAAGATGCTGTGCCCGTGTGCGGGTATACCTGGATCCACTGGCTGGCGGCGAACGTCAAACGCGAGGTGCTCGACGAAAACGACAGCACCTCAGCGACCGATTACGTGCAAGGCACCAACAGCTGGTCGGGCAAAATTGCCGGCCAAGATCGCCTGCATTGCGCCTGCTATGGCGGCATGGCACCACCAGATAAAGCCCATCGCTATGAGCTTTATGTGTATGCCCTTGATTGCGAGCTGGAACTTGACGCAGGCTTTCATTTCAATGAGCTGCATTTTGCCATGCAAGGGCATATTCTCGCCCAAGCCTACCTTGTTGGCACCTATGATGCCTAATCTTGAAAGCAGCCCCTCTCGGGGCTGTTTTTTTATGATAAAACGTATTATTTCCCGCCATTTCACAGTATAATAGCCCCA
>NZ_JABTBO010000032.1 GCF_014884965.1 Spirabiliibacterium mucosae | reverse complement strand
TCGTTTTTAATTATCCTGAATCATCTTTATTAAAGTCAGTTAATAACATTGATCAACTCGGTATAAAACTTTTTTATATCCAATTCTTTTCTGCCTATAGATTATCTACTTTCAGAGCAGTAGGCGGTTTTCCTCAAAATGTTATTTTGGCTGAAGATATGTATATATGTGCAAAAATGATTTATGCTGGTTTTGAAGTGCTATATAATGCAAATGCTTGTGTCAATCATTCGCATAACTACTCGATTAAGCAGGAATTCCAGCGTTATTTTGATACAGGTGTATTTCACGAACAACAGCCTTGGATAACCCAAAAAATACCGCGTGTCAGCAATGAGGGTTTTAAGTTTGTATTATCAGAATTAGTCTTCTTATGGAAAAATCACCCTGTCTGGATTCCGTTTTCAATAATTTATACCTTTGTAAAATGGTTGGGTTTTAATCTTGGCAAAAATTGGTATCGGCTCCCTTCTATTTGCTTAATGTGGTTTAGTATGCATAAAAACTTTTGGAAATAATATGATAAATAAGAAAAGACACTATCCTAAAGTGAACAAACTTTTTTTAATCTTATGTGATTTTTTTTCACTCTGCATTGCCATTTTTCTTGCTTACTACCTTTCTTTCCCTGATGACTTCTCCCTTTCTGTTGAAGAATTTTATGATTCTGTTGTGCGTTTGAGTTTGTTTTTGTTTTCTGCGCTTGGGATTGTGGGCTGGATTTGGGTGGTTTATCGCCATTATACTTATCGCAAGCCCTACTGGGATGAGTTGAAAGATATTTATGTCACGCTCTTTATTGGCGCATTGATTAATCTTGCGCTTTTGGTGTTCACCAAAAATCATTTTTCGCTCTACACTTGGTGTTATATCTGGGTGCTCGCTGGTGTGCTGCTGCCTTTGGGCCGGATGTTGTGTAAAAAGGCTTTGCGTGAACTTGGCACATGGAATATGTCGTGCGCGCTGGTGTGTGATGCTCAGAGTTTGAAGGGCGCTTTTCAAGCCATCACAAGTGAGACCTATTTGGGCTACAATATCACTGCCATTGTGTTGCAAGGAGAGGAGAAAGAAAGCCCCGAGCAGATTAGCGGCGTGAAGTATATCACGCCACCAGAATTTTGGGTTCAATTGAACCAGTTCCAAAAGGTGTTTATAGCCTTTGATAATCAACATCAACCTTTGTTGGAGTGTTGGGTGCGCAAGCTCGCTAAAGAGGGGCTGCGTAATGTGTCAATTTTGCCACCACTGCGTGGTGTGCCACTTTATGATGCTGAGGTGTCTCACTTTTTTGGGCATGAGGCGATTGCGCTGCGCATTCATAATAATTTGGCCAAGCGTTCTTCACGCTTGGTTAAACGCACGTTTGACATCGTGGTGTCATCGTTTTTGTTGTTGCTTACAGCCCCTTTGTTTGGCTATTTGGTGTTGCGTATTCGTCAAGATGGTGGTGCAGCAACCTATAGCCAAGTGCGCATCGGGCGCAATGGCAAGGCATTCCATTGCTACAAATTTCGCACCATGGTCACCAATTCTGCTCAAGTGCTGCGTCAGTTATTGCACAGTGATCCTCAAGCAAGGCAAGAATGGTACACGCATTATAAGTTAAAAAACGACCCACGGGTCACGCCCATTGGTGCTTTGCTGCGCCGCACCAGCCTTGATGAACTGCCGCAATTGTGGAATGTGCTTAAAGGGGATATGAGCTTGGTCGGTCCGCGGCCAGTGATTCGCCCTGAATTAAAATTCTACGGCGATGATTTAATTTATTATTATATGGTGCGCCCGGGGCTTTCAGGGCTATGGCAAGTCAGTGGCCGCAGCGACACCGATTACCCAACGCGGGTATATCTTGACTGTTGGTATGTCAAAAATTGGGCGCTGTGGAATGACATCGTCATTCTAGCCAAAACCGCCAGCGTAGTGCTTAAGGGGAAGGGCGCTTATTAAACCGCACTTGCCCTTAACCCAACGCGTTGAGGGCATCTCCCACCTACTCATGTGAACGATTACAAATTATAAGTAGATCTAAGTAGATATAACAAGATCTAAGTAGATATAACAAGATCTAAGTAGATATAACAAGATCTAAGGGGTTATAAGTCGATATAAGTTTTTTATACACTTGTAAAGCATGTGACTTAGTCCAACCCAACAAAAAGCCACTATCTAGTGGCTTTTGTCGTTAAGTGGTGCGATTAGGCGTTTTCTTCGAAGCGTTTGGCGGCTTCGTCCCAGTTGACCACGTTCCAGAAGGCTTTGATGTAGTCTGGGCGGCGGTTTTGGTATTTCAAGTAGTAGGCGTGCTCCCACACGTCGAGGCCTAAAATTGGGTAGCCTTCGCAGCCGGCAATCTCTTTGCCCATGTATGGGTTGTCTTGGTTAGGGGTGGAAACCACGGCCAATTTGCCGTCTTTCACCACCAGCCATGCCCAGCCAGAGCCGAAACGTGTGGCGGCGGCTTTTTCAAATTCTGCTTTGAACGCATCCACAGAGCCGAAGTCGCGCTCGATGGCGTCTTTCAACTTGCCTTGCAAGGTGGTGTTGAGTTTCAAGCCTTTCCAGAACATAGAGTGGTTAACGTGGCCGCCGGCGTTGTTGCGCAGGGCAGTGCGTTTATCAGCTGGGATTTTATCCAAGTTTGAAACCAGCTCGATTGGGCATTTGTCGGCCCACTCTGGCAATGTTTCCAACACCGCGTTGGCATTGTTGACATACGCTTGGTGGTGTTTGGAGTAGTGAATTTCCATGGTTTCTTTGTCAAAGTGCGGTTCAAGGGCGTCAAAGGCGTAGCCCAGTTCAGGTAAGGTATAAGCCATAATCATTTCCTTTTTGTTGGGGTTGCTAGATAATTTGCCAGCCATTATAGCAAATTTTTTGATCGAGATCATTATTTTAACAAGTTATTAAAAAAGCGTGCACAAAGCACGCTTTTGATATCAAAGTGCGGTTATTTCGCTTTCACCGCGGTGAGCGCCACCATGTTGATGATCCGCCGCACAGAGGAAGTGGCGGTCAAAATGTGTGCTGGCGCTTTCAAGCCCATCAGCATTGGCCCGACGGTGATTGCCGTGGTGGCTGCGCGCAGGAGGTTGTAGCTGATGCGAGCTGCTTCCATGTTTGGCATCACCAGCAAATTGGCCGGCCCTTGCAGAGGGCTGTCTGGCATGATTTCTTGGCGCAGTTTTTCATTGAGGGCAATGTCGCCGTGCATTTCGCCGTCAATCACCAGCTCTGGGTCGCGGTCTTTCACCAGTTGCAACACCTCGCGCATTTTCACCGCACTTGGGTTGTTGTTTGAGCCGTAGTTGGAGTTGGAAATCAGCGCCACTTGCGGTTTGATGCCAAAGCGCGCCACCTCTTCTGCCGCCATCAAGGTGATGTCGGCCAGCTCTTCGGCGGTTGGGTTTTGGTTCACAAAAGTATCGGTGATGAACACATTCCCCGTTGGCATCACCAGGCTGTTGACCGTAGCCGGTACGTGTACGCCGTCTTGCAAGCCGATGATGTTGACCAAGGTTTTGAGGTGGTTGTTATAAGAGCCGACCAAACCGCAAATCATGCCATCGGCCTCACCAAGGGCGAGCAAGGTGGCGGCAATCGCCGTTGGGTTGCTGCGGATTTCGTATTTCGCCAGTGCGGGGGTCACGCCGTTGCGTTTGTTGAGCTCGTAATATTTTTGCCAGCATTGTTGGTAGCGTTCATCTTGCTCGATGTTGACCAATTCATAGTCCACACCAGCACTGAGATGCAAGCCCAATTTTTGAATGCGTTGGTCGATCACACTCGGCCGGCCAATCAGCACAGGGGTGGCGATGCCGAGGGTGGCAATTTCTTGCACGGCGTGCAACACGCGTGGCTCTTCGCCGTCGGCAAAGAGAATGCGTTTTTTCGCCAAACGCGCTTGGGCAAAAATCGGCTTCATGAACAAATTGGTTTTGTAGACAAACTGGGTCAAGCGCTCAACATAGAGATTGAAATCTTCAATTGGGCGCTGCGCCACGCCAGAGTCCATCGCCGCTTTTGCCACCGCAGGCGCGATTTTGATGATTAAACGTGGGTCAAACGGTTTCGGGATGAGGTATTCCGGCCCAAAGGCGAGATCTTGGTCGCCATAGGCGCTGCTGACCACTTCATTTTGCTCGGCGTGGGCCAGCTCGGCAATCGCTTTCACCGCGGCAAGTTTCATCTCTTCATTAATCGCGGTGGCACCCACGTCCAACGCGCCACGGAAGATGAACGGGAAGCACAAAACGTTGTTGACCTGATTCGGGAAGTCAGAGCGGCCCGTGCACACAATCGCATCAGGGCGCACAGCTTTGGCATCCGGTGGCAGAATTTCAGGGTCTGGGTTGGCGAGTGCGAGAATAATCGGGCTTTTCGCCATGGTTTTCACCATCTCTTGGGTTAATGCGCCTGCCGCTGAGCAGCCGAGGAAGATGTCAGCATTCGGGATCGCATCCGCCAACGTGCGGTTGCCGTTGTCTTCAATGGCGTAGAATTTTTGGTTTCATCCATGCGGTCGTAATCTTGGCGCTGTTTGTAGATCACGCCTTTGGAGTCGCACACGGTGATGTGTTCTTTTTTCATGCCGAGTGCGAGCAGCAAGTTCAAACACGCAATCGCCGAAGCCCCCGCGCCGGAGACGACGAGTTTGACATCCTCAAATTTTTTGTTCACCACGCGCAAGCCGTTGAGCACCGCGGCTGCACAGATGATGGCAGTGCCGTGTTGGTCGTCGTGGAAGACAGGAATGTTCATCTTCTCGCGCAGTTTTTTCTCGATATAAAAACACTCTGGCGCTTTGATGTCTTCAAGATTAATCCCGCCAAAGGTAGGCTCAAGGGCGGCGATAATTTCAACTAATTTGTCGGGGTCGCGCTCATCAATTTCAATGTCGAACACATCCACGCCGGCGAATTTTTTAAACAACACGCCTTTGCCTTCCATCACCGGCTTGCCTGCCAGTGCGCCAATGTTGCCAAGGCCGAGCACCGCGGTGCCGTTGGAGATCACCGCCACCAAATTGCCGCGTGCGGTGTATTTATAAGCCGCTAAAGGGTCATCTTTAATTTCTAAACAGGGAATGGCGACCCCAGGCGAGTAGGCCAGTGCCAAATCCCGCTGGGTGGCGAGGGATTTGGTTGGGGTAACTTCAATTTTGCCCGGGACGGGGAATTCATGAAAATCAAGTGCCGCTTGGCGAAGTTGTTTATCCATTATAAGCTCCTTTGAAATAGCTAAATGCAGCCGGCTGCATCGCGAATGGTTCAATTATACCCCTTTGCACCGCACTTTTAAGGTTGGAGATAGAACTCTGTGAAGCAGCACACAAAAATTTTGCGCTTTATGTTCGCCGATTACAGGTTACAATAGCTTTTTTAGCCAACAAGGAGCAAAAGTGCGGTTAGACAAATTTTTAGCCAAGCAAACAGGCTTGAGCCGCTCGCAGGTGACCAAGGTGCTGCGCGCAGGCGCGGTGGCGCTCAATGGCGCGGTGTGCAAATCGGGCGCGGCGCAAATCAGCGAGCAAGATGAGATTGTATTTGAAAAAAACAGTTGCATTGGGTGGCGCAAGGGCAGTATATTATGCTGAACAAACCTTCAGGTTATGTCTGCTCCCACGATGGGGCGGATTATCCAACCATCTATCAATTTTTTGATCACCCCTTGCGGACAACCTTGCATTGCGCAGGGCGCTTGGATATGGACACAACAGGCCTTGTGCTGTTGACCGATGATGGCCAATGGTCGCACCGCATCACATCACCCAAACATGATTGCGCCAAAACCTATTTAGTCAGCCTCGCTGACCCGATTGAAAGCGACTACGAGGCGCGCTTGGCGCAGGGCATTTTGCTGCGCGGTGAAAAAACGCCAACCAAGCCTGCTGAGTGTGAAATCCTCGACGATTACACACTGAATTTGACGATCAGCGAAGGGCGCTACCACCAAGTTAAACGGATGTTTGCCGCGCTTGGCAACAAAGTGGTCGGCTTGCATCGCTGGCGCATTGGCGGTGTTGCGTTGGATGAACACTTGGCTGAGGGCGAATTCCGTGCCCTGACCCCTGAGGAGTTGCAACGTTTTCAAGAATAACAATAATAAAGGAGTTTTATGACCCCATCTTCAGCTAATTTATCCCACCTGGGCAAAAGCCCAGTGTTTATTCTCATTCTCAGCACGATGGCGATGCTCACCCCGCTGGCGGTGGATATGTACCTGCCGGCATTTTTAGACATCGCGCGCGATCTCCACGTCAACGCGGAAAAAGTGCAAAACACACTGGCGCTCTTTACCATCGGCTTTGCCACCGGCCAGCTGATTTGGGGCCCGCTGGCCGACAGCTTCGGGCGTAAGCCTGCGATTATCATCGGCACCTTTGTGTTTGCCTTGACCGCACTTTGGTTAACGCACATCAGTGAAATTCACAATTTCTTGGTGCTGCGCTTTGTGCAGGGCTTTTTTGGCGCTGCGCCTGCGGTGGTGCTCGGCGCGCTGCTGCGGGATCTCTTTTCCAAAAATGAATTTGCCAAAATGATGTCGCTGGTGATGCTCATCTCGATGATTGCGCCGCTGCTGGCGCCGTTTATGGGTGGCTATATCGCCAAGTTTTTCCACTGGCATGCGATCTTTTATGTTCTCGCCGTGGCGGGCCTGCTCAGCTGCGTGCTGGTGTCGTGGAAGATCCCCGAATCCCACCCGAGAGAAAAACGCGTGCCATTGAGCCTGCGCATTGTGCTGCGTAACTTTGCCTCGCTGGTGCGGGTGCGCGCTGTGGTCGGCTATGTGCTGTGTACGGGCTTTTCGTTCGCGGGGATGTTCTGCTTTTTAACCTCCGGCTCGATTGTTTATATCGACATTTACGGCGTGGCGCCTGAGCATCTTGGTTACTTTTTTATTTTAAATATGCTGGTGTTGATTACGTTCACCATGATTAACTCGCGCGTGGTGGCGCGCTTTGGTGCGGAGACGATGTTGCGCTTTGGGCTCACCTTGCAGTTTATCGCCGGCTGCTGGCTGCTGCTGACCGCACTTTTCGATCTCGGCTTTTGGCCGATGGCGCTTGGCATTGCTTGTTACATCGGGATGATTTCGATGGTCACCTCCAACGCCATGGCCGCGATTTTAGACCGCTTCCCCCATGTGGCAGGCACGGCCAATTCACTGGCGGGCACTATCCGCTTTGGCATGGGCTCGGTGGCGGGTGTGCTGATTGCACTGGTGCCCGTGACCAGCGGCCGGCCGATGATGATCGCCATTTTCTGCTGCGTGCTGTGCGCCGCACTGAGTCACTTTTTTTTAAGTTACAAAACTAAGCACTAAAACGAAAAGTGCGGTCAAGTCGACCGCACTTTGTGTTTTTACGCGTTATCCAGCCCCATTTGCCAAAAGGCGATTTCCATATTCACGGCAGTGTTGAATTGCTTTTGCAACACCGCGTGCTGGCTTGCGGGCACGTCGCGCAACAGTTGGTTGAGCGTGTCAATCTCCGCGTGGCGCACGGCTTGGTATTCGTCACTTTTGTACATCGCAATCCAGCTGGCGTACGGGTTGTCGTCCGTGGTGTGATAGTGCGCGCCAATCTCGCCATAGCCGATGATGCACGGGGCGAGCGCGCAGTGCAAATTGGAAAGTCTGCCTTGCAGGCCAACATCAAGCACATAGCGAGTGTAGGCCACGGTGGCAGGGTGCTCGTCTAGCGCCATCAGTTGCGCTTGCCCCACGCCGTAGCTGGCGCAGTAATCAATATGCAGCCCAATTTCCACATCCAGCATGGCATTGATGCCCGCCTGCGCTTGGCGCATTTGGTCGATGTTGTCGCTTTTATAAAGAGCCAGCGCCCACGCGCGGGTGAACTGCAGCAAAAAGAGGTAATCTTGCTCGAGATAATATCGAAAGGCTTTGCGTGGCAGGCTGCCGTCGGCGAGTTGCTGCACAAAAGGGTGGTGAATGTAGTGTTGCCATTGCGGGCAATGGGCTTTGAGGTCGTCAAATGTCATAGGCGGCTCCTTTTTGTGCTATTTTTACACAAATTGCCCGCCAATGCGACGGTGTTATCGCTTAGTCAACCGCACTTTGCTTTTTTTGCGCTTTGATTTCTGCCCGTCGGCGTTGGAAAAAGGCGGAGAGCTTCTCACCGCACGGTTGCGCGAGCACGCCAGGCGTGACTTGCACCGCGTGGTTCATGACAAAATCGTTGAAGTAATGAAAGCGTGAGCCCACCGCGCCGGTTTTCGGGTCAAACGCGCCGAAGACTAAGCGCGCGATGCGGCTGTGGACAATGGCGCCGGCGCACATGGTGCACGGCTCCAAGGTGACATAAAGCGTGGTGCCGAGCAGGCGATAGTTGCCTAGGCGCTCGGCGGCTTGGCGGATGGCTTGAATCTCCGCGTGGGCGCTAGGGTCGTTGAGGCGAATCACACTGTTGAACCCCTCACCAAGCACTTCGCCCTCGCGGCTAACCAGCACCGCACCTACGGGCACCTCGCCGTGCTGCTCGGCCACATCGGCCAAGCGCAGGGCGTGGGTCATCCAAGCATTATCGTCCAACATGGCGCTTATCTGTCGCGGCGCTCGCGGCGTTTTTTCTGGAATTGCGGTTTGTCGCCACGGCTGTCAAAGCGGCCTTTGTTGGCGAATTTGCCGCCTTTGCCACCGCGTGGGCGTTCGTCGCGCGCGCCGTCTTTCACCGCCTCAACAAACGACATTTGCATCGGTTTATTCAGCACACGGGTTTTGTTGAACAAGCGCAGCAAATCTTGCGGCATATTTTGCGGCAATTCCACGGTCGAGTGGCTGTCGTAGAGCTTGATGTGGCCGATATAACGGCTGTCGATGTCGCCCTCATTGGCAATCGCGCCCACAATGTGCTTGACCTCCACACCGTCACCGCGGCCAACTTCAATGCGGTAGCGGTCCATCGGGATGTCGTTGCCACGCTCACGGCGGCTAGTGCGCTCATCGCGCTCACGTCGCCCGCCGCGCTCGGCTGAGCGTGGGTTCTCGCGCCGTTCACGGCGTTTTTCCATCGGCGCATCTGGCGGCAGGATCAATTTTTGCTTGCCTTGCAGCTGCATCATCATCGCACTGGCCAAATCCACCGTATCCATCTCTGGGAACATTTCTAATAGCAAAGTGCGGTATTGTTCAAGGCTGGCATGTTCAAGCTGCGCCAAAATGGTTTGCTTGAATTTTTCACGGCGGCACTGTTCGAGTTGCAGGTGGTTTGGCAGCTCGACTTCGTCGATGCGTTTTTTGGTCAGCTGCTCAATGTTGCGCAGCAAACGGCGCTCGCGTGGTTCCACAAACAGCAACGCACGCCCAGCTCGCCCCGCGCGCCCTGTGCGGCCAATGCGGTGAACGTAAGACTCCGCATCAAGCGGGATGTCGTAATTGACCACAAGGCTGATGCGATCCACATCCAAGCCGCGCGCGGCTACATCGGTTGCAATCAAAATATTCAGTGAACCATTGCGTAGGCGGTCAAGGGCCTGTTCACGCAATTGTTGGGTCATGTCGCCATTCAGTGCTGCACAGCTGTAGCCGTGGCGTTCAAGCAGGGTAGCGATGTCGAGGGTGGCCGTTTTGGTGCGGGTGAAGATAATTGCCGCATCAAAGGTTTCTACCTCCAAAAAGCGCAACAACGCCTCGTTTTTACGCACGCCGTGGACATACCAACATACTTGCGTGATGTCGGGCAAGTTTTGCGGGCTGGCTTGAATTTTCACCTCTTGCGGGTCACGCATAAAGCGGTGCGTGATGCGGCGAATCGGCGCCGGCATGGTGGCGGAGAAAAGTGCGGTTTGGTGCTGCTCAGGCAGCTTGCTCATCACCTCTTCCACATCGTCAATAAAGCCCATGCGCAGCATTTCGTCGGCTTCATCAAGCACCATAAAGCGCAGGCCGCTTAAATCCAGCGTGCCGCGGCGCAGGTGGTCTAAAATCCGCCCAGGGGTGCCCACCACCACTTGCGCGCCTTGGCGCAACGCACGCAGTTGGATGTCGTAACGCTGCCCGCCATAGAGGGTGACGCAGCGCACGCCATCAAGATATTTGCAAAATTGCTCACAGGCATCGGCCACTTGAATGGCCAGCTCGCGGGTTGGCGCCATCACCAAAATTTGTGGGCTGCGTTGCTCGGCGTCAAGCTGAGCGAGCAAAGGCAGCGAGAACGCGGCGGTTTTGCCGGAGCCAGTTTGCGCCATGCCGAGCACATCTTGGCCGTTTAATAAGAGTGGAATACACGCTTGCTGGATTGGCGACGGCTTGGTGAAGCCCATGTCGGTAACGGCGCGCAGTAGCGCCTGCGGCAAGCCTAAGTCGTTAAAGGTAATTGTTTGTTCTGTCATTTTTTACTCAATAGTGAAAAGCGCAATAGTGCGCAAATTAATCTTATGTCGTGATAGTCAAGTGTGAAACTAGTGTATATCGGTGACAACGTTTTTGTTTGATTTTTGCTCGTTGTTTAAGCGAGTGAGTTCAAACAGGGCAAAACGGTACTCAACGAAGTTAAACACTTGGTTTGCAATCGCGAGTTGAAACAACGCGCGCGCTTGCGGCACTTTTCCCAAATTGAGTTGTTGTTTTGCGAGATAAAAATAGGTTTCCGTCAGCATTTCAGCATACTGCGGCGAATAAGGCTGGGCAAACTGCGCCATGTCGGCCAGCAGCTGCTCATAGCTTATTCTACCTAAATAATAGTGCACAATGTGGGTGCCCCAAAAGCGCGCAGAAAGCCCCTGCGCACGCTGCGCGAGGTTGCTTTTCGCCTCTTGTGGCTTGTATTTCAGCTCATTTAAATACAACCATAAAGTGCGGTACGGATCGCTTTGATCCGCTTGATAAAATGCCAAAAAGTCGCGCTCAGCAAGGCCGAAGCGACCGGCATAATAAAACGTTAAGCCGCGGTTGAGATAGGCATAATCATAGCTTGGGTCAAGGTGCAACACCGAGTTGAAGGCATCGACCGCGCTGTCAAAGTCGCCATCAAGCAACAAATACAGCCCCAAATAGTTATACACCGCGGGCATTTTCGGCTCCAGCACCAAGGCTTGCGCAAAATCATAACGCGCCAGCGCCCACAGCCCAAGGCTGTCGTAAAGCACGCCGCGCTCAAAGTGCATATTCGCGCGCTCTGCCTTGCTCAACTTCGGCGTGAGATAGAGCATTTGGCCAAGGCGGGCGATCATCACCTCTTGGTCAAAATGCTGCATCGGGTTTTGCTCAGCCAACGGTGTGTTGGCCAAATTTTCCAGCGCTTTGTTCGAGCCATTAACACAGCCTAACAACAGCAACACAAAGGCAAGGGCAATGGCCTGCTTGCCTAAGTGAAGGGGGGAGAGCGCTGTGCGTGTCATCATCAAAGTGCGGTTACGCCTCGGTTGACTCGTCTTGCGCAGCTTGTTGGGCTTGCGCTTTTTTGCTGCCGTCGAGGTCACGCATGGTCAAGCGGATGCGGCCTTGGCGGTCGATTTCAACCACTTTCACTGGCACTTCTTGGCCAACGCTTAAGTAATCGGTCACTTTTTCAACGCGCTCTTCAGCGATTTGTGAAATGTGCACCAAGCCTTCTTTGTTGCCTACAATCGCAACAAAAGCGCCAAAGTCGGCAATGCGGGTGACTTTACCGTTATAGATGCCGCCCACTTCCACGTCAGCCACGATCTCTTCGATGCGGCTCATCACTTCTTTCGCGGCATTGTTGTCGGTGGCGGCAATTTTCACGGTGCCGTCGTCAGCAATGTCAATCGAGGTGCCAGTTTCTTCGGTCAACGCGCGGATAGTCGCGCCCCCTTTACCGATCACATCTTTGATTTTCTTCGGATCGATCTTCAAGGTGTGAATGCGCGGCGCGAAATCAGAGATCTCTTTGCGCGGTGCGCTGATGGCTTGTTGCATGGTATCTAAAATGTGCAAGCGCGCGCCTTTGGCTTGATTGAGGGCAATTTGCATAATTTCAGCGGTGATGCCTTCAATTTTAATGTCCATTTGCAGTGCGGTCACACCTTCTTTGGTGCCAGCGACTTTAAAGTCCATGTCGCCTAAGTGGTCTTCATCACCGAGAATATCAGAGAGCACCACAAATTTGTCATCGGATTTCACCAAGCCCATCGCGATCCCTGCCACAGCGGATTTGATTGGCACACCTGCATCCATCAACGCCAGAGAGGCGCCACACACAGAAGCCATGGAGGATGAACCGTTAGATTCAGTGATTTCAGATACCACACGCACAGTGTATGGGAATTCGTTAATGCTTGGCATCACAGCGGCCACACCACGTTTGGCTAAGCGGCCGTGTCCGATTTCACGGCGTTTTGGTGAGCCGATCATGCCGGTTTCGCCGACAGAATACGGTGGGAAGTTGTAGTGGAACAAGAAGTGATCGGTGCGCTCACCGGTGATGTCGTCAATGATTTGCGCATCGCGCTCGGTACCCAAGGTGGCCACTGCCAGTGACTGGGTTTCACCACGGGTGAACACGGCAGAGCCGTGGGTGCGTGGCAACACGCCAGTGCAGATGTCAAGCGCGCGTACAGTGTCCACGCTGCGGCCATCAATGCGTGGCTCGCCGGCTAAAATGCGGCTGCGCACGATTTGGCTTTCCAACTCGTGAATGATGTCGGTGATTTTGTTTTCGTTAATGGCGTCGTCTTCGTTGCCGTCCATGATCGCGGCCACCGTGTCGGCTTTGATTTGGTCAACCGCTTCGTAACGCGCTTGTTTTTCCGTGATGCGATAGGCCTCACCCAAGCGGCTTTCCGCTAATTCTTTAATGCGAGCAACCAAGCTCTCGTTTTGCGCAGGTGCGTCCCACTCCCAGCGTGGTTTGCCCGCTTCTTGCGCAAAGGCTTTGATGCTTTCCACCACCACTTGTTGTTGCTCGTGGCCGAACACCACCGCGGCTAACATTTGCTCTTCGCTTAAAATGTCCGCCTCCGATTCCACCATCAACACCGCTTTGTCGGTACCCGCAACCACCAAATCCAAGCGGCTTTGTTTGAGCTCTTCTTGGGTTGGGTTGAGCACGAATTGATCGTTAATAAAGCCCACACGCGCTGCGCCAATTGGGCCGTTGAATGGCACGCCAGAAAGAGTCAATGCCGCGCTGGCGCCAATCATGGCAACAATGTCTGGGCTCACTTGTGGGTTGACCGACACCACGGTGGCGATGATTTGAATTTCGTTAAAAAAGCCTTCCGGGAAGAGCGGGCGGATTGGGCGGTCAATCAAACGCGCAATCAAGGTTTCGCCTTCTGATGGGCGGCCTTCACGTTTGAAAAAGCCACCTGGGATGCGGCCAGCCGCGTAAGTGCGCTCTTGGTAGTTCACCGTCAGTGGGAAGAAGTCTTGGCCTTCACGCACCTCTTTTTTCGCCACCACGGTGACAAAAACGCTGGTGTCGTCCATGCTCGCCATCACAGCGGCTGTGGCTTGGCGCGCCATGGCGCCGGTTTCTAAGGTTACGGTGTGTTTGCCGTATTGAAATTGTTTTACGATAGGGGTCACAATAAGATCCTTATTTAATGGGTTAATCACACGCTTTTACCTTGCTCATTGCGACTAGCAAAAACCATCTCGCTCAAATGGCTTTTGATAGCCGCACGCATTTCGAAGGCAAAAGTCAGTCTATTATACAGCTTGAGGGCGTAATTGCGAATGATTTTGTAAAAGTGCGGTGTAAAGACGGAAAAACCGCACTTTACGTCAAAGTGCGGTTTTGTTTAAAAAGCTCTGTTAGAGCAATTTAAAATTACAGGCTTTCTGTGAAAGTACGAGTGATAACATCACGTTGTTGTTCTGGTGTCAATGAGTTGAAACGCACAGCGTAACCAGAAACACGGATAGTCAATTGTGGGTATTTTTCAGGGTGTTTTACCGCATCTTCCAATGTTTCACGACGCAATACGTTCACGTTCAAGTGTTGGCCACCTTCAACTTTCACAGTTGGGGCAACGTTAACTGGCAATTCACGATATTCGATTTTGCCAAGTTCGCTCACGGCAACCACTTGATCTTCTTCAAAGCCACCTTTTGCACACAGGCAACGCGCTTCACCTTTATCACTGTCTAATAACCAGAAAGAATTGAGCAGATCATCGTTAGCTGCTTGAGTAATTTGAATACCTTTAATCATAATAAACTCCAATGTAATTGTTGGGACTTGGTTAACTGGTTAAGATTTTATCAAATCGTTTGAAATTTTCAAATAAATTTAAATTAAATTTGCCTAGATCAAGTTATAAAAGTGCGGTGCGCAGGGTGAAATTGATATGTGTCAAAAATATCAAGCAAATCAATTGCCAATGTTAACTAATTTGATAATTAAATTTAACAAAGCAGTAACAAATAAAGCCAATTTTGGGCTGATTGAGGCAGGATTTCGACCGCACTTTTGGTTATAATGGCGAAAAAAAGAGGCAAATTATGAAACGTTGGGCAGATGTGCTGGCCGAGGAAAAACGCCAGCCGTATTTTCAGACCATTATGCAAAAAGTCAATCACGAAATTGCGCAAGGCAAAGTGATTTACCCACCCCATGAGGCGATTTTCAACGCCTTTCGCTTAACCGAATTTGACGCAGTGAAAGTGGTGATTTTAGGCCAAGACCCTTACCACGGCCCAGGCCAGGCGCACGGCTTGGCCTTTTCGGTGCGCCCGCACGTGCGCACGCCGCCTTCACTGGTGAACATCTATAAAGAGCTCAGCACAGATATCGACGGCTTCACCACGCCTAACCACGGCTATTTAAAAGCCTGGGCCGAGCGCGGCGTGCTGCTGCTCAACACCGTGCTGACCGTCGAGCAAGGCCGCGCGCACTCGCACGCGGATTTTGGCTGGGAAACTTTTACCGATCACGTCATCGCCAAACTGGAGCAAGAGCGCGAAAACTTGGTGTTTATGCTCTGGGGAGCGCACGCGCAAAAAAAGGGCAAGTTCATTGACCGCAATCGCCACTGCGTGCTCAGCGCGCCGCACCCCTCGCCGTTGTCGGCGCACCGTGGCTTTTTAGGCTGCCGGCATTTTTCACAAGCCAATGCCTATTTGCGTGAGCACGATATCGCGCCGATTGACTGGCAGCTGCCGGCGCGCGTGAAGGATTAGGCTGGCGCGCGCAGTTTTGCTATACTCAGCCGTAATGTTAAAGGAGGCGATATGTTAGCCATTATTTCACCAGCTAAAACGCTGGATTACCAATCCGAGGTGCCGTCAATGCACTTCACCCAACCTGCGTTGTTAGACCACAGCGCCGAATTGATGAAAACCTGCCGCGCACTCACCCCGGCCGAGATTGGCTCCCTGATGAAAATCAGCGACAAACTCGCCGGCCTCAACGCCGCGCGCTTTAGTGAATGGCAAAAAACGCACAATGAAGACAACGCCCGCGCTGCGCTGTTTGCTTTCAAGGGCGATGTGTACACCGGCCTTGACGCGCCAAGCCTCACCCATGACGAAATCCGTTTTGCCCAAAAGCACCTGCGGATGCTCTCAGGGCTTTACGGCGTGCTCAAGCCGCTCGATTTAATGCAGCCCTATCGCTTGGAAATGGGCACCAAATTGAAAAACGATCGCGGTGCCAATTTATACGAATTTTGGGGTGATATCGTCACCCAAGCGCTTGAAAAAGCGCTGGAAAAACAAGGTGATGACGTGCTGATTAATTTGGCGTCTGATGAATACTACAAAGTGGTGCGCCCTGAAAAACTCAACGCGCGCATCATCAAGCCGGTGTTTTTGGATTACAAAAACGGCAAATATAAAGTGATCAGCTTTTATGCCAAAAAAGCCCGCGGCATGATGTGCCGCTATATGGTGCAAAATCAAATCACCGAGCCAGAAGCCCTGCAAGGGTTTGATTTGGGAGGCTACGGCTTTGACAAGGCGCAATCGAGCCAAGATGAGTGGGTTTTCACCCGCCGAGAACAGGAGTAATTATGCGTTTTACTTTGCTTTTGACCGCACTTTTATTATCCGCGTGTACCAGCGCGCCGCAAAAGGGCAGTGCGCCGCACAACCACAATAGCCAGCGCTTTGTGCCGCCGGCGGCGGTGGACGTGTTTGGCAAGCATTATGTGCGTGGCAAAACGGTGGATTTGATTGAAATGCAAAAACACCGCTACAGCCCCACCGCCAAAGGCGTGCTGAAAGAAAAGGTCACGCTCTTTTTTGACCAAAACCGCCGTGCCATGAGCCTGCAACAGCGCCTTGCCTTGCGCCAGCGCAGCTACCAGCGCAGCCACACGTGGGCGGATTTGGCGATTGCCGACAATCACCTTTATTCCACCGTGATTTATCGCCCCAGCGCGCAGTACCGCAACTATGGCATAGAGCTAACCAAGGGCAAAAATATTGCCAAGTGCGGTTATCTCGAGCTGCAATACAGCTACGCCGTGGCGCCAACATCGGCTAGTCAACTTGAACGGGAGATTATCCCGCAAGCGCGTGCGGGCATGGCACAGTTGCAACGCCAGCCGCTGACCTGGGCGTGCCGTTAAGATGTCGGAGCGTTATGGCCTACTGGTGCGCCGCGCCTCGATGTTGGCGGTGGCGACCGCACTTTTACTGATTGTGATCAAAGGTGCGGCGTGGTGGATGACCGGCTCGGTGAGTATGCTCGCCTCGATTGCCGACTCGCTGCTGGATTTGCTGGCCTCGTTCACCAGCATGTTGATTTTGCGCTTTTCTTTGATGCCGGCGGACGACAACCACTCCTTTGGCCACGGCAAGGCCGAATCGCTGGCCAGTCTGATGCAAGGCGCGTTTATCTCTGGCTCCGCGATCTTTTTGTTGCTGCAAGGCATTGAGCGCTTGATTAACCCGCAGCCTGTTTCTTCCGTGTGGCTCGGTACAGTGGTGACGGTGATTTCGATTGGCTTCACGCTGGCGCTGGTGTATTACCAACGTTATGTGATTGCGCAAACCCAAAGCCCCGCGATCAAAGCCGACAAACTGCATTACCAAACCGACTTGCTAATGAACGTGGCGGTGTTGCTGTCGTTGATTTTAAGCGGTTATGGCTTTGCCTACGCCGATGGGCTTTTTGCCCTGTTGATTGCACTGTATATTTTCATCAGCGCGGGCAAAATGCTGTTTGATGCGGTGCAGCTGTTGCTCGATCGCGCCTTGCCTGACGACGAAGTGGCGCAAATTTGGGCGATTGCCCGCGAGCAGGCCGATGTGATTGGCATTCACGACCTGCGCACTCGCCGCTCGGGGGCGGTGCGGTTTATCCAGCTGCATGTAGAGCTTGACGACAACTTGCCGCTATGGCGCGCCCACCAAATCACCGACGACCTTGAGCATCGCCTGCTGGCCACCTTCCCGCTGTCAGACATCATTATTCACCAAGAGCCGACCAGTTTGGTGCAGCAAGAGGCGCAAACGCAAGGGAGTTTGGGCTAAATCAAAAAATGTGGTGAAAACGCAATTTTTGCTTTAGCGCAGGGCGAGGATAGTGTAATCTTGCACACAATTATTTTTCAATTTTTCTAAAATTATAGGGTATGACAATGGTAAAGAAAATAGCAGTATTAACCAGTGGTGGTGACGCCCCTGGCATGAATGCCGCGATTCGTGGCGTGGTGCGTGCCGCGCTCTATGAAGGCATGGAAGTTTACGGCATCTACGACGGCTATTTGGGTTTGTCGCAAAACAAAATCAAAAAGCTGGAGCGCCACTCCGTTTCCGACATCATCGGCCGTGGAGGTACATTTTTAGGCTCTGCGCGCTTCCCTGATTTCAAAAAGCCCGAAGTGCGCGCCCATTGTGTTGACATTTTGCGCGCTCACGGCATTGATGCCTTGGTTGTGATCGGCGGGGACGGCTCCTACATGGGGGCGAAATTGCTCACTGAAGAGCATAATTTCCCGTGCATCGGCATCCCAGGCACCATCGACAACGACGTGGCCGGCACCGATTACACCATCGGCTTTCAAACCGCACTTGAGATTGTGCTCGATGCCATCGACCGCCTGCGCGACACCTCAAGCTCGCACCAACGGGTGTCGATCATCGAAATCATGGGCCGCTACTGTGGTGATTTGACTTTGGCGGCAGCGATTGCCGGTGGCTGTGAGTTCATCGTGGTGCCAGAGCGCCCATTTGAGCGCGAAGCGCTGATCAAAAAAGTGGAATACGGCTTTGAGCGCGGCAAACGTCATGCGATTATCGCCATCACCGAGCACATTTGTGATGTCACCGAACTGGCAGAAGAGATTGAAGAACGCGTGAAACTCGAAGCCCGCGCCACCATTTTAGGCCACATTCAACGCGGCGGCTCACCGTGTGCCTTTGACCGCATTTTGGCCTCCCGCATGGGGGTTTATGCCGTGGAATTGCTCAAACAAGGCTTTGGTGGCCGCTGTGTGGGCATCCAAAACGAAAAACTGGTACACCACGACATCATTGATGCGATCAAAATATGCGCCGGCCGTTCAAAGCCGACTGGTTTGAAACCTCGCGCAAATTGTATTAATACACCTCTTGCTGACACAAACCGCACTTTGCCTAAAAGTGCGGTTTTTAATTTTCCATCGCCTCTTTAAAATGCCGCCGGCACACGGAGAGGTAGCGGTCATTGCCGCCAATTTCAATTTGCGCGCCAGCTTTCACCACCTCACCTTGCTCATTCATACGCAGCACAAAATTGGCCTTGCGCCCGCAAAAGCAGATGGTTTTCAGCTCTTCGAGTTGATCCGCCCACGCCAATAAATATTGGCTGCCTTCAAAGAGTTCGCCTTGGAAATCGGTACGCAGGCCATAGCACAGCACAGGGATGTTGAGTTTATCCACCACGTCGCTGAGTTGATAGACTTGCTGCTTGGTCAAAAATTGCGCTTCATCCACCAAAATACAATTTAACGGCTGGCGTTGATGTTGTTCACGAATATGGCTAAACAGATCGGTCTCAGCATTAAAAGTATGCGCCTGCTCGCTGATGCCAATGCGCGAGGTCACCTTGGCTTGGCCAAAGCGGTCATCAATCGCGGCGGTGTAGATCAGCGTGTGCATATTGCGCTCACGGTAGTTGTAAGACGATTGCAGCAAGGTGGTGGATTTGCCGGCGTTCATGGAGGAGTAATAAAAATAGAGCTTGGCCATAATCAGACAGAATAATTGCAATTGGCTTATGCTACCACAGTGCGCTATTTTCGCCAATTGTTGGATTGTTTAGACAAGCGCGGCGCTTGACTCTATAATGCCCTCATGAGATTGAACGAAGGACACAGCATGCAGTTTTCTAAAATGCACGGCTTAGGCAACGATTTTATGGTGCTTGATGGCGTGACGCAAAACGTCTATTTAACCGATGCCATCATCCGCCAACTGGCTGACCGCCACCGCGGCGTGGGGTTTGACCAGCTCTTGCTGGTGGAGCCACCTTATGACCCTGATGTGGATTTTCACTACCGCATTTTCAACGCCGACGGCAGTGAAGTGGCGCAGTGTGGCAATGGTGCGCGCTGCTTTGCCCGCTTTGTGCAGCTCAAGGGCTTGACGCACAAAAAAGAGATCAAAGTCAGCACCCAAAAGGGCAAGATGACCCTCACCATTGGCGACGATCAACACATTCGCGTGAACATGGGCCAGCCGATTTGGGAGCCGGCGAAGGTGCCGTTTATCGCCAACAAATTTGAGAAAAATTATATCCTGCGCACCGAGCTTGAAACCGCACTTTGCGGTGTGGTGTCGATGGGCAACCCCCATTGCGTGCTGACAGTTGACAGCGTCGAGCGCGCGCCGGTGTTAAAGCTCGGCGCACTGCTTGAGTGCCACGAGCGCTTCCCAGAGCGGGCGAATATCGGCTTTATGCAAATTCTCAGCCGGCGAGCCATCAAGCTGCGCGTGTTTGAGCGCGGCGCGGGCGAAACCCAAGCCTGTGGCTCTGGTGCCTGCGCGGCGGTGGCGGTGGGCATTATGCAAGGCGCGCTGGATGACAGTGTAGAGGTGCAACTGCCTGGTGGCACATTGTGGATTGACTGGCGCGGCGAGGGCCAGCCGCTTTATATGCGCGGTGACGCGGTGCATGTGTATGACGGGTATATTCGATTGTGAGTGATATTATGGATGAGATCAGTGAAAGTGCGGTTGAGGCTTATCTAAAAGCCCATCCTGAGTTTTTTCAACGCCATCAAGCGCTGCTCGACAGCCTTGAGATTCATCACCACGAAAAAGGCGTGCTGTCGTTGGTGGAGGCAAAACTGCAACGCCAGCGCGAGCAACTGGCGATGCAAGAATATGAGCTTTCCACCCTGCGCACCATCGCCGAGCACAACGAGCGGATGTTTTTCAGCTTGTTGCCTTTGCAAGAGCGGTTAAGCAAAAGCAAAACGTTTAGCCAAGGCATGGCAGCATTGCAAGAGTGGACAACCGCACTTGGGCTTTTAAAAGGCACGGTGCTAGTCTTTCGTGACAGCTGGGAGGCGAGCGAGGCCATCCCGAGCGAAAATTGGCTCGATCGCAGCGCATTTGAAATCATCCGCCTGGAGCGCTTTGGCCTTAAGCGGCATTATCTTGGCAAGCTCACCCATCGTGAAAAAACTTTAATGTTCTTGCCGGAGGATTTCCCGCTCGGTTCGGTGGCGTTTTGCCTGCTTGGCAAGCGCCAATCGAAAAAGCCGTACACCGCGGTGCTGGTCTTCTCCGCTCGTGATGAGCGCCATTTCCACCCAGGGCAAGATACCACCTTTTTGCAGCAACTCGCCGAGGTGGTTGAGCGCCAACTCAATTATTGGCTGATTGAGCGTATCTGATGAGCGAGCTTGAAGCACCGCTGAAGGGCTACCTTGATTTTTTGCGCATTGAGCGAGGCCTGAGTGCGCAAACGCTGGAGAATTACAGCCGCCAGCTGCTGCAAATCATCGCGATATTGCGCGATTACGACATCACGCACTGGCAGCAAGTCGACAGCGCCGTGGTGCGCTTTGTGCTGGCCAAAAGCCACCAGCAAGGGCTCAATGCCAAAAGTTTGGCGCTGCGCCTGTCCAGCCTGCGTGGCTTTATGCGCTATTTGCTCGCTCAAGAGATCATTCAATCCAACCCTGCCGAGAGTGTTTCTGCGCCCAAGCAGCCGAAGCATTTGCCGAAGAATATGGACGCCGAGCAAATCACGCAGTTGCTAGAGAGCGACAGCCAAGAGCCGATTGACCTGCGCGATGTGGCGATGATGGAGCTGATGTACAGCGCGGGGCTGCGGTTGAGCGAATTGCAGCAACTCAACGTGCAAGATGTGTCAGGTCGCGCGCGCGAGCTGCGCGTAGTCGGTAAAGGCAACAAAGAGCGGATTTTGCCCTATGGCCGCTTTGCCGCCCAAGCCATCAAACGCTGGCTGGCGGTGCGCGCGCTGTTCAACCCCGAAGACGACGCGCTTTTTGTCAGCCAACGCGGCAAGCGCATCAGCCACCGCGCCATTCAGCAACGGATGGAATTGTGGGGCAAACGCCAAGGGATCAAATCCCACCTCAACCCACATAAATTGCGCCACTCTTTTGCCACTCATATGCTGGAATCCAGCGCTGATTTGCGCGCAGTGCAGGAGCTTTTAGGCCACGCCAATTTATCCACCACGCAAATTTATACTCACCTCGATTTTCAACACTTGGCGGATGTTTACGACAGCGCCCACCCACGCGCCAAGCGCAAAAAATAGCTAGATTTCACGCAACTTGCCCTTGCATTTGCGGCAGGTGTAAACCGCACTTTGTGTTTTGATCCGTTGGTGCTGGCGTTGCCCAAGCTGATGAATTTGGCAATCGCATTGATACGCCACGCTGTTGCGGCGCACCGCGGTGATGTCGTATTCGTGATACACACTCGCCGGCAGCTTAAACACCTCTTCCATCACAAAGCGCCACTCCCGCCCGTGTGGCTTGGCGCGCCGGCCGTATTGTTGGTAGACAATCAAATGCGCCAACTCGTGCGGCACGGTTTCGCGGATGAAGTGTTCAGCATTTTCGGCAAGCAAGGTGGGGTTGAGGCGGATTTCATTTTGTTGTAGATACGCCACACCCGCCTTGAGCCCGCGGACGTTGTAGGTAACCGTCGGCATGGGAAAAGTGCGGTTAAACTGCGCCTGCGCAAGCTCAATGCACGCACGCAACCGGCGTTGGATTTGGATGGATAATATGCGTTGGTTCATGGGGCTATGATACGGTTTTGTGTGGTGTTGTAAAGCGCGCAACCGCACTTTTGGTTTTGTTTAGCATTTTGAGCTGGCGCTCGGCGCATACGTTTATCACTCCGGCATAACCGTTGTTTTTCCTTGTTCTCTTTCATAACTCCGTCATCACGCTACGGTTTCGCCGTTGGCGACTTCCTTTCTTTGCTTGTCCAAAGAAAGGAAGCAAAGAAACGACAATGGCCCCTGTCCATAAGATATTCGCTTAGCGCCAAATTGCTACTCACTGAGGGATCAAACCCTCCCTCGCCTAGCACTTTAGGCACACGCTCAGCATCTTATTCCGGGGGTGATCGTATAATCGAGATTTTAATTTTGAAAAGGCAAAGTGCGGTTTTGAGGTGGCTTAAAAGTGCGGTTAGCGGTGGTTTAAAAGTGCGG
>NZ_JABTBO010000031.1 GCF_014884965.1 Spirabiliibacterium mucosae | reverse complement strand
CAATACAAGGTGTTTTTTATGGCTAGAATTTATCCGTGGTGACAGAGTTATGAACGCGCGCGCTGAGCGCCAGCACATAAACAAAAAACCCCGCCAACGGCAGGGTTTCGTTCAACAAAGCAATGCATCAGGCTGGGAACAACAACGGATTAATCGAACTCTTCGCGTAGCCTTTTTGCTCCAACTCATCATCGAGAAAAAGACTGGCCAAATCATCCGCAATCGCCTCAACATCCACATCCTTATCCTGATACATCACCTTCAAATAACTGTGACACTCATCGCAACTCTCCGCCTTCACTGCCGAGTTCTCACCGCCGATAGACCAATAGTTCAACGACTTGCCCGACTCACAGTTACTGCACAGCGCGCGCACCATATGCCACTCGCTCTCGCACAGCCCACAGTGAAGATAACGCGCCCCTTGAGATTCACCAATATGAATTGAGCTCGCAACCGGCATCGCGCCACACACAGGGCAGGTTTGACGCTGCTCGCCAATCTCACTGTGCTTGCGCCGTGGCAGCTGCTGCACCAATTGCACCCAATAGAGCGACAACGCCGCCCACAAGAAAAACGCCTTATCGCTTTGCTCCGGCAAATAGCCCTCTTGCAACAACGTATCCGCCAGTGCATTGAGCTCATTGCTTGAGGCTTTTTCAAGCCACTCAATGGTGCCCAAAATGGTGTCGTTGGCATCGTTTTTCACCTTGGCTAACAGCGCGTGTAGCAGCGTGATCCACACCGCGTCGCGTTCAAAGCGTGTGGCCTCCAGCGGCTTGTGTGGCCACTCTTCGCTTTCGGCAAGCGTGGCAAGGCGAGCGTCTTGCGCAATTGGGTGCTCGGTCAACACCGCCAGTTGCGCGTCGGCCAGTGCGGCACAAAAGCGCAAATACGCCTGCAACGGGTGGCTTTCGCTGAGTTGGCGAAGGCGCGCCGCGCGGCGTTGGTAGAGGTTTTTCGGATTAGCAAAAAGTAAAGGCGGGGTATACATCTCCCCCGCCGCTTGCTTAATCTCGCTCTCGGGTAGTATGCGAGTGCTCATTAACGACAGTTTCCTTATGAACTTGAACGATAGTGTCTTTCTGACCTTGGTTGCGTTCCATCTCTTCGAGTTTTGGCAAAATCTCGTTGCGATACCAACGCGGGTGGTGTTTTTTCGCCCAGCGTGCGGTCACCCAACCTTCCACCATGCTACGGATAGACCCGCGCACCCAAATGGCCATGTAGATGTGCACCATAATGCCCAAAATCAAGGCAATGGCACTCACCGCGTGCAGCAACAAGGCCACACGAATGACCGGGATTGGGAAGTTGTGAGCAAAATACGGGCGCCACATGATGAAGCCGGTGACCAGCAAAATGGTCAACGCCATGATCAGCGTCCAAAACAGCAGTTTTTGCCCCATGTTGTAGTGGCCAACGTCGGCGACGTGGTGCTCGTTGCCTTTGAGCACTTCCACCACGTTGAGCAGCCACTGCCAGTCACCTTTTTCGATCAGGTTATCGCGCCAGTAGTGTTTTGCCAAAATACTAAACGCGAGGATCATCACAATCCCCGTGAAGGGGTGGACAATACGCGCCAGCTGTGGCGTGCCGAGAATCTCTGCAATCCAGGCAAAATCCGCAAAGAAAAAGGATAAACCTGAAAGTGCGGTCATAAAGAAGCACAGCACCAACAACCAGTGGCTTAGGCGTTCTTTCACATTATGGCGAAGCACTTTAGTGTTTAAATCTACCATAATTATTCCTCCTTACCGTGGTGGTTGTCGTCGTGTGGATCAAGCGGCTCTTCTTCGTCTTCGTACTCGGTGTTCGGGCCAAGCGCAATGTAGTGCGCGGCCGACGCCAAGGCCAACGCCCCCATCGCCATGCCAGACAACGGTTTCAAGATGCCTTTCCACAAGCTGACCACAGGGCTGATGCTTGGATCTTTTGGCAGATTGGCATAAAGCTCTGGGCGGTCGGCGTGGTGGAGCACATACATCACGTGTGTGCCGCCCACACCCTCTGGGTTGTAGACGCCGGCGTGTTCGTAGCCACGGTTTTTCAAATCCGCCACGCGGGTTTCGGCATATTCAAGCATCGCTTGCTTGCTGCCAAAGTGGATTGCCCCGGTTGGGCAAGTTTTGGCACAGGCTGGCTCTTGGCCGACTTGCACGCGGTCTGAACACAAGGTGCATTTGTAGGCACGATTGTCTTCGTTGTTGATGCGCGGCACGTTGAACGGGCAGCCTGAAATGCAATAACCACAGCCGATGCACTTATCGGATTGGAAATCCACAATCCCGTTGGCGTATTGGATAATCGCCCCCGGCGACGGGCAGGCTTTCAAACAGCCTGGGTCCGAACAGTGCATGCAGCCTTCTTTGCGGATCAACCACTCAAGGCGGCCGTTTTCTTCCACCTCGTTGAACTTCATCACCGTCCAAGATTTGGCGGTGAGATCAATTGGGTTGTCGTAGCTGCCGATACATTTTCCTGGGGTGTCACGAATGTCATTCCATTCAGAACACGCCACTTGGCAAGCCTTACACCCGATACACGCGGTCACGTCAATCAATTTGGCCACTTCAGCCACAAAATCGCGTGAGTGCGGCGCCGGTGTTAGGCTAGATGTCGCGGATGCTTTAATAATATTTTGAGTTTGAACTGCCATATTAAGCCTCCGTTACTTTTTCAATGTTCACCAAGAAGGTTTTAAACTCTGGTGTTTGTGTATCGGCATCGCCCACCGGTGGTGTCAAGTTGTTGGCAAAAAAGCCTTTTTTACCCAACGATGAGAAGCCCCAGTGGATTGGCACACCAATGGTGTGTACAGTTTTGCCGTCCACCTGCAGCTCTTTGATCCGTTTAGTGACCACCGCCACGGCTTTGACGTAGCCGCGTTTGGAGAACACTTTCACGGTATCACCGTTGTTGATGCCTTTTTCTTTCGCCAACGCTTCACCCATTTCGATGAATTGCTCAGGTTGGGCAATCACGTTCAACAGCACATTTTTGGTCCAGTAGTGGAAGTGCTCAGTTAAACGATAAGTCGTTGCCACATATGGGAACTCATCGGCTTTACCGAATGAATCTTTATCATTAGGCAACACGCGGGCACACGGGTTTTGCACCACATTCGGGTGCAGCGGGTTGGTGCCAATTGGTGTTTCAAACGGCTCATAGTGCTCTGGGAACGGGCCTTCAACCATCTTGTTGATGGCAAACAGCCGGCCAACCCCTTCAGGCTGCATGATAAACGGTGTCACGCTGCTGCCTGGAGGCGCGGTGCCGTAGTCGGCCACGTCGTTGTAGTTCCAGTTTTTGCCGTTCCATTTAACGAGTTGACGTTTTGGATCCCACGGTTTGCCGTCCACATCCGCGGAGGCGCGGTTGTAGATGGTGCGGCGGTTCAATGGCCATGCAAAAGCCCAGCCAAGCGTGATGCCAAGGCCTGATGGGTCCGCGTTGTCGCGTCGCGCCATCATATTGCCTTGCTCTGTCCATTGGCCAGTGTAAATCCAGTTACCTGCACTGGTGGTGCCGTCATCGCGCAGCAGCCCAAAGCTTGGCAGCAATTGGCCTTTTTTCACCAGCACATTGCCGTCGGCATCTTTGATGTCTTCAAGGGCAAAGCCGTTGTTTTCTTTGGCCAGCTCTTCAGCGGTTGGTTCCAGCGGGTTGCGATAGTTCCAGCTGTAGGCTTTAATTTGCTCAAAGCCTGGGCCGCCTTCTTTTTCATACATCTCGATAAACAATTCGCGCAATTCCGATAAAATTTCGTTATCGGTTTTCGCCTCTTCAGGTTTATCGGCGCCTTTCCAGTGCCATTGCAGCCAGCGGCCAGAGTTGGCAATTGAGCCGTCCTCTTCCACAAAGCAGGTGGTTGGCAGGCGGAAGACTTCAGTTTGAATCTCTTCAGGGTTGACGTCGTTGTATTCCCCAAAGTTTTGCCAGAAGTCTGATGTATCGGTTTTTAATGGGTCCATGATCACCAAGAATTTCAACTTGCTCAAGGCCGACCGCACTTTAGCTTTGTTCGGGAATGAGGCAATTGGGTTGAACCCTTGGCAGAGGTAACCATTCACTTTGCCTTCGTTCATCATGTCGACATACATAAATTGGTCGTAAGTGTTGTCGATTTTCGGCAAGTAATGGAAGCCAAATTCATTTTCAGGCGTTGCGTTGTCGCCAAAGAAGGCTTTGAGCATACTGATATAGAATTTTGGCGTGTTTTTCCAGTAATTCACTTGATCAGGGCGGGTGTTTTTCGGTGTGATCCGCTCAAGGAATTTTTCTAAACTGGTGTCTTTGTCTGTCGGCAACGGCATATAGCCTGGCATCATGTGTGGGAACAAGCCCATGTCGGTGATGCCTTGCACGTTGGAGTGGCCACGCAAGGCGTTGATGCCACCACCGGCCACGCCGATGTCGCCGAGCAAGAGCTGAATAATTGCCATGGTGCGGATGTTTTGTGAGCCCACAGAGTGCTGCGTCCAGCCCAAGGCGTACAAAATGGTGGCGTTTTTATCCGGCGCCGAGCATTTTGCCAACTCTTGACAGAAATAGAGGAAGTCTTTTTGTTTCACACCACAAATGCGTTCCACCATTTCAGGGGTGTAGCGCGAGACGTGTTCTTTCAACAGATTTAACACGCAGCGTGGGTGTTGCAGGGTTTTGTCTTGTTTGGCGTACCCTTGTTCGTCAAATTGATAATTCCAGGTGGATTTATCATATTTGCGGGTTGATTCATCGTAGCCGGTGAACAAGCCATCAGAGAAGCCAAAGCCCTCATCAACCAGGAAACTCGCATTGGTGTATTCACGCACGTATTCGTGCTGAATTTTATCGTTTTCAAGCAAATAGCGAATCACCCCAGAGAGGAACGTGATGTCCGTACCGGAACGAATTGGAGAATAAAAATCGGAAACCGAGGCTGTACGATTGAAACGCGGGTCAATCACAAACAGTTTTGTGCCACGACGTTTTTTCGCTTCGATTACCCAGCGGAAGCCAACAGGGTGAGCTTCAGCGGCATTACCACCCATCACGATAATCATATCTGAGTTGGCAATATCACACCAGTGATTTGTCATCGCACCGCGACCAAATGATGGAGCAAGACTTGCTACCGTTGGTCCGTGTCAGATACTCGCTTGGTTGTTAATGGAGATAAGCCCTAAAGAGCGTGCCCATTTTTGGCTCAACAGGCCAGTTTCGTTACTGGCGGCCGAGGCCATTAGCATACCGGTGGTTAACCAACGGTTGACAGGGGTGCCTTCTGCGTTGGTGGCGATGTAGTTGGCATCGCGGTCGTCTTTCATCAAGCGGGCAATGCGCGTTAAGGCATCGTGCCAGCTGATGCGTTGCCACTCTTTTGAACCCGGCGCGCGGTATTCAGGAAAGAGCATACGGCGTTCGCTATTGACGTAATCCAACGCGCCCGCGCCTTTCGGGCACAATGCGCCGCGGCTGACCGGATGGTCTGGGTCACCTTCAATGTGAATTAATTTTTCGCGGGCGTTTTTAGAGCCATCGCCCAAGCTGTAAAGCAGCATGCCGCAGCCTACAGCGCAGTATGTACAAGTGTTGCGGGTTTCACGCGCGCGCAAGAGTTTATAAGCGCGTGGTGCCGCCAACGCGGTGGCGGGCGCAAAGCCTAATGCGGCTGCGGTTGTCCCAGCCATACCACCTGCACAGACTTTAAAGAACTTTCTTCTGCTCAGTTGCATAAGAACTCCTTAAGGTTGTGGGATGTAGAGAGTGTTAAGTAATCATTCGTATTTGCATTTGTAACGAAATTGTAAAAATGCAATATCGGCTCAATGGTACTCTTGATCAAGCCTGCGTGCAATATTTTAACGCAATTTATGCAATAACACCCATTATGGGTTACAATAGGCCTTTACTTTTGTTAAAAATTTGATCCTCGTCACCCTCAAGGAGCCGCGTGTGCAGAGTTTATCTGAGCGTTATGTAATTCGTTACCAAACCAAACCCACCGCTGCGCGCGAACGCAAGCGCGATTTTTTGGCCAATGAGGTGCCCGTGGCGCTGGTGTACAACGGCATTGCGCACACCGTGATGATGTGTACCCCGCAAGATTTGGCGGATTTTGCGCTGGGCTTTTCGCTGGCTGAAGGCATTGTGGATAACAAAAGTGCGGTCTACGGCATTGATGTGGTCGAGCAGTGCAACGGCATTGAGGTGCAGCTTGAAATTGCCACCCGCTGCTTTGTAGCGCTGAAAGACAAACGCCGCACCCTCACCGGCCGCACCGGCTGTGGGCTGTGCGGGGTGGAGCAGCTCAATCAAGTCAGCCGCGAGCTCAAACCCGTTGAGCAAAAAATCACCTTTTCTTTATCGCAATTAGATGCGATACTCAATACTATGCACCATCAGCAAGTGCTGGCAGAAAAGTGCGGTGCCACCCACGCCGCGGCCTTTATCGCGCCTGACGGCACGCTGCTGGCCATTCGTGAAGATGTCGGCCGCCATGTGGCGCTGGACAAACTGCTCGGCTGGCATGCCAAGTGCGGTCAGCCGCCAGGCTTTGTGCTGGTGTCGAGCCGCGCGAGCTACGAAATGGTGCAAAAATGCGTGGCCTGCGGCATTGAAATGCTGATTGCGATTTCTGCCGCCACCGAGTATGCCGTGCAATTAGCCGAACAATATCATTTCACCCTAGTTGGATTTGCGCGCACAGGACGTGCGGTAATTTATCATGATACGCAACGTTTACAGCAATAAAAGGAGCAACTATGCAAACTGTTAGTGCAACAACGCTTAGCCAATGGCTTGACGACGCCAACGTGGTGCTCATTGATGTGCGTGAGCCAAACGAATACGCCAGCGCCCACATCCCTCAAGCGCGCTCATTGCCGCTGTCGCAACTGGAGCACTCCCTCGCCCACGTGCCGGCTGGGCGCAAGGTGGTGGTGCAATGCCAAAAGGGCAAACGCGGCGAAAAGGGCTGCGCCATCATTGAGCAAAACTTCCCGCATATTGAGCTTTACAACCTCGAAGGCGGCATTGAAGCCTGGCAACAAGCTGGCCTGCCGCTGATTTCAACCTCAAACAGCAAAAAGTTGCCGATTATGCGCCAAGTGCAACTGGCCGCCGGCAGCCTAGTGGCGCTCTTTTCGCTCTTGAGCCTTGCTGGTGCCCACGGCTTTTCGGTGCTCACGCTGTTGATCGGCTGCGGGCTGATTTTCGCCGGCGCCACCGGCTGGTGTGGCATGGCGATGTTGCTGCAAAAAATGCCGTGGAATAAATAACCCCTGACCGCACTTTGGCTTAAAGTGCGGTTTTTTATTAAAATAACTAGACGATTGGTCTAATTGGGTGTAGCCTTGTATTATGAGTCGACAAAATAATACCCTAGACACCCGTGAGCATCTGCTTGATGTTGGGATTGAAGTGCTACAAAAAAAGGGCTTTTCAGGCGTAGGGCTGGCCGAGATCCTCTCGCAAGCTGGTGTGCCGAAGGGGTCGTTTTATTACTATTTTGATTCCAAAGTGGCATTCGCTCAAGCGATTTTATCGCACTATTTTCATCGCTATTTGGCGCGCATGCACGCTATTTTGGGCGAGCAAGGTGGGCGAGAGCGCGTGTTGAGCTATTTAGATGCTTGGCGAGCGCGTGAAATCCACGGCGGTGGCTGTTTGGTGGTGAAACTCAGTGCGGAGCTTGCGGGCATGTCTGATGATCTGCGCAAGGTACTTAACACGGGCGCGTCACACATCACGGCTCGCCTCGCCCAAGCACTTGATATGCCCGATGAACAAGCCCAAGCGTGCGCCCAAACCCTGTATTGTCTGTGGCTGGGAGCAAGTTTGGCTTATCGCATCACACAAAATGATCAGGTGTTTGACCTTGCCTACGCACAGGCTCAACAACTTTTAGTACCCTAAATTCGCAAAGTGCGGTTGCGGGTTTTTTTAGCTATTTAACTAGACGATCGGTCTATGCAAAGGAATATATTATGATGAAAAATCAAACCTATGCCGTGGTGCATCAACAATTTGGTGAACCTGAAAATGTGCTACATTATCAAAGTCAGCCTATACTGCCGCCGAGTGCAGGCGAGGTACAAATTGAGTTGCGTTATGCGAGCATTCACCATCACGATCTGTGGACGGTGCGTGGACTTTATGGTTGGCGACCGCACTTGCCCGCGGTGGCAGGCAGTGAAGCATCAGGCGTGGTGGTGGCCTTAGGTGAGGGCGTCAGCCATCTTCATGTGGGGCAGCGTATTGCCGTGGCTGGGGCGCAAGGCACATGGGCTGAGCGGTTTAATATCCCCGCGGCGCTGGCTGTTCCGCTGAGCGATGCCATCAGTGATGAAATGGCTGCGCAGGTGTTGTCGATGCCGATGAGTAGCTTATTGGTGCTTAAACAGCTGAATGTAAAGCCAAGGCAGTGGCTGGCACTTAACGCCGGCACTGGCATGATTGGACGTACAGTGGCAAGAATTGCGCAAGCGCAAGGCATTCATGTGTTAAGCTTAGTGCGTCGCCAAAGTGCGGTTGCTGAGCTTCTCGCCGATGGCATTTTGCATCCACTTGCAACCGATGAGGCAAATTGGCCAGAAAAGGCGCGCGCCATCACACAAGGTGAGCCAATTGTTGCAGCGATTGACAGTGTGGGTGGGCAAAGCAGCCTTGAGTTAAGCGCGCTGCTCGCTGATGGTGGCACGTTATTGTCATTTGGCACGGCAAGTGCCGAGCCGATGGCGCTTTCAAGTGCTGATTTGATCTTTCGTGGCATCACGGTGCGTGGCTTTTGGGGGAGTCAAGCCGCGCGAGCGTTGAGTGTTAGTGAAAAACAACAGGCGATCAAAGCGCTGTTTGGTTACTTACAATCTGGCATTATTCGCTTGACGACACAGGCTATTTTCTCACTCAGTGACGTCAAAAATGCCTGCCTTGCTAGCCAAGAAAAGGTAAACAGGCAAAGTATTATTAAAACCGTAAACCGCGCTTTGTCAACAGGAGGGCCTGTGGCCAAAATTTTATTTGTATTGACCAATACTACGCAATACGCCACCATCCGTCGTGCCACGGGCTTGTGGTTGGGGGAGGCAACCCATGCTGCAGCTGTGCTTGAAGCAGCAGGTTATGAGATTGATTACGCCAGCCCACAAGGGGGCTATGTGCCGATTGATCCCCATAGCCTGCGATATGCCAACGCTACGGATTGGGCTTATTTGAATGACCGCACTTTTTGCACGCAAGCTTTGGCACAAAGTTTGCCGATAAGTGCGGTCAATCCACGCGATTATGTTGCGATCTACTTTGCTGGCGGTCATGGCGTGATGTGGGATTTCCCGCACCATAGAGGCTTGATTTGTGTGGCTGAGGCGATTTATAACCAAGGTGGCATAATTGCGGCGGTGTGTCATGGCGTGGTGATTTTACCCTTTTTACACAACGCAAAGGGTGAGCCGTTACTCCGTGGGCGCACTGTCACTGGCTTTAGCAACTGGGAGGAGCGGCTCAACCGCACTTTTCATGCCGTACCATTTTTAACGCAAAACAGCTTGAAAGCCGCAGGTGCGCACTACCGTCAGCGGTTTCCCTTTACCGCGCACGCCATCACCGATGGGCGCATCATCACGGGGCAAAATCCACAATCGGCGCATAAAACCGCTCAACATTTGGTGGCGGCTCTGGCAGCGTGATGCTTTCATCTGTACTCACAGGGCAAAATCCTTTAGGATAGTTGGCAATGTTGAACGACTTTGAGAGTGCCCATGAGTGCCAAAATTGCTGAAAACCCGTTCGTGTTGGTGGACGGGTCGTCTTATCTTTATCGCGCGTTTCACGCCTTCCCGCCCTTGACCAACTCGCTTGGCGAGCCAACGGGGGCGATGTATGGCGTGCTGAATATGCTCAAAAGCCTGATTGCCCAGGCCAAGCCGAAATACATCGCCGTGGTGTTTGACGCCAAAGGCAAAACCTTCCGCGACGAGCTCTACGCCCAATATAAATCCCACCGCCCGCCGATGCCAAGCGACTTGCGCGCGCAAATTGCGCCACTGCATGAGATGATCAAACACCTTGGCATCCCGCTGTTGGTGGTCGATGGCGTGGAGGCCGATGATGTGATTGGCACGCTCGCGCTGCAAGCGTCAAAGTGCGGTCAAAAGGTGCTGATCAGCACCGGCGACAAAGACATGGCCCAGCTGGTGGACGACAATATTATGTTGATCAACACCATGACCAACACGCTGCTTGACCGCACTGGCGTGGAGGAGAAATACGGCATCCCGCCGGAGCTGATGATTGACTACCTCGCGCTGCGTGGCGACAGCTCAGACAACATCCCAGGCGTGCCAGGCGTAGGCGAGAAGACCGCACTGGCGCTGTTGCAAGGCATTGGCTCGATGGAGAAAATCTACGCCAATTTAGATGCGGTGGCGAGCCTGTCGGTGCGCGGTGCCAAAACCCTCGGCGCCAAGCTTGACGAGGCCAAAACACTGGCGGACCTCTCTTATCAACTGGCGACCATTAAAACCGATGTTGAGCTGCCGATTTTATACGACCAATTGGTGATGCAATCACGCAACGACGACGGCTTGGTGGAGGCGTTTGGCCGCTATGAATTCAAGCGCTGGCTCAACGAACTCATCGGCGAGCGCAAGCCGCTCAAAGACAGCGCCGCCGCCAAAGGCCACAGTGAAGGCGCAAAAAGTGAAAGTGCGGTCAAGGTGGCTATTGACCGCAGCCGCTATAGCACCATTTTTACCCCTGAGCAGTTGGACGACTGGTTGGCCAAATTGAGTAACGCGGCGCTGTTTGCCGTTGACCTGGAAACCACCTCGCTTGATTACATGCAAGCGCGCATTGTCGGCATTTCTTTTGCGTTGGAAAATGGTGACGCAGCCTATTTGCCGCTGGCGCATCACTACCTCGGCGCGCCCGAGCAGCTCGATTTTGACCGCACTTTAGCCCAACTGAAACCGATTTTGGAAAACGCCAAGATTGCCAAAGTCGGGCAGAACATCAAATACGATTACACCATTTTCAGCCGCTACGGCATTGTGCTGCAAGGTGTGCAGTTTGACACCATGTTGGAATCCTACACCCTTGACAGCACCGGCCGGCACAATATGGATGAGCTGGCCAAGCGCCATTTGGGGCATGACACCATCGCCTTTGAGGCGATTGCTGGCAAAGGCAAAGGGCAGCTGACTTTTGACCAAATCGAGCTTGACAAAGCGGCCGAATACGCCGCCGAAGACGCCGATGTGACCATGAAACTCCACCAAGTGCTGTGGCCGCAGTTGGAGAGAACCGACAGCCTTAAAGCGCTGTTTGAAGAGATGGAAATGCCGCTGGCGCTGGTGCTCTCACGCATTGAGCGCAACGGCGTGAAGCTCGATTGTGATTTGCTCTCACAACAAAGCCAAGAAATCACTGCCCGCTTGGCAGAGCTGGAAACTGCTGCGCATGAGATTGCCGGCGAGCCGTTTAATTTGGCCTCCACCAAACAATTGCAAGGCATTTTGTTCGACAAACTCGGCCTGCCGGTGTTGAAGAAAACGCCGAAAGGCGCGCCGAGCACCAATGAAGAAGTGCTCGAAGAGTTGGCGCTGGACTACGAACTGCCACGCTTGCTGCTGGAGCACCGCGGGCTGGCCAAGCTCAAATCGACCTACACCGACAAGCTGCCGCAAATGGTGGACCCTGACACTGGCCGCGTACACACCTCTTATCACCAAGCGGTGACCATCACCGGTCGGCTGTCGTCGAGTGACCCAAATTTGCAAAATATCCCGATTCGCACCCAAGAGGGGCGGCGCATTCGCCAAGCGTTTATTGCCGAAAGTGGCAAGCGCATTGTGGCGGCGGACTACTCACAAATTGAGCTGCGGATTATGGCGCATCTCTCAGGTGACAAAGGCCTGTGCGAGGCTTTTGCCAGCGGCAAAGACATTCACCGCGCCACCGCAGCCGAGATTTTTGGCGTCAGCCTTGAGGCGGTGACCCACGAGCAGCGCCGCAGCGCCAAAGCGATCAACTTTGGCTTGATTTATGGCATGAGTGCCTTTGGGCTGGCGCGCCAGCTTGGCATTGAGCGCAACCAAGCGCAGGATTATATCGACCTCTATTTCAAACGCTACCCCGGCGTGCAGCGCTTTATGAGCGACATTCAAGAAAAAGCCCGCGCGCAGGGCTATGTGGAAACGCTGTTTGGCCGGCGGCTCTATCTGCCTGAGATTCAATCGAGCAACGGCATGCGCCGCAAAGCCGCCGAGCGGGTGGCGATCAACGCACCAATGCAAGGCACCGCGGCGGATATCATTAAAAAAGCGATGCTGGCCATCGACCAAGAGATTCAAGGCCGCAGTGAGATCAAAATGATTATGCAAGTGCACGATGAATTGGTGTTTGAAGTGGCCGAGGCACAAGTGGAAAGTTGGTGTGCGCGGATTAAAGCGAAAATGGAAAGTGTGGTCACGCTCAATGTGCCGCTGATTGCCGAGGTGGGCGTGGGTGACAACTGGGACGAAGCACATTAAAGGTGAGTGATGAAATATAAAAATTTGCGTGACTTTTTAGATTTGTTAGAACAGCGCGGCGAGCTCAAGCGCATCAGCTTGCCGATTGACCCGCATTTGGAAATGACCGAAATTGCCGACCGCACTTTGCGTGCAGGCGGGCCGGCGTTATTGTTTGAAAACCCGGTTGGGTCTGACATTCCTGTGTTGTGCAACTTGTTTGGCACCGCCAAGCGGGTGGCGCTCGGCATGGGGCAAGAAGAGGTGAGCGCCCTGCGCGATGTGGGCAAATTGCTGGCGTTTTTAAAAGAGCCTGAGCCGCCAAAAGGCTTTAAAGATTTTATCCAAAAATTACCGCACTTTAAGCAAGTGCTGAATATGCCGACCAAAGTGCTGGGCAAAGCGCCGTGTCAGCAAATTGTCTGGCAAGGTGACGAGGTGGATTTGTACAAACTGCCAATTATGCACTGCTGGCCAGGCGATGTGGCGCCTTTGGTGACCTGGGGGCTGACGGTGACCAAGGGGCCGTATAAAAAGCGGCAAAATTTGGGGATTTATCGCCAGCAATTGATAGGCAAAAACAAACTGATTATGCGCTGGCTCTCTCACCGTGGTGGCGCGCTCGATTTTCAAGAATGGAAAGAAGCACACCCAGGCGAGCCCTTCCCGCTCTCGGTGGTGCTGGGTGCCGACCCGGCCACCATTTTGGGTGCGGTCACGCCGGTGCCAGACACGCTCTCGGAATACGCCTTTGCGGGGCTTTTGCGCGGCAATAAAACCGAGGTGGTCAAATCCCTTTCTAACGACATTGAAATCCCAGCCAGTGCCGAGATTGTGCTTGAGGGCTACATCGACCCAGAGGAAACCGCACTTGAGGGCCCTTATGGCGATCACACAGGGTATTATAACGAGCAGGATTATTTCCCTGTGTTTACCGTCAGCCACATCACCATGCGGGAAAAGCCGATTTATCACTCCACCTACACCGGCCGCCCACCCGATGAGCCCGCGGTGCTTGGCGAGGCGCTCAATGAGGTGTTTGTGCCGATTTTGCAAAAGCAATTCCCTGAAATTGTGGATTTTTATTTGCCGCCTGAGGGCTGCTCGTACCGCTTGGCGGTGGTGACGATTAAAAAGCAATACCCCGGCCATGCCAAGCGGATCATGCTCGGCGTGTGGTCGTTTTTGCGCCAGTTTATGTACACCAAGTATGTGATTGTGTGTGATGATGATGTCAACGTGCGGGATTGGAAAGACGTGATTTGGGCGATCACCACCCGCAGTGACCCCGCGCGCGATGTCACACTGGTGGAGCACACGCCGATTGATTACCTTGATTTTGCCTCACCCGTGGCGGGCTTGGGCTCGAAAATGGGCATTGATGCCACCAACAAGTGGCAGGGTGAAACTACAAGAGAATGGGGGATTCCTATCGTAAAAGATAAAGAAGTGGTGAAAAAAATAGATGAACTATGGGATAAATTAGGAATTTTTTAGAAAAAATATAGTTTACAAGCACAAGTTTTTGCGTTATGTTTAAGGCCTAAAAGCACACTTTTAGGCCAAACTTAAAATAATAAAACAACACACAACACAACATCATCAAAACAGAGGTACAATATGAGCAGTTTACCAAGCTTAGACGACTTTCTCGCCCGCTTAGAGCAACGTGACCCAAACCAACCTGAATTTTTGCAAGCCGCGCGTGAAGTGCTAACATCACTTTGGCCGTTTATTGAAAAAAATCCAAAATACCACTCCCAAGCCTTGCTTGAGCGCATTTGTGAGCCAGAGCGCGCGATTCAATTCCGTGTGCCATGGGTTGATGACAAAGGCCAAGTGCAAGTCAACCGCGCCTTCCGCGTGCAATTTAACAACGCCATTGGCCCGTTTAAAGGTGGCTTGCGTTTTCACCCGTCTGTGAACTTGTCGATTTTGAAATTCTTAGGCTTTGAGCAAGTGTTCAAAAATGCCTTGACCACCTTGCCAATGGGCGGCGGCAAAGGCGGCTCTGACTTTGACCCGAAAGGCAAAAGTGATGGCGAAATCATGCGTTTTTGCCAAGCGCTGGTCACCGAACTCTATCGCCACGTGGGGCCAGACACTGACGTGCCAGCCGGCGACATCGGCGTGGGTGGCCGTGAAATTGGCTATATCACCGGCATGATGAAAAAAATCACCAACAACAGCGCCTGTGTGTTCACCGGCAAAGGCTTGAGCTTTGGCGGCAGCTTGATTCGCCCTGAGGCAACAGGCTACGGCTTGGTGTATTTTGCCCAAGCGATGCTCAAACACAAAGGCGACAGCTTTGATGGCAAAGTGGTGTCGGTTTCAGGTTCAGGCAACGTGGCGCAATACGCGATTGAAAAATGCTTAGAACTTGGCGCCAAAGTGGTGACCTGCTCTGACTCCCAAGGTACCGTGGTGGACCCAAAGGGCTTCACCAGTGAGAAACTGGCCGCGTTGATGGAAATCAAAAACGAAAAATATGGCCGCGTGAAAGAATACGCCGAAAAATTCGGCCTTGAATTCCGCGAAGGTGAAAAACCGTGGGGCGTGAAAGTCGACATCGCGCTGCCATGCGCCACCCAAAACGAACTCGGCCTTGAAGATGCCAAAACCTTGATCGCCAACGGCGTGCAACTGGTGGCAGAGGGCGCGAACATGCCAACCACCATTGAAGCGACCGACGAGTTGATTGCCGCCGGCGTGGCTTTCGGCCCTGGTAAAGCGGCGAACGCAGGCGGGGTGGCAACCTCTGGCCTTGAAATGTCGCAAAACGCCCAACGGCTGAGCTGGACACGTGAAGAAGTGGACGCCAAATTGCATGAAATCATGCTGGATATCCACGCGGTGTGTGAAAAATACGGCAAACAAGCAGACGGCTCGATCAATTACGTGATCGGCGCCAACATCGGCGGCTTTGTGAAAGTGGCTGATGCGATGCTGGCACAAGGTGTGTGCTAAGCCAACCGCACTTTAGGTGTGTAAAGCCAGAGTTCGCTCTGGCTTTTTTATACCCAAAGTGCGGTCAAGAATTTGAAAGCCCTCTATTTTGTATTGGTAAAAAAAGCGTATAATAGGCGTCAATTTAATTTCAACCACAAAAAAATTAGCAAGGACAGCAACACTATGTGTCAACTTTTGGGGATGAACTGCAATAGCCCCACCGACATTGTTTTTTCATTCGAAGGCTTCCGCCGCCGCGCGGGCGTGACCGATCAGCACAATGATGGCTTTGGTATCGCCTTTTTTGAAGGCAAAGGCGTGCGCATTTTTCGCGACGATCGCCCAGGTGCGTCGTCACCCGTGGCCGATTTGGTGAAGCAATACCACATCAAATCCTACAATGTGATCGCGCATATTCGCAAAGCAACCCGCGGCACTGTTAGCCTGGAAAACACCCACCCGTTTATCCGCGAAGTGTTTGGCGAAAACTGGGTCTTTGCCCACAACGGCAACTTGGAAACCTTGCCTGAGCTTGAACGCAGCCACTGCCACCCGATCGGCACCACCGATTCGGAAGCGGCTTTTTGCTATATTGTGGATTGCATCAAAAACCGCTTTGCCAGCAAGCCAAGCGAGCAAGAAATTTTTGAGTTTATGCAAGAAATCACGCCCGAGCTCTCCAGCCGCGGCACCTTTAACTACATTCTCTCTAACGGGCAGTGGATGCTGGCGCATTGCTCCACCAATTTGCACTACATCTGCCGCAAAGCGCCGTTTGGCAAAGCCTGCCGCATTGACGACGACGAAGTGATTGATTTCAGCCAATATGCCAAGCCTGATGACCGCGTTGTGATCATCTCCACCTATCCGCTCACCAAAGACGAGCAGTGGACACGCATGGGCAAACACGGCTTTGCGTTTTTCAAAGAGGGCGGCTTGTTATTCAACGAGCCTGGGCGCACTTTCACGCCTGAAGAAATTGAAGCGATGCGTATCACCGCCGCGGACTGCAAACCGCTCAAAGTGGCTTAAATTTAACCCAATAAAAAAACCGCACTTTATAACACATAAGTGCGGTTTTTGTTTGTGCCGAAAACGATTATTTGGCTAATTGCTTGCTGGTTTTCTTAAACAAGGTCAAGGCGATGAAGCCAAAGGCCAAGAAGCATGAAGAAATTAAGGCATAGAACCCGCCGTCCCAGCCAAAATTATCCACCAATGCGCCCAGCACGGTGCCGGCGCTGGCCGAACCAATTAAATAGCCAAACAAGCCTGTCAAGCCCGTGGCGGTGCCGGTGGCCACTTTTGGCACAAGGTCGGCGGCTTGCAGGCCAATCATCATCACCGGGCCGTAGATCAAAAAGCCGATGGCGATCAAGCAGGCGTTATCCACAGCTGGGTTGCCCGCTGGGTTTTTCCAATAAATAATAATGGCAATCAACACGCCGACAAGGAACAACAACATCGGCGGTGCGCGGTGGCCTTTAAAGACTTTATCACTCAAATAGCCACTGACCAACATGCCTGGGATGCCCGCGTATTCATACAAGAAATAGGCCCAACTTTGTTTGTCGAAAGAAAAGTGTTTCACTTCTTTGAGGTAAGTCGGCGCCCAGTCGATGATGCCATAACGAATGAAATAGACAAAAATATTGGCAATGGTGATCGCCCACAAAAATTTATTGGTGAGGATATATTTAAAGAAAATATCGCGCCCGGTTATCGTGTGGGCTGATTCCACTTTCTCACCTGTGGCTTCGCCTTTGTATTCTTCAATTGGCGGCAAGCCTTCAGACTCTGGCGTGTCGCGCATTAAAAAGAACATAATCACACTCAGCAGCACGGCAATGGTCGCTGGCAGGTAGAACAATGCTTGCCAAGCGCCGAAGAGATACACGCCAAGAATGGCTAACGGCCCAATCAGCCCGCCACCGAGGTTGTGGGAGATGTTCCACCAGCTCCACCATGAGCCACGCTCCGAGGTGGAAAACCAGTTGGTCATGGTCTTCGCACCTGGTGGGTAGCCCATGCCTTGGAACCAGCCGTTGAGCGCACTCAAGGCCACCATCGCTGGCAGAGAGGCCAACACGCCTGGCACAAGGCCGAAGATCATGCTCACCAAGGCCGAGGCCACCAAGCCGATAGAGATGAAATATTTCGGGTTTGAGCGGTCAGAGACGTTACCCATGATGAACTTACTGAAACCATAAGCAATGGCGAGCGCAAAAGAGACGGTACCCAGCTGCGCTTTGGTGTAGCCGTATTGCTCAATCAAGTGCGGTATAGCAAGGGAAAAGTTCTTACGAATCAAATAATAAGCCGCATAGCCAATAAACACACCAAAGAACACCTGCCAGCGCAAGCGCTTATAGTCGCGATCAATTTGTTGCGGGTTTTCGATGCGTGGCGCAGGTGGCGACGCTTTTAAAAAGGCAAACATAAAGCCCTCCAGAGTTAAAGAGTATAAAATATACAGATTTAGGGCGGTTATGATAGGCAAAGTGCGAAAGAAAATCAATTTGTTTCTTTACGAAAATTCTATGGTTGATAGGCTGTGCCTATCTCAGGCATACTTTTACTCAATTTGCTTATTTTTTGTCACGCTTTATAATAGAACACGTAAACAAAAATAAGGAGTCTGAAATGAAAACACAAATTGGTTTAGATAAAAAACAATCTGAAAAACTGGCCAAAGAATTAAATGAACTGTTGGCTGATTATCAAATTTTTTATATGAATGTGCGTGGTTATCACTGGAATATTCGCGGCATCAACTTTTTTGAATTACATGCCAAATTTGAAGAAGTATATGATGATTTAGTGATTAAAGTGGACGAAATCGCAGAGCGTATTTTAACACTTGGCTATCGCCCAAGCAACGCCTTTAGCGAATATTTGAAAATCGCTGACATCAAAGAGCACACTGGTGTGTCAAGCGCAAAAGACTGCTTGCAAGGCACATTAGAGGGCTTCAAAGCGCTGTTGAGCAAACAACGTGCGATTTTAGAAACCGCCAGCGATGTGGGTGATGAGGGCACCGCCTCACAAATGAGTGACTACATTACCGAGCAAGAAAATTAATTTGGATGTACAGCGCAGCGTGCGAAAGCTGCAACGCATAATAACATCTCATTGTAATAAAAGCCGACATTGTTCGGCTTTTTTGTTATGATGGCTAAAACACCAAATAAAGGAGCGCGTATGGCAACATTAATTGAAAACTTACACTGGCGGCATGCGGTGAAGGCGTATATTCCGAATAAAAAAGTGCCACAAGACAGCGTGGATAAAATCATTGAAGCTGCGCGCTTGGCACCAACCTCATCGGGCTTACAGCCGTTTGAAATGATCGTGATCGAAAATCAAACGCTGAAAGACAAATTGAGCGAAACCGCACTTAACCCTGAGTGCATGCGCAACTGCTCCCATGTGTTGGTGTTTGCCGCGTGGGACAACTACACCGAGCAGCGCATTGATGACATGTATGACCGCATCACAGACGAGCGCGGCCTGCCCCGCGGCCGCTTTGGGCGCTACACCACCATGCTCAAGCAAAAAGTCGCTCGCCACAGTCAAGCTGAAAACTTCAACCACGCTGCGCACCAAACCTACATCGCCATGGGGCTGGCACTCGCGCAAGCCGCCGAACTGCGCGTGGCCACCACCCCGATTGAGGGCTTTGACAGCCAAGTGCTTGATGAAGCGTTAAACCTGCGCGAAAAGGGCCTGAAAAGCGTATCGCTGATCTACATCGGCTACGCTGACGAGGAAAACGACTGGCTCGCCCCGATGAAACAGGTCCGCCGCCAGCGCGACGAAATGGTCACCGTCATCAAATAACCCACACAAAAAGGCAAGCAATGCTTGCCTTTTCAATGTGTTATGAAAAATTATACAAAATTATAAACGCGATGTATAATTATACTCAGCGTGTATAATTTTGTATAAAAGAGGTGAACATGTACAGCGATCCTTTGTATTTTAAACGAGAGCAGTTGGCCAAAGGGTTACTGCTTAATCTTAAAGAAGGCATCACGCATGCTATCACGCTGTTTGCGCCAAGGCGGATGGGCAAAACACAATTTTTGCTCAATGACGTACAGCCGCAGGCCAAGGCAATGGGGTTCAATGTCTTTTATTTCAGTTTTATGGATAACCAAGCAGGCGAGCTGAGTGTGCGTTTCACACAGGCTTTGCAGGCCTTTGCGATTGAGCTTGATGGCGTGATTGCTCAAACGGTGAAAAATATCACCTCCGTATCTGTGCTTGGCGTGGGCATTGGCAAAGATAAAAGTGCGGTTGATAACACACCGCATGTCAGCCAGCTGCTCAACCTCATTGCCAAAGAGAGCAAAAAGCCAACGCTATTACTGCTTGATGAAGTGCAAGAGTTGGCGCGTGAGCCTAGCACAGAGGGCTTAATCAAATCGCTGCGTACAGGCCTTGATACAAATCAGCAAAAAATTAAAGTGATTTTCACCGGCTCTAGCACCAATGGATTGCGCGCGATGTTTAATGACAATAAAGCGCCATTTTTTCATTTTGCGCATCCGATGGACTTCCCCATGCTGGACAAATCGTTTACCGACTTTTTGGCGAACGTTTACCACGCACGAACAGGGCGTGAATTGGATAAAACGACGTTATACAACACATTTAAAGAGCAGCTGGGGTCAATCCCACTGTATATGCGCTCCATTATTCAAGACATGATTGTCAATCCAACCTTGCCATTTGAGCAAGCGCTGGCACGGCGGGTGGAAGAGTTAAACGAGCGGACGGATTATAGCGTGCAGTGGCGTGAGCTCAACGCGCTCGAGCAACAGATCATTTTACATATTTTTCATGGCAATTCGCGATTATACACCCATGATGTGCGTCAGCGCTTTGCTGAAAAATTGGGCGTGGATAGTATTAGTAGCAGCCAAATTCAAGGGCAGGTGCGCAAGCTCACGCGGGCAGATTTAATCACAAAAGGGGGAGATAACACCTTCAAAATTGGTGATTCCCACTTTCACGCTTGGTTGAAAAACACCCTCATTAACGAAGCGAAACCTTAAAGTGCGGTTGAAGAAAAAGGCAAGCAATGCTTGCCTTTTCAATGTGTTACGAAAATTATACAAAATTATACATGCGATGTATAATTATACTCAGCGTGTATAATTTTTTTGTTCCCACGACCGCACTTTGTGTTTTGCGGCCGAGGGGGGATGGCGTTAGGCGGTATGCAGTGGGATGGCAACTAAGGTGTAGGCGATAATCGCCGCGGTTGCCACCAGCATTGGCACTGAGGTGCGTTTGACCAGCAACATTGGGGAGATTTTCGCACTACCGGACACCGCCACAATCACGCCCGCCACAGGCGACATCGCCCGACCGGTGGAGGAGGCTTGCATCATTGGCGCAATCAAATAGACAGGGTTGATGCCTAAGTGGTCGGCTAAGCGAGGTGCAATTTCCACAAACGCGAAGAACGCCGCGCTGCCAGAGCCGGAGGCAATGGCGATCAGCAGAGTTAAGAACACCATGGTCAGCATCATCACCAGCGACGCACCGTCCATTTGACGGGTGGCATCAATCAAAGCAGAGACAAAGCCCACTTGCGAGAGCCCTTCTGCGAAGACGCCCGCTGCCACCAACAGCATGACCACCGCGCTGAACGCTTCTGCCATGCCTTCATAGCATTTTTCCAGCCCAGTGTAGACAACCTCTGCGCTTCTTTTGCGGATAAATTCAATCACGGCGGCAATAATCAAGGTTAAAACCACCAAGCTGCCCAATGACATGGCAGGCAAGGTGAAGGCAAGTGAGCCGAGGTGGATTTCTTTGCCAGTGAAGACCAGCAGCCCAACGATAGGCAAAAACGGCAACAGGCTGTAATACCACGGGGCATCACTTAAGTGCGCCATTGGGTCGGCTGGGACGACTTCGCCGTCGGCGGCGGTGATGACCAAGCCCTCTTTTTTGTCACAGTAACGCTGCCAGAAAAAGTGCGCCACGGCGACACAAATCACAACAAACAAGCCCATTGGCACCGCGGTTTTGAACACAAAATCGGTCAACAACACCTTGGCATTTTCCGCCGAGGCGATCACTTCCGCTGATGCTGGGGAGAGGTTAACAATCAAGGTGGTGGCGCAAACGGCGGCAGCACTTGGCACGCTGATGCCAAGGCCGACCATCACCGGGAAGAGCGTTGCCATTAAAAACACCCCAAGTGCGGTGGCCGAGGAGATGGCAAAAGACATCAACGAGCCGATGATAAAGCCGCCGATCATCAGAATATAAGGCGACCGCACTTTGTGCAGCGGTTTGTACAAAATCCGCACAACAGCATCGTTAGCGCCGATATGCGACATATAGACCGAAAACCCGATCAACGTCATAATCAGCAGGCCCAAACCGCCGCCGCGTTTTTCCATCAGGGTGTAGATATAATCGCTGATATCGACAAAGAACATGCCGCTTGGCTCTTTGATTGGCGAGTGGCCTAAAAACCCAGCTGCAATCAAGAGAAAGACGCCCACCGTGAGCAGCACCCCTTTGGCGTTGTAGCCTTTGATAATAAAGTAACCCACCGCCGCAATGGCCAGCGCGCCGAACCCAAGCCCGGCAAAATTAAACGTTTCCATACAATACTCCCATTAGATTAAACATGGGCGTAATATTAAACACAACGGGTGCAAAATAAAAGAACAGATTGCATAAAAGTGCGGTTTAGGCGATGTTTTGCGAGAAGAGGGAATCAAGAAAAAGGAATTTTGGTGGAGATAGACGGGATCGAACCGACGACCTCTTGCATGCCATGCAAGCGCTCTCCCAACTGAGCTATATCCCCAAAAGGTGCTTTCAACTAGAAAGTGCGGTTATATTAATGACCGCACTTTTATCTGTCAATCACTTTTGCAAAATTGCGCGTGATTTTTGTTTAACTGCCTAAAATTGATACTATTCGGCAAATTTTTGTTCAAGATAATCGATCGCGCGCGCCAGGCGTGCTAGGGTGCGTTCGCGCCCGATGGCCTCAAGTGTCACATCCAATGATGGCGATTGCCCCGCACCGGTGGCGGCCACGCGCAGTGGCATGCCGACTTTGCCCATGCCGAGCTCCAGCTCCGTGGCGGTTTGCTCAATCGCGTGGTGGATAGGCTCCGCTTGCCAGGTTGAAAGTGCGGTCAGCTTTTCAAGCACTAATTTCAATGGCGCGATGGCGCTGGCTTTGAAGTGCTTTTTATCGGCTGCTTCGTCGTAGTGATCGAAATCTTGATAAAAATAGCGGCTGGCAAGGGCCATCTCTTTAAGCGTTTGGCAGCGCTCGCCGAGCATCGCCACAATGGTGGTTAATGCCGGGCCATGAGTGGTGTCGATGTTGTGGTGCTGCATTTGCCAGGCAAGGGCCTCGGCCACTTGTTCAGCCGGCATTTCACGAATGTAGTGGTGGTTGAGCCACTTGAGTTTTTCGGTGTTAAACGCGCTAGCCGAGCGGCTGACGGAATGGAGATCAAAGAGCTTGATCATCTCCTCTAAACTGAAAATTTCTTGATCGCCATGGCCCCAGCCCAGGCGCACGAGGTAGTTGATCAAGGCCTGCGGCAAAATGCCTTCGTCGCGGTATTCCATCACGCTCACCGCGCCGTGGCGTTTAGAGAGCTTTTTGTTGTCGTCGCCTAAAATCATCGATACGTGGGCATAAACCGGAATCGGCGCGCCGAGGGCTTTGAGAATGTTAATTTGGCGCGGCGTGTTGTTGATGTGATCTTCCCCACGCACCACGTGAGTGATGCCCATATCCCAGTCATCAATCACCACGCAGAAATTGTAGGTCGGCGAGCCGTCACTGCGGCGGATGATGAGGTCATCGAGCTCGCTGTTGCTGATTTCAATCCGCCCACGGATGGCGTCGTCAAACACCACCGAGCCCTCTTGCGGGTTTTTAAAACGCACCACGTGCGGCTCGTCAATGCTGTGCTCACCGTGCGCATGCAGGCAGTGGCGGTCGTAGCGCGGTTTTTCTTTATTCGCTTCTTGGCGCTCGCGCAGTTCCTCAAGGCGCTCTTTTGAGCAGTAGCAGCGATACGCCAAGCCTTGTTCGAGCATTTGGTCGATCACGTCGTTGTAGCGGTCAAAGCGCTTGGTTTGGTAATAAGGCCCATGTTCCCAATTCAGCCCCAGCCAGGCCATACTGTCTAAAATTGCATTTGTCGCTTCTTGCGTGGAGCGCTCAAGGTCGGTGTCTTCAATGCGCAGTACAAATTCGCCTTGGTTGTGGCGGGCATAAAGCCAAGAGTAAAGTGCGGTGCGCGCGCCGCCCACGTGCAGGTAGCCAGTTGGGCTCGGGGCAAAGCGGGTGCGGATTTTGACGTTGCTGTCAAGCGGGAAAAGGGGTTTCATTTCCATAGTGTAGCCTTAAATTCGATTCGTTAAGCAAATTATGCCGTATTGTACTCGTATGCGGCGGTGATGAATAGCAAAAATCCGTTTTGGTGGCTATTTTTGCGCCAGTTGAGCACAAAAAGGGAAAAAGTCATTGACTGAAATACCACGTCAATTATAATGCACCTTCACAACAAGTGGGTGATTAGCTCAGTTGGGAGAGCACCTCCCTTACAAGGAGGGGGGTCACTGGTTCGAGCCCGGTATCACCCACCACTTTTTTAAGTACTACTTGTTGCGC
>NZ_JABTBO010000030.1 GCF_014884965.1 Spirabiliibacterium mucosae | reverse complement strand
TTTAAAAGTTTAAATCTGTTTCGCTCAATGAATTTTGACTTAAAATTTTAAGCACTCATTAAGACTTTATCTTTTCAAAACAAAGCCACAAGTGCCCACACAGATTGTCTGATATATTGTTAAAGAACGATCTCAAAAGAGAAATGGTCGGCGAGATAGGATTTGAACCTACGACCCACTGGTCCCAAACCAGTTGCGCTACCAAGCTGCGCTACTCGCCGAATGGGGTGGCTAATGGGACTTGAACCCACGACAACTGGAATCACAATCCAGGGCTCTACCAACTGAGCTATAGCCACCATTGTGGTGTTTGATAAAGCATTAGCTAAATCATGCGAACGCTGGCGCGCTCGACAGGATTCGAACCTGAGACCTTTGGCTCCGGAGGCCAACGCTCTATCCAACTGAGCTACGAGCGCACTATTGCGTCGTTGCGGAGCGCATATTACGGTTTTCTGCCCCGCTTGTCTAGTGCTTTTTTCATTTTTTTTCCACTTGCTGATAAATTATGCAAATCAGGGGTTTTATCTGCCTTGCTGCGCGTTTATAATACGAAATTCGATTACAACTTATTCATAAAGTAGTAATAGGCGTATTTCAATAAATTCACCTGCCGCCGCCAGCGTGTTGGCTGGCTCAACAGGCGATATAACCACTCCAAATTGGCTTTTTGCCACATCACAGGTGCGCGTTTAACGTGGCCGGTAAACACATCATAGGTGCCCCCCACGCCCATATAAAGTGCGGTTGGATATTGCGCTTGGCAGGCGGCCATAAAGCGCTCTTGCTTAGGTGAGCCCATGGCGACGGTGACAAATTTAGCGCCACTGGCTTTGATACGTTCAATCACCGCACTTTGCTCTTCCGCGGTGAAATAGCCGTCTTGGCTGCCTGCGATGTTAACATTCCAAAGTGCGGTCAGCTTTTGCTTGGTTTGCGCAAGCACCTCAGGCTTGCCGCCGACTAAAAACACGGGCGTTTGCAGCTCGCCGGCGCGCGCCATCAAGGCCTGCCAGAGATCGCAGCCTGGCACGCGTTGTAACGTGCGGTATTGCGGATATTTTTTATGAATGGATTTGACGATGCTCACCCCGTCGGCATATTTAAACTCCGCTTGCTCGAGCAATGCTTTGACCTCGCTGTCACGCTCGGCGGTGATGACTTTTTCAGCGTTGATCGCGATGAGTTTGCCTTGTTGGATGTGATCGGCGTTGATCAGGAAATCGACGAAGGCTTGCTGATTGTTCACCGCGAGCAGCTCGATGCCGCGGATGCTGACTTTGTCCATATTATCCTCTTGTTGAAATCAGTTGTGTGCGCGTGCAGTGGAGCTTGCGCAACAGTGCGGTGATGAGCGCGGCGATAACCACGGCGATGAAAAACACCAGTGAATAAAATAAAAAGCGCGACACAAAGGCATCAAGCCCCTCACGCACCAGCACGATTAAGTTAAAGCAGTTGCCAAAGCAGTAGGCCTGCAAGATGGCGCGGCAGCTGCGATTGGCGCTGTTTTTGCTCAGGCGATAGAGCGCGTCTAAGCACTTAACCAGCCAGCCGCACAGCCACGCGCCCAGCACTAAAAACGGCACGCCGCCCATGATATAAAGCGAGCCAAGCAGCGTTGGCGAAATGGCCAGGCCCGCGTGGTAGTTGAGAATCTCCCAGGTGAAATAGTTGGCGCTGTTGACGATCAGATCCGGGCGTGACTCCCACCAGGTTTTCGGGATAAAGACATAAAAATCCCGCGCGATCGGCGCTAAGCCTTGCCATTCGATTTGATTGTGATGAGAGAGAATGGTGGCGAAATTCTCCCACGGCGAGAAGGTGTCGCGGGTGAGATACAAAAAGGTGTAAACCGCCTCCGCGCCTTGCACGTTCAAGCCATAGCGCGCCAGTGCAAGAGCAAACATCGCGCCAATGGCAATCACGCCGGCCAGCAGCAAGCTGGCAATCGAGAGATAGCGCTGGCTGATGCCGATAAAGAAAAACAGCGCTACCGCCAAGGCCATGTTAGCCCGCGTGCCGCCCACGAGAATGTAGGTCAACACGCCAAAACTGACGCCAAAGACCAAAAACAGCAGCCACTGCTTTTTGCTCGGGTTTAAAAAATAAAAAATCAGCAGTGCTGGCAGGCAGAAGTAGAAAAAGCGCTTGAGCGCCACGCCGCTGACTTGTTGCGAGAAGACTTGGCTGTATTTGCTCAATTTAAACAGCAAAAAGCCGTTTTGCGTGAAAAACAGCGCCACTGTGCCCAGGCCAATGAGCAGCAAAATCACGCCCGTGATGCGGGCAATGCTGGCACTATTCTCCCGCGCGCTGGCTTGCACGGTGGGGTAAAGTGCGGTTTGGCGTGGTGTCAAACGCACGCTATAAGCGACATAAAATATCAAATAAAACGCCAGGGCGGCAAATTGGCTAGCGAGCAGGATGTCGGGGTCAAGCAATTTGAAATCAAAATTAAACGCCAGCGCCAAGCTAAACGGCAGCCCGAGGAAAAAGGTGATGAGATAAATCACGCTAAAGAGCAAGAAAAAGTTAAACCGCACCGCGAGATAGTGGCGGTAGGTCAAAAAGCCGATCAACGTGATGCTGCTGAGATAAAGCGCGAGCAGCGCGAACAAAGCAAGGTTTGATAACATAGTGCCCCCTACCCTTGCAACGCCTCAAGCGCATCTTGCCAGCCTTGCACATAATTGGGCGGGAAGAAGGCGATGTGGCGTTTATCCAGCTGCTGCAACCGCACTTTGGCCTGCGCGATGGCCTCAGGGTTGAGCTGCTCAGGGGTGAGATAGGCCACGCCTTGGGCTTGCATATCCAAACAAAATGGGTTGCTCGGGTGGAGCACGAGCGGGATGTTCATGTCAATCAGCAAGCAAATGGTGCCCACACCTTGCTGGCGCGCAAAGTTGAAATACCCCACATCGCAGCGCTGCAACAAGTTCAAGTAATCACTAAAGGCCAGTTTTTCCTCTAAAATCGTGACCACATTGCTGGCAAACAGCGCATTGGCACGTTCGCGCACGTGTTCGATGTAAGCTTGATTATGTTCAGGATACCCCATCGGGATAATCACTCGCGCGGCGTCCCCGACCGCACTTTGAATCGCGTCTAACGCTTCAAGATGGCGGTTGGTTGGATCGCCTGAATTGCCGAGCAAAATTGTCAAAGTGCCCTCGCCCTCGCGGGTGTTTTCCGGCAGGGCGTTGCTCATTTTGGTCGGGAAATAGAGCGTGTGCGCCTGCGCGTTGGGGTTAAGGCGCTTGAACACCGCCAAATCCCCCACGGTGGCATACACATGGCGCAACTTGCGTTGCGCCAGCCGGCGCAGTGGATAAAACAGGCGAAATTGCAGCGCTGTGGAGGCTTCATAGAGATCGCCGCCCCAAATGTGCCAACCTAGGCGCGCAGCCGGCAGGCGGTGGGTGGCGATATCCAGCCAGATATAGGGGTTAAATTGCCCGTGAAAGAAGAAAAAGGCGTCTTTTTCGCGCTTGGCCAGCTGGCGCAGGTGGGCGGCGATGGCTTTTTTGCTGTCAAAATGGGTGATGTTGAGCGCGGGGTACTCGCCGACGTGGCCGACCATCAACACATGGCGGCACAAATTGGGCTCAACGGTGTTGATTAAGGTGTTGGCGAAAAAATCCAGCACGGTTTTGTTGTGGTGCTCAATGTGTGAGCCGAGCACATGGTAAATGGTCATCACGCGCGCCCTCTTCGTTGATAAATCCAAAAGCCTAACAGGCACAATAAAAAATAGAGAATGTAAGTGAGCATATACGATTGCGTTGCCCCGCGTGCGCCGTTGAGCTGGATCAGGATAAACGCGCTGCCCAGCAGCAGCACAAATTGGGTCACTTCCGCCAAAATATAGAGTTTCAACGCCGCTTTGGCGACGATTAAATAGCCAAAAATATAGCTCGAGACTTTAAAAAGATCACCGCACAGCTGCCACAAAAAGAGCTCATCCATCGCAGCAAATTGGCTGGAAAAGAGAATGCGGATAATAATATCGCGCAGCAGGTAAATCGCCACGCTGATAGCCAACGTGACGGGGAAAACAAACTTCAGCGCTTTGGCAATCTCGTGCTTGATTTCACCACCTGTGGTGAGCTTGGCAAAGGTCGGCAGCAGATAAACCGAAAAGGCGGCAGTGACAAATTGCAAATAAGCATCAGAGATTTTGCTCACGCCCTGCCACAGGCCAACTGCCTCCAGCCCGTAGCCGCGATTGAGCCAGTTGCGCATTAAAATATAAGCCACCGGAATGGTCACAGCAGTGACAAACACCATAAATGAAAATGTCAGCAGCTTTTTGCTCTGCTCGCGGTCAAAGTGCGGTTTTAAAAAGGCGAGCTGAAAATGCCCAACTTGTTTGCGCTGATAGCCCCGCAGCGCCAAAAAGGCGGGGATAAATGCAAGCCCGGGCACCAGCGCCAAGCCGACCAGCGCACCTTGATAATCAAACAGATAAAGCCCTGCTAGAAAGGCTAGCACACCAAGCAGCGCGCCGATGATAATGCTAATGGCGTTGAATTTGGCGTCGCGGTAGCCACGCAAAATGGCGAGGAAAAAGTTGCTCAAAGCAATGCCAAACTGGCAAAACGCCACAATTTGGATGATGTGGTGATAGCCGTGTTTAGTGAATAAAAACAGCGCAATCGGCTTGGCTGCCAGCAGCATCACCAACCCAAGCACGAGGGAAAAACAGACGATGATAAACGACGCGCTGGAGAGGATCGCACGGCTGTTGGACTCGTCCTGCTCAAACTGGGAGACGTATTTCGTCACGCCGTTGAAAATGCCCGCGCCGGCAAACACGCCGAGCACGGTGAGCAGCGTCATGTAGTTGGCGGCCAAACCCACCCCTTGCGGGCCGAAGTGGATAGCCAAGAGTTTGACCACCAACAAGCCGACGCCGATTTTAATCAGCGTCGAGGTGCCTGTCCAAAGCGTGGTGCTGCCGAGGGATTTCATCGCTTACGGGTGTTCGCTTAAATAATGAGTCACCGCGGTGATGACTTTATCCACCTCCGCATCGGTCATGTTGTAAAACAGCGGCAAGCGCACAAGGCGTTCGCTGTCTTGGGTGGTGATGTCATCGTCGCCGGCGAAAAAGCCGAAGCTCTTGCCCGCGGGGCTAGAGTGCAGCGGCACATAGTGGAACACGGCCATGATGTCGTTGGCTTTGAGGCTGTCGATCAGCAAAGTGCGGTCGTCAAGATCGCGCAGTTTGAGGTAGAACATATGGGCGTTGTGCTCGCAATCGGACGGAATGTGCGGCAGTTGCACGCGGCCTTCAAAGCGGCTGAAGGCATCATAATAGCGCGCCCAAATCGCCAAGCGGCGTTGATTGATGCCTTGCGCGGCCTCGAGTTGCGCGTAAAGATACGCGGCTTGCAAATCGGAGAGCAAAAAGCTCGAGCCCATGTCGCGCCAGGTGTATTTGTCGACTTGCCCGCGGAAGAATTGGCTGCGGTTGGTGCCTTTTTCACGGATGATTTCAGCGCGCTCAATCAAGGCTTTGTCGTTGATGAGTGTTGCCCCACCCTCGCCGCCGGCGGTGTAGTTTTTGGTTTCGTGGAAGCTGTAACAGCCAATGTGGCCGATGGTGCCCAGGGCTTTGCCTTGATAGCGCGACATCACGCCTTGGGCGGCGTCTTCAATCACCCAGAGGTTGTGTTTTTCGGCAATTGCCATGATGGCATCCATATCACAGCCCACACCCGCGTAATGCACCGGCACAATGGCTTTGGTTTTATCGGTGATCGCCGCTTCAATTTTGCGCTCGTCGATGTTCATGGTGTCCGCGCGCACATCCACAAACACTATGGTGGCACCACGCAACACAAAGGCATTGGCGGTGGAAACGAAAGTGTAGCTTGGCATGATGATCTCATCACCCGGTTGGGTGTCAATCAACAACGCCGCCATCTCAAGTGAGGCGGTGCAAGAGGGGGTCAGCAGCGCTTTGGGCGTGTTGAAATGGCGCTCAATCCACGCTTCACATTTTTTGGTGAAAGGGCCGTCGCCGCTGAGTTTGCCTGTGCTTAACGCTTCATTTAAACACCCGATTTCGGTGCCCACCACCGGTGGCTTGTTAAATACGATCATCTCTTTTCCTTACTTAATCTGTTTGTAAAACCACGCCGCGCGTGCGTGCACCTCGGCGCCGATTTTTTGATATAAGCGGTTGGCGGCGAGGTTGCTTTGCTGCGTGGCTATCCACAATTGGCGCAGGCCCTTTTCTAAACACCAGCTTTTGGCTTGAGCGAGCAACTGCTGCGCCACGCCTTGGCCTTGAAACTGCGCGTTGACGGCCAGCAACCCCACACGGCCGCGCGTGTCATCAAGCTGACGCACACTAATGGCGCCTTGGATTTGCCCGTCATCGGTTTTGAGCACCAAGCAGGCATCGTCAAATTGCCCGCGCACCGCTTTGGCAATCCAGCATTGGTAAAAGCGCGCGTTTTCCGCCGCGCTAAACCACGGCGCGCGAAAGCGGCTGTCAGCAAACGCGTGCGAGACCAACTGCTCGAGGGCAGGAATGTCTTGCTCGCGGGCAAGGCAAAGTGCGGTTGGCGCGTCACTCGTTAACGGCCAGCAATAATCGCACTCGCCTTCCACTTGCTCAAAGCCGAGTGTGTGCAGGCAGGCTATTTCCTCACGCTGCGTGGCATCGAGCTTGCATTGAATCAGCGCAAAATCACCAAAGTGCGGTTGGCTGACCGCACTTTCAGTAAATGTCAGGCGTGCAATCTCACGTTGGAAAAAGTCACTCTCCCAATCGTTGCGCGCCAGCACGTAATTCAAGGCCATTATTGACGCCAAATGCCGCGGGTGTCGATCACCCATTGCTGCGCAATTTCCGCGCCGTCAATGGCTTTGAACTGGCTGTGGTCAACCAACAACACCAAAATATCCGTCTGCTCACGCGCCTGTTCAAGGCTGGCGAGCTGAATGTTGCTTTGGCTCAATTTGGCTGGCAATTGGCTGATGTTTGGCTCCACCGCCAAAATCTCACCTTTGTGCCACGCGGCCAAATCGCGGGTGATTTCCACCGCTGGGCTTTCGCGCAGGTCATCAATGTCTGGCTTGAACGCCAAGCCTAGGCAGGCAATGCGCACCTCGGAGGCTTTGCAATCGCGCTCGCTGACCACCTCGGCCAGTGCCTTTTTCACCTGCTCAATCACCCAGTGCGGTTTGTGGTCGTTGACCTCACGCGCGGTGCGAATCAAGCGCGCTTGCTCTGGCGCTTGGGCGACGATAAACCACGGGTCAACGGCGATGCAGTGCCCGCCCACACCTGCGCCCGGTTGCAAAATATTCACCCGCGGGTGGCGGTTGGCTAGGCGGATAAGCTCCCACACGCTGATGCCTAAGTGATCGCACACCAATGAGAGTTCATTGGCAAAGGCGATGTTGACATCGCGGAAGCTGTTTTCAGTCAGTTTGCACATCTCGGCGGTGCGGGCAGTGGTTTCAATGCACTCGCCTTTAACAAACAAGCGATAAAGCTCAGCCGCCGCTTTGGCACAGGCTGGCGACAGCCCGCCGATCACGCGGTCGTTGGAGAACAATTCTTGCATGATTTTGCCTGGCAACACGCGCTCTGGGCAGTAGGCCAGTTTGATGTCGGCCTCATCACCTGCATCAGACGGGAAGCTGAGATCAGGGCGTGCTTCGCGCAGCCACTGCTCCACGGCCTCAGTCGCCCCCACCGGCGAGGTGGACTCGAGCACCACGAGGTTGCCTTTTTCAAGCACGGGGGCGATGGCCTTAGCGGCGGCTTCAACATAGCTTAAATCCGGCTCGTGCTCAGCTTTAAACGGCGTTGGCACCGCGATCAAAAACGCATCGGCTGGTTTGGCCTCAAGGCTGGCTTGAAGCAGGCCCTTTTCAACCGCACTTTTCACCGCCACGTCTAAATCAGGCTCGACAATGTGAATTTTGCCTTGGTTGATGGTGTCTACCGCGTGTTGGTTGACATCCACCCCAAGCACTTTTTTGCCGCTCGAGGCAAAGGCGGTGGCGGTTGGTAGGCCGATGTAGCCGAGGCCGATGACGGAAATTGTATTGAATGTTGTCATAGTATTAATCTTCGTTTAACCATTGTTTAATTGCGCTGACAATGCGATCACAGGCATTGCCATCACCATAAGGATTGTTCGCGTGCGCCATCGATTGGTAGTACGCCGCATCCGTTAATAATTTTTCTACCTCGCCGACAATGCGCGCTTCATCGGTGCCGACCAATTTCACGGTACCCGCGGCCACCGCTTCAGGCCGCTCGGTGGTGTTGCGCATCACCAGCACAGGTTTGCCAAGTGATGGCGCCTCTTCTTGAATGCCACCCGAGTCGGTTAAAATCAAATAGGCGCGGTTCATCAAATAGACAAACGGCAAGTAATCTTGCGGCTCAATCAAAAACACGTTGTCGATGCCTTTGAGGTGGCGATTGACTGGCTCACGCACGTTCGGGTTGAGGTGCATCGGGTAGAGAATCTGCACATCGCGGTGGCGCTCGGCGATGGTTTTAATGCTTTTGCAAATGCGCTCAAAGCCGTCACCAAAGTTTTCACGCCGATGGCCTGTGATTAAAATCAGCTTTTTATCCGGCGCTAAAAACGGATAACGCGCGCCCAGCTCAGCGTTGAGCGCGTCGGTTTGTTCTAGTTTATTTTTCACCCACAGCAAGGCGTCGATCACGGTGTTGCCGGTCACGATCACGTTATCTTCAGGCTTGTTTTCCGCCAGCAGGTTTTGCTGCGCCGTGGCCGTTGGTGCAAAGTGGAATTGCGCAATCGCGCCGGTTAAGCAGCGGTTACCCTCCTCCGGCCACGGGGAGTAAATATCATAGGTGCGCAAGCCCGCCTCGACGTGCCCCACGGCGATGCGTTGATAATAACACGCCAATGCCGCGGCAAAGGTGGTGGTGGTGTCGCCATGAACTAACACCAAGTGCGGTTGAAATTCAGTGAGCACGTCACGCAAGGATTGCAAAATGCGCACGCTGATGTCGGTGAGATCTTGGCCTGATTTCATGATATTGAGGTCAAAATCCGGCTTGAGCTCGAAAAGATCAAGCACTTGGTCGAGCATTTCACGGTGCTGGCCGGTGACGCACACTTTGGCCTCAATGTGGCTGTCTTGCGCAAGTTTTTGCGCCAAAATCGCCATTTTGATCGCCTCTGGGCGGGTGCCGAAAACGGTGAGTACTTTAAGCTTTTTCATTGTTGTCCTTTGCTTTGCCATTGCGCGCACGCAGCGCCAACATAATCACCAGCGCGCAGCCTAAAATCAGCCCCGCAAAGCCGCTGAGCAGCACCCAAAGTGCGGTGTTCGGCGAATGGGGTGCTAAGGGTTGCACTGGCGTTTTCAAATAATGAAACGCTTGGAATTGGTTATCCAGCGGGCTGACCGAGCGCATCATCGCCAGTTTGCTCTCCCACACGCTTGGCGGCACAATCGCACCTTGTTGGGTTTGGCCCAGCTTGTTGCTGGCGGCGAGTTTCACCTGCTCAAAGAGGTTTTTCCACTTGGCAATTAAGGTGGCATACTCTTGCTGATGGGTCTGCTCGTTAACATAATTCATCAGCGCACTGAGCAATTCGGTGGCCTGTTTTGGATTGTTCAGCGTGAGATAAACGCGGTCATCAAGCCCTTTGGCGGGGTTGCCTGGTTGATAAACCACGCGCTCAATTAACGATTCCAGCAGCGCTTGGTCGTGGTGGCTATCCCCTGTTTGCAGTTGTTGGTAGTAATTGGAATTTTCCCAAAACGCACGCAGCACATCGTAGGCGCGCAAGTTTTGCAAAAAGGCGCTGAACACCTGCCCGTTGAGCCCGCCGACCGCACTTTGCTGTTCTCCTACTGGGGCTGGCTCTGGGTCCGCCGCTTGGCCGTTGCGGCTGGCGATCAAATCATACATTTGCGAGAGCGCATAATAATTGCCTAAATCTTGCTCTTTTGGCGCTTCAATGTAGGCCTCAGCGCGCCACTGTGGCTTGACCACAAATTGGCACACAGCAAACGCAATGGCGCTAGCACAGAGCACAAACATGGCAATCAGCCAGCTTTTGCGCCACAAAATGCCGCCAAAGGCGAGCAAATCAAGCTGCTCGACGCCTTGTGCATTCACGGGGCTTTGAGGTGCGTGATGTGACATAGATTATCCTTTTGAGAGTTTAACACGGTTTTTCGAGCGCGACGCTCGCCGGCGCATGCGCTTAATCAGCCTTGAAACCCGCCAAGCGCGCGTGATGGAATAGTAATAAACAAAAAAGACAATGATGAACAGCGGGAACATGATCCATTCATCAATGTAGTAAACTTCCCCCAAAATGCCAAAGCCGGCAAACACAGCGGCCATAAAGGTGATCACAAACAGCGCTTGGCGGGAGCTTAGACCTGCGCGCATCATTAGGTGGTGAATGTGCAAGCGGTCCGGGCGAAATGGGCTTTTGCCTTGGCGCAAGCGGCGGACAATCACCGCCACCATGTCAATCAGCGGGATGGCAATCACCCAAAGTGCGGTCACCGGATTAATCGGGTGGCCCGAGCCTTGGGTGCTGAGGAGCAAAATCCAAATAATGGTGAAGCCAATCAAGGTGCTGCCCGAATCGCCCATAAACACTTTGTGCTTAACGCCAAAGGCGTTGAGGTTAAACAGTGCATAAGGCAGCATCACCAAAATCAAGGCAATGCACCACAGCGCGAGGTTGATTTGGTTATCAAGCAGCATCAAAATGGCGATCGCGCCAAACGTGACGCTGGAAAGGCCACTGAGCAGGCCGTCGATGCCGTCGATCATATTAAAGGCATTGATCACGCCCATGATAATCATTACCGTCACCATCGAGGAGAACATGCCCAGTTGCAGCTTGAACGGCCCGATAATTTGACCCAACGAGTCGAGGGAAAGATTGGCGTAATAGATCATCATGCTCGCCAAGCCGATTTGAATCGCCGCGCGGATAAACGGGCTGATGTCAAAGCGGTCGTCAAGCACGCCGATAATCAGCAGCACAGAAACACAGAAAAGATACAGCTGCGGGAAGCTCATCTCATGCCATTGCAAGAGATAAAAACACAAATTACCCAAAAACAGCGCAATGCCGCCAATCAACGGCACCGACCCTTGGTGGCGCTTGCGATAGTTAGGTTTGTCCACCAACCCCACTTTGCGTGCCAGCGGGCGGATAAGAATTAATGCCAAAAATGAAACCATCAATGGCAACAACAATGAAAGCCACATATTTTTGCCTTTACTACGTTCCTGCGCCTTGCGATTGCGTCGATAATTTTGACAGAATACCACATCATAATCCGCAGTTGATAAACTTTTTTTATTCTCGCTGTGAAAAAAAATCGCTTTCTATTACAATACGCCTACGCAAAACGATAAAGGACAGACCATGAATCACTCTCAACAACTCTTTGAAAAAGCCCAAGATGTCATCCCAGGTGGGGTCAACTCGCCGGTGCGCGCGTTCAAAGGCGTGGGCGGCACGCCCGTGTTTATCAACAAAGCCGAGGGCGCCTATATTTTTGACTGCGACGGCAAGCGCTACATTGACTACGTCGGCTCTTGGGGGCCAATGATTTTAGGCCACAACCACCGCGCCATTCGGAAGGCGGTGATCGAGGCGGCGCAAAACGGCTTGAGCTTTGGCGCACCAACCGCACTTGAGATCACACTCGCCGAGCGGGTGCGCGAGCTTATTCCATCAATTGAGATGGTGCGCATGGTCAGCTCCGGCACCGAGGCGACGATGTCGGCCATTCGCCTGGCGCGCGGCTACACAGGGCGGGATAAACTCATTAAATTTGAAGGCTGCTACCATGGCCACGCCGATTCGCTGTTGGTTAAGGCCGGCTCCGGCGCGCTCACCCTTGGCCAACCCAATTCCCCAGGCGTACCTGCCGATTTTACAAAACACACTCTCGTTTGCCACTACAACGATTTGGCCTCGGTTGAAAACGCGTTCAAGCAATTCCCGCAAGACATTGCCTGCATTATCGTTGAGCCTGTGGCCGGCAACATGAACTGCGTGCCACCCAAACCGCACTTTTTGCAAGGCTTGCGTGAGTTGTGTGACCAATATGGCGCGCTGTTGATTATTGATGAAGTGATGACGGGCTTTCGCGTCGCACTCGGTGGCGCGCAGGCCTATTATGGCGTGACGCCTGATATCACCTGCCTGGGCAAAATCATCGGCGGCGGCATGCCAGTGGGTGCCTTTGGCGGCAAAAAAGCGATTATGCAACACATCGCACCAACCGGCCCTGTTTATCAAGCTGGCACGTTGTCAGGCAACCCTATCGCGATGGCCGCGGGGCTGGCGTGCTTAAACGAATTGGCCAAACCTGGCCACCACGACAAACTCACTGCGCTGACAACCGCACTTTGCGAAGGCCTTGAGCAATTAGCGAAAAAACACGGCATTGGCTTTGTCACCAACCACGTGGGCGCGATGTTTGGGCTCTTTTTCACCGATAAAAGTGCGGTTGAAAACTACCACGACGTGATGGCCTGCGACAGCGAGTTGTTCGCGCAATTTTTCCACAAGATGCTCGAGCACGGCGTTTATCTCGCGCCGTCAGCCTTTGAGGCGGGCTTTATGTCGTTGGCGCACAGTGAGGAAGACATCGACGCCACCTTGCGCGCTGCCGACGCCGTTTTTGCCCAATTGGCGCAAAACCGCACTTGATAAAAATCAACAACTTAGCGATAAAGCTGGGGGAAATTTAAGCACTCCCCCAGCCAAAATTGGCATTTTGTGTGAAATTTTGGCAAGATAGACCTTAAGCATTTTCATAACATTTTCATCACATTGTGGATAAGGAGAAACTATGGAATTCAAGAACTACCAATATGATGTTGAAGAATTAGTGGAAAAATACACCAAAGCCAAAGAGGCGTTTGAGCAAAAAAATAAAGATCAAGACTACGATCGCGAATTGCCAAACCAAGTGTTGGAATACCTCAACAGCGAGCCAACCGCCTATTTGAAATACGGCGTGTATTTTGGCCCAGTGGTTGAAGCGCTGAAAAGCTTCCAACTGCTGCCTGAGACCACCCCAGTCAACCAACCGCAAGAGATGATTGACGCCTACACTTGTGCGGGTGCTGAAGGCATCGACGGCCGCTTGCTGACTTTGACCGCCGCGCTGGAGTTTAAAGAGTATTACGACGCCACCTTCTTTGCGGGCAACCGTAACTTCTTCCCATACGGCGATGAAACAGAATACGTGTTGGAAGACAAAGAGTGGGAAGCGCTGGCCACTATGCTTTAATCACAACAGATAAAATAAAAACCGCACTTTGAAAGTGCGGTTTTTTATGGCGGGATTATTGCCAATCGCGCAGGGCGAGATCGCCATCGCTGAGGTAAATCACGTCATCAACATCGCGCGCCACAATGGTGGCAAGGTCGGCGCGACCGACGTAATTAGCAGGAGTTGACACCGCCATGCGCAGGGCGCTGCGGATATCGGCGTGCATGTAGCGTACGGCGTTTTGCACACATTGCAGCAAGTTGATGTGCGCGCCGGCCAGTGAGCCGTGCTCGTTGACGAGGCGGTCTTCTTTCACGAATACTTTCACGCCCATCAAATCAAACTCGGTGATTTCAGGCGCGCCAATGGTGTGCATGGAGTCTGTCACCAGCATTAAGTGTTGGTCGCCAAGCAGTTGGTAGGCGGTGGCGAGGGAATACGGGCTGCTGTGTACGCCATCGGCGATGATGCCGGCATACAGGCCAAGCTCGACCGCGCTGCCAATTGGGCCTGGGTCACGGCCGCTGAGTGGGCGCATTGCGTTGTAAAGGTGCGTAATCCCGGTCAAGCCCTCTGCGCGGGCGGCGAGCAGATCTTCTGCGGTAGCCATGCTGTGCGCGAGGTTGATTTGTGGGATAAACGGCTTGATGCGCGCAATAGTGCCTGCTGGCACTTGCTCAGGCGCAAGGGAGAGAATGCTGTGCTGCAAGTAGTCCGCGTGTTGTTCATAACAGGCGAAATCTTTTTCATCCGGGATGCGGATATAACGCGGGTTGTGCGTGCCCTTTTTCTCAACACACAAAAACGGCCCTTCAAAATGGCCGCCGACAAGGCCTTTCATGCCCTCTTTGACCAAATTGGCCACGTTGGCAATGGCTTGGTGATATTTTTCTTGGCTGTCGGTAATAAAAGTTGGCAACATCGCCACCGTGCCGTATTTACGGTGGCCGGCGAGCACTTTTTCAAGGCCGGCGCGATCGCATTGATCGTTGACCAACACACCGCCGCCGCCGTTGGCTTGGGTTTCCACAAAGCCTGGAGTCAAAATCCCGCCGTTGAGGCGCTTGACTTGCGCGTCTTCAGGAATGGCGCTTTCAGGTACGAGTTTTTGCGTTTTGCCGCCGTCAACCACCAGCGCGTAATGTTCTAACAATGCACCGCGGTCAAACACGCGGGCGCCAGTATAAAATTGAGCCATAGTGTATCCTTATACTTGCTGAAAGTGATTGCGTTTATTATGCACCTTTTTTGCCCGCTTGAATAGAAAAACGCAGAATTAAAACGCTATTTTAAAAGTGCGGTCACACTTTTTGCCGCAGCGCCATGATGTAATTGGCGCTGACATCACCATTGAGCCAAAACTGCCCTGAAAGCGGGTTGTAGTGATAGCCTTGAATATTCACGCAGTGCAAACGATTGTCATCACACCAGCTCAACAGCTCGGCAGGCTTGATGAATTTGTCGTAATCATGGGTGCCTTTGGGCAGCATTTTCAAAATGTATTCCGCGCCCACCACCACCAGCGCCCACGCTTTAAAAGTGCGGTTGATGGTAGAGAAAAACACCACGCCTTCGGGCTTGAGCAGCTGCTGACACCCGCGCACCACCGCCGCTGGGTCTGGCACGTGCTCGAGCATTTCCATGCAGGTGATCACATCAAACTGCCCGCCTTGCTCGGCGACTAAGCTCTCAATCGTTTGCTGGCGATAATCAATGCTCAAGCCCTGCTCGCGCGCGTGCTCACGCGCCACGGCCAGCGGCTGCGGTGACATATCAATCCCCACCACCTGCGCGCCCATGCGCGCCATGCTCTCACTTAAAATGCCGCCTCCGCAGCCCACATCCAGCACCCGCTTGCCCACAAGTGTGCCTACATGCTCGCAAATATACGCCAACCGCTTTGGATTGAGGCGATGAATCGGCTTGAAATCCCCCTCTGGGTCCCACCAACTCGCCGCCATTTTATTAAACTTCTCCACTTCTGCTTGACTGACATTGTCCATATCCATTCCTCAACCGCACTTTGAATGTGGCTAGTATAGCAAATTTTTAAGCGTGACCGCACTGTCCTTCACGCATAAAAAAACCACGCCGGGGCGTGGTTTTTGTTTGTTGCACGATTATAGGTCGTTGGCGTTTTTCTTGAGGTATGCCGCAACGCCATCTGGGTTGTCTTTCATACCTTCTTTGCCTTTCGCCCATTGTGCTGGGCACACTTCGCCGTGTTCTTCGTGGAATTGAAGGGCGTCAACCATGCGCAGCATTTCGTCGATGTTACGGCCTAATGGCAGGTCGTTCACCACTTCGTGACGCACAACGCCGTTTTTGTCGATCAAGAATGACGCACGCAATGCCACACCCGCTTCTGGGTGCTCGATGCCGAACGCTTTTGCGATGTCGTGACGCACGTCAGCAACCAATGGGTATTGCACTTCACCGATACCGCCTTTGTCGGTCGGGGTTTTACGCCATGCGTTGTGAGTGAATTGAGAGTCGATAGACACGCCGATCACTTCAACACCGCGGTCTTGGAATTCTTTGTAACGGTGATCAAAAGCGATCAATTCAGATGGGCACACGAAGGTGAAGTCCATTGGGTAAAAGAATACCACTGCCGCACGGCCTGCAATGTGTTTTTTGAAGTTGAAGTTGTCAACGATTTCACCATTGCCTAATACAGCAGATGCTGTAAAATCAGGGGCTTGACGAGTTACTAAAACCATAATTTCTCCTGTTTTAACTAAGTTTGGCTTGCGCCTTGAGAAGCATTTCTGCTTATATTTTTATAGTATAGCGCACTTTTGAGTTAAAATCGCCTCTCAATATCTATTTTAGCAATAGATTTTTTCTATCAAAATTCAGCCTTGCGCGCCGGCCGAGAAATGATTATTGTATCACTATTTGTAGCATGTGAGGTTGTTATGCCATCTTCTAAAAAACTCGCCACCGCGGTGGTGCACGCTGGCCGCACCAGCCGTTATACCCAAAGTGCGGTCAACCCTGTGGTGCAGCGCGCATCGTCATTAACCTTTGAAAGTTTAGCCGATAAAAAGGACGCCACCCAAAACCGCGCCAACAAAGCGCTGTTTTATGGCCGACGCGGCACGCTGACCCACTTTGCGCTGCAAGATGCGATGTGCGAGCTGGAAGGCGGCGCGGGCTGTTATTTGTTCCCGTGCGGCGCGGCGGCGGTGACGAATACCATTTTGGCCTTCGTGAAAAGTGGCGATCACCTGCTCGTGAGCGGCGCGGCCTATGAGCCGACCCAAGAATTTTGCCAGCAAGTGCTCGCGCGCTTTGGCGTGGCCACCACCTTTTATGACCCGATGGCCGGTGCGGAGATTGCCAAGCTCATTCGCCCTGAAACCAAAGTGCTGTTTTTGGAGTCCCCCAGCTCATTAACGCTTGAAGTTTCCGATATCCCCGCCATGGTGCAAGCCGCGCGCGCGGTGAACCCTGAGATTGTGATCATCATCGACAACACCTGGGCGGCGGGCGTGCTCTTCCCTGCGTTGGATTTTGGCGTGGATATTTCCGTGCAGGCTGGCACCAAGTATTTGGTCGGCCACTCTGATGTGATGATTGGCACCGCGGTGGCCAATGCGCGCACGTGGGACACGCTGCGTGAGCAGGCCTACTTGATGGGGCAAATGGCCGACGCCGACAGCGCCTACACCACTTTGCGCGGGCTGCGCACGTTAAAAGTGCGGTTGGCACAACATGAACAAAGCAGCCTTGAGGTCGCCAAGTGGTTGAGCAAGCGCCCTGAAGTGGCGCGCGTGTTTCACCCCGCCTTGCCAAGCTGCCTCGGCCACGAGCACTTTGTGCGGGATTTCAGTGGCAGCAGTGGCTTGTTCTCGTTTGAGCTCACGCGCACCTTAAGCCATGATGAGTTGGAGCGCTTTTTTGATCACTTTTCGCTCTTCACCATGGCTTATTCGTGGGGTGGCTTTGAATCACTGATTTTATACAATCAACCGAGCGAAATTGCGCGCATCCGCCCCGGCATTGAGCGCCCACTGCAAGGCACGCTGATTCGCGTACACATTGGGCTTGAAGCAGTGGATGATTTGATCGCCGACCTTGAACGCGCCTTTGCGCGCATCGCTTAAAAACCGCACTTTATCAAAAGTGCGGTTGGCGAAAGTGCGCTCAGCGCGAGCCTTAGCGGTAGTCGTGCTCTGCCACCGCACTTTTGTTTTGCTTGAACATGGTGTCTTTAATCACACCTAAAAGCTCTTGATGAATAATGCTCAAGCGCGGTTTTTCACCTGGCATAAACGCCAGCGGGCGGCAAAACTCCATGGTTTTGATGCCTAATCGCGCAGTCAACAGCCCCACGCCCAAGCCTTGTGCGGCGCGGGCGGAGAGCTTGGCCATCAAATCTTTTGACAGCCAATCCATGCCAATTTCATGCACCAGCTCGGTGGCACCAGCAAAAGCCATGTTCACCAGCACCAAGCGCAGCAGGCGAATGCGGCTGAAATAGCCCAGCTCAATGCCATAGAGCTTGGCGATGCGGTTAATCAGCGCCAAATTGCGCCACGCCACAAACAGCACATCCACAATCGCCAGCGGGCTGACGGCCACGATCACAGCCGACTCTGCTGCACTTTTGCTCACCATTTTGCGCGCGGTTTTGTCGATATCCAGCAGCACATTTTGTGAAAACAAAAAGCTCACCTCTTTGGCGGAGTGCTCGTCGCTGACTTGCTGCTCAAAGCGCTGCACGCGCGGGTCATCCGCGCTTAGTTGCATATTGGTGATGATGCCCTGGCACAGCTCGCGCGCTTGCGCGTTATTCGCCCCAAGGGTGCTCGGCGCGGTGAGTAGCAACTCACTTTCTTGCTGGAGCTGGGCGCGGCGACGCAATTTCACCAGCCGCCAATATTCCCGCCAAAGTGCGGTCAGGCCAAGGCAGACCACGCCAAAGGTCACCAGCGCAAAGACGAGTGTAATCCACTGATGATCATGGTAGCTGTCAATAATCCACTGCACTGACTGCGCCACCGTTGCGCCCAAAAAGAGCACGATAATCACACCGAGAATGCGCTTCCACCAACGCGGTTTGGGGTTGGCGATGCGCTCAAATTGCCGCTCAACTGGGCTCTCGTCGGTCACATCAAGCGTGAGGCGGGCATTGTCGAACTCCTTTTTCCCTTGCAAGGCCTCATCTTCGCGCGACGGCTCACTTGTGAGATCAAAATATTTTTTATCCATATCACTCCAACTTATCAGCGAGTAGAAACTGCAGCACGCTGTCCATGCGCAAGTGCGGTATGCGCTCGCCGTCGATCAGCGGCTGCGGTTCGAATTGGTCAAACTCAAAGCGGTTTTGCGCCCAAAAATCGGCACTCGGCAAGCGGCTTGGCACCGAGCCTGGGAACACCACCACCTCCTTGCCATCACGGCTGCGCACGCCTTGCAGCGCTTTGACCTGCTTGCCGCCGTCGTCCACCAGCACCGGCGTGGTGGCACGCACCGCGGCAATGGCGGCGTAATCATTTTCAACCCCGATAAAATTGACATGCTGCCCGCCCTCTTGCATCAGCTGGCGCATCAGTGCGATCAAATTCGGCACTTGATCGGAGGTGATGTGGTCGGCCTTGCTGGCCACAAACAGCAGCTTGTCAATTTGTGGCGAAAACAGCCGGCTGAGCAGCGAGCGCTGGCCGTAGTGAAAATTGCTGAACAACTGGCGCAGGCTCTCTTTGGTTTCCATAAACGCCTGCTGGCTGTAATTCAGCGGGGTTAGGCAGTCAGCCAAAATAATCTGGCGGTCAAACTGGCTGAAATAGCGCTCATAAAAGCGCTTGACGATTTTGTCGCGGTAATAGTCGTAGCGCTTTTTCAACACCGCGAAATAACTGTTGCGATCGGCTTTTTCCAGCGCTTGCCACTGCTCATCATCAAGCCCCAGCAGCGGGAAAAATTGCAGCGCCGGCGCGCCTTGGTATTCCCCAGGCAGCACAAAGTGCCCCGGCTGAATATAATGCAGCCCTTGGGCTTTGCATTGATGCAAAAACTCGGTGTAGAGCCCTGCGAGCTCAGCGAGCACCTCTTCATTGGCTTTGTCGCTTAAATCGAGCTGGTTGACCGCACTTTGCCATTTTTCCGCCAGTTCCACGCGCACGCCGTGTTGGATTTTGTCTAAACTTTGCGACCAGGCTTTAAAGCTCTGCCCCAGCAGCGGCAAATCGAGCAGCCACTCGCCGGGGTAGTCTAAAATGTTGATATAAAGCGTGCTTTCCGATTTCACATGGCGCAGCAGGCTTTTGCTGTGGCGATAGCGCACGGCCAGGCGGATTTCGCTGATGCCACGAGTCGATTGGCACCACTGCGGCGGGTTTTGGCGTAGGCTTGCCATATTGGCCTCGTAGTCAAAACGCGGGATGCTTAAATTTTCTTGCTCCACGCGTTTGACCGCCAAAATATCCCCGCTGCGCGCAGGGGCGAAAAACGGCAAATGCCCGCCGTCGGTTTGGTTTAACGTCAACAGTTGGTTGACCAGGCTTGTGATAAACGCCGTTTTGCCGCTTTGGCTCAAGCCGGTTACCGCAAGATTTAAAGTGCGGTCAAGCCCACGGTTGACGAAGTCTTCCACTTCCCGTTGCAGTTTGCTAAACATGGTTGTTCTCTTGCTTGCTGTGTTCACGCTCAATGTGGCGCTCAAGCGCCTCAACCCGCGCCTTGAGGCTGGCTAAGTGCATTTCCAGCTCCGCGAAGGAGGCGTTGCCTGGCGCGTCGCCATCTAATGGGCTGCCGTCAAACATCTGCTTTGAGGTGTTCTCAAAATACTGATCAGGGGCTTTTTCGAGCATAAAGGCGCCAGCGATGTAGGCCAGCGGCACGAAGAAAAAGCCGCCGAATAAAAATAACAGCACCGTGATGGTGCGCACCACCCAAATTTCCAAGCCTGAGGCTTTGGCGATGCCAGCGCACACGCCTGAAATCATACCTTGTTGTGGATAACGATACAGCATAAGGCCTCCTTAGTGTTTTTCACGCCAGTTCGGTTGATGGTAATCCAGCAGCGCTTCAAGGCGCTCAACGCGCCCTCGCAGCGCTTTCGCCTCGCCTTGCAGTGTGCCAAGGGCGGCTTGGGTTTGCGTTTGCCCCTCAATGTGTGGGATGGCTTTGCCCTTTTTATAATGGCTAAAAAGCCACAGCGGCAGCACAATCAAGCAAACGATAAACGCAATGACAGACAATGCGAGAATTTTAAAAATCATGTCAACTCCTTAAACGTGCGTTTATATTACGAGAAAATGGCAAAATGCGCCAAGATAAACTACAATGTGGCCAAATCATTCAAACACAAGTTGCCAATGCGTTGTATAAACACACTTTTTACACCACTGTTGATCCTCTCAAGCCTGGCGTTGAATGCCATTGGCGCGCCGCGCGTGCCGCATAGCATCAGCCAAAATGGCTTGATCTACTGCACTCACTCTACGGGATTTTCGTTCAATCCTCAAACGGTGGATGTGGGTACATCTATGAATGTGGTGGCAGAACAGATATATAACAAGTTATTTGAGATAAAAAATAATCAGCGCAAAGCGGTTACGGGCGCCTTAGCCCAGCATTACAGGCTCTCGGGCGATCGTAAAACCTTGCTGATTGAGCTGCGCAAAGGGGTGAAATTTCACCAAACGCCGTGGTTCACGCCCACCCGCGAGCTCAACGCCGATGATGTGGTGTTCTCGCTCAACCGTGTGCTCGGGCGCTTGGAGGGCTTCCCGAATATTGAAAAAACGGCGCACAACACCTCCAGCAATCCGCAATATCGCATTTATTACGATTACGCCAAGGAAAACCGCTACCCTTACTTCGACAGCATTGATTTTGACAAAAAAATCAAAAGCGTGACGGCGGTGAACCCTTATTTGGTGAAAATTGAGCTGTTTTCGCCCGATGGCTCAATTTTGGAGCATTTGGCCAGCCAATATGCGGTGATTTTATCCCAAGAATACGCCCAGCAACTCAGCACCGACGACAACATCGCTCAGCTCGACACGCTGCCGGTGGGCACAGGTGCGTATCAAGTGGGGGCGTATTTTCGCAACCAATACGTGCGGCTCAAACGCAACAACGATTATTGGGGCGAAAAGGCGCACATCGACAATGTGGTGATTGATCTCTCCACCAGCCACTCTGGCCGGCTTGAGAAAATGCTCAACAACGAGTGCGATATCATGGCCTACCCAGAGCCGAGCCAAATCAACAACTTGCTGCGCAGCCGCCGCTTTGACGCCGCGCGCATCGATGGCATGAATTTGGCCTTTCTGGCGTTTAATTTAAAGCAAAGTGCGGTCAAAGACATCGCCACGCGCCGCGCGATTGCGCAGGCGATCAACCGCAAGCGGATTGTTGAGCGGATCTTTTTCAACAACGCGCAACTGGCTAACACCTTAATTCCGCAAAGCTCGTGGGCGGCGCAATTTGGGCTCTCAACCTTTGCCTATAACTACGCGCCCGAGGCGGCCAAAACCGCACTTTCAGGCCAAAACCTGGCGCTGAACTTTTGGGTGCTGACCGACAACCGCGTGTATAACCCAAGCCCGGTGAAAATGGCGGAAATTATCCGCTTTGACTTGCAGCAAGCCGGCGTGGCGGTGACGATGCGCTATTTGCCGCGCAGTGAGTTTGAGCACCTCGCCGAGCGTGGGCAGGCCAACTACGACATTATTTTAGGCGGCTGGCTGACCGGCAGCCTTGACCCAAACGGCTTTTTGCAGCCAATTTTAGGCTGCGCGGGCGGGTGCACAGCAACAACTTGAGCCACTACTGCAACCGCACTTTTGACACGCTGTTAAATGACGCCCTCAAAAGCCCCGCGTTGGAGTCGCGCGCGCGCAACTATGAGCTGGCACAACGCCTAGCCATGCATGAACTGCCGCTTATCCCGATTGCCAACGCCGAGCGCATTATGCTCTACAACAAACGTTTAAGCGGCATGAAAATGCAGCCTTTAGGCAGCATTCAATTTGCTGAGCTTTCCATGACAGAAAAGGGCAAGTGATGTTTTATTATCTTTTGCGACGCGCCTTGTTAACCATGATCACCTTGCTGATTTTATCGTTCATCAGCTTTCATATTCTGCTGCGCGACCCGCTGAATGACGTACTGGCGCAACCGAACTTTTTCAGCGGCTTTTATCACTATGTGCTGCGCTTGCTGCACGGCGATTTTGGCATCAGTTATATCGACGGCCAGCCGCTGTTTGAGCAAATCCGCGCGGTGCTGCCGGCCACCATTGAGCTGTGTTTTCTCGCCTTGCTGCTGGCGCTGCTCATCGGCCTGCCAATTGGCTTTGTCGGCGCGTTTTATCGCAACCAATTGTGCGGGCGGGTGATCCGCTTTGGCGCATCGTTTGGCATTGCGCTGCCGATTTTTTGGATTGCACCGATTGTGCTTTATGTCGCCGCCAGCCGCCAGTGGGAAATCTCTGCCATTGGGCAGTATTATCCGCTTTATGACATCGACAGCATCACCGGCTTTGCCGCGATCGATGTGTGGTTTGTTGAAAGCCCGCACCGCATCAAAATGATTCAAAATGTCTTCCAACATTTGCTGCTGCCCGTGCTGGTGCTGATGATTGCGCCGATGATGGAGATCATGCAAAACACGCAATACCGCGCTGAGCAAATCTTGCGCGAAAATTACGTCAAATTTGCCGAAATCCGCGGCTGGTCGCGCTTTAAAATTGCTTATCGCATTTTGCTACGCAACACGCTCGCGCCGATGATCCCGCAACTGACCCGCACTTTCACCATGCTGCTGGCGATGTGTATGTTGATTGAAACCATCTTCAGCTGGCCTGGCATTGGCCAGTGGCTGATCAACGCCGTGGAGCAGCAAGATTACAACGCCATCTCCGCAGGCGTGGTGATCATTGGCTTATTTATTTTGCTTATCAATACATTAGGTGGCCTTGTTATGTTCTTACTCGATCCATTTAATCGCAAGGGGTGGTATGTCCGATAAAAGCCCGGCCGAGTTTCGCCACACCACGCCACTGCGCGACATTTGGCAGCTGTTTAAGCAGCGCCAAGTGGGGCTTTTTTGTGGCTATATTTTACTGCTGTTGCTGCTGGCGCTGATTTTTGCACCGTGGCTGGCGCCTTATGATCAAGGCGCGCAATTTCTCGGCCAAGAGTTGCTGCCACCGGCGTGGTCACGCAGCGGCCGGCTGGCCTATTTTTTCGGCACCGATGATCTCGGGCGCGATCTCTTCAGCCGCATTATCCACGGCCTGCGCTACTCTTTTGGCGGCGGACTGTTGGTCACCGTGTTGACGCTGGCCATCGGCGGCGTGCTTGGCGTGCTCTCTGGCAGTGGCAAAGGGCTGAGTGTCGGCATTTTAGGCCACTTTTTGGATGCCTTTCTCTCCATTCCGATTTTGCTGTTGGCGATCGTGATCGCCACCTTGATGCAGCCGAGCTTGCTCAACGCGATTTTGGCGATTTTGCTCGCCTCACTGCCCTATTTTATCCATCAGGTGTATCAAATGCTTCAGCGCGAAATTCACAAGGATTATATCCAAATGCTGCGCTTAGACGGCGCCTCGCAGGGCTATTTACTCAAGCACATCGTGCTGCCAAACCTGATCCCGCAGTTTATCCGCTTAAGCAGCCGGGTGTTTATTTTCGCGATTTTGGATATCAGCGCGCTGAGTTTTATCTCTCTCGGCGCTCAGCCGCCGCTGCCAGAGTGGGGCACGATGATCCGCGAATACATTGATTTGATTTATCTCGCGCCGTGGCTGGTGATTATCCCCGGCGTGATTTTAACCTTGATTATTTTTGTGATTTTGCTGTTTTCTGACACCTTGGCGAAAACGGTGGAAAAATACTACCACACCCGCTGATTGAGGGCATTATGGCACTTTTAGATATTCGTAACCTCACCGTGGAAGTGAAAACCCAAACAGGCTATGTCAAGCTGATCGACAACGTCAGCTTAACCGTCAACGAGGGCGACATTTGCGGGCTGATTGGCGAATCTGGCTCGGGCAAAAGTTTGATTGCCAAAATCATCTGCAACAACGCTAAACCAAGCTGGAAGGTCAGCGCTGATCGCTTTCGCTTCAATGATGTGGAACTGTTGAAAATGCCCGCCGCCAAGCGGCGCAAGCTGATCGGCAAAGAGGTGTCGATGATTTTTCAAGACCCACTCTCCTGCCTTGACCCAAGCAAAAAAGTGGGCAAGCAGCTGATTGCCGCCATCCCTGCGTTTAGTTATAAAGGCCGCTGGTGGAAAT
>NZ_JABTBO010000003.1 GCF_014884965.1 Spirabiliibacterium mucosae | reverse complement strand
TACAAAGTGCGGTCACGTTGATCGCAAAACCGCACTTTTAAATGGCTTTTGACCGCACTTTGTGTTTTTCAAAAATCAAAATTTGGTTATGCGATCGCCCCCGGAATAAGATGCTGAGCGGGTGCCTAAAGTGCTAGGCGAGGGAGGGTTTGATCCCGAGCGAGCCGTAGCAATTTGGCACTAAGCGAATATCTTATGGACAGGGGCAAAATGTCGTTTCTTTGCTTCCTTTCTTTGGACAAGCAAAGAAAGGAAGTCGCCAACGGCGAAAAACGATAGAGATGACGGAGTTATCAAAGAGAACAAGGAAAGAAAAAACGATAGTGATAAAAGATCAAAAAACCCCACCCAAGGTGAGGTTTAAAGTAAGGTTAAACGCGCTCATGCTCATGATCGTCTTCGGCATCCACATCAGGGTGTGGCACATAAGGGCACGTAGCAAAGCCCAACCACTGATACAACGCACAAAAACCAATCACACCGCTCATCGCAATCACCACGCCCACATAACCCCACGGGCCAATAATCTTCAACGCACTCAAAATACACAACAACGCACCAACAGCAATACGAATGGCACGGTCAACACGGCCAACATTCTTACGCATACATACCTCCTTCAGGCAAAGCGCTCAAACCAACAAGGCCCAAGCGGAGTGGTTACATATTTGTTAATACTGTTTTACCGTATCTCCTGCGCCCATGCAATTCGCAAAACGCAAAAATGCGAGCAAGATCAACTAATTTAGCCGTCCGTTAAGCAAATTGCGTGTTTAAAAACTGCGCAATGCTGGCGTGATTGTTATCACCAATGGTGCATTTCGCGCGGGATTTGACCGCACTTTCCGCGTTACCCATCGCCACGCCTAGCCCCACGGTGGTGAGCATACTGATGTCGTTGTGGTTATCCCCAAAGGCGATGACCGCACTGGCTGGAATTCCCCAATAATCGAGCAAAGCAGCAAGGCGGTTGCCTTTGGTGTTGCCCGCACTTGCGATATCCACGCGGTCAACCCATGACCACTCGCAGCTGAATTCGTCAGCCGGCAGGGTGTCGACCACCTTTTGCATCAGTTGCGTATCGGGGTCACTGATCACAAATTTCCAAATGGTTTCCTGGGCGGCTAACGGCTCGTGGAAGCTGGTGAGCAGGCGCAAATTCGGGCGCACGTTTTCAGGGCAGCTTGCCGCCCATTGTTGGAATTTTGCCATGTGAGGGTTAACCTCGCAAAAGGCCATTTCATCGCGAGTGTACATCAACAAATGGATGCCGTAGCGTTCGTTGAGGTTGATGATTTGCTGGCATTGCGCCCAGGTGAGCGGGTTGGCGCTGAGCACGGTTTCGTCTTTATAATCATAAAGATAGGTGCCGTTGCAGCAAATAATTGGCGTGTCGAGATTGAGCTCGGCATGATAAGGGCGTGCGGCGGTGTGGTGGCGGCCGGTGACCAGCACCACTTTGACGCCTTGCGAGCGCACTTTATCGATCGCCTCGCGGTTTTCAGGCAAAATTTGCCCGTGTGAATTGAGTAAAGTGCCGTCGAGGTCGAAGGCGATAACACGATAATCCATAATTACTCCTGATTGCTGCGTTGGCGCACGATTTCAAACAAACACACGCCCGTGGCCACCGACACGTTCAAAGACGACACGCTGCCGGCCATTGGGATGCTGATGAGTTCATCACAGCACTCGCGCGTGAGCCGGCGCATGCCATCGCCCTCGGCACCCATCACCAAGGCAATGGCGCCAGTGAGTTTGGCTTGGTAGAGCGTTTGCGTGGCTTCACCGGCGGTGCCGACCACCCAAATGTTGTAGGCTTGCTGGAGCTCACGCAAAGTGCGGGCAAGGTTGGTGACGCGAATCAGCGGCACGGTTTCCGCCGCGCCACTGGCCACTTTGCGCGCGGTGGCGTTGAGTTGGGCGGATTTGTCTTTTGGCACAATCACGGCGGTGACGCCCGCGGCATCGGCACTGCGCAAACAGGCGCCAAGATTATGCGGGTCGGTCACGCCATCAAGCACCAGCAAAAACGGGTTTGCCACACCGTGCAAAGTGCGGTCAAGGTCGTTTTCATTGAGCTCTTTTTGCGCTTGCATACGGGCGATGATGCCTTGGTGGTTTTCGCCGTCGCATTTTTTATCCAGCGTGGCGCGATTGGCCAGCTGCGGCGTGATGCCAAGGTGGTGTAATTGTTGCAAAAGTGCACTCAAGCGCTTGTCTTCGCGCCCTTTGAGGGCAAACACTTCAATAATGCGCTCCGGCGCGCGCGCCAGCAGGGATGAAACGGCGTGAATGCCGTAAATTAACTCGCTCATAGGGTTACTCTTGTGGGCTAAAATAACGGTGTTGATTGCGCTTAAATAGGCGCCCAATCAGGTGCGTGAGGCGTTTTTCGGTGCTGCTGGTTTTGCTGAAAATCGGCATCTCGCGCACTGGCAGTTGAGCGGCGCGTGCGATCATCTGCTCAAGATTTTCGTGATGCAAAAACGCGGTGAGCAGCAGCTCTTGTGCGATCGCATTCCATTGCGCTTTGTTGCCCCAATAATGGGCGATGATGTGCTCGCAGCCTTGCAGCGGTTGATGATGATTCAACGCCAACGAAAAGGCAAATTGCTCCACCAGCCGGCGTGGGCAATCGGTGGCGCAAATCGCATCACAAATAGCCAATGCCAGTGCCAGAATGTCGCGCGCGGTGTCATGTGGCAATGCGATGACGCCTGCGTTCCACATCGCGGTGTTAGCATCGATGGTGACGCCAGCAAAAGTGCGGTTTTGCAGGCTCGCCCACATGTTGCGCACCGTTTTGCTTCCGCCTTCGCTCAAGCGCTCTTCACAGGTGTGCATAAACGGCTGGCCACGATTGAGGCCGTCAATTAACGGCGTCAACGGCGCGCCAAGCACGGTGTCGGAGTCGACATACAAAATTGACTCGGCTGGGTAACGCTCTGCCACGGCTTGCAACGCTTTGATTTTCACTCGCCAGAAAAACTGCATCTCACCTTGCCAGTCGCGCAAGGTGGCCTCGTCAATGGTGATAAACGCCACGCGATCGCCAAAGCAGCGATAAAAATCGGGGCGATCAGTAATCACAATCACCTTGGCGATATGGCGATCGTTGAGAAAGCTCAAAATCGACAACGCCGCTTGATAATGGGTCTCAAGGCGGTCACCAAAGGTGAGTAAAACTAAATGGGTTGGCGCGTTCATGCAACATCACTCTATTTTTTACGTTTATTTCTGCGTTTTCGCGGTTTTTTCTCTTTTTTGACCGCACTTTTGCCTTTGGCGAGGCGTTTTTCCAGCGCTTCGCTATAACGTGGCTTTTTGGCGCGATCTTTAGCGGTTTTACCCACGCGTTGCGGCTTGCGTTCGCTTGAAATCAAGGCAAAATCAATTGTTTTCTTCGAGGCTGACGGCATTGACCCGCACTTTGACTTTGTCGCCTAAGCGGTAATACATCCCGCTGTTTTCGCCAATCAGGCGCTGGCTTGGGGCATCAAAGTGGTAGTAGTCGTTGTCCAGCGTGGAGATGTGCACTAAGCCGTCGATAAAGAGGTCTTTTAAGCGCACAAAAAAGCCAAAGCCGGTGACAGAGGAGATGATGCCGTCAAACTCTTCGCCAACGTGGTCTTGCATAAATTCACATTTCAGCCAGTCGGCCACATCGCGGGTGGCGTCGTCGGCGCGGCGCTCGGTCATGGAGCAGTGCTCGCCAAGTTGGTCGATTTCATCTAAGGTGTAGTGATAGCCGCCGGTGGCGGTGGTGCGCTTGCTGGAGCCTTGGGCTTTGGCCAGTTGATATTTGATCCCGCGGTGCAGGCTCAGGTCAGGGTAGCGGCGAATCGGCGAGGTAAAATGTGCGTATTCCGCCAGCGCCAAGCCAAAGTGGCCAATGTTGTCACCAGAATAGACCGCCTGGCTCATGGAGCGCAGCAGCATGGTTTCAATCAATTCGTGATCGGCGCGTGACCGCACTTTTTCCATCAGCTCGGCATAATCGGCAGGGGTTGGTTTCAGTCCACCGCTTAAGGTTAAGCCGCACTCTTTCAAAAAGCCACGAAATGCGGTGAGTTTTTCCTCACTTGGGGTGGCGTGCACACGATAAAGCGCAGGCTCTTTGGTTTTTTCCATAAAGCTGGCGGCGGCGATATTGGCGAGAATCATGCACTCTTCAATGATTTTGTGCGCGTCGTTGCGCACCAGCGGCTCAATGCGCTCAATGCGCCCTTGGGCGTTGAAAATAAACTTGCTTTCAATGGTGTCAAAATCAATCGCGCCGCGTTTTTTGCGCGCGCTGATCAGCACTTTATATAGCGCATATAACGCTTCTAAATCCCCCACCAACGGTGCGTAGCGCTCGCGCAGGGCGTCATCGCCTTGCAAAATCTTCCACACTTTGGTGTAGGTCAACCGCGCGTGGGAGTTCATCACCGCTTCGTAGAATTGGTAGTTGGTCATTTTGCCGCGCTTGTTGAGTGTGATTTCACACACCATGCACAGGCGGTCAACTTGCGGGTTGAGTGAGCATAATCCGTTGGAGAGCACCTCGGGTAGCATTGGCACCACCCGATTTGGGAAGTAAACCGAATTGCCGCGTGCGCGGGCTTCAGTGTCCAGTGCGGTTTTTTGGCGGACATAATAGCTCACATCGGCAATTGCCACCCACAGCGTCCAGCTGCCATTGTCGTTTTGCCGGCAATAAACGGCGTCGTCAAAGTCGCGTGCGTCTTCGCCATCAATCGTCACCAGCGGCAGCTCGCGCAAATCCACGCGGCCTTTTTTCGCCTCCTCTGGCACCTCTTCTTTTAAATTGGCGATCTGCTTTTCAACACTTTCAGGGAACACGTGCGGGATGTCGTGGTTGCGCAGCGCAATTTCCACCTCCATGCCCGGCGCCATGTTATCCCCAAGGATCTCGACAATCTTGCCCACCGGCTGATTTTTGCGCGTGCGTTGCTGCAACTCCACCACCACAACTTGCCCCATGCGCGCGCCTAAGCGATGCTCGTCTGGGATTAAAATATCTTGCGTGATGCGGCTGTCATCAGGCACCACATAACCAATGCCACTTTCCAGGAAAAAGCGCCCGACAATTTGCTTTTTACGGCTTTCTAAAATGCGCACAATCCGCACTTCTTGCCGCCCGCGGCGGTCAAACCCGTTGGGTTGCGCCAGCACATAATCGCCGTGCATCACCCGCTGCATTTGATTATTAGGAATGTACCAGTCTTGGCCGTTTTCCACCTGCAAAAAGCCAAAGCCATCGCGGTGCCCGAGCACAGTGCCTTTAAGCAGCGAGAGCTTTTCAGGCAGGGCATAGCATTTGCGCTTGGTGAACACCAGCTGGCCGTCGTTTTCCATCGCGCGCAGGCGCCGGCGCAGGCCTTCTTGCTGCGCCTCATCGGTGATCGACAGTGCGGTTTGTAAATCGCTGCGGCTCATTGGCGCATTGTGATCACGGATGGTTTGTAAAATAAACTCGCGGCTGGCGATGGGATTGTCGTATTTTTCGGCTTCTTGGGCGAAATTCGGTTCCTGTGGCATAGGCACTCCTTGCATTGGGTTATTCTCTCAGTTTGACATTGCCTAGCGGTGAATGCAAGAGCAAAAGGCAAAGTGCGGTCAAACAAAAAGGCTACCCGCAGGTAGCCTTTTTCATCAAGCAAAAATTAAGCTTGGCCTTTCACCGCTTTCAAGCCTAAGAATGGCGCTTTGTCGCCCAAGGCTTCTTCGATGCGGATCAATTGGTTGTATTTCGCAATACGGTCTGAGCGGCTCATTGAACCGGTTTTGATTTGGCCGGCTGCAGTACCTACTGCAAGGTCTGCGATGGTGGCATCTTCAGTTTCGCCACTGCGGTGAGAGATCACAGCGGTGTAGCCTGCATCTTTCGCCATTTTGATCGCGTTCAAGGTTTCGGTCAATGAACCGATTTGGTTGAATTTGATCAAGATAGAGTTAGCGATACCTTTTTCGATACCTTCTTTCAAGATTTTGGTGTTGGTTACAAACAAGTCATCACCGACCAATTGCACTTTGTCACCCAACACTTTAGTTTGGTAAGCAAAGCCTTCCCAGTCTGATTCGTCTTGGCCATCTTCGATAGACACGATAGGGTATTCTTTGCACAACTCTTCCAAGTAGTGAGTGAATTCTTGCGAGGTGAATGATTTGCCTTCGCCTTTCATTTCGTACATGCCGTTGTCTTTGTTGTAGAACTCAGATGAGGCGCAGTCCATCGCCAAAGTCACGTCTTTGCCTAATACGTAGCCGGCTTTTTCAACGGCCTCTTTGATGCACGCCAACGCAGCGGCGTTAGATTCTAAGTTTGGTGCAAAACCACCTTCATCACCAACCGCTGTGCTCAAGCCTTTGCCTTTCAACACTTTAGCAAGGTTGTGGAACACTTCAGCACCGATGCGAAGGGCTTCACGCAAAGTTTTCGCACCCACTGGTTGAATCATGAATTCTTGGATGTCTACGTTGTTGTCAGCGTGCTCACCACCGTTGATGATGTTCATCATTGGCAATGGCATTGAATATTGGCCTGGTGTGCCGTTGAGTTCAGCAATCCATGCAAACAGTGGCATGCCTTTTGCTGCGGCTGCTGCTTTAGCATTAGCCAGTGAAACCGCCAAAATTGCGTTAGCACCCAATTTGGTTTGTTTTCTGTGCCGTCTAAATCAAGCATGATTTGGTCGATTTCAGCTTGTTTGGTCGCATCTTTGCCGATAAGCGCCGGCGCAATAACGTCGTTCACGTTTGCAACTGCTTTGATCACACCTTTACCTAAAAAGCGTGATTTGTCACCATCGCGCAATTCAAGCGCTTCACGTGAACCGGTTGATGCACCAGATGGCGCAGCCGCCATGCCAACATAGCCACCTTCAAGGTGAACTTCTGCTTCAACGGTTGGGTTACCACGTGAATCGATGATTTCACGACCAAGTACTTTTACAATTTTAGCCATTTTTTTTTCCTCATTTGTGCTAAGGTTTAATTCAAAAAAATCTTTCCCGATTTTAAAGCTATTTGCGCCGTTTGTCTTGTAAAAATTACAAATTGATTGATTTAAGTCTAGTTTAGCGCACGCTTGTTGCTTTATTGCAAGCCCAGTGAACGGCGCAGCCGCGCGAGTTCCTCACCATCGGTGACCATAATGCGCTGGTCGTCATCGGCGTTTTGCCCCATCGCGACCGCACTTTGGTTTTCCATGGCGCTAGGGCGAAAGCGCTTGGCCGACAAATGCAGCTCGTCGGCACCGCTGGCGGCCAACAACGCTTTGGCGTTTTGTGCATTCACGCCCGCCCCCGCCATAATGCTGATGCGCCCGCGTGCTTGCTCAACTAATTTGGCGATAAGCGCACGCCCCAGCCACGCTGAAGGCGCTTGGCCAGAGGTCAGCAACCGCGTGCAGCCGAGATCGATAAGCGTTTCAAGTGCGGTGTGTGGGTTAGCACACACGTCAAACGCGCGGTGGAATGTCACCTCCATAGGCCCTGCCGCCTCAACCAGGCGCTGCGTGGTGGCGACATCAATCTCGCCGCGCGCGGTCAACGCGCCAATCACCACGCAACGCACACCGAGCTCGTGCGCCATTTGGATGTCGTCAAGCATCATCGCCACCTCATCACGGCTGAATAAAAAATCCCCCGCGCGCGGGCGGACCATCATCGCAATGGGCAGTTTCGCTATTTTAACCGCACTTTTTAGCAATCCATAACACGGCGTCAATCCCCCCACACCGAGCGCGCTACACAACTCAATCCGCCCCGCCCCAGAGCCATTGACAACCTCGATGGATTCACTATTTTCAACACAGACTTCGATATTCATTTTGTCTAAACCGCACTTTGATAAAAAACGCCTTTATCAGTCAGGCCGATAAAGGCGTTTGAGTTCGTTTACTTCGCTTCCTGATGCGTGTGCGCGGCTTTGACAAAGCTTTCAAACAGCGGGTGGCCGTCGCGCGGGGTGGAGGTGAACTCAGGGTGGAATTGGGCGGCGACAAACCATGGGTGGTTTGGCAGCTCGATGATTTCCACCAATTTTTTGTCTGCCGACAAGCCGCTGACTTTAAGGCCGGCTTGCTCGATTTGTGGCAGCAAGTTGTTGTTCACTTCATAACGGTGACGGTGGCGCTCTTCAATGGTGTCTGCGCCATAAATATCACGCGCTTTTGAGCCTTGCGCGAGATGGCATTGCTGTGCGCCCAAGCGCATGGTGCCGCCGAGATCGGAGTTATCAGAGCGTTTTTCCACATTGCCGTCGGCGTCTTGCCATTCGGTGATCAGCCCCACCACTGGGTATGGCGTGTTTTTGTCAAACTCGGTGGAGTTTGCGTTCGCCATGCCCGCTTTGTGGCGTGCGTATTCGATCAGCGCCACTTGCATGCCCAAACAAATGCCCAAATACGGCACGTTATTTTCGCGGGCATATTGTGCGGTGGCGATTTTGCCTTCCACACCGCGGTAGCCAAAGCCACCTGGGATCAAAATGCCATCCAAGCCTTTGAGAATCTCAGTGCCTTTGGTTTCCACATCTTGTGAGTCAACATATTTGATGTGCACGTTCACGCGATTGGCCAGGCCTGCGTGTTTCAATGCCTCGTTGACGGATTTATAGGCATCTGGCAGCTCGGTATATTTGCCCACCATGCCGATGGTGACATCGCCATTGCTTGGGTTGCTTTCGCGATAAAGCACTTGCTCCCACTCGCTCAAATCCGCTTCAGGGCACTCGAGGTGGAAGCGTTTGCAGATAAAGTCATCCAAGCCTTGTGATTTCAACAACGCGGGGATTTGGTAAATGGAGCTGACGTCTTTCAGCGAAATTACTGCCTTTTCAGACACATTACAAAACAGCGCAATTTTGGCGCGTTCGTTGGCTGGAATGGCGCGATCAGAGCGGCAAATCAAAATATCAGGCTGAATCCCGATAGAGAGCAACTCTTTCACTGAGTGCTGAGTTGGCTTGGTTTTCAGCTCGCCGGCGGCGGCAATGTATGGCACCAAGGTCAGGTGCATAAAGAGCGTGCGCTCACGCCCGACCTGCACCGCCAGTTGGCGCAGTGCTTCTAAAAAGGGCAGCGATTCAATATCGCCCACGGTGCCACCGACTTCTACAATCGCCACATCGTGGTCGGCTGCGCCGTCGATCACGCGCGCCTTAATTTCGTTGGTGATGTGTGGGATAACCTGAATGGTCGCGCCCAAATAATCACCGCGGCGCTCTTTACGCAGCACTTCAGAATAGATTTTGCCAGTGGTGAAATTGTTACGTTTGGTCATTTTGGTGCGGATAAAACGCTCATAATGCCCAAGGTCGAGGTCGGTTTCCGCGCCATCTTGGGTGACAAACACCTCGCCGTGTTGCGTTGGGCTCATGGTGCCTGGGTCAACGTTGATGTATGGGTCGAGCTTCATCATGGTGACATTCAGCCCACGCGCTTCAAGGATTGCGGCAAGGGAGGCGGCAGCAATGCCTTTGCCTAAAGAAGATACAACACCGCCTGTTACAAAAATATAATTGGTAGCCATTTGAAACCTAATAGTTGAATTTGATTGATGATAAGTTGGCTTATCTAAGACGGGATCATAGTGTATAGCAAAGCGCCCGTAATCTCAATTGTTATTGCACATTGTACCATGAGAGAGGCTCAAAAACGCCAACCGCACTTTGAATAGGCAAAGTGCGGTCGTGGCGACAAAAAAGTTGCAAAGTGCTTGTGCTGTGCTGTGCTGTAAAATTAAGCGATTTTTTTATTTGCATGTCAAGTGGTTATTGAGGGAAATATGAAAAAAACGCTATTTATCATCACAACATCTTGTCTTGCTGCCTGCCAACCGCTGAGTGACATTGCCAGCACGGTCAATTCAACATTAGGCCAAGTCAATTCCGCACTATCAGGTGGCTTGATCTATGTTGATGACAACACGCAGCAATCAATTGATGCCGCCTTAAAAAAAGCCGTTGTGCCTAAAAATGCGAGAAGTGCGTTCAAACAAGCCACGCCAAGGATCAAAAAAGTTTTGGGTTGATTGCCTGTGATGCCACCACCAGCCAAGTCAAACCTTATTTTGATAAAACATGGACGTATGTTCAGCCAACACTTAATATGAATTACCACCGTTCAGGGTGCTTGAATATCCAAAGTATTCACAGCATCAAAATGAGTGCGGCCAATGCGCTTTATTTCAAAGTGCGGTATATCTCACCTTCCAGTGAAGAGGGCGCCAGCCGTATTTATAATGTGATCAAGCAACCTGATGGCGAATGGTTGTTTGAAGAGCGACAATTTTAAACGCCAACAAAAACCCCACCGGCTGGTGGGGTTTGTTTTTAAAACACAAAGTGCCCTTAGAGTTTTTTCTCGAGCATGGCTTCGAGTTTTTCTTGGTCAGCGGCAAATTTGCGGATGCCTTCGGCCAATTTTTCAACCGCCATTGGGTCGAGGTTGTGCTCCCAGTAGAATTGCGCTTCGGTCATTTTTTCTGGGCGAGGGGCAATTTCACCTTTGTATTCTAATTTGCGCTCGAGTTTGGCGTCGCTGTCTTGCAGTTCTTTGAGCAGCGCTGGTGCGATGGTTAAGCGGTCGCAGCCGGCCAGTTCGGTGATTTCACCCACGTTGCGGAAGCTTGCGCCCATCACGACAGTTTCATAGCCGTGTTTTTTGTAGTAGTTGTAAATATCGGTCACCGAAATCACGCCTGGGTCTTCAGCTGGTGCAAATTCTTTTTTCTCGCCGTTAGCTTTGTGCCAGTCTAGAATGCGGCCAACGAACGGGGAGATGAGGTAAACACCCGCTTCAGCACAGGCACGTGCTTGCGCTTGCGAGAACAATAAGGTGAGGTTACAGTTGATGCCTTCTTTTTCCAAAATTTCCGCCGCGCGGATGCCTTGCCAAGTCGAGGCGATTTTGATCAAAATGCGGTCATTTTGAATGCCAGCGTCGTTGTAGAGTTTGATCAAGCGGCGGGCTTTTTCCACTGTGGCGTCAGTGTCGTAGGAAAGGCGCGCGTCCACTTCCGTTGAGATGCGCCCTGGGACGATTTTCAAAATCTCTAAGCCGATATTGACAGCCAATTTATCTTCCGCATCAATGAGTTGTTGCGCTTTGTCTTGGCTTTGGGCTTTGGCGTACTCCACCGCTTCGTCGATCAGCTGCGCATATTGCGGCAGTGATGAGGCGCTCAAAATCAATGATGGGTTGGTGGTAGCATCTTGTGGTTGATAGGTTTTGATGGCGTCAATGTCGCCGGTGTCGGCAACAACTACGGTCATTTCGCGTAGGGCTTGTAATTGTGACATAATGATTCCTTCTTTTCAGTAAAAACTTCCCACCATTCTAACCTCTCGAACGCAAATGTGCCAATAATTTGTCTGATAGGTAAAAGTTTCATTTCAACCGCACTTTAAGAAAAATATGCGTTGCGCGCCAAATTCTTGTACAATCACGCTAAGTCTATTTCAACCGATGGTAATGCAATGAAGCGCAATCATATTACCCTTTTAACGGTGCTGGTGTGCACCGCACTTTATGCCAACCACGCCGCCGCCGACCTCAAGCAGCAGTGCCTGTTGGGCGTACCGCACTTTGAAGGCGAAAAAGTCACTGGCAATGTTAACGACATGCCTGTTTATATTGAAGCCGACCGCGGCGAGATGAAAAACGCCACGCAAGCCACCTACAGCGGCGATGTGCAAATTCAGCAAGGCAACCGCACTTTGCATTCTGAACACGCGCAAATCACCACCGAAAAACGTGGCGACAAAGCCCAGCGCTACGCTTTTGTTAACGGCGCGCTGCGCTATCAAGATGACATGATTGCCCTCAAAGGCCGCGATGCGAAAATCGATCTCAACAGTAAAGACAGTGACATTCGCAACCTTGACTATCAATTTGTTGACCGCCAAGGCCGCGGCAGCGCGGAACAGGCTGAAATGCAAGGGCGCTACCGCACTTTACGCAACGCCACCTTTACTTCTTGCTTGCCTGATGACAACGCCTGGTCGATTGAAGCCAATGAAATCCGCCAAGATTTGCAAGAAGAAGTGGCGGAGATGTGGGGGGCGCGCTTTCGCATTCTGGGCGTGCCAGTGTTGTACACGCCGTATTGGCAGTTCCCGCTGGGTGATCGCCGCCGCAGCGGTTTGTTGATGCCGGATTTTGGCTCTTCAAGCCGTGATGGTTTGAGCTGGGGGCAGCCGATTTATTGGAATATTGCGCCGAATTATGACGCCACCATCACGCCAAAATACATGAGCAAGCGTGGGCTGCAACTGCTGGGCGAATTTCGTTATTTAACCACCTTAGGGCTGGGCAAAATCGCGGGCGAATACCTCGCTAAAGACCGCTTGAAAGACTACATCGGTGAGAACAAATCCCGCCACTTGTTCTACTGGCAACACAGCGCGCAATTGCCTTATGACTGGCGCTTGGCTGTGGATTTCACTCGCGTGAGTGATAAACGCTATTTCAGTGATTTCACCTCGCAATACGGCAGCAGCACCGACGGTTACGCCACGCAGCAATTTAAGCTCAGCTATTATCAGCCGAATTATAATCTCACCATTTCTGGCCGCCAATTCCAAGTGTTTGATATTGCTCAAATCGGGCCGTATCGCGCGCTGCCGCAGGTGGATTTTCACTACTATTCCGATGACCTAAACCCGTGGGGCGTGAACTACGCGCTCTTTGCTCAAGCGGTGCATTTTGACAACGATTCAAAACGCATGCCAAGCGCCTGGCGCTTCCACCTGGAGCCGGAGCTGAATTTGCCGCTGAGCAATCAATACGCCAGCCTTAATTTGCAAGGCAAGGTTTACGCGACCCATTATGCGCAAAAACAAGGCAAGGGCGCTAACGCCTTTGAAGTGCAAAGTGCGGTCACCCGCGTGCTGCCGCAATTTAAAGCGGACCTTGAGACCGTATTGTTAACCAATAAAACGCTGTTTAAAGATTATTCACAAACCATCGAGCCGCGCGTGCAGTACCTCTACCGCCCGTATAAAAACCAAAGCAACATTGGTGCCAAAGGGCTCAACTCCAGCTTCTTGGGGCTTGGCTACGACAGCGCCTTGCTGCAGCAAGATTACTTCTCAATGTTCCGCGATCGCCGCTACAGCGGGCTTGACCGCATAGCCTCTGCCAATCAAGTCACCCTCGGGGGGCACCACGCGGTTGTTCGACAAGCAAGCGCAAGAGCGGTTTAACCTATCATTAGGGCAAATTTATTACTTGCGGGACTCCAAAGTGGATGAAAGTGCGGTCAACAGCACCAGTGGGCATTCGTCCTCTTCTTGGGCGCTGGAATCCAACTGGAAAATCAACCCGCATTGGGATTGGCGCGGCAGCTATCAGTATGACACCACCTTGAGCGAAACCTCGCTGGCGAACATGGCGTTGGAATACAATCCATCGGGCAACAATTTGGTGCAGCTGAGCTACCGCTACGCCTCGAAAAACTACATTGACCAAAACTTGCTCAACGGCATCAACCGCTATAATCAAGACATCAAGCAAGTGGGCGCCACCTTCGCATGGGATGTCAGCGACAACTGGGCGGTGGTCGGGCGTTATTACCACGACGTAGCGCTGGGCAAACCCGTGGAGCAATACGCCGGCATTCAATACAACACCTGCTGTTGGAACGTGACTTTCAGCGCACGGCGTTATCTCACCTCCAGCACGCACACCACCCGCAACAGCGACAAAGAGGTGTTTTACGACAACGCCTTTGGCATCAACTTCCAGATCCAAGGGCTTGGCACAAACTACAACAGCGACCTGCGCAAAATGCTCAGCAAAGGCATGCTGCCTTACGTCAAACCGTTTAGTTTGTAATCAAAGTGCGGTCAGCGCATTTTGCGTTGAGCTTAAAAACCCCACCGAGCGGTGGGGTTTTGTGTTATTGACGGTAGCTGCTTAAGAATTTTTCTAATTGCTTCAGTGCGGTTTCAAGCTGCTGCACGTGCGGGAGTGTGACCACGCGGAAGTGGTCAGGCTGGTGCCAGTTGAAGCCGCGGCCGTGGACGAGCAGGACTTTTTCTTGCATGAGGAGATCGAGTACAAATTTTTCATCGTCATAGATGTTGTACATATTGGTGTCGATTTTCGGGAACATATACATCGCGCCCATTGGCTTGACGCAGCTGATGCCAGGGATGCTGTTGAGCATCTCATAGGCTTTGTTGCGCTGCTCCAAAAGCCGCCCGCCCGGGAGAATGTACTCGTTAATGCTTTGGTAGCCGCCCAGTGCGGTTTGGATGGCGTGTTGCATCGGCACATTGGCGCACAAACGCATTGAGGCGAGCATATCCAAGCCTTCAATGTAGCCGGCGGCGGCGTGTTTTGGCCCGTGCAGCAACATCCAGCCTTGTCGGAAACCAGCCACACGATAAGCTTTGGAAAGGCCACTGAAGGTGACGGTCAATAAATCAGGGGCGAGCTCAGCAATGTGATGATGCACCGCGCCGTCGTAGAGAATTTTGTCATAAATTTCATCGGCAAAGATGATCAATTTATTTTGCCGCGCCACTTCGGCGATTTGCAGCAGCAATTCTCGGCTGTATACCGCGCCAGTTGGGTTGTTTGGGTTGATGATCACAATCCCTTTGGTGCGATCGCTGATTTTGCTTTTAATATCATCAATATCTGGGAACCAATCGGCGCTTTCATCACACATATAGTGTACCGCTTTGCCACCTGATAAAGTGACTGCCGCCGTCCACAGCGGATAATCTGGCATTGGCACGAGCACTTCGTCGCCGTCGTTGAGCAGCGCTTGCATTGACATCACAATCAGCTCAGAGACACCGTTGCCGATATACACGTCATTCACCGACGGGCTGCGCAGCCCTTTGGATTGGTAATATTGCACCACCGCTTTGCGCGCGGAATAGAGCCCCTTGGAGTCGCAATAGCCTTGCGCGGTAGGGAGGTTTCGCATCACGTCGACTAAAATTTCATCAGGCGCTTCAAAGCCAAACGGGGCAGGGTTGCCAATGTTGAGTTTGAGGATTTTGTGCCCTTCTTCTTCTAGGCGCAGCGCCTCTTTGTGCACCACACCGCGGATGTCGTAACAGACGTGTTCAAGTTTATCGGATTTGGGGAAGGTGTTCATAATTGTCCTTAAACGAAGCGATCATTGCCTTTACTTTACGCTTTTGGCGCAAAAAATTAAAGATTTTATCCGCAATTTTTGCAAAAGTGCGGTAAAATTCCTCCTTTAGTTTTATTAATGAGTTTGGAGTTTTTTGTGCCGAATTGTTGGGCATCATTACAACACGCGCTCCACACCGCTTTGCTCAGTGCCGAAGACAATAATCAACAAGCGTATTACGCCCTGAGCCACACCCAGCCACTGGGCCAACACGATGCTAGCGCTTTGGCGTGGCTCAAAGGCCAGCGGCACTACCCGCAGTGTGTTTGGCAGCCGCGTGAGCGCCATGGGTTGACCCTGGCGCTGGGGCAGGTGGCGCGCTTTGACAGCGTCGCCGACGCGCAAGCGTTTGTTACAAAACACGCGCCATTGCAAGTGATCGGCGGTGTGACCTTTGACGGCCAAGGGCAATTTTTGCTGCCACGGCTGTTGTTGCATTGCACCGATTCCGCCGTGAGCGCTACATTGTGCTATTGCGCGGGCGAAAGTAAAAGTGCGGTCAGCCAGTGGCTGGCGGGGTTAAATTCGCCTGAAGCGATTGCACCCGTGGCCACAGAGCTGGCCTTTACCTCGCAGGCCTATGACCAAGCGCAGTGGTGCGAGCTGGTGCGCTTGGCGCTGTCACGCATTGCCAAAGGCGAGTTTGCCAAAGTAGTACCCGCGCAAGCGAAGTGTTATACGCTGAAAAATGACTTGAATGTGGTCGATTTCATCGCCCACGCCAGCGCCGAGCAGCGCGCGTGTTATGCTTTTTTGTGGGCAGAACGTGCCGATGAGGCCTTTTTTGGCATCAGCCCAGAGCGCTTTTATCGCCGCCATGGCGAGCGGCTTGACACCGAAGCACTCGCTGGCACCGTCAAGTGCGGTGAGAGCGAGCAGGCCGACCAACGCGCCTTGGCGTGGCTGATGCAAGATAGCAAAAACAGCCATGAAAACCATCTTGTGGTTGACGACATTGTGCAAAAACTCACACCACTGGCTGAGGCCATCCACGTTGGCGAATTAGAGGGGCGCAGGCTGGGCTATGTGCAGCACCTCGCCCGCCCAATTGCCGCCAAATTAAAAAGTGCGGTCGGCGACAGCCAATGTACCCAGGCCATTCACCCCAGTGCTGCAGTCGGCGGGCTGCCGAAAGCGCCCGCGATGGTATTTTTAGCGCAACACAACATTGCCCGCGGCTGGTATGCCGGCACCTTTGGGCTGATGAGCCGTGAAAGCAGCGAGTTTTGCGTGGCGATTCGCAGCGCACGTCGATCAGGCTCGCAAATCCACCTTTATGCTGGCGCAGGGATTGTGACAGGTTCCGATCCCTTGTTAGAATGGCAAGAAATTGAACGCAAAATGGCAGGGATTTTGTCTGTTTTGCATTATAACGGGAGATAATCATGTCGGTTGCACTGTTTAATCGTGTTTGGGCGCGCGTTATTTTAACCGCACTGGCCCGCCAAGGGGTGCAGCACATCTGCATCGCACCGGGCTCGCGCTCAACCCCCTTAACGCTGGAAGCCGCGCGCCTTGAGCGTGAGCAACGTGTTCGCGTTCACACCCATTTTGACGAGCGCGGCTTGGGCTTTTTAGCCCTTGGCTTGGCACAGGCGAATAACCAAAGCGTGGCGGTCATCACCACCTCGGGCACCGCGGTGGCCAACCTTTACCCCGCCGTGATTGAAGCCAGCCTGACAGGTGCAAAGTTAATTGTGCTCTCAGCCGACCGCCCCGTGGAATTATTGCACTGCGGCGCCAACCAAGCGATTGACCAGCAAGGCATTTTTGCCCAGTATCCCGTCGCGGCGCTGAATTTGCCGCGCCCAAGCCAAGCGCTCAGCGCCCAGTGGCTGTTGAGCGTGCTCAGTGATGCGTTATACCAACAACAACGCGGCGGCGTGGTGCACATCAACGTGCCTTTTGCCGAGCCGCTTTATGGCGCTGATGAAAGTGCGGTCAGCGCCCATCCGTGGCTTGAGCCTATTCAGCCCTGGCTTAAAAGCAGCCAGCATTGGCGCATGTATCCCCACGGGCAAAGTGAGGTGTTGGTGCACGAGCACTGGGATGAGTGGCGCACCAAACGCGGCGTAATTGTGGCCGGCAAGCTTAACGCGCGCGAGCGCATGGGCTTGGCGCAATGGGCGCAAACGCTTGGCTGGGTGATGATAAGCGATATTCAATCGGGCATTTCCGCGCCGCTGCCGCACGCTGATATTTGGCTGGCCAATGACGCCGTGCGCGAAAAGTTATTGCAGGCTGATATTGTGATTCAATTCGGCCGGCAGATCATCAGCAAACGGGTGCAGCAGTTTTTATCCGAATTTCAAGGCGAGTTTTGGCAAGTGGATGCCAGTGACGCAGCGCTTGACCCGCACCATCACCGCGCCACGCGCTTTGTTGCGCCTGTGCATCACTGGCTGCGTGCGCACCCGCCGTTGCGCCAGCGTGAGTGGCTGCTTGAGCCGTTGGCGTTGTCAAAATTTTGCCGTGAGTTCATCAGCCAACAAGTCGGCGGCAAGCTTAATGAGGCGGCCCTAGCGCACTATGTTGAGCGCATTTTGCCCCGCAACGGCGCGCTCTTTTTGGGCAACAGTTTGTTTGTGCGCTTGGTGGACGCGTTGGGCTTTTTGCCCGAGGATTACCCCGTGTTTACCAACCGTGGCGCCAGCGGCATTGATGGCTTGATTGCCACGGCTGCCGGCATTGGGCGTGCCAAAAATCAGCCGCTGGTGGCGATGCTCGGTGATGTCAGTGCGCTTTATGATCTCAACTCGCTGGCCTTGCTGCGCCAAGTGCCGCAGCCGACCATTTTGTTTGTGATCAACAACAACGGCGGGTCGATTTTCAACCTGCTTGGCGTGGAGCAAAGTGTGAAAGAGCCATTTTATCGTCTGCCGCACGGCTTGGAGTTTGCCCAAGCGGCGGCGATGTTTGGTTTGAATTACCAGCGGCCATACACCTGGGCGGATCTCAACACCGTGCTCAAGCAAGCCTACGCCCGCAAAGAAACCACATTAATTGAAATTAAATCCGCCCCGAGTGAGGGCAGTGACATTTATCGTAATTTACTCGAACAAATTGCTAAGGCGGTGATCGGTGGCTAAGCCAATTGCAGTATTTTTACACGGCCTGTTAGGCGACAAACACGACTGGCAAGCCGTTGAAGAGCAGCTTGAGCTGGAAACGTTAAGCTTGGATTTGCCTTTTCACGGCGAAAACCGTGACGTGAGCGTGGAGAGCTTTTTTGACGTGGCCTGCTGGCTTGATGGCGAGCTCGAACCCTACCGCAAACGCCCGCTGATTTTGATTGGCTACTCGCTCGGCGCGCGCATTGCGCTTTATTACAGCTATGCCTTTTTGCCCAAAGGGCGCCAACCGCACTTATTGGTGCTCGAAGGCGCCAACCTTGGGCTGAAAGACCCAACGGCGCGCCAGCTGCGCTGGGAGCATGACAACTTGTGGGCAGAGCACTTTGCTCACCACCCGATTGAGCAAACCCTCAGCGCGTGGTATCAACAAGACGTGTTTGCCCACCTCACTGCAGCTCAACGCAGTGCCTTGATCGCAGAGCGCGCCGACAACGCGCCAGAGGCTGTCAGCCAAATGCTGCTGGCCACCAGTTTAGCCAAGCAGCCTTGTTTTATTGATTCGGTCAAAAACAGCCCCTTTTCGGTGCATTACCTCTGTGGTGAGCATGACCAAAAATTCTGCCAGTTGGCGCAAGAGCACGCGCTCATCACGCACACCATTGACAACGCTGGCCACAATGCCCATCGCGACAACCCGAAAGCCTTCGCCCGTGTTTTGACCGCACTTTTTCAACCATTTTTATAAGGAAGCATCATGTTATACCCAAGTGAAGAAATGCTCTACGCCCCTGTTGAGTGGCTTGATTGCAGCAACGATTATAGCGATATTTTGTATCACAAATCCCGTGACGGCATCGCGAAAATCACCATCAACCGCCCACAAGTGCGCAACGCCTTTCGCCCGCAAACTGTCAAAGAGATGATTCATGCCTTCTCTGATGCGCGGTTTGATGAAAACATCGGCGTGATTGTGCTCACCGGCCAAGGCGAAAAAGCCTTCTGTGCGGGCGGCGACCAAAAAGTGCGCGGTGATTACGGCGGCTATAAAGACGACAGCGGCGTGCATCATCTCAACGTGTTGGATTTTCAGCGCGACATCCGCACCTGCCCGAAACCGGTGGTGGCGATGGTGGCAGGCTTCGCCATCGGCGGCGGCCATGTGCTGCACATGATGTGTGATTTAACTATCGCGGCTGACAACGCCGTGTTCGGGCAAACTGGGCCAAAAGTAGGCTCGTTTGACGGCGGCTGGGGCGCGAGCTACATGGCGCGCATCGTTGGGCAGAAAAAGGCGCGCGAAATCTGGTTTTTATGCCGCCAATACAACGCTCAAGAAGCGCTCGACATGGGCTTGGTCAACACCGTGGTGCCTTATGCCGAACTCGAGCGCGAAACCGTGCGCTGGTGCCGTGAAATGCTGCAAAACAGCCCAATCGCCCTGCGCTGCTTGAAAGCCGCACTCAACGCCGACTGCGACGGCCAAGCTGGATTACAAGAACTGGCTGGCAACGCCACCATGCTCTTTTACATGACAGAAGAAGGCCAAGAAGGCCGCAACGCCTTTAACCAAAAACGCGAACCCGACTTCAGCAAATTTAAACGCAACCCGTAAGCAAAAGTGCGGTTGACCGCACTTTAGGCATAACCGTGTTTGGCATTAACAACAATAAGGATAACCATGCGATCGTATCAACTCTATCACTACACCATCCCAATGGACTCACAGGTGGTGTTGCGTAATCGGTTTTTGAAGCAGCGCGACGGCTTGCTGGTGCAGGTGAAGTGCGGTGAGCATGAAGGCTGGGGCGAGATTGCACCGCTGCCGGAATACAGCGAGGAAACGCTCGAGCAGGCTTTGGCGCAGGCGCGAGAGTGGCTGGAAGGCTGGTCGGCGTTGCGTTGCCCGTGTGAAAAAACGCCGCTCACGGGGCTTTATCCGTCGGTGGCGTTTGGGCTGAGTTGCGCGATGGCGGAGCTTGGCGGGGAGTTGGGTGAGGTGATGAACACGGCGTTTGCGCCGTTGTGCTATGGCGACCCTGATGAGCTGTATGCCAAATTGGACAACATTGAAGGCGAGAAAGTCGCCAAAATCAAAGTCGGGCTGTATGAGGCCAATCGCGACGGGCTGATTGCCGATATGTTTTTAGAAGCCATTCCTGATTTGCAACTGCGCCTTGATGCTAACCGCGCGTGGACGCTGGAAAAGGCGCGCCAATTTGCGAAATATGTTAAACCTGAACACCGTGCGCGCATTCAATTTATTGAAGAGCCGTGCAAAACGCCGGCGATGAGCCTTGAGTTTGCGCGCGAAACGGGCATTGCTTTGGCGTGGGATGAAAGCGTGCGTGAACCGCACTTTGCGGTGGCAGCGTCTGACAATGTGCGCGCAATTGTGATTAAACCCACGTTGGTCGGTAGCCTGGATCGCTGTGTGGCGTTGATTGAACAGGCGCACGCACAGGGAATGCTGGCGGTGATAAGCTCTTCGATTGAATCGAGCTTTGGGCTGACTCAATTGGCGCGCATCGCCGCGCAATACACGCCTGAAACCACGCCAGGGCTTGATACGCTGGATTTGATGCACACTCAGCTGGTGCGCGCGTGGCCTGGCTCAAACTTGCCGTTGGCGGGGTTGCAAAGTGCGGTGGTGCAGGCGATTTAATGTCGAGTTTGTCACAAAATCGCTGAAAATGATGAGAAAAGTGCGGTTATTTGGCGAAAGTTGCGTATAATGGCATAAATTTAATGAGGACAAGCATGAAGATTTTATTACTCAACGGCCCGAATTTGAACATGCTGGGCAAACGTGAGCCTGAGCACTACGGGCGCTTGACCCTGCCACAAATCGAGCAAGATGTGGCGCAAGAGGCGCAGCGTTTAGGCGCGGTGTTGGAGTGTTTTCAAAGCAACAGTGAGGTGGGGTTGATTGACAAAATTCACCAAAGCTTTCAGCAGGTGGATTTCATCATTATCAATCCGGCGGCCTTCACTCACACCAGTGTGGCACTGCGCGATGCGCTGCTGAGTGTGGCGATCCCATTTGTGGAGGTGCATTTGTCCAACGTGCACGCGCGCGAGCCGTTTCGTCATCATTCCTATTTGAGCGACAAAGCCGTGGGCGTGATTTGTGGCTTGGGCGCGCGGGGTTATCATTATGCGCTGCGCTTTGCCGTTGATTATTTGCAGCAAAAAGGGTAAATTGTGCGCCATCTTGGCTAATTTCAACGAAATTTATCGCAATTTTCCCGAAATTAAGGTAGTCTAGACAAAAGTACCGCGAAGTTATTTTTAAAAGCTGAAATTATTTTGGCTTGAAATTGATAAACGAAAAGTGAGCGAACGTAATGGATATTCGTAAAATTAAAAAGTTAATCGAGTTAGTCGAAGAGTCGGGCATTATGGAAATTGAGATTTCCGAAGGGGAAGAGTCTGTACGCATCAGCCGCGGCAGTAGCGCACCACAAGCGGTGCAATATACCCTCCCGCCAGCCGCACCAATGCCAGCTGCCGCACCATCAGCCCCCGCTGAAAATGCCAGCGCCGCGCCTGCCGCCCCAGCCATGCCAACCGGCCATGAAGTGCGTAGCCCAATGGTGGGCACCTTCTACCGCTCACCAAGCCCTGAAGCCTCCCCGTTTGTTGAAGTGGGCAGCCAAGTGAAAGTCGGCGACCCATTGTGCATTGTTGAGGCAATGAAAATGATGAACCGCATTGAATCCGACAAAGCGGGCGTGGTGAAAGCCATCATCGTAGACGACGGTGATGCGGTTGAGTTTGACCAACCATTGATCATTATTGAATAATTTTGACCGCACTTTGCACCCAAAGTGCGGTTTGACTATCTTGGATTGAGTGTATGTTAAAAAAAGTTGTGATCGCTAACCGCGGTGAAATTGCATTGCGCATTTTGCGAGCTTGTAAAGAGCTTGGCATCAAAACAGTGGCAGTGCACTCCACAGCGGATAGAGATTTAAAACACGTGTTGCTCGCCGATGAGAGCATTTGCATTGGGCCTGCGCCGTCTAGCAAAAGCTATCTCAACATTCCTGCCTTGATTGCCGCCGCCGAAGTCACTGGCGCCGATGCCATCCACCCAGGCTACGGCTTTTTGTCAGAAAATGCCGATTTTGCCGAACAAGTTGAACGCTCAGGCTTTATTTTTATCGGCCCGACCGCCGATGTTATCCGCTTGATGGGCGATAAAGTCTCCGCCATTAACGCGATGAAAGCGGCCGGCGTGCCGTGCGTGCCAGGCTCCGATGGCCCATTAGGCAGTGATATTAAGAAAAACCTCGCGATGGCGGAGAAAATTGGCTATCCGGTTATCATCAAAGCCTCTGGCGGTGGCGGTGGCCGCGGCATGCGCGTGGTGCGCGGTGCCGATGAGCTTGAACAAGCCATTGCGATGACCAAATCCGAGGCGAAAGCGGCGTTTAACAACGACGTGGTGTACATGGAAAAATACCTTGAAAACCCACGCCACGTGGAAATTCAAGTGTTGGCTGACACCCATGGCCATGCGGTGTATCTCGCTGAGCGGGATTGCTCAATGCAGCGTCGTCACCAAAAAGTGGTGGAAGAAGCGCCAGCACCAGGCATCGACGCGCAACTGCGCAAAGACATTGGCCAACGCTGCGCCAATGCATGTGTGGAGATTGGCTACCGCGGTGCGGGCACCTTTGAATTTTTGTATGAAAACGGTGAGTTCTACTTTATTGAAATGAACACCCGTATCCAAGTGGAGCACCCCGTCACGGAGATGATCACCGGCGTGGATTTGGTGAAAGAGCAGCTGCGCATCGCCTCCGGCATGCCGTTGTCGTTCAAGCAAGAAGACATTAAAGTGCGCGGTCATGCGATTGAGTGCCGGATTAACGCTGAAGACCCGCGCAACTTTTTGCCATCGCCTGGCAAAGTCACCCGCTTGCACACCCCAGGCGGCTTTGGTATCCGTTGGGATTCCCACATCTATGACGGCTACACCGTGCCACCGCACTATGATTCGATGATCGCCAAACTCATCAGCTACGGTGAAACTCGCGAAGAGGCCATCACGCGGATGCGCAATGCGTTATCTGAGGTGATCATTGAAGGGTTGAAAACCAACATCCCATTGCATGAGATGATCATGGACGATGAATCCTTCAATCGCGGCGGCAGCAATATCCACTATTTGGAGAAAAAGCTCGGGCTATAACCGCACTTTGCATATAAAACAAAACGGCGCACTCAGCGCCGTTTTTTATAGGATCATTTTCACGATTTTGTCTGCATTAATGCGTTTGAAACGCTTGAGCAGCTTTTTGACTTGCGCCGGGTAGTCTTGCAATTTGTCTAAAAATTGATAGTTGTGCAAAATGGCCGTGTGGGCGCGAATGGCGTCTAATTCTTGTCGCGCCTGCTCAAGCAGCTCGTGCTCAGGGTCATGAATCAGCAAGCCGTTTTCAGCATCCAACCGCCAAGCGCGGGGGTTGAGATTGTTGCCCGTGAGCAGGATAAACTCATCATCAACCCACACGCCTTTGAGGTGATAAGAATTTTCCCCATCTTGCCAAATACGCACGGTCAGGCGCTTGTCGTCAATGGCGTAGCGGAATTTTTTGCAGAAATTGCGCAAGTTAGTTTCATACAAATACGGCAACGCCGAGGCCATGTGAAACGGCGCATCGGGCGGGGTGTAAAAATCGCTGGCGGTTTTGTCGCCCACGATGATTTCCACCTGCTTGCCGTCGGTCAACAATTGCTTGATTTGGTGTTGCAAATGGCGCGGGAAGTTGAAATACGGTGTGCAAATGGTGAGCTTTTGCTGCACCAGCGCGAAGAGATTTTCAATGGTGGCGTTGAGCAAATTGTGCCCACCTAGGCCGAAAATCGGCGCGATTTGCAGCTGTGTTTCGCTCAACGGCTGGCCGTTAGGCACGCTATATTGCCCTTCGCTGGCCAGTGTTTTGCGGTATTGGCGCACTTGTGGGCGCAAAGTGCGGTCGAGCTTTTCACCATAATCCAGGCGCTTGACCACGCTGTCGTTGAGCACAACACGCTGGACAAACTCCACCATTGCATCCGCCAAAGGTGCGTTGGTGATTTGTTGATAACGGTCGTAGCGATAGCGCTCGTGCTGGTGGAGATAAACATCATTGATGCTCGCACCGCTGAAAAGCACGGTGTCGTCAAAGACAAAACCTTTCAAATGCAGCACGCCAAAAAGCTCGCGGGTGTTGATTGGCACGCCATAAAAACGAATTTCTTGCTCGGCGGGCAAATTGTGGGCGAGGCGCTGCTCGGCATACCACTGGGCGTTGGTTTGGCTTTCTTCTTCACCCAAACGCCCGCGTTGTGCGCGGTGGGTGTCGACCAGCACGCTCACCTCCAGCTCAGGGTGAGCTTTTTTGGCGCGATAGAGCGCGTCAAGAATCTCTTGGCCGGCGTCGTCGTTTTGCCAATAAAGTGCGGTCATCACAATGCGATGGCGCGCCGATGCAATCAAAGCCAACAGCGCGCTTTTGAACGCCGCAGGGGAGTTGATAAAGGCCACATCACTGGCTTTTTGTGGCAAAAACGCTAAACGATTAAGCTGTTCAAGTGCATGATAATAGTTAGTATTTTGCATAATATCTGAATAAAGCCAAATTCATAAACGACTAGTTTACTCTGAAATGGCGCAATTTAACAGAAAAATCAAAAACCGCACTTTGCGCTAAAAATTTGTTATACTGACACTTTACCCCAGCAAGGCAAGGCAGCAATGAGCGAGCAATTTAAAGGCAAACCAACATTCCAACAACCGAAAAGCAAAACGCGTTTTAGCGATAAAAAATCCCCGCGGTTTGAACGCAAAAAAGACGACAAACCTCGCCGTGGCGAAAGCGCAAAACCGGCGCGTGAGGGCTTTGCTTGGGGGCAAAGTGAACTGGCGGCGAAAAAAGCCGGCCGCCACGCCAAAGGTGAGGTGAAGGTGACGATTAAAGGTGACATCGGCAGCAAAAAAACGGGCCCTCTGTCGCCACGTGCGCCTGAAAAAATCCGCAAAAACCGTGATGAAGAGATGAAAATCTACGGCCTTGAAGCCTGCCTTGCGCGCTTTAAACAACGCCCAGAGAGCATTGTGCGGCTGTGGGCGACGGTGGACATGAGCCACAAACTCGGCGAGCAGCTGAGCTTTCTCGCCAGCCAAAAAAAGGCCTATCATGTGGTTGGAAGCGATGAACTCGCGCTGGTCAGCGGCAGTGAGCACCACGGCGGCATTTGCCTGTTGGTGAAAAAAACACAACCTGTCAGCCTTGAGCAATACCTTGCGCAAAGCAAATTGCAAGATTGCGTGGTGCTGCTTGACGACGTGCAAAACGCCCACACCCTCGGCGCGATTTTGCGCACGGCGGCGTTTTATGGCGCCGGTGCCGTGATTGGCGAGCAAGCACAAACCCTAGCCAGCCCCGCCGCCGCGCGAGTGGCTGAGGGCGCGCTCGAGTACGTCAGCCTAGTTGATAGCCTCTCCCTTGAGGCCAGCATGGCCAGATTGCAGCGCGCAGGCTACCAAGTGATCGCCATCAGCGGCGACAAGCAAGCCACCGCGCTGAACAAAGTTCATTTTGGGGATAAAATCGCCTTGTTGGTCAGTGAAAACCCAACCGCACTTTTGCCGAATGTTGACGCGCGTGTGGTGTTGTCATTCGACAGCCCCTTGGCCAATGGCGTGAATGCCGCGGTGAGCACAGGTGTGGTGTTGTCGCGCTGGTATTTCCGTTAATTACAGCTCGTCGCTGTGGTGGAGCAGGGCAAAGCGCTCCCACAGCGTTTCTTGCGATTCCACGTGTTGTGGGTCGGTGATGATGCAGTTGTTGATCGGGCAGACTTTTTGGCAGGTGGGCGTGTCGTAATGGCCGACACACTCGGTGCACAAGGCAGGGTTGATCACATAGATCTCTGCGCCAAAGCTGATGGCCTCGTTAGGGCACTCCGGCTCGCACATATCGCAATTGGTGCATTTTTCTGTGATTAATAATGCCATGGCAAAGTCAATAATTTCTTGTTGGTGATAAAAAGGGCGTAGATTATAATCTAAAAGCCGATGAAAAACCAATTTAAGGGAACACGATGAAGTTAACCCCCGCTCAATTACGCCAAGCTGTGCGTATCATTGTGATTATCATCTCTGTGGTGGTGACCGCACTTTTCTATTCTCGCCAACAAAGCACCCCGCCTGCCGAGCCCGCTGGCAGCCCTTCGCAAAGCCAACACCAAAGTGCGATCGGGGAGGATGCCAACCGTGATTATGACGTTTCGCTCGCGCAAGACAAACTTGGCCAAAATGCGCGGGCGAAGGTGGATTATTACATGCTGGTGCTCTCGTGGTCGCCAGGCTTTTGCGCTGAGCAGCGCGAGCAATATGGCAAAAATCTGCCGCGCGCGGTGCAGTTTCAATGCAACAGCAAACAGCATTTTGGCTGGGTGGTGCACGGGCTGTGGCCACAAAGCGCCAAAGCGCGCGATATTGTCGATCATCCGCGCTTTTGCCAAGGGGATTTGCCCGCCGTTGACCGCACTTTGCTTAAACCCTACCTTGCCATCTCACCTGGCTTGCAGCTGCTGCAAGGCGAGTGGGAAAAACACGGCGCCTGCGCGTTTGACACGCCACAAGCCTACTTTGCCCAATCCAAGCGCTTGTTTGATAGCTTAACGCTACCGCAAGAGAATTTACGCAAAGGCGATTTGTTCCGTTTTATGCGTCAACACAATGGGCAGTTGGCGGGCAAATATATGCAAGCGACACGCAATGAGTTGAAGATTTGCTACGATCTCAGCTGGCAGCCGATGGACTGCCCAACAAAATAGCCGTGCGGTTTTGACGTTAATCAAAGATTTATTTAAATGCTTAAAATAATTGCTTGTGGCATGCATTTTACATTGAGATGAAAGATGAAGTTGTTATAATTTAGCAGTATTGATTTTTATTTTTAACCAAAAGAGGACTTATTATGTCAGTAATTAAAATGACCGATTTAGACCTGAGCGGCAAACGTGTGTTGATTCGTTCAGATTTAAACGTGCCTGTCAAAGATGGAAAAGTGACATCCGATGCGCGCATTAAAGCATCAATCCCAACCATCAAACGCGCGTTAGAACAAGGCGCCAGCGTGATGGTGACCTCCCACTTCGGGCGCCCAACGGAAGGCGAATACAACGCCGAGTTCTCTTTGCAACCTGTGGTGGATTACCTCAACAACGCCCTCGACGTGCCAGTGCGTTTAGAAAAAGATTACCTCAACGGCGTGGATGTGAAACCTAACGAAGTGGTTGTGTTGGAAAACGTGCGCTTTAACAAAGGTGAGAAAAAAGACGCCGATGAACTGGCCAAACAATACGCTGCACTGTGCGATGTGTTTGTAATGGACGCCTTCGGCACCGCACACCGCGCGCAAGCCTCCACCCACGGTGTGGGCAAATTTGCACCAATTGCGTGCGCAGGCCCTTTGTTAGCCAATGAATTAGACGCCCTGGGCAAAGCGCTGAAAAACCCAGCGCGCCCAATGGTGGCTATCGTCGGTGGCTCAAAAGTGTCAACCAAATTGACCGTGTTGGATTCATTGGCCAAAATTGCTGACCAATTGATCGTCGGCGGTGGCATTTCAAACACCTTTGTCGCAGCACAAGGCTTGAATGTGGGCAAATCTTTGCATGAGCCAGATTTAATCCCTGAAGCCAAACGCTTGCTCGGTGAGTCCGACATCCCGATGCCAACCGATGTGCGTGTGGGTAAAGAATTCTCTGAAACTGCACCGGCAACCGTGAAACCAGCCACCGATGTGCAAGATGATGAAGAAATCATGGACTTGGGTGATGAATCCGCTGAAAAATTGGCTGAAATCATCCGTGGTGCGAAAACTATTTTGTGGAACGGCCCTGTTGGCGTGTTTGAATTCCCGAACTTCCGCAAAGGGACTGAAATTGTTGCCCGCGCGATTGCGGACAGCGACGCATTTTCAATCGCCGGCGGCGGTGACACCTTAGCGGCTATCGACCTCTTTGGCATCAGCGATAAAATCTCTTATATCTCAACCGGTGGTGGCGCCTTCTTAGAATTTGTTGAAGGCAAAGTGTTGCCAGCCGTTGCTATGCTAGAAGAACGCGCAAAAGAACAAGCTTAATAATCTCAGGCGAGCGTGCTCGCCTCCCTTTATAGAAGGAAATGACTATGTCTAAAATTTTCGATTTCGTAAAACCTGGTGTGTTGACAGGTGATGATGTACAAAAAGTATTCAAAGTAGCCAAAGAAAACAACTTTGCCTTGCCAGCCGTGAACTGCGTGGGCTCTGACTCCATCAATGCCGTGTTGGAAACTGCTGCTCGCGTGAAAGCACCTGTGATTGTGCAATTCTCCAATGGTGGTGCTGCGTTTTATGCCGGTAAAGGCATCAAATTGCCTGAAGGCCAACGTGCCGACGTGCTTGGTGCGATTGCAGGTGCCAAACACGTTCACCAAATGGCGGAACACTATGGTGTGCCAGTGATTTTGCACACTGACCACTGTGCTAAAAAATTGCTGCCATGGATTGACGGCATGCTTGACGCGGGTGAAAAACACTTTGCCGAAACGGGCAAACCGCTCTTTTCTTCCCATATGATCGATCTTTCCGAAGAGCCGCTGGAAGAAAACATGGAAATCTGCAAAAAATACCTCGAACGTATGTCAAAAATCGGCATGACCTTGGAAATTGAACTCGGTATCACCGGTGGTGAAGAAGACGGCGTGGATAACTCAGACCGCGACCCAATGGATCTTTACTCCAAACCAGAAGAAATTGACTACGTTTACACTGAGTTGTCAAAAATCAGCCCGCGTTTCACTGTGGCAGCGGCCTTTGGTAACGTACACGGTGTGTACAAACCGGGTAACGTGAAACTGACCCCGAAAATTTTGAAAGCGGGCCAAGATTACATCCGTGAAAAACACGGCTTAAGCGATGAAAAACCAGTGTCTTACGTGTTCCACGGTGGTTCTGGCTCAACTCACGAAGAAATTCAAGAAGCAGTGGGCTACGGCGTGGTGAAAATGAACATCGACACCGACACGCAATGGGCCTCTTGGCACGGCATCTTGGAATACTACAAAGCTAATGAAGCGTATTTGCAAGGCCAATTGGGCAACCCAACAGGTGAAGATGCACCAAACAAAAAATACTACGACCCACGCGTATGGTTGCGCAAAATGGAAGAGTCAATGTCTAAACGTTTGGAACAATCGTTTGACGACCTCAACTGCCGCGACGTGCTCTAAGGCGTAATATAATGAGAACCGCACTGTTAAAGTGCGGTTTTTTTATGCGTTAAATTTAGCTTTTGATTGGCAGAATAATACGAATGCGCAAGCCCCCAAGCGGGCTTTTGCTGGCTTTGACGCTGCCGCCATGCTGCTCAATGGCATTGGCCACAATCGACAAGCCCAGCCCTGTGCCACCAGTGGTGCGGGCGCGCGCCTCATCAGTGCGATAAAACGGCTTAAAGATGCGCTCATATTCAGTGTCTGGCACGCCTTTGCCGTTGTCATCGACTAAGATTTCGAGCTTCGAGCCATGCAGTTGGGTGGTGGTCAAATGCACCTCGCCGCTGGCGTATTTGAACGCATTGCGGATCACGTTTTCCAGCGCGCGGGCGAGCACTTCACTGTTGCCGAGCATAAAGAGTTTTTCAGGGCGCTGGACAAATTGCGAGAAGACAAAAATAATGTTGCGCTCTTGGCTCTCAAAATAGGCGTCTTCCACCACGTTTTCCCAAATGTCGATAATCGGGAAGGTGGTGCGGTTGATTTCAATTTTGAAATAATGGCGCGACATCTGCAGCAATTGCGCGATCATTTTATCCATCCGTTCAATTTCGGTCTCAATCCGTGTCACCTCGGTGGTTTCGCCGTTGCGACGGCGCAGCAATGAGGTCGCCAGCTGCAAGCGGGTCAGTGGCGTGCGTAACTCGTGGGAAATATCGGACAATAGCCGTTGTTGTGAGTGAATCACGTTATCGACCGAGCTTATCATCTGATTAAAGCTTTTGCCCACCTCGCGCAGCTCTTGCGGACCGGATTTTTCCAGCTCTGGCATCACTTGCAAATGCCCGTTACTGATATCATTGGCAGCATTGCGCAAGCGCTTGATCGGGCGGGTGAGGCTGAAAATCAGCAAAATCAACAGCGGTGTTGAGGTGACCATCAGCAATGAGAGCATCACCAGCGGGTGGTCAAAGATAAAGTTAACAAACTCCCGCTGCGGGTTGACGGTTTCAATAAAATAGAGCAGATACGGCTCAGCATCGGTGAACGGATAAGACGAGACAAAAGGCCCAACCACATCAAGATTAGAAAAGCGGCGTTTTTTCGGCACTAATGGGTCGGCTGATTCACGCACAAACTGAAATAGCGCGGCGGCTTGCTCAGGATTAGGCGCGCCGAGCACATCATCGTAATTATTCGGGTTGACCAACGCCACGCGGTAGGCTTGCTTTTTGTCTTCTTTGTCTTTCGCCGAGCTGGATTCTGGCGTGTTGGAGTCAAAATATTGCAAATCATGCAAGGTGTTGTCGGTGGAAACGCGAATCACCTTGGTTTGAAAAAAGTGAATGTCTTCTTCAGACAGCGCGTTGAGGTTGCGGGCATCCATAGTCGGGATAAAAAACGCGATGCCCATCAACGCAAAGAAAGAGAACCAAATCAGCCAAAACAGGGCGAAGATTTTAACATTGATAGAGTTTATCGTTGGATAAAATCGCCACCCCATAACAGCCTCTTGTGTGTGAAATTAGCTTTCGGTCACCAGCAGGTAGCCTCGTCCGCGCAGGGTTTTCACCCATGGCAGCTCATCGGAGCGTTCAGGCAATTTTTTGCGCAGGTTCGACACGTGCATATCAATCGAGCGGTCAAACGGCGCAAGGCGCTTGCCTAAAATCTCAAGGCTGAGCAACTCGCGGGACAAAATTTTGCCCTGATGTTTGATTAAAGTGTAGAGCAAGGCAAATTCAGTGCCGGTCAAATCCAAATCTTGGTTGCCAAACATCGCTTGTTGGCGGCCAGGGTAGAGTGTGACGCCTGCAAATTCCACTTGGGTGTGCTCGTCGATATCGATATGGGATTTTTCACTGGCATCATCATTAGCATTTGCGGTGCGACGCAAAATCGCCTTAATGCGCGCCACCAGCTCGCGGTCATTAAATGGCTTAGCAATGTAGTCATCAGAGCCCAACTCAAGGCCGAGCACACGGTCAATGTCGTCACCACGAGCGGTGAGCATAATGATCGGCGTGCTGTAAGTTTGGCGGATACGTTTGAGTGTTTCAATGCCGTTGAGCTCTGGCATCATAATATCCAACAAAATCAAATCATGGGTGGCGTTGAGCGCGTCAAGCGCTTGCAAACCGTTGTACACGGTTTCTACTTCGAAGCCTTCAAGTTGCAGCACTTCGGCGAGAAGTTCTGTCAATTCGATATCATCATCGACCAGTAAAATTTTCTTTGCCATTGCTAATTTCCTTATTTGTTAATGCATTAGCGTCGCACACTAAGCAGTAATCTTACTACACTTTAACGGTTGAGAAAATCCTGTAAGATTTTTTGAGTGAAAATTTTACGTAAATAAAAGCCCAGCGGCAGGGTTTGAATTGAATTTCCTTTTACATCAAATCCACGCGTGCGCTCACGGCTGTTCGCGCCCTTAGGGCGCAGCTGGAGCACTTCTCCGATTCGGGCATTAATTTTGCCATAATCACCCAACACAATCATCTCCATCAATTCTTCCCAATCCCGCGCCAATTGCTGCTCTTGCTCGGCACTCGGCTGCCACAAAATCGGCATGCCCACACGGCGCTCACCAAGCGGGATGTGGCGCTCACCCTCAACGGGGATCCACAACACCTTTTGCAGCTTTTGGCGCACATGGCTGGTTTGCCACAGCACGCCTGTGTTGTCGGTCAGCGGCGCAAGGCTCACAAAGGTGGTCTCCAGCGGCCGGTTTTGACTATCCACCGGGATGGTTTTCAGCTCAATCCCAAGGGCGGCAAAATCGGGCTCAGCCTTTGAGCCTGCGCTGGCGCCCAGTGCGGTTTCCAACAACATACCCACCCAGCCCTTGTGCCGGCGCAAGTCCGCGGGCACAGCGATGTGGTGTATGGCCGCAATCTCACTTAAGCTCAGCCCCGCAAGGCCTTGTGCGCGTGCAAGCAACGCGGCTTGGCTTTCAGGCGTTTTTGTTACCATAAAAATTATTACGCTGTGTTACATTTATTGACATTATACCAACCAAGCTCGCGAAGGTAAAATGCACGATTATTCATCACCCCAACCGCACTTTGCCTTTTGCCCTTGACAAAAATTTTAACCCTTTGATTTTAAATCAAAAGTTAAAGTGCGGTCGGCACACATTGGCGCTGTGAACAAGTGATAAACCACTCACGCACACACTTATCCACAAAAAAAGGGGATAATCCCGCTCGGCTCTTGCGCGCAGGCGTGCGAGGATCAACTTGCTTCATTTTTGTGTCAAAACGCGCCTAAAATTGTGCGCGTTTTCATCGCTGGTTAAAATTTACCCGCACGAAAAGCACAACTGCCAACGGGTGAGAAAAGCCCACCGCTATTGAGCTTAGACCTAAGGCGTTGGCAAAGGTTCACAGTTGTTAAACCGATTGCGCACACAGTTATCCACAAAAATTGTGGACAGGCGCGCAAAACCGCACTTTCGTTTTGTCACAGGCGTCGAATTGGTTGTCAGCACAAGCAGAATATGAAACAATCGCGCTATAAACGAATTGAAAAAAGGGACAACCGTGATCGATTTCGACGGATATCGACCGAACGTAGGCATTATTATCTGTAATGCTCAAGGGCAGGCGTTGTGGGCCAAACGCTTTGGGCAAAACTCGTGGCAATTCCCGCAAGGTGGCATCAACGAGGGCGAAACGCCCGAACAAGCGATGTTTCGCGAGCTTTTCGAAGAGGTGGGGCTCTCCCCCAATGATGTGCAAATTTTAGCTGTATCCAAAGGCTGGCTGCGCTACAAGCTGCCCAAGCGGCTGATTCGCCCTGATACCAACCCTGTGTGCATCGGGCAAAAGCAGCGCTGGTTTTTGCTGCGCTTAACCTGTGCGGAAAGCGCGATTAATCTCAGCGCCACTAAGCACCCCGAGTTTGACGGCTGGCGCTGGGTTAGCTATTGGTACCCTGTGCGGCAGGTGATCGCGTTCAAGCGTGATGTGTATCGCAAGGTGATGAAAGAGTTTGCCCCCGTGATGATCGCCTATGCGTTAAACCAAAACAGCGTGCCTGTGCAAAGTGCGGTTCGCAAAACGAAAAATCACAAAAAGCGCCCACGCCGCTGGCGCAACGAGGGCAAAGGCACCAGCGCGGCTGATGGCACAACTCAACGCAACCCAAGGGGGAATGAATGATAACGGTAATCATCGCCTGCCTGCTCACCGGCGCCGTGGCGGGCTTTTTCTCGGGCTTGTTCGGCATTGGTGGCGGCATGATCATTGTGCCTGTTATGCTTTATATCATGCCGCAAATTGGTGTGCCTGATGCACAATTGATGAACGTGGCGCTTGGCACCACCTTTGCCTCGGTGATGATGACCTCATTCGCCTCGGCCTTGCGCCATTACCGCTTGGGCAATGTCGACATTACCGCCGCCAAATACATGACGCCAGCGCTGGTGGTGTCCATTTTTATCGCCGGCCAATTTGTCGCCTATCTGCCGAAAGCCATCTCGAGCAAACTGTTTGCGCTGATGGTGCTTTATTTAGCGATCAAAATGATCTTGTCGATCAAACGTGTGCCGGACAACAAACCACTCACACCAACATCGTGCCTGGTTGGCGGCAGCGTGATTGGCGTGCTTTCCAGCTTTGCGGGCATTGCTGGCGGCAGCTTTATTGTGCCGTTTTTAAATGCGCGCGGGCTTGAGATGAAGCGTGCCATCGGCACCTCGTCAACCTGCGGGATCTTTTTAAGCATGTCGGCGATGCTCAGTTTTATGGTCAGCGGCTGGCATCAGCCGATGATGCCAGAGTACTCCATCGGCTATGTTTATCTGCCGGCGGTGATTTTGCTCACGATCACATCATTTATGACCACCAAAATTGGCGCCAACTTGGCCAGCACCTTGCCGGTGGCCACGCTGAAAAAGGCCTTCGCGGTGTTGTTGCTGCTGTTGGTGGCCAAAATTTTGACACAATAAAAAAGGATTTTTATGGATTCGTATATCGCCTTCCCCAACTTTGACCCTGTGATTTTTGAGTTTGGGCCAATTGGGCTGCGTTGGTATGGCTTGATGTATCTCATCGGGTTTATTTTTGCCCGCACACTGGCCGTGCACCGCGCTAAAAAGCCCAACAGCGGCTGGACGGTTGACCAAGTCGATAACTTATTGTTCAACGGCTTTTTAGGCGTGTTTTTAGGCGGGCGCATCGGCTATGTGCTGTTTTATCACTTCGACTTTTTCTTGCAAGACCCGCTCTACCTATTCCGCGTGTGGGAGGGCGGCATGTCGTTCCACGGCGGCCTGCTCGGCGTGATTATCGCCATGTGGCTCACCGCTAAATGGCAAAAACGCCAGTTTTGGGCCACGGCAGATTTTGTCGCGCCTCTGGATCCCCTTCGGCCTTGGCGCGGGGCGGATTGGCAATTTCATCAATGACGAACTCTGGGGGGCGCGTGACCGACGTGCCTTGGGCGGTGTTGTTCCCATCTGGCGGCTACTTGCCACGCCACCCATCACAGCTTTATGAAGCCTTTTTAGAAGGCGTGGTGCTGTTTGTTATTTTAAATTTGTTTATCCAAAAGCCACGCCCACACGGCGCGGTGGCAGGCCTCTTTTTGCTCTGCTACGGCCTCTTCCGCTTTGTGGTGGAGTTTTTCCGCGAGCCCGACGCGCAGCTGGGGTTGTTCTTCGGGCAAAGTGTCTCCATGGGGCAAATTTTATCCCTGCCAATGATCATCATCGGCGCCATCATCATGCTGGTGGCGTATAAACGCCGTCAAAGTGCGGTTTAGGAGGTGCAATGCAGCAATATCTTGACTTATGCCAACGGATTATCGACCACGGGCAGTGGGTGGAAAATAAACGCACAGGCAAGCGTTGCTTGACGGTGATTAACGCCGATTTGGAATACGATGTCGGCGGCGGGCAGTTCCCGCTCATCACCACGCGAAAAAGTTACTGGAAGGCGGCCATTGCTGAGTTCTTAGGCTATATCCGTGGGTTTGATAACGCGGCGGATTTCCGCGCGCTGGGCACCAAAACCTGGGATGCCAATGCCAACCTCAACCCCGATTGGCTCAACAACCCGCACCGCAAAGGCGAAGACGACATGGGGCGCGTTTATGGCGTGCAAGGCCGACGCTGGCGCAAGCCCAACGGCGAGTGCGTTGACCAGCTGGCCAAGGTGGTTGAGCACCTGCGCCAAGGCATTGATGACCGCGGGGAGATCATCACCTTTTACAACCCGGGCGAAACCGAACTTGGCTGCCTGCGCCCGTGCATGCACACTCACACCTTTTCGCTGCTGGGCGACACGCTGTATCTCACCAGCTATCAGCGCTCGTGCGATGTACCTTTGGGGCTGAACTTCAACCAAATTCAGGTTTACGTTTTTTTGGCGCTGATGGCGCAAATCACCGGCCACAAGCCTGGCAAGGCGTTTCACAAAATCATCAACGCGCATATTTATGAAGACCAACTTGAGCTGATGCGCGATGTGCAACTCAAGCGCGAGCCGCTGCCGTTGCCAAAACTCATCATTAACCCTGAAATCAAAACACTCAACGATTTGGAAACTTGGGTGACGATGGCGGATTTCAAGGTCGAGGGCTACCAATCCCATGGGCCGATCGCGTATCCATTTTCGGTGTAGTGATTGATTTAAACCCCAAAGTGCGGTATTAATAACACGAACTTTTAACGCTTTTAGCTAAGGATGAAAAAATGGGACTATTTGATTTTGTCAGTGACATCGGTAAAAAACTCTTCAGCAAAGAAGAAGACGCCTCCAAAGCGGTGACTGAGCACATCAGCGAAGACAACCCAGGGGTGGAAAACGTCAACGTGACCGTTGAAAATGGTGTGGCGAAAATCGAAGGCCAAGCCAAAGACGCCACTGCGTTGGAAAAAGCCATTTTAATGGCGGGCAACATTGCGGGTATCACCAAAGTGGAAGCCGACGGCGTGACCGTGGAAAGCGGCGAGAAAGTGGAAGACGCAGACGATGCGTTTTACATCATCCAAAAAGGCGACACCTTATGGAAAATCGCTGAGCGCACCTACGGCAACGGCGCGAAATACACCGCGATTGTGGATGCTAACAAAGAGGTGATCAAAGACGCGGATAAAATCTTCCCAGGTCAAAAAATCCGCCTGCCAAAAGGCCTGTAATCATACAGATGACAGCCTAGCCTTGTGCTAGGCTTTTTTGTTCTGTCAAACCGCACTTTTTGTTTAAATTATCAACAAATATGCGCTTTTAACCGTTTACATCTCGACGAAATTCGTTTCAATCGGTATAATCTAGCGTCTATTTTATTTATTCGGTGTTTGTCGATAAGTTTTGTGACGCCGAGATCATCTGAATTTTGAGGTAAAAAATGCAATCTTCTGTAGAATCAACACAAGGTCTTGAGCGCCTTATCACAATTACTGTGCCTGCAGCCGACATTGAAGCGGCAGTGCGTGAAGAAATGAAACGCGTGGCGAAAAACGCCCGCATTGACGGCTTCCGTAAAGGCAAAATCCCACCTGCGATTTTAGAACAACGCTTTGGTGCCTCTGTGCGTCAAGATGTGTTGAGCGATTTGATGCAAAAAAGCTTCTTTGATGCAGTGATGCAAGACAAAATCAACTTTGCTGGCCGCCCAACGTTTGAGCCTGAACAGTACGAATTAGGCAAAGATTTCGTGTTCAAAGCCCGCGTTGAAGTTTACCCAGAAGTGGAAGTGAAAGGCTTGAGCGAAATCAAAGTAGAAAAACCTGTGGTTGAAGTGACTGAGGCTGACATCGACAACATGGTCAACGTGTTGCGCAAACAACAAGCCACTTGGAAAACCATTGACGGCGCAGCCAAAGCGGACGACCGTGTGACTATCGACTTTGACGGCAGCGTCGACGGCGAAGCGTTTGAAGGTGGCAAAGCACAAGATTACGCATTGCTGATGGGCCAAGGCCGCATGATCCCAGGCTTTGAAGACGGCATCGTTGGCCACAAAGCAGGTGAAAAATTCACCATTGATGTGACCTTCCCTGAAGAATATCACGCTGAAAACCTCAAAGGCAAAGCCGCGAAATTTGAAATCAACTTGAAAAAAGTTGAAGAAATGGAATTGCCAGAAGTGACCGATGAATTTGTGCAAAAATTTGGCCCGAACACCAAAACCGTGGCTGACTTGCGCGCTGAAATCAAGAAAAACATGGAACGTGAGCTGAAAAATGCGGTGATGACTCAGGTGAAAAACCAAGTGATCGACGGTTTGTTAGCGCAAAATGAAATCGACGTGCCAAAATCTGCCGTTGAGCAAGAAATTGACGTGTTAGCCAAACAAGCGATGGAACGCTTTGGCGGTCAAGCACCGAAAGATTTCCAATTGCCACGCGAAATTTTTGAAGAACAAGCCAAACGCCGCGTGCAAGTGGGCTTGTTGCTCGGTGCGGTGATTTCAAGCAACGAATTGAAAGCCGATGAAGAGCGTGTGAAAGCGATGATTCAAGACATCGCCGCCGCCTACGAGCAACCAAAAGAAGTGGTGGAATACTACAACTCCAACAAAGAGCTGCTTAACAACATCCGCAACGTGGTGCTTGAAGAGCAAGCCGTTGAAAAAGTGCTGGAGCAAGCACAAGTGAGCGACAAAGCCGCCACCTTTGATGAGATCATGAACCCACAAGCTTAAAGCTTAAAAGGGCATTAAAGTGCGGTCTGTGACCGCACTTTTTGTTTGTGGCGCAAAAAAGTGCGGTTTTTGGGATTTTTAGTGCAATTTAGGCTAGAATAGGCCTCAATTATCAAGATACAAAAAGAGGATTTTATGGCATTAGTTCCAATGGTTGTGGACCAAACCTCCCGTGGCGAACGCTCCTACGACATCTACTCCCGCTTGCTCAAAGAGCGCATCGTGTTTTTAAGCGGTGAAGTAGAAGACAACATGGCGAATTTGATTGTCGCGCAATTGTTGTATTTGGAGTCGGTTGACCCTGAAAAAGACATCCACCTCTACATCAACTCACCAGGCGGCGTGGTGACCGCGGGCTTGGCGATTTATGACACCATGCAATTTATCAAGCCGGATGTCAGCACCTTGTGCGTCGGTCAGGCCTGCTCCATGGGCGCCTTTTTGCTCGCCGGCGGTGCAGCTGGCAAACGTTTTGCGCTGCCACACGCGCGGGTGATGATTCACCAGCCACTGGGTGGCTACCGCGGGCAGGCGAGTGATATTCAAATTCACGCGCAAGAAATTTTGAAAATTCGCAAAACCTTAAACGAGCGCATTGCCCACCACAGTGGCAAGCCGTTAGAACAAGTGGAAAAAGACACCGACCGCGACAACTTTATGTCGGCGCAACAAGCCAAAGACTACGGCTTGATTGATGATGTGTTGATGTCTCGCAACGAAGCAGTGAGTGAATAATTATGGCAGATGACAAAGATAAACCCCAAGTGCGCCGCTGCTCGTTTTGCGGCAAAGACGAGCACGAAGTTGACCGCCTGATTTCTGGCGTTGACGGCTATATTTGTGACGAATGTATTGAACTGTGCCACGATTTGATGTCGGGCGAGGGCGACAGTGAAAGTGCGGTTGAAAAGCCCGCCAAAGACGATTTCGCCACGCAAAAATTGCCAACCCCACATGAAATTCGCCAACACCTCGATGATTATGTCATCGGCCAAGAGCACGCCAAAAAAGTGCTGGCGGTGGCGGTGTATAACCACTACAAACGCCTGCGCAATGAAGTGAAAGGCGATGTGGAGCTGGGCAAAAGTAATATATTGCTCATCGGCCCAACCGGCAGCGGCAAAACCTTGTTGGCAGAAACGATGGCGCGCATGCTCAATGTGCCTTTTGCCATGGCTGATGCCACCACGCTGACCGAAGCGGGCTATGTCGGTGAAGATGTCGAAAACATCATTCAAAAACTGCTGCAACGCTGTGATTACAAGCCTGAACAGGCCGAGCGTGGCATTATTTACATCGATGAAATCGACAAAATTACCCGCAAGTCTGAAAACCCGTCCATCACCCGTGATGTGTCTGGCGAAGGCGTGCAACAAGCGCTGCTCAAGCTGATTGAAGGCACCGTGGCCTCTGTGCCGCCACAAGGTGGACGCAAGCACCCGCAGCAAGAGTTTTTGCAGGTGGATACCTCGAAAATCCTATTCATCTGCGGCGGTGCCTTTGTGGGCTTGGATAAAATCGTTGCCCAGCGTGAAAACGTCCACACTGGCATCGGCTTTGGTGCTGAGGTGAAAGGCAAAAAAGAGAAAGAAGATGTCAGCAAACTGCTGCAAAAAGTTGAGCCTGAAGATCTCACCAAATTTGGCTTGATCCCAGAGTTTATCGGGCGCTTGCCGGTGGTGGCCTCGCTGACCGAGCTTGATGAAGACGCGCTAGTGAAAATCCTCACTGAGCCGAAAAATGCGCTGACCAAGCAATATCAAGCGCTCTTCGATCTCGAGAATGTGGAGCTGGAATTCAGCGATGACGCCCTGCGTGCGATGGCGAAAAAGGCGCTTGCGCGCAAAACCGGCGCCCGCGGCCTGCGCTCGATTTTAGAGGCTGTGCTGTTGGATACGATGTACGACCTGCCGTCGATCGAAAACTTAGAAAAAGTGGTGATCGACAAAGGCGTGATTGAAGACAACGAGCCGCCGAAGTTGCATTACAAACAGGCCAACGCCAGCTAGGCGAGAAAAACTAAGCTTCGGCTTAGTTTTTTTATTTGCAAAAGTCGATTTTGCAAAACCGCACTTTGAGTTAAAATAATCTCATTGAAATAATTAGGAAATACTATGAGCTCAAGTGTTGAATTGTTAGTCAACGTCACCCCAAATGAAACGCGCATTGCGCTGTTGGACACTGGCGTGCTCAAAGAGGTACATATTGAGCGCGAGGCCAAGCGGGGCATTGTCGGCAATATCTACAAAGGCCGCGTGATGCGCGTGCTGCCAGGCATGCAGTCGGCGTTTGTCGACATCGGGCTGGACAAAGCGGCCTTTTTGCACGCCTCGGATATTGTCTCCCACACCGAGTGTGTCGATGAGTGCGAAAAGCAGCAATTTGTGGTGAAAGACATCAGTGAATTGGTGCGCGAGGGGCAAGACATTGTGGTGCAAGTGGTGAAAGACCCGCTCGGCACCAAGGGCGCGCGGCTGACCACCGACATCACGCTGCCGTCGCGTTATTTGGTGTTTATGCCTGAAAATAGCCACGTGGGCGTGTCGCAACGCATTGAAAGCGAGGACGAGCGCCAGCGGCTCAAAGATCTGGTCAGCGAGTATTGCGACGAGCTCGGCGGCTACATTGTGCGCACCGCAGCAGAAGGCTGCAGCGAGGAAGAAATTCAGCAAGATGCGCAATTTCTCAAACGGCTGTGGCGCAAAGTGATGGAGCGCAAAGGGCGCTACCCAAGTCGCTCAATGCTTTATGGCGAGTTGGCGCTGGCGCAACGAGTACTGCGTGATTTTGTCGGCACGCCGCTGGATTTGATTCGCATTGACTCCAAATTGACCCATCAAGATGTGAAGACCTTCACCGAAGAGTTTATGCCAGAGCTCACCGAGCGCGTCAGCCTCTACACCGGAAGCCCACCGCTGTTTGACCTTTACGGCGTGGAAGAGGCGATTGGCCGCGCGCTGGATAAACGGGTGAATTTGAAATCGGGCGGGTATTTGATCATCGAGCAAACTGAGGCGATGACCACCATCGACATCAACACCGGCGCGTTTGTTGGCCACCGCAATTTGGAAGAGACGATTTTCAACACCAATATTGAGGCCACGCAAACCATCGCCCAGCAGCTGCAATTGCGCAACCTCGGTGGCATTATCATCATCGATTTCATCGACATGCAAACCGAAGAGCACCGTGCGCGCGTGCTGCAATCCTTGAGTGAAGCGCTGTCTAAAGACCGCGTGAAGACTACCGTCAACGGCTTCACTCAACTTGGGTTGGTGGAAATGACCCGCAAGCGTACGCGTGAGAGCCTTGAGCACGTGCTGTGCCAAGAGTGCCCTGCCTGCCACGGGCGCGGCATGGCGAAAACGGTGGAAACCGTCAGCTACGAAATTGTGCGCGAAATTGTGCGCATTCACCACCAATACGACTGCGAGCAGTTTTTAGTGTATGCCTCGCGCGCGGTGGCGGAATATTTAATCAACGAAGAAGCGCACGGCATTTTGGCCGAACTGGAAGTGTTCATCGGCAAACAAGTGCAGATAAAAACGGAAGTGTTTTATCATCAAGAACAATTTGATGTGGTTATGATCTAACCGCACTTTAAGGAATGTTTATGTTACCACAAGTGAGTAACGCATTATTAGGGCCTGAAAATCTCACCTTTGACGATTTGGGCAACCTGCTAGACCAATACAGCGATCGCCGCATTGACTATGCCGATCTCTTTTTCCAAAGCAGCAAAAACGAAAACTGGGTGCTCGAAGACAGCATCATCAAAGAGGGCGGATTTTATATCGACCGCGGCGTAGGCGTGCGCGCCATCAGCGGGGAAAAAACCGCCTTTGCCTATGCCGATCAAATCAACCTCGCGCAGCTCAACCAATGCGTGCAGGCCACCAAAGGCATCGCGCAGGCGCAGGGTGATATCAAGTGCGGTTTGCCGCTCAAAGGCGTTTATGCCCCGCAGCGTTATAGTCACATTGACCCGCTTGAGAGCCTAAAACGCGAGGAAAAAATCGCGCTGCTGCATCTTATCGACCAAACGGCGCGCGCGCAAGACCCACGCGTGGTGCGCGTTTCCGCCAGTATTAATGCCCTTTATGAAGAGGTGCTGGTGGCCGCCACCGACGGCACACTGGCGGCCGACATCCGCCCATTGGTGCGGTTGTCTATCTCGGTGCTGGTGGAGCAAGACGGCAAGCGTGAAAGCGGCAGTGCTGGCGCAGGCGGGCGCTTTTCGCTGCAATGGTTTATGCAAGACTACCAAGGCGTGAGCCGCGCGGTGTGGTTCACCCAAGAGGCGGTGCGCCAAGCGCTGGTCAAACTCAGCGCCGTAAGTGCGCCTGCGGGCTTGATGCCAGTGATTTTGGGCGCTGGCTGGCCAGGCGTGTTGCTGCATGAGGCAGTCGGCCACGGGCTGGAGGGCGACTTCAACCGCAAAAAATCTTCGCTCTTTACCGATCGCATCGGCGAGCTGGTGACATCACCTCTTTGCACCATTGTTGACGACGGCACTTTGGCCGACCGCCGCGGCTCGCTCACCATTGATGATGAGGGCGTGCCAAGCCAGCACAACGTGCTGATCAAAGACGGCGTGCTACAAGGCTATATGCAAGATAAAATGAACGCGCGCCTCATGGGCATGCAGCCCACTGGCAACGCACGGCGCGAGTCCTACGCCCATTTGCCGATGCCTCGCATGACCAACACCTATATGCTCGCAGGCGAGAGCAAACTCGATGAGATGATCGCCAGCGTGGATTATGGCATCTACGCACCGCACTTTGGTGGCGGGCAGGTGGACATCACCTCGGGCAAATTTGTCTTCTCGGCGTCTGAGGCCTATTTGATTGAAAAAGGCAAGCTCGGCAAGCCGATTATCGGCGCCACCTTGATTGGCTCAGGCATTGAGGCGATGCAGCAAATCTCCATGGTGGGGGATAAAAGCGAGCTTGATCCTGGCATTGGCGTATGCGGCAAAGAGGGGCAAAGCGTGCCCGTCGGCGTTGGCCAGCCAGCGTTGAAAATTGACCAAATCACCGTTGGCGGCACCTCATAATAGTTGACATTAAATTCAATTATTTGCATAATTATTCAAAAGTGCGGTTGTGACCGCACTTTGTTTATCATTTGACAAGGACAGCCTATGCAACTCACCCGCGCCACATTCGACACTGTTTTAATGCAAAATTATGCACCCGCTGATTTCATCCCCGTGCGCGGGGCAGGCAGCCGCGTGTGGGATCAAGCTGGCAAATCTTACATCGATTTCACCAGCGGCATTGCCGTCAACGCCCTTGGCCATTGCCACCCCGAGGTGGTAGCGGTGTTGCAAGCGCAAAGTGAAACGCTTTGGCATTCCAGCAACTGGTTCACTAACGAGCCGGTGCTCGCGCTGGCCAGCAAATTGGCGCAACTCACCTTTGCCGACCGCACTTTTTTCTGCAACTCGGGTGCCGAGGCCAACGAGGCCGCACTCAAGCTTGCACGGCGCTTTGCTGTGGATCACTACGGCTGTCAAAAAGTAAAATCATCGCCTTTAAGCAGAGCTTTCATGGGCGCACCTTGTTCACCGTGAGCGTGGGCGGGCAGGCGAAATATTCCGACGGCTTTGGGCCGAAACCCGCCGACATCGTGCATGTGCCGTTCAATGATCTCGACGCCGTGAAGGCGGTGATGGACGACCACACCTGCGCGGTTATCGTTGAGCCTATTTTAGGCGAAGGCGGTGTGCTGCCCGCCGAACCGCACTTTTTGCGTGGCTTGCGGGCATTGTGCGATGCGCACAACGCATTGCTGATTTTTGATGAAGTGCAAACTGGCCTTGGGCGCACAGGCGCGCTTTATGCCTACATGCACACAGGCGTTGAGCCCGACATCCTCACCACTGCCAAAGCACTTGGCAACGGCTTCCCGATTGGTGCGATGCTCGCGCGTGAACACATCGCCAAAAGCTTCGCGCCAGGTGTTCACGGCACCACCTTTGGCGGCAACCCGCTAGCCTGCGCTGTGGCGAGCAAAGTGCTTGAGATCATCAGTCAACCGCACTTTTTAGCCCAAGTGAATGCACGCTCACAACAACTTTTTGAAGCCCTCAAGGTGCTCAATCAAAAAGTGCGGTTGTTCAGCGATATCCGCGGCCAAGGCCTACTCATCGGCTGCGAGCTGGCCAAAGCGCACCACGGCAAAGCCGCTGACATCGTTGCACTGGCCAACCAACATGGCCTCATGCTTCTGCTCGCCGGCCCCAACGTCCTGCGCCTCGCCCCCGCCCTCAACATCACCGACGATGAATTGACAGAAGGCCTAGCCTGCTTGGAAAAAACGTTGATGGCGTTTGTGGCAGTAAACTCATAGGCCTGGCGCTTTCCACAACGATTCAGTCAGCTCCGCGTCAACAAGGGCGCGTTGAGCTGCATAAACTTTTTGCCATCGCTCCATATGGGCTTGGTATAACTGATGATTTTCTACATTTGGGTGGTATGTGTGTTCAATTTTAACGAGTTTTTCTCCCGCCTCTTTCATTGACGAATAGAGCCCAACCCCGACACCCGCAGCGATTGCACATCCCAGTGCCGTCGCCTCTTTTACGACAGGGACATGGATGGTAAGCCCAGTAACATCAGATAAAATCTGTGACCAAAGTTTTCCTTTTGAGCCACCACCAGCGAAAATAATTGAAGAAAGCTTAACACCAGAAAAACGTTCTACTTGTTTTAGATTATAGGCTGAGACAATAGCTGCATTTTCTTCCAGTGCTCTGAAAAGTACGGCTTTATTACATTTTTCAGGCGATATTGATAGATTAATAAAGGACGGCGCTGCGTGGTACCAATTAGCATAATGCATGGCATCAGAAAAAATAGGAATGACATTATTTGAGCCTACAGGAATATTTTTTGCTTGCGATTCCAGTAAGCTATATGCGTCAACACCTTCTTTTTGTGCTTGTTGTATTTCTTCCTGACAAAATACATCTCTAAACCAACGCATTGTCAGCCCTGTAAAAAAGCTAATTGATTCAGCTTGAACCATTGGGGCAATAACATGAGGATTTATTCTCACATTCATTTCAGGATCGGTTTTTGCTTTTGCTAAATTAACAACTTGTTGCCAGAAGGTGCCGCCAATGATAGCCCCTTGAGAAGGTTCTGTTACACCCAGTCCAATACAGCCGAGTTGAACATCGCCACCGCCGACAATTACTGGAGTATCAACAGAGAGACCTGTTTGATGCGCTGCTTGAGAAGTGACCTTTCCAAGCAGTTCTCCTGTTTCTTTAACTGGCGGGAGTATGTCTGAATTTAGTTGAACTTGATCAAGTAAAGATCTATCCCATTGTCTGGTTTCGAGATTAATTAGTCCTGTGGTGCCTGCATTAGAGGGTTCAACGCCAATCTCATCAGTGAGCATGAAGCCAAGCCAATCACTGAGCATAGTCATAAAGTGGCATTGCCGATAGAGATCGGGTTGATTTTCTTTAAGCCATAATAGTCTTGGAACCGCACTTAAGGATAATGTTTGTCCAGAGCGGGCATACATTGTTTTTTCATACTGGTTTTCATCACTACTTTTTAATTGTTTAACTTGCGCTATTGCACGAGCATCAACATTTCCACAAGCCCAAATAGGTTTTTGTTTGCATCATAGAGAACAATAGCCTCTCGCATAGAGCATGTTGAAATGGCTTTAATTTCTGACGGATCAATGTTGGCTTTTTTTATAGCTTGTGTAATACACCAAGTGGCGAGCTGCCAATTTTGTTCAAGATTGAAATTCATTGATCCTGGTATATCTGGATCGGTTTGGTGGGTCCATTCTTGCTGTGCCGTTGCAATTTGCTTACCTTTTAAATCAAATATGACAGCACGCACACTACCAGTGCCAGCATCTATTGCCATTAAGTATTGATTTTGACTAGTCATAAGAATACCCCCGAACAAGTTGAATTAATCTATATGTGTTTGGCAAGAAGTAGTTTCGCAGTATTTTCCTCTGTTACAAGTGAGTTGATGTATTTACCCATAAGAGCACTGTATATGGCATCAACTTTATTCTCACCACCTGCAATGCCAATGACCGTAGAAATTTGTTTTAATTTATCAAGTGATACACTGATAAGCTCATCATGCAAAGAAACATTATCCTTAAGGTGGCCATCTGCTTGCATAAAATAGCCAAGAATGTCACCAATTGCGCCGGCTTTTCGTAGCTGCTGTTGACTTTGTTCTGTTATATAACCTGAACGTAGTAAAGTCGCTTGCCCTTTTTGTAATGTAGCTCCAATTCCGACGATCGCTACATTGGCTGAGCTGGCAGCTAGCATAATATTTTGATTGAAGATTCTTTTTGAAAAATTAGCCGCCTCGCGTGATGAAGCTCGTAGAGGGGCTGGGATAATGCTTACATTGCAATTGCTACTCAGTTGCCCAATTCCTTTCATATAAGGCCCGACCCCGCCAGAAAGCGTAATCAGCTTGATATTGTTGTGAGTAATAAACTCATTGCTATGCTTGATGGTCTCCATAATTGTTTCGCCAAAGCCAATCGCCAGTAATTCATCTGGCATCATGAGTGTGCTAAGTAATTGCGATGCGGCAATTCCAAGGCGTGAGTTGACTTCGTGAGCATCTAACGCAGGTATAACTCTAATGTGCTTGAGGTGAAATGTTTGTTTAAGCGCTTCTTCTAATTCTAGACAACCTGTGTAGCGCGATCGAATTTCTACTTTGATCAATCCGATTTGACGTGCTTTTTCGAGTAGCCGTGACACCTTTAGTCTAGGGATATTGAGAAGTTTTCCAATCTCGTTTTGTGTAAGATTGTCGTGATAATAGAACCAGCCAATTCTCGCTAAAAGCTCTTCTTCACAATCTGAGCTAAAGGTAAACTTATTACTATCCAGATCATTCATTTTAACGTCCTCACCCATGTGCGTTTAGGATAAACATGTGATAATTATTTTACCAATTGTTCTTTTTAAAAAAAGTGATTTTTGTGATTTACTTCGCAAATTATGATTTATAAGTGATCTATAGAGTTTGTTTTGAAGATTTTGTGATCTTTATCACAGAATAATACTTTTTTTATGATATCTTTTTGAACATATGAATTTTAATAAATTTTTTGTTCAGTGGTGATATATGACTAATACATTCGAACCAACGACACTGCTTAGTGTGAAAGGTATGAGCAAATCATTTTCTGGCGTAAGTGTATTAAAAGATATTGATTTTGCGCTTCTAGCTGGGAAAGTGCATGCTTTACTCGGTGGTAATGGTGCGGGTAAGTCCACACTGATGAAAATTATTGCTGGCATCGAAGTACCTGATAATGGTGAAATAAAAGTTAATGATGCCATACAAAGTCATTTAACACCTCATAAAGCGCACGCTTTGGGAATCTATCTCGTCCCGCAAGAACCATTGTTATTTCCAAACTTGAGTGTTCAAGAAAACATTTTATTTGGGCTTGAACAGCATAAAAATAATCTAAATAAGCTCGATAGTTTATTGACTGAGCTCAATTGTCATCTCCCTCTTGAATCTCAAGCGGGTTTACTTGAAGTCGCTGACCAACAACTTGTCGAGATTATGCGCGGTTTGATGAGAGATGCAAAAATTCTGATTTTAGATGAGCCGACAGCCTCGTTAACACCCGTTGAAACAGAAAATCTATTCAAACAGATTCAAAAGCTGCTAGCCAAAGGTGTTGGCATTGTTTTCATTTCTCACAAATTACCAGAAGTTTATAAAATTGCTGATGAAATTAGTGTAATGCGCGATGGCTATATTGCCTTACATGGTAAAACACAGGAGTTAGATAAGAATGATGTCATTGAAGCGATTACTCCAGGTTCCAAAAATACAAAACTCAGTGATTCACAAAAACTTTGGCTAGAGCTGCCAGGGCATAACCGTATAAAAGATAAATCAAAACCTGTTTTGACCCTTGATAATCTCCGAGGGGAAGGCTTCAAAGAAATTAGTTTTGATATCTTTCCAGGTGAGATTTTGGGGTTGGCAGGTGTAGTCGGTGCAGGACGAACTGAACTTGCAGAAACAATTTATGGGCTTCGTCATGCTAAGGAGGTAAAATTTTATTCTCGATCAAGTTATCAATACGTTATCTATTCGAGATCGTTTAGATCAAGGCATTGTTTATTTACCCGAGGATAGACAAGCATCAGGGCTTTATTTAGATGCTCCTTTGTCATGGAATACAAATGGTTTGACCTATAACAAAATGGGATTATTTATCAACAGTGCGAAAGAAAATGCCATCTTTGAGCGTTATCAGCGTGCTATCGGGATTAAATTCAATAGCCCAGATCAACCAGTACGGACGCTTTCTGGTGGTAATCAACAAAAAATTCTGATTGCGAAATGTTTAGAAGCTAATCCCGCATTGTTAATCGTTGATGAACCAACGCGAGGTGTTGATGTTGGTGCAAGGGCTGACATTTATCAATTGATCAAAAATATAGCAAAACAAAATGTTGCTGTGTTGTTTATTTCTTCAGATTTAGAAGAAATTGAACTTATGTCTGATAGGGTTATTGTTATGCATGATGGTCAAACAAGTCCAGCGTTAATTGGTGATCAAATTTCAACCGATCGAATTATGCAAATGGCATTTAGTGGAGAGTAGTCATTATGTGGAAATTTATTCAAAGAAATCGAGAGCTAACAATCCTTTTTGCCATTATGCTGATGTTCATTTTTCTGTTTCTATCGGCTGGGGATGGTTTTAGTCTACAAACAATCACAATGATTTTTAGCTCTTCACAAATTGTCATTTTATTGGCGATTGGAGCAACTTTTGTCATCCTAACGCGAAATATTGATGTTTCTGTTGGCTCTATTATGGGCTTAAGTGCGGTGATCATGGGCAGTATGTTAAATGCAGGATACAGCTTCACACTGTCTTTGGCCGGTACAGTTGGCATAGGGCTATTAGCAGGGCTAATTAATGGCATTTTGGTGACAAATCTACGTATACCAGCGATTGTTGCAACATTAGGAACACTCGGTTTATATCGGGGAATTATGCTGCTTATTACAGGTGGTAAATGGATTGAAGGTTTGCCGCAGTCGTTAAAATCATTATCTGAACCGCACTTTATTAATATATCTATTATTGGGTTGTCTATTATTTTATTGATATGTGTTAGTTACTTCTTTTTATCCAAGATGCGTCTGGGGCGCCAGTTTTATGCGGTTGGAGATAATTTACAAGGTGCGTTGCAGCTAGGTGTTCATGTTAATTATATTCGTATTTCTGCATTTATGATTAATGGATTGATGGCTTCTTTGGCGGGTATTGTATTTGCATCGCAAATTGGTTTTGTACCTAATTCAACAGGAAATGGCCTTGAGATGAAAGCAATTGCAGCTTGTGTCTTAGGTGGAATAAGCTTGCTCGGTGGCTCAGGGAACATTTTGGGTGCGATTTTAGGTGCTTATTTCTTAATACAAATAGATACAGTATTAGTGCTTTTAAAAGTCCCAGCATATTGGAATAACTTCATTGCAGGTATTGTGTTACTTGCTGTCCTAGTGTTTGATGGTCGTATTCGTGTGATGATAGCAAAAAGTATCAAAACACAAAAATATCTCCGATTCCTAAAAGATTAAAGTGCGGTCAAGAGGTGAAAAATGAGTATTATTAAGAAATATTCTTGGGAGATAACTCTGCTGTGTTTGCTTATTGTAGAGATATTAGGTTTTGGTGCCTTCAATCCAAGAATGCTTGACATTAATGTATTGCTTTATAGCACAAGTGATTTTATTTATATTGGCATGCTTGCACTACCACTAACACTGATTATTGTAAGCGGGGGGGATTGATATCTCATTTGGCTCTACTGTCGGTCTGTGTGCAATATTTCTTGGCGTTTTATTTAAACTCGATATTTCATTGTCTATCGCAATACCACTGACGTTTCTGTTGGGTGCTTTTTGCGGATTATTTAATGCCTTATTGATTATTTATACCAAAGTTAATCCATTAGTTATCACACTTGGTACGATGTATTTATATGGCGGTGGCGCTTTGTTGATGTCTGGATTTGCAGGCGCGACAGGTTATGAGGGTATAGGAGGCTTTCCTGATTATTTGCTTGAGTTTGCTAATCAAACTTTATGGATCATTCCAATGCCGATAATCTATTTTGTGATAATGACCATACTCTTTTGGTTACTCATGCACAAAACAACAATTGGCCGTAATACATTTTTAGTCGGGCAGAGTGAACGTACCGCACGCTACAGTGCAGTCCCAGTTAACAAAACATTGTTTATCATTTATTGCTCTCTAGGTGTGGTTGCCGCTTTTGTGGGTATTCTATTAGTCTCATATTTTGGTTCCGCACGTTCCGATTTAGGTAGTTCGTTATTAATGCCTGTCATCACAGCAGTTGTGTTAGGTGGTGCCAATATTTATGGTGGTGCAGGTTCAGTTATCGGGACAGCAATTGCTGCTATTCTGATCGGTTATTTGCAACAAGGATTACAAATGGTTGGTGTACCAAATGAAATTTCGAGTGCTTTATCCGGTGCACTTTTGATCATTGTATTAATTGGCAAATCATTGAGTTTATATTCGAGTTCAATATTTGCTTGGTTTAGTCGTAAATGTTCACATTAGCATTTTACACAGAAGGAGAAAGACCATGAAAAAGCCACTTATTAAAACTACTGCTTTAGCTGTCGCATTAGGTTTGGGAGTAACTCTCAGCACGGTAGCATCAGCCAAGGACAGAATTGCATTTATTCCTAAATTGGTCGGTGTAGGTTATTTCACTAGCGGTGGCCAGGGTGCAGAAGCAATGGGTAAAGAGCTTGGCGTTGATGTAACCTATGATGGCCCGACAGAACCAAGTGTATCAAATCAAGTACAATTGATTAATAACTTTGTTAACCAAGGATATAACTCTATTGTTGTAGCTGCTGTATCGCCTGATGGTTTATGTTCTACTCTTAAACGTGCGATGAAACGCGGCGTTAAAGTACTCACTTGGGATTCTGATACTAATCCAGAATGTCGTAGTTATTATATTAATCAGGGAACACCAACACAGTTAGGAGCGATGCTTGTTGAGATGGCATCATCACAGATTGATAAGCCAAAAGCTAAAGTTGCTTTCTTCTATTCTAGTCCGACAGTAACTGACCAAAACCAATGGGTCAACGTTGCTAAAGAAAAGATTCAAAAAGAACATCCAGAATGGGAGATTGTGACCACCCAATTTGGTTATAATGATGCAATCAAATCATTGCAAACAGCTGAGGGTATCTTAAAAGCCTATCCAGATCTCGATGCAATTATCGCGCCTGATGCCAATGCATTGCCAGCTGCAGCACAAGCTGCAGAAAACTTGAAACGCCAAGGCGTTGTTATTGTTGGATTTAGTACCCCAAATGTTATGCGACCTTACGTTAAACGCGGTACCGTGAAACAATTCGGGCTATGGGATGTTGTTAAGCAAGGTAAATTATCAATCGCTATCGCCAATGATATGCTTAAAGGCAAAAAATTTAAGATTGGTGACAAGCTAGATGTGCCAAATGTAGGTGAAGTTGAAATTTCACCAAATAGTGTACAAGGTTATGATTATGAAGCTGATGATAATGGTATTATTGTTTTACCAGAGCGTGTAGTCTTCACTAAAGATAATATTGATGATTACAATTTTTAATCAAAATGGAGAGTATAAATGGCTGATTTAGATGATATTCGTGATGGCAAAGACTTCGGATTAGACAGACCTCAAAAAAATGATACTTTTTACATGAAAGGTTTGGGATCATTAGATTGGGGAATGCAATCACGCTTAGCGAATATATTTAATCCGAAATCGGGCAAGACAGTAATGTTGGCCTTTGATCATGGTTATTTTCAAGGGCCAACAACTGGCCTCGAGCGAATTGATCTCAATATTGCCCCATTATTTGAATACACAGATGTATTGATGTGTACAAGAGGAATTCTGCGTAGTATTGTGCCACCTAAAACACGGAAACCTGTTGTACTAAGAGCATCTGGAGCAAATTCAATTTTAACAGAGTTGTCCAATGAGGCAGTTGCTGTTGGTGTTGAAGATGCGTTGAGATTGAATGTATCTGCAATGGCTGCTCAGGTTTATATTGGTTCTGAATACGAGCACCAATCAATCAAAAATATTATTAAGTTGATTGATGATGGTATGCGTTTTGGTATGCCAACAATGGCTGTGACAGGTGTTGGTAAGGATATGGCGCGAGATCAACGCTATTTTTCACTTGCAACTCGTATTGCCGCTGAAATGGGTGCGCATGTTATTAAAACCTATTTCGTTGAGCAAGGGTTTGAACGTATTACGGCAGGATGTCCTGTACCTATTGTGATTGCGGGTGGCAAAAAGCTTCCAGAAAAAGAAGCTTTAGAAATGTGCTATAAAGCAATTGATCAAGGTGCAGCGGGTGTTGACATGGGACGTAATATTTTCCAATCAGACGCACCAATTGCTATGCTTAAAGCTGTGAATGCCGTTGTACATGACAATGAAACAGCAGAAAAAGCTTATCAACTCTATTTAGATTTGAAATCTAATTAATTATCTATGGAGATAATAGTTTCTATTATCTCCATTTTTTAACGGAGATAAAATCTATGTTTGCAATGTTAGTGGAAATTAATATTAAAGAGGGAAAAGAAGAGGAGTTTTTAGAAGTTTTTTCTCGAAATCATTATGGAACACGTAATGAGAAGGGTAATGTACGTTTTGATGTGTTGCGAGATCCTGATGTCCCAACTCGTTTCTATGCCTATGAAGTATATCAAAACGAGCAAGCTTTGGAGGAACATCGCACTACAGAGCATTATAAACGTTGCGTAAAGGAACTCGAGCCACTTATGTCTAAGCCAAGAAGCAAAAAAATCTTTAATTGGCTTTTACCTAAGTTGGATGAATTATGATGGATAAATCTGATTTTATTCAAAATATAAAGGCTGAAAAAATCAGTGCTGGAATAATTTCTTCAGATTGGCTGGGTTTTGAAGTTACTTTGTCATTATTAAAGCAGTTTAATATAAACCTTCTACATTTTGATATAGCCGATGGCAGTTTTTCACCTCTCTTCACAGTAGGGCCTATGGCGGTGTCAAAGTTTCCTGGTGGCTTTTTTAAAGATGTGCACTTATTGACAGCTAATCAGTGTGACATTGAATTAATAACCCAGTGTATTAAATCAGGTGCAAATGTTGTTACATTGCAATTAGAAGCATCTGACAATTTATTGAAATCACTACAATGGTTATCCCAGCAATATTTGCCTGAACAACAAGTTTTATCAGGGCTCAGTTTGTGTCCTGAAACATCACTTGAAACGTTACAAGATTATTTGCAGTATGTTGATGTTATTCAATTGTTGACGCTCGATCCTAGAACAGGAGATAAAGCATCAATTGATTATACAGTTGAACGAATTAAACAGCTGCATAAACTTCTTGGCGATGAGCGTGAACGTAAAATTATTAGCATAGATGGCTCCATGACATTAGACATGGCAAAAGTGTTTTGTCAGTATGATATTGATTGGATTGTCAGTGGCAGCGCATTGTTTGGTGGTGCGAATCTTTCACAAACCCTTACACACTGGAGTGAAATCCCATAGCGGAAAAATTTGCCGCTATGGGAATAGCATCACAACGCCAAGACGTGGCGGTTTTTGTCGACGGTGGCTTTGCCGATGCCTTTGACGTCTTCAAGTTGGTCGATGCTGATGAAGTTGCCGTTTTGTTCGCGGTATTCCACAATGGCTTGCGCTTTTTTAGCACCGATGCCTGACAGCGCTTGTTGTAGCTCGGTTGCGCTGGCGCTGTTGAGGTGCACTTTTTGGCTGGTGGCTTGCTCGGTTGTGGCTTTTGCTTGTGTTTGCACTTGGGCTGGCTGCGCGGTAGGTTCTTTGGTGCTGTCTTTGGCGTGTGCATTTGGCAGGAATGCACCTGAGAGTAAAACACAAAGTGCGGTCAAAACGGGGGATAGTTTTTTCAACATAAATCTTCCTTTTATTTTAAACAAAAAAATGACGCCGGTTGCCCGACGCCATTAGTGTGTGAAAATGAAAGGAAAATTGCCAAGCCTTTGGTAGCGTTTTTCGACCGCGATCGAAAAATTACTCGACTGCTTTGATGCGCAACTCTTTTGGCACCTCAAATACGGTGTTTTCTTCGCAGCCTTCGAGGTTTTCCACCTCGCTGGCGCCGAGTGCTTGCAAGCGGCTGACGACTGATTGCACTAGCACTTCAGGGGCGGAGGCGCCAGCGGTGATGCCGATGGTGTCTACGCCTTCAAGCCAAGCGGGGTCAATGTCGGCGGCGTCATCAATTAATTTCGACGGCACGCCCATGCGTGAGGCGAGCTCCGCTAAGCGGTTGGAATTAGACGAATTTTTAGAGCCGACCACAATCACCAAGTCAGACTGCTTCGCCAGCTCTGCCACGGCGTTTTGGCGGTTAGTGGTGGCGTAGCAAATGTCGTTTTTGCGCGGGCCTTGAATGCTCGGGAATTGCTGTTTGAGCTCGTCGATAATGCCGCTGGTGTCGTTGATCGACAGCGTGGTTTGGGTCATAAAGGTCAAATTATCGTCGTCGCTGACAGGCAAGTTGGCCACATCGTCAATCGATTCCACCAAGTAGATGCCGCCTTCGGGGTTGTCGTATTGCCCCATGGTGCCCTCTACCTCGGGGTGGCCTTGGTGGCCAATCAAGATGGCTTTGGTGCCTTTGCGGCTGGCGCGCGCCACTTGCATGTGGACTTTTGTCACCAGCGGGCAGGTGGCGTCGAAGACTTTCAAATCGCGCTGTTTCGCCTCTTGGCGCACTTGTTGCGACACGCCGTGGGCGGAGAAAATCACAATCGCACCGTCGGGCACTTCGTCGAGCTCTTCCACAAACACGGCGCCGCGTTGTTTCAAGCCTTCAACCACAAAGCGGTTGTGCACCACCTCGTGGCGGACATAAATAGGCGGTTTGTGGATTTCAAGGGCGAGCTCCACAATGCTGATGGCGCGGTCAACGCCGGCGCAAAAGCCGCGCGGGTTGGCGAGTAGAATTTTCATGCAGCTCCTTGTTTGCTTTTCGGCTCGGGGTGTTTGAAGTGATCTAAAATCAACATTGCCGCGCCTAAGGTGACGGCAATATCCGCCACGTTGAACACAGGGTAGTGATAAATATCCCAATACACGTCAAAAAAATCGACCACAAAGCCGTGGTAGCTGCGATCGATCATATTGCCCAGCGCACCGCCAATAATGCTGGCATAGCCACAATTAGCTAAAGTGCGGTTGGCTGGCGTGCGGGCGAGCCAATAGACCAAAATGGCTGAGATGATGAGCGCAATGGCGATGAAAAAGTATTTCTGCCAGCCGCTGTGGTCGGATAAAAAGCTAAACGCCGCGCCGTAGTTGCGCACATAAGTGAGGTTAAACACCGGCAGCAGCTGCACACTTTCGTGCAGCTCAAACGTGCGGGTGACGAGAAATTTTGAGCCAAGATCCAGCACTATAATCAGTGCGCTCAGCCAAAGAAAGCGAAGTCCGTTTTGGGTTTTTGTCATAAGCGTCCCAAAAGGGGCGTGCGCCCCTTATCGTTAAGCAACATTAGGCAAATTGGCGTGTTTCGCCTTCGCCTGCCACGTTTTCAACACAGCGTGCGCACAGCTGCGGGTGTAAGGCATTTTGCCCGATGGTGTCGGAATAGTGCCAGCAGCGTGGGCATTTTTCTGCACTTGAGCGGGTCACTTTCACCGCCAAACCGCGCAGCTCACCTTCATCAACATCGGCCTCAACAAGCGGTTTGACTTGCGCTTTGGAGGTGATCAACACAAAGCGCAGCTCATCACCGAGTTGCTCAAGCAGTGGGCGCAGCTCGTCGTTGGCGTACACGGTCACCTCCGCCTCAAGGGCTGAGCCGATGGCTTTGTCGTTACGCGCTTGTTCGAGCACGCGGTTGACTTCAGCGCGCACGGTCAAAATTTGCTGCCAGTAGGCATCGTTCATGGTTTGCGCGTCATCGAGAGCGAATAAGCCGTCGTAGAACTCTTCAGTGAAGACAAACTCGCCACGCTCGCCAGGCAGGTGCTGCCACACTTCATCCGCAGTGAACGAGAGAATCGGTGCAATCCAGCGCACAGCCGCTTCCGCGATATGATAAAGTGCGGTTTGGCAGCTGCGGCGCGCGAGGCTGTCGGCCTTGGTGGTGTATTGACGGTCTTTGATGATATCGAGATAAAACGAACCCATCTCGATCGAGAAAAAGCGCATCAAGCGTTGCACCACCTGGTGGAACTGATAGTTGTCATAGCTGTTTTTGATTTCTTCTTGCGCTTGCCATGCACAGTCCACCGCCCAGCGGTCAAGGGAGATCATCTCTTCTTTGGCCACACTGTCGCGCGCTGGGTCAAAGCCATTGAGGTTGGCGAGCAAAAAGCGCATGGTGTTGCGAATGCGGCGGTAGCTGTCGGCGGCGCGTTTTAAAATTTCGTCAGAAACGGTCATTTCACCGGTGTAATCGGTGGAGGCCACCCACAAGCGCAGGATGTCGCCGCCGAATTTGTCCATCACCTCTTGTGGCGTGACGATGTTGCCGATGGATTTCGACATTTTGCGCCCTTGGCCGTCCACGGTGAAGCCGTGGGTGAGCACTTGGGTGTAAGGCGCTTTGTTGTCGGTGGCGGTAGAGAGCATCAACGATGACATAAACCAGCCGCGATGTTGGTCAGAGCCTTCAAGGTACATATCCGCAGGGCGGCCGGCAAACTCTGGGCGGTTGGCCACCACGGAGGAGTAGGTTGAGCCGGAGTCAAACCACACGTCTAAGGTGTCTTGCACTTTGTGGTAATGGGCGCTGTCGTCGCCGAGTAAGTCTTTGGCGTCGAGATCCCACCAGGCTTGAATGCCGTCTTTTTCAACGCGCTTGGCCACGGCTTCAATAAATTCGTCTGTGCGCGGGTGGAGCTGCTCGGTTTCGTTGTGGATAAACAACGGAATCGGCACACCCCAAGTGCGCTGGCGCGAGATACACCAGTCTGGGCGGTTGGCCACCATCATTTCAATGCGCGCTTGCCCCCAGTCTGGGATCCAGCGCACGCCCTTGATCTCTTCCAACGCTTTGGCGCGCAGGCCTTGGGTTTCCATGCCGATGAACCATTGCGGCGTGGCGCGGAAGATAATTGGCGTTTTGTGGCGCCAGCAGTGCGGGTAGCTGTGGCTGATGTTTTCCACTTTCAGCAACGCGCCCACTTCGTCGAGTTTTTCCACCACTTTAGGATTGGCGGCAAACACATCGAGGCCGGCGAAAAACTCGGCTTTGGCGTTGAATTTGCCGTCGTTGCCGATTAAGCCCGACATTGGTAAATCGTAGCGTTTGGCCACCACAAAGTCGTCTTGACCGTGGTCTGGCGCGGTGTGAACCAAGCCAGTACCGGCGTCATCGCCCACGTGCTCGCCCAAAATCACCGGCACGGTGTAGTCATAAAACGGGTGTTGAAATTCTAGCAGTTCTAAATCACGGCCTTTGACGGTGCCGAGTACTTGGTAATCAGCGGCGTTGATCGCCTTCATCACGCTGTCCACCAAATTGGTGGTGAGAATAAAGTAGCGACCCGCACTTTCAATTAATTGATAATCCAATTCGGGGTGAACGGCAATCGCGCGGTTAGACGGGATTGTCCACGGTGTGGTGGTCCAGATCACGGCTTGCACATTGCCATCGGCTTGCGCATTGAATTTGCTTAACACCGCACTTTTGTCCACCGCGTTGAAGGCAACATAAATAGATGGGGATTTTTTGTCGTAATATTCCACCTCGGCTTCCGCCAGCGCAGAGCCGCAGTCCAAACACCAATGCACGGGTTTGGAGCCTTTGTATAAATGCCCGTTGGCCACCGCTTTGCCTAAGGTGCGGATAATGTTTGCCTCGGTGTCAAAGTTCATGGTCAGATACGGGTGCTCCCAATCGCCGAGCACGCCTAGGCGGATGAAGTCTTTCTTTTGGCCTTCTACTTGCTCTTTGGCGTATTGGCGACACGCTTGGCGGAATTCCGCCGCGCTGACTTTGTCACCCGGCTTGCCAACCAAGCCTTCCACTTTCAGCTCAATTGGCAAGCCGTGGCAGTCCCAGCCTGGCACGTAGGGGCTGTCATAGCCGAGTGCGGTTTTGGATTTAATAATGATATCTTTTAAAATTTTGTTTACAGCGTGGCCAATGTGGATGGTGCCGTTGGCATACGGCGGGCCGTCGTGCAGGATAAAGCTTTTTTTGCCTTTGCGGCTGGCGCGGATTTTTTGATAGAGATTTTTATCATACCAGTTTTGGAGCATCTTCGGCTCACGTTTGGCCAAATCGCCGCGCATCGGGAAGTCAGTATGCGGCAAATTGAGCGTGTTTTTGTAGTCCGTTGTCATGTTGTTGTCCACTTAAAACAAAATTAAAAGAATAAAAGATAATCGGCTAGTTATAGCGTTTTTTTAGGCGTTATGCAAACATCTGACCGCACTTTGGCGCCTTTTTTATGAAAAAACGCCCTGGCGTTTTCGGCGTCTTGCCAAATTTGTTGTTTGAGTTGCTCGAGGGAGGCGAATTTGACTTCATCGCGCAATTTGTGATGAAAAATCACCTCAATGCTTTGGCCGTAAAGTTCGCCTGAAAAATCAAATAAATGCACCTCCAAGAGCGGGCGCGAGAGGCCATCAACGGTGGGGCGGTTGCCCACATTCGCCACACCAAAATAGCGCCCTTGGCGGGTGGCCACCTCAACGGCATAGACCCCTTGAATCGGGATGACTTTGCGGTTTAAAAATACATTCGCGGTCGGGAAGCCAATAGTGCGCCCGAGCTTTTTGCCGTGCACCACGCGCCCGTGCATGGCATAAGGCCGCCCAAGCATTTGCGCGGCGAGTGTGAGGTCATCTTCAGCAAGGGCTTGGCGGATGCGGGTGGAGCTGATGCGCGCGCAGCCTTGCAAAAAGCTCTCGTTGTCTTGCACCGCAAAGCCATAGTCAAGGCCTGCTTGCGCCAGTGTGGCAAAATCCCCCGCGCGCTGGGCGCCAAAGCGGAAATCATCGCCGATGATAAGCTGCTTAACATTAAGCCTGTCGATCAAAATCTCGCGGATAAATTGATCGGGTGTGAGGGCGGCAAAAGTGCGGTCAAAGCGCAGGCACAAGAGGTAGTCCACCGCCGTGGTTTGCAAAAACCGCACTTTGTCCCGCAGCCGCATGAGTCGTGCGGGCGTGCGCTCAAGGGGGGCGAAAAATTCATTCGGTTGCGGCTCAAATAACAACACCACCGCCGGCAGTGAGCGTGCGCGGGCGCTGGCACACAGTTGTGCCAAAATGGCTTGATGGCCGCGATGGCAGCCGTCAAAGTTGCCAATCGTCAGCACGCAGCCGTGTGAAAAGTGCGGTAGGTTGTATAAGCCACGAATCAGTTGCATGGAACGCCTAATGAGTTACAAATAGCGCCATTATAACCCATTCTTGCCAGGCGGTGAACGCAAACTTCGCCGCTAGCCGCCGCTGAGATCACGCCGCTTGATTTGCAACACTGCCAGCATCACAAAATAGGTCAGCACCGCCACCACAATCAGCCACGCCAGCCAATGCACGCGGGTGAAAAAGCTCATCGCCGACCACTGCGCCAGCGAGGGGCTGAAGTAATAGAGCGTGGCGCCCATGGTCAGCGCCGCAAGGGTGATTTTCAGCAAGAACACCGCACTTTGGCGTGAAAAGCGATACACATCGGCTTGATGCAGCCCGCGGTAGAGCAGTGTGGCGTTGAGCGTGGCCGACATCGCCGAGGCGATCGCCAGCCCCACATAACTGAACGGAATCGCCAGCAAATTAAAGCCCATATTGCTGACCATCGCGATGATCCCATAACGCACGGGGGTTTTGGTGTCTTGCCGTGCGTAGTAGCCATTGGCGAGGATTTTGATCAGCATAAAGCTCAACAGCCCCGCGTTGAAGGCCCAGAGTGAATAAGACGCTGCTTGCACGTCGCTTAGGGCAAATTCACCGCGCATAAACAGCACCATCAGCATGGGTTGTGCAAGCACGGCAATGCCGACCATCGCCGGCACCCCGAGCAGCAAAATCATGCGCACGCCCCAATCCATGGTGGCGCGAAAATCTTGCGCGGCGCGTGCGCTGTTGTCGGCACGGTTAACGTGGTGGCGCGAGAGCGTGGGCAAAATCACCGTTGAGATGGCAATGCCAAACAGCCCGAGTGGGAACTCAAGCAAACGGTCGGAGTAATACAGCCAGCTGATGGAACCTGTCATCAAGAAGCTAGCGATGAAGGTATCGAGCAGCAAGTTGATTTGGCTGACCGATACACCAAAAAGCGCGGGGATCATCAGCGTGCGGATTTTTTTCACGCCGGGGTCATTCCACGCCCATTTTGGTTTGACGAGCAAATTGGCCTGCTTTAAAAACGGGATTTGGAATAAAAACTGCAGCAAGCCGCCTAAAAAGATCCCGATCGCCAGCGCCGTGTCGGGGCTGTCAAAGTGCGGTGCGAGAAAAAGCGCACTGGCGATCATCGCGATATTGAGCAGCACGGGTGAAAAGGCCATCACGCCAAATTTGCCGATGGTGTTTAAAATCGCGCCCGAGAGCGCCACCAAGGTGATGAACCACAAATACGGGAAGGTGATGCGCAGCAAAAACGAGGCTTGCACATATTTTTCGCCATCCGCGCCGCCGTTGACCCAATCTAAAAACCAGCCGGTGCCGAAAATCGCCGCCACCACGGGCGAGCCAATCATGGCCACCGCCGTGACCACCGCCACCAGCCCGCCGAGGGTGCCGTTGACTTTGGCGATAAATTCTTGCGTTTGGGTTAAATCACCCTCTTTGCGGTATTCCGCCAGCACGGGGATAAATGCCTGAGAAAACGCGCCTTCAGCAAACAAGCGGCGCAAAAAGTTCGGGATTCGGTTGGCAAACAAGAAAACATCCGCCGTGGCGCCCGCGCCGATAATGTTGGCGATCACCACATCACGCACCAGCCCCAGCACCCGCGAGAGCAGGGTCATGACGCTGACCACCATGCCTGATTTTAAAAGTCCTTTGCTCAAAACAACATGCTCATTAAGTGTCAATAGGCTCATTGTATAGAAAATTTCGCTTTTCGCTATATTCTCGCGCAAAAAACTGTTAAAATACCACCCACATCGTCAAAATGGTAACCGCACACGCATGGCCAGGTTTTGAAGGTGATTTTCGGTTGTGTCTCACCGAACCAACATTGGCCCACGCCAATTTGAATAAATTCATTGACAAGCGCATAAAAAAAAGGCATAGTTTACGACCTTATTTTATGTCTTAATTTTTATTACAGAAATTCTTGGGAGTTTGACCTTGGCTAATATCAAGTCAGCTAAAAAACGTGCGATTCAATCTGAAAAACGCCGTCAACACAATGCAAGCCATCGCTCTATGATGCGCACTTATATCAAAAAAGTTTACGCTGCAGTAGAAGCGGGCGAAAAAGAAGCTGCGCAAGCCGCTTATCTTGAAATGCAAAAAGTTGTGGACAGAATGGCATCTAAAGGCTTAATCCACAAAAACAAAGCTGCAAACCACAAATCAAAATTAAGCGCTCAAATCAAAAAATTAGCCGCTTAATTTTTCCTAACGCAAAAACCGCACTTTTAAAGTGCGGTTTTTTTATGCCTAAAAAGCAAAAGTGCGGTCAAACCGCACTTTGTGTTTTAGAAGCTATAACGAACGTTTGAGAAGTAGAGGCGGCCCTCTTCAGGGTAGCCGGCGGCGTAGTAATAGTTTTTATCAAACAGATTGCTCACGCCGGCGTCCACGCTCAATTGCGGTGTCACGTTGTAGGTCAGCTTGGCGTTGGTCACCCCAAAGCCTGGCAATTTAACCAATTGTGCTTTCTTGCCAAAGCCGTCGGTGCTGTAGCGGCCGTGTTCAGCTTCTTGGCTGATGTAAAGCGAGGCGGCCGGCACAAAGCGCCAATCCACATACGCAAACACTTTGTGTTTTGGAATGTCGCGAATGATGAAGTCACGGTCGGTTTTGTTTTTCGCGCGGGTGTAGGTGTAGTTGGCACCGAGTGTCAGGTTGTCGCTGGCAAACACAGTGGCTGCCACTTCCACGCCGCTGAAGGTTTCTTCACCGTGATTTTGGTTTTGGCTCACTTTTTTGTCGACAGGAACAGATTCAATCGCATCTTTCACGCGTGAGTGGAACAGCGCGCCGTCGAGTTTCAGCCAATCACCGAAGGTGCGCATATAGCTCATTTCATAGTGATAGGCCGTTTCTGGCGATAAGAATGGGTTTGGCTCAAAGCGGCCAAAGCGACGAGAGTAGCGATCTTTCATCGTGGCAAAGCGAGTTTTCTTGGCAAAGCCTAAGGCAAACTCGTCGTGCTCGTCAAAGTTGTGCACCAGTTTTAATTGGTAGTTAAAGGCGTTTTTATCCCCCACTTCAAACGGGCAAATCACAGGCTGTTTGCCGTGGCCGTCACATTTTTGGAAGTTTTCCGCCCGTTGCGCTTCACGGCGGTCAAAGCTGATGCCCGCAATGATTTTGGTGTTTGGCATATAGCGATAGGTGTTTTCTAGCCCAAAACTGTAAGTGCGGTCTTTGTCTTTAGCAACGGGATCGCTGTCGTTGTGCTCGCGGTGAACGTCTTGTTTCAACAAGGCGGAGAATTTCAGCGCATTGTCGGCATTGAGGTTGCCGCCAAGCTCAAAGCCAGCCCCGTAAGAGTAGTCACGGTAGTAGCTGTCGCCGTTTTTCATCTTCGGTGTTTGGGTGGTGAAAGTGGCATCATCATAGCTTGACATTTTGTTGTCAAAGGTGTCGAAAAACGCCTTGGTGTTGAGATACATTTGATGCTGCTCAAATTGGGTGTGGGAGAGGAAGTAGACACTGTCTTTGTTCCATTGCGGCCAGCGCCAGTAGCGTTCCATATCTTTATTTTTGCCAGAGTAGAACGGCTGTTGTTTCAAGCCTTTTTGGGTCGAGAGCACAAGCGCGTATTCATCGCTGGCATTTGGGGTGTAGGCCAATTTCAGGCTGAGTTTTTTATCCCGTTGCACGGAGTTTTCCGCACGTCCGCCGTCGTCACCGTTCGGTTGTGTTTGGCGATAGCCTTTGGAGAGCTGCAAGCCTTGTTTTCAGAAAACGAACCGCTGAGCAAAGCATAGAATTTCTCTTGTTTGCTGCCGAGGTTGAAATACGGCTGGTTCACGCCGGTGCCACCGCTGCGGCCGTGGGCAAAGCGATAACCCACCGAGCCTTGCAATTCGCGCGTTGGTTTTTGCGACACCAAGTTGACCGCGCCACCTAAAGTGTTCGGGCCATAAAGCACGGAGCTGGCGCCTTTGGAAATATCAATTTGGGCGAGATCAAAGGTGGTGAAGCGGCCGATGTCCATGTTGCCGTCATACGGCACGTATACAGGGATGCCGTCGATAAACACCGGCACACGGCGGGCGTCAAAGCCGCGCACCAGCAGGTTTTGCTCATTGCGCGCGCCTTTGCGCTCAAGGCTGACGCCTGAGAGCATTTTCGCCACTTCGGCCACGTTGGTCACGTTGTTGCGTTGCAGGTCGTTTTGATCAACACGCACGGTGCTTAAATCGGTGGTTTTTTCGCCAACCACTTCAATTTGGCCGAGCTCAAACACTTGAGCGGCCGCCGGCAGGCAAGCTAGGCTGATGCTAGCGCACAACAGGGTCTTTTTCATACGCGTTTCCTTTTCGGTTAACAGAAAAACAGAGATAAAGTGCAATGGAGACAACGGAGAAAATCTTCTCATCGTTGGCTGGGAAGTTGTCACGCAGGCTTTTGTCAGCTGCGCGTAAGGTGATATTGGCCTCGCTTAAAGCGCTTTCCAATTGGGCAAACGCTAAATCGAGCTGCTCGGCGAGTGCAATGGGCGTGATGGGCTCACAGCTGGCGATCAAACGCTCAAGATTGCAAAAGCTCGGGTAGCGGCTTTTGAGCACCAGATCGCGAAATTGCGTGGTGATTTTCAACGCCTTGCTTTTGCGGCTGTGAATGTGCAGCAACAAGCTTGCCAGTAGCAGCACGGCAAAAGCCAAATGCACGCCGATAAGCCACGGCTGCCAGCGGAGATAAAGCGCCACACCACTGCCCACAATGCCCAGCAAGCCAAGTACCAGCGCGCACAGCAGGGCAAATTTATACACCACCTCAAATTTCATCCGCCACTCCAACACGTTATATAAATCATAACATAACGATTTATTATAAAACGAATTGGGGGATAAAGCAAAAACGGCTATTTTTTACGCCGACGATTAGCGTGAAAACGCTGCGCCGCACTTTTTAGTGGCGTGGTGCGCGCGCGAGGGCGGCGGTGCGTGATGATGTGGACTTTTTTATGCCAAAAGTGCAAGCTGCTGGCAAAAATTGCGCCGCATAAAAACACAATGATCAGCTGGGCATAAAGCTGATGGAACAAATTATTGAGCTTGGCCGACGGTGTTTGCGAATATTGCGTGTCAAAACTCACGCGTAAATAGCCCTGAATGCCACTGCTGTTGGTGATGGGCTCAACAATTTGCTGCTGGTTTGGGTCTTCTGCTTTCAGCCGCGCGCCGTCAAAAGGCGTGGCGCCGGCGCTGGCAAGAATTGCGCCATTGTGGGCATAAAGCGTGGCATCAAGGGCAAAATCTTGCTGGCAAAACTCCGCCAGGCTGGCGTTGAGCGTGGCTTGGCTGGCGGTGTTGGCCAGCAGCACGGAGAGCAAATTGGCCTGTTGGCGCACCAGTGCGTGAGAGAGGTGGGAGACTTGCGTGTTGCCCGAGAGTTGCGAGCCGAGCTTGAACTGCTTGAGGCCTAAAAACACCATCGACAAAATCAGCGCGCACAGCGCCATGATGCTGATAAACAGCGCCACTTTGCTCATTTTGGTTCGATTTAGGGTTAACATAGCGCCTCTTTTGCTGCTCGTGTTGATTTTGGGATTGTAACACGAAATTGAATCAGGTAATCTAAGTTGAATTTGCCAGTCAACGCGTATTGTGGAGCGAAAAATGCCTAACGTCAATTCCCTCAGCCAAAGCCACCGCACTTTTGACAAGCCGCTTGCGCTCAACGCCCACGGCCTGCCGCGCTCAAGCGCGCCGCGCTCGGTGGTGTATGCCACGGGCTTGACCTTTGACGCCTTGACCGCACTTTTTAGCAACACGCAAAGTGCGGTGGCGCTGGTGGATGTGTTTAGCGAGCAGGGCGTTGATGGCGCCATTGTGCAAGGCGAGTTTGCCAATCTTGATGACAAGCTGACCGCACTTTCACTGGATATGGCCGCTTTGAGCGATGTGCCAGACTTCAGCCAGCCTGGGCTGTTGGTGATGGACATGGACTCCACCGCGATTGAAATTGAATGCATTGATGAAATCGCCAAGCTTGCTGGCACCGGCGACGAGGTGGCGAAAATCACCGAAAGCGCGATGCGCGGTGAGCTCGATTTTGCCCAAAGTTTGCGCAAGCGCGTGGGCACGCTCAAAGGCGCCAGTGAGGCGATTTTAGCCCAAGTGCGGTCAACATTGCCTTTGATGCCAGGGCTTGAGCACCTGATTACCGAGCTGCACGCCCACGGCTGGCAGGCGGCGATTGCTTCAGGCGGGTTTACCTATTTTGCCGATTATTTAAAAGAAAAGCTCGGCTTGATTGCCGCGGTGTCAAACCAATTTGAGATCATCGACGGCACACTCACAGGCCAGGTCAAAGGCGAGATTGTCGACGCGCAAGTGAAAGCCAATACCTTAAACGCGCTGCGCGACCAGCTTGGCCTTGTTAAAGGGCAAGTTATCGCCATTGGTGATGGTGCCAATGATTTGGCGATGATGGCGCAAGCCGGCCTTGGCGTGGCCTATCACGCCAAGCCGAAGGTGCAGCGCGAGGCCGCCGTGAAGGTGAATTTTTGTGATTTGACCGCACTTTTAGTTTTGCTGCGCGCCAAAAGCCGTGTTGGCGTGCAAGAATAGAGTTAAGGAGCCGATATGCCATCGTTTGATATTGTTTCAGAAGTGACCGCCCATGAAATTAAAAATGCGGTCGACAACGCCAACCGCGATCTTGGCAACCGCTGGGATTTCAAAAATGTGGAGGCGTCCATCACGCTCAACGAAAAAGAGTTGCTGATCAAAGTCAGCAGCGAATCCGACTTCCAAGTAGAGCAGTTGTTGGACATTTTGCGCAACGCCATGATGAAGCGCGGCATTGAGCAAGCGAGCCTCGATGTGAGCGAGAATTTGGAGCACAGCGGCAAAATTTACAGCAAAGAGGTCAAAGTCAAACAAGGGATTGAGGCTGAAATGGCGAAGAAATTGACCAAGTTGATCAAAGACGCCAAGCTCAAAGTGCAAACCCAAATTCAAGGCGACCAAGTGCGGGTGACGGGCAAATCCCGCGATGAGCTGCAAGCGGTGATCCAGCTGGTGAAAAACGCCGAGCTTGGCCAGCCGTTTCAATTCAACAACTTCCGTGATTAGGAGAGCTTATGGCCAGTGGTGAAAAAAAGGGCCTGTTGCGCCGGCTGTTGGATAAATACAACGAATTGTGCAAAGACCTCAACGTTGACAACGGCGGGGGCTGCCGCCGCTGTGTGCCGATCATCAAACAAGACCCAACGCCTGAAAAAAAGGCGGAGAAACCTCAAAGTGCGGTTGACCGCACTTAATCTTCCAGTGCGCGCTCAGGCGTTGGCGGCAGCATCCGTTTGTGGCGGGAGCGATTGTGCCAGTAGGCAATGCGCGCTTCCACCTCGGCGCTGACGGCCTCGCCGCGCAAAAAGGCATCGAGCTCGGCATAGCTAAAGCCAAGCTCGCCTTCATCCGTTTGCCCCTCCCAAAGCCCCGCGCTCGGCGCTTTGTCGATGATTGGCTGCGGCACGCCCAACGCGCGCGCCAGTTCATAGACTTGCTCTTTGCGAAGGCGCGCCAGCGGCAGCACGTCAGCGGCGCCATCGCCAAATTTGGTGAAGTAGCCCGTGTAGGATTCGGCCAAATTATCGGTGCCGATCACCACCGCGCGGTGGCTTTGCGCCAGCGTGTACAACGTCACCATGCGCAGCCGCGCCATCAAGTTGCCATAGAGCACGTTCTTGCGCTCAGGGTTGGGGTTGACCGCACTTTGAATATTATTCCACACCGCGTCATACATCGGCTGAATGGAAATCACCTCACCTTTGAGTTTGAGGTCGTCTAAAATCAACTGCGCGTGGGTGAGATCTTGTGGGTTGTTGACATCCGTTGGCAGCATATAAACGTGCACGGGCGCGCCAGTTTGCGCGGCGAGATAAAGGCACACGGCGGAGTCAATCCCACCGCTTAGGCCGAGTACATAGCCGTCGAGTTGATAGAGCGATTTGCGTTGGCTTTCGAGCCAGTCGCTGAGGTAGCGGCAGTAGTCAAGTGCGGTCATAGCGCATCTCCTGTGTGTTGTTCGATTAAATCTTGCTTCAATTGCCAAAGCGATTGGGAAAGGTCAACATAGTAACCGTGTGGGTTTTCAAGGCGTTTGACCTCATCCCACAGGCTGGCAAGGTCGCGCTTGGCTTGCGCGCGGGCTTGCTCTAGCGTGTTATTGGCACCCGTGCGCGCGCCATCACGCCACACGCATTGCAGCAGTGGCTTGGCGGTAAACTCTGTGATGCGCTTTTTCTTCCACGGGTTGAGCGGGTCAAACAGCACATAAGGCGCGTTTTCATCAATCACTTCCTCGCGCAGCGTCACCAAATCGGCAATCGCCATCTGCTGCTGATCGTAGAGCCGATAAACCTGCTTAAAACCTGGGGTGGTGGTTTTCACCGCGTTTTCACTAAGTTTGATTTTGGCTATCGCCTCGCCGTTTTTCTCGAGCGAGACAATTTTATACACGCCGCCAAACACCGGCTCACTGCGCGCGGTGATTAGCCGCTCACCCACGCCAAAGGCGTCAATCGCGGCGTTTTGGGTGGTGAGATCTTTAATCAAATATTCATCCAGCGAGTTGGAAACCATAATTTGCGTGTGTTGAAGCCCTGCTTCATCGAGCATTCGCCGCGCTTGCGTGCTGAGATAAGCCAAATCGCCGCTGTCGATGCGGATACCTTTGAGCGTGTGCCCAAGCGGGGCGAGGATCTCGCGCTGCACTTTGATCGCATTCGGGATTCCTTGGCGTAAGGTGTCGTAGGTGTCCACCAGCAGCACAGTGTTGTCAGGGTAGCATTTGGCGTAGGCGGCGAACGCGTCAAATTCGCTGTCAAAGCTTTGCACATAGGCGTGCGCCATGGTGCCCACCGCAGGCACGCCAAAATCGCGCTCCGCTTGGGTGTTGGCCGAGCCCGCAATGCCACCGATGTAGGCGGCGCGCGCACCGAGTAAGGCGGCATCCGCACCATGAGCGCGGCGGGCGCCAAATTCAAACACGGGGCGGTTGCCCGCTTGAGTACAAATGCGCGCCGCTTTGGTGGCGATCAACGACTGGTGGTTTAAAAAGATCAGCAGCATGGTTTCAAGCAGCTGGCAGTCAATCAATGGCGCGCGCACGCTCACCACCGGTTCATTGGGGAAGATCACCGAGCCTTCAGCAAAAGCATAAATTTCGCCTTGAAAGCGGAAATCTTTCAAATAGGCCAAAAATGCCTCACTCAAGCCGCCTTTGCGGCGCAAAAAGGCGATGTCGTCGTCATCAAAGTGGAGCGTTTCAACAAAGTCTAAAAGTGCGGTCAGGCCAGCAAACAGGGCGTAGCCGCCGTTGTCGGGCGCTCGGCGAAAATAATAATCAAACACGGCCCATTCTTGCCTGCGGCCTTGCTCGAAGTAGCTATTGGCCATGGTCAGCTCGTAATAGTCCATTAATAATGCGTTGCTCATAGGTCACCTTTGTCAATTGTTTGCCACCACCATAGGCACACAACCGCACTTTGTCAACGCCTGCGTGCGGTGATTTATTCCTCATCGCCGTGTGAGAAATGTGTGGGCTGTCACATTTTTAGCATAAACTTGCGCGGATTTGTTTACATCTGTTTTACCTGAAAAAAATTCTGTTAAAATCCACCCGACTTACCTTTTTCTTTATCCCTTAATCTAGAGGTCAAAATTATGTTGTGGTTTTTATGCTGTCTTGGCTTATTGCTAGCGGGATACTTCATCTACGGCTCAATTGTAGAACGTATCTTCAAAATCAACCCAAAACGTGAAACCCCAGCCCACCAATTAAGCGATGGGGTGGACTACGTGCCAATGTCAAAACGCAAAATTTGGCTGATTCAATTGCTCAACATCGCCGGCACCGGCCCTATCTTCGGGCCAATTTTGGGGGCGTTATACGGCCCGGTTGCGATGGTGTGGATTGTGTTTGGTTGCATTTTTGCCGGCGCCGTGCACGATTACTTCTCAGGCATGCTCAGCGTGCGTAACGGCGGTTCATCCGTGCCAAACCTCTCCGGCAAATACTTAGGCCGGCCGGTGAAACACTTCATGAACGTGTTGGCGTTATTGCTCTTAGTGCTCGTGGGCGTGGTGTTTGTGGTCAGCCCAGCGGCCTTGTTAACCAACATCACCCAAGACAACTACGGTGCCAGCGCAGGCTGGGCGCAACCGCAAGTGTTGATGATTTGGACTGCGATCATTTTTGTTTACTACATCATCGCCACCTTGGTGCCAATTGACAAAATCATCGGCCGTGTTTACCCACTGTTTGGCGCCTTGTTGCTGTTTATGTCATTTGGTATGTTCTTTGCCTTGCTGTTTGAAGACAAATCCCTCTTCCATAGCGTGGGCGGCATGAGCTTTGATAAAATCTTCCAAAACTTCTCACCAAAAGATTTGCCAATTTGGCCATTGTTGTTCGTGACCATCGCCTGTGGTGCGGTGTCTGGCTTCCACGCCACCCAATCACCATTGATGGCGCGTTGTATGGAAAACGAAAAAGAAGGCCGCTTTGTCTTCTACGGTGCGATGATCGGTGAAGGTGTGATTGCTTTGATTTGGTGCTCTGTTGGTTTGACCTTCTACGACAGCCCAGCGCTGATGCAACAAGCCATCGACGCAGGCACACCGGCGAAAGTGGTGTATGACTCTGCAACCCACATGTTAGGCATGTTCGGCGGTTTGCTGGCAGTGCTCGGTGTGGTGGTGTTGCCAATCACCTCAGGGGATACCTCCTTCCGTGCGGCGCGATTGATCATTGCGGAGTTCTTCAAACTTGACCAACGCAACATCATGAAACGTTTGATCATCGCGATTCCATTGTTTGTCATCGGCTTTATCATCTCGAAAGTGGACTTCGGTGTGATTTGGCGCTACTTCGGCTGGGCCAACCAAACCACCGCGATGGTGATGTTGTGGACCGCGGGCGCCTACCTCTACCGCTACGGCAAATTCCACTGGATTTGTACTATTCCGGCCACCTTCATGACCATGGTGAGCGCCACCTACTTGGCCTATGCACCAATCGGCTTCCACTTGCCATACGACATCGCAGTGTGGGTCGGCGTAGCCTTGACCGCTGTGGCGGTGGTGTGCTTCTTTAAATTGCTCAAACCGATCGCCAAAGGCGACCCAGATTCTGAGCTGGCGTAAGCATAACCGCATAAACGCACAAAAGGCTGCCTTGGGCAGCCTTTTTTTGTGAGATGTAAAAAAATTGTGTTTTTTTACGCCACTGCTTGTACATTATGCCCATTAGTCGGGGTGCAGTTCGCTGCTGAGATGATACCCGTGAACCTGATACAGTTAACACTGACGTAGGAAACTAACCATGCAAACACTTCAATACTCACCACACACGGCATTTAGACTCACGCGTTTATTGTTCTGGCGATAATGGCCGTGAACGCGCTGGCTATTGCCAATCTCCACTTCGCCTATCGCGACCAGGCGCTGTTTTCGCAGTTTGATTTCACCCTCCCGCAAGGCCAGTGGACCGCACTTTTAGGCCGCTCAGGCGTGGGCAAATCCACCTTGGCGCGTATTTTGGCAGGCTTAGAGGAGGCGTCATACCACGCCCTCACACGCCAAAGTGCGGTCGCTTATCTCGCGCAAAACGATGCGCTCTTCCCATGGCTGACGGTGTTAGACAACGTGCAGCTGCACGCCCATTTGCATGGGCAAAAAAATGCCCAAACCGCGCATGAGGCGCAAGCGCTGCTCTCGGCGGTGGGCATGGCCGAGCACGGCAACAAATTTTGCTACCAACTCTCAGGCGGGCAGCGCCAGCGCGTGGCCTTGGCGCGCACGCTGATGCAACGCGCTGAGATTGTGATTATGGACGAGCCTTTCAGCGCGCTCGATGCCATCACCAAATATGAGCTGCAAGCCCTCGCGCGGGCGCTGCTCACCGGCCGCAGCGTGCTGCTGATCACCCACGATCCGCAAGAGGCGATTCGCCTAGCCGACGTTATCTATGTGCTGCAAGGCACGCCAGCCGTGCTTTCTCGCGCGTTTTGCCCACAAGGTCATGCCCCGCGAGAAAGCCAAGCACCTTGCCATTGGCCGATGGTGCAAGCGCTGCTCGCGCAGCTTCGGGGGGCGGATGAAAACCCTGTTTAAAGTGCTTTTTTTAAGCGCCTTGCTGCTTGGCCTGTGGCAAAGTGCGGTCAGCGTGTTTGCGCTACCGCACTTTATGCTGCCCGCGCCGATGGCGGTGTTTGGGCAGTTTGAGCACCACAGCGCGCTGTTGCTGTCCCACGCGCTGGTGACGTTAAGCGAAATGCTACTTGGGCTGCTGCTGGGCTTTTCGCTGGGGCTGATTTCCGCGCTGATTTTGGCGCTTTCGCCACGCTTAAGTTACTTTTTGCTGCCGGTGCTGGTGCTCTCCCAAGCGATCCCGGTGTTTGCCATCGCGCCACTGCTGGTGATGTGGTTTGGCTTTGGCATGGCCTCCAAGGTGGTGATGACAGTGCTGATTATCTATTTTCCTGTCACGGCCAGTTGTTATGACGGGCTGCGCAACACGCCGCGCAGTTGGCTTGATCTCGCCCGCACGATGGAACTCACGCCTGAGCGTGAGCTGTTAAAAGTGCGCCTGCCCGCGGCGCTGCCTGCGTTGAGCTCAGGGCTGCGCATTGCCGTGTCGGTGGCGCCGATTGGGGCGATTGTGGGCGAGTGGGTGGGCGCCAGCGCCGGCCTTGGCTATTTAATGCTGCATGCCAACGCACGCATGCAGGTGGATTTGATGTTTGCGGCGCTGTTTATTTTGCTGGTTTTCGCCGCCGCCTTTTATTTTGTTGTCGATAAACTGCTGCGCCGCGCTGTGCCGTGGGCGAGCACCCTACACTAAGGAGAACCTATGCGTTTACGTTTCATTGCTTTGATTTCATTTTGCTTTGCCTTTGTGCAAAGTGCGGTTGCCAACGACAAACTCACGTTGGTGTTAGACTGGTTTGTTAACCCCGACCACGCCGCCATTGTGGTGGCGCAGCAAAAGGGCTTTTTTAAACAAAATGGCGTGGATGTGGAGATTATTGAGCCCGCCGACCCAAGCCTGCCGCCGAAACTGGTGGCCAGCAACAAGGCTGATTTAGCCGTGGGCTACCAACCGCAAATGATGTTAGATATTGACGCAGGATTAAATTTAACCCGCATCAGTACGTTGATTGCAACACCACTTGATAGTGTTGTGGCACTCAAAGCAGGTGATATCAAAACGTTGGCCGATCTCAAAGGCAAAAAAGTTGGCTATTCCGTCAGCGGCTTTGAAGAGGCGCTGCTGGGCACCATGTTGAAATCCGCGGGCCTCAACGCAGGCGATGTGGAGATGGTGAACGTCAACTGGTCACTGTCGCCGGCGGTTATCAGCGGGCAGGTGAGTGCGGTGATTGGCGCGTTTCGTAATTTTGAGCTCAACCAAATGGCGCTGGAAAAACACGACGGCATCGCCTTTTACCCCGAAGAGCACGGCGTGCCTGTTTATGACGAGCTGATTGTGCTGGCCAACCGCGACAAACTTAACAACAAAGCACTGCTGGCGTTTAACCGCGCGCTTGAGCAGGCCACGGTGTATTTAATCAATCACCCTGAAAAAGCCTGGCAGGATTTTGTCAGCTACAAGCCAAAAGAGCTGGACACCGAGCTTAATCGCCGTGCCTGGCGCGACACGTTGCCACGCTTGAGCCTGCGCCCAAGCGCACTGGATGACCAGCGCTACATTCACTTTGCGCAATTTATGCAAGCGCAAGGGTTGATCAAATCTGTGCCAGCCTTGGCGCAATATGCTGTACAATTGTCGGAGAAATAACAGAAAATGGACTATTTATCTCACATTCGCGCGCAAAATCCGTTAGTATTAAACATTACTAACGTGGTGGTGAGCAATTTTGTTGCCAACGGGCTGCTGGCACTGGGCGCCTCGCCAATTATGTCAAACGCCCCCGAGGAGATGGATGAGCTGACCGCACTTTGCCAAGCGCTGGTGATCAACATCGGCACGCTTAATCGTGAGCAAATTGCTGCCATGCACGCCGCGGGCAAACGCGCCAATGCCTGTGGCATCCCTGTGGTGCTTGACCCTGTCGGTGTGGGTGCCACGACCTTTCGCCAGCAAACGGTGCAAGCGCTGCTAGAGGAGATTGACGTTGCCGCCATTCGGGGCAACGCGGGCGAAATCGCCACGCTAGCCGGCAGCCAGTGGCAAAGCAAAGGCGTGGATGCCGGCACAGGCGAGGGCGATGTCGCACACATGGCCAAAGCGCTGGCCACGCGCTACAACACCGTGGTGGCCGTCAGTGGCGCGGTGGATGTGATAACCGACGGCACGCAGTGCGTGCGGGTGAATAACGGCAGCCCGCTATTCCCGCGCATCACAGGCTCAGGCTGCTTGCTCAGTGCGGTGTGTGGTGCCTATTTAGCCCAAAGCGGCGGGGATCATTTCACCGCCGTTTGGCAGGCGTGCCGTGATTATGCCATTGCCGGCCAACTCGCCGCCCAAGGCGTGCAAGCGCACCAGTGCGGGCAGTTTGCTGTGGCACTTTTAGACAGCTTAGCGCAGCTTAATCCAGCGATGATAACGCAAGAGGAACAAATTGATGTGGAATAAAATTAAACAAGCGCTCACCGTGGCAGGCTCAGACAGCGGCGGTGGCGCGGGCATTCAAGCGGATTTGAAAACCTTTCAAATGCGTGAGGTGTTTGGCATGAGCGTGGTGTGCGCCGTCACGGCACAAAATACCCACGGCGTGCAAGCCATTCACTCGGTGCCGATTGATATTATCTTAGCGCAACTGCAAGCCATTAATGAAGATTTCAGGCCAAGTGCGGTCAAAGTCGGCATGCTTGGCACGCAAGCGGTGATTGAAGCGGTGGCGGAAAAACTGTGCACCTATCGCTTTGGGCCGATTGTGGTCGACCCGGTGATGGTCGCCAAAGGCGGCTCAAAACTGTTGGATAAAAGTGCGGTCAGCGCCCTTGGCTCGCTGATGGTACCACTGTCGGATGTGATCACCCCCAACTTGCCTGAGGCCTATGCGCTCACCGGCGTTGAGGTGGTGGACAAACTCTCAGCCACCAAAGCAGCGCTGATTTTGCAATCGATGGGCGCGAAAACGGTGGTGATCAAAGGCGGGCATTTGCAAGACAGCAAAAGCAAACTCTGCTGCGATTGGGTCTTCACCGAAACGGGCGAATTTGAGATGGAATCGCCACGCGTGCTCACCCGCCACACCCACGGCACAGGCTGCACCTTCTCCGCCTGCATTGCCGCTGAACTGGCTAAAGGCGCGGAGCAAGAAGAGGCTATCCGCACCGCCAAAGCCTTTATCACCGCGGCGATTAGCCACCCATTAAACATCGGCCACGGCCATGGGCCAACCAACCACTGGGCTTATAATGATCGCAAAAGGAAGTGATATGACAGTGCGTGAGATGCTGCGCTGCTACTTTGTGGCAGGCAGCCAAGATTTCAAAGGCGCCAGCAACCGCCCACAAGCGCTGCTTGACTGCCTTGAACAGGCATTAAAGTGCGGTTTAACCTGTTATCAATTCCGTGAAAAAGGCGCAGGCGCTTTGCAAAATAAAGAGGAGATCAAAGCCCTGGCTCAGGCCACACAAGCGCTGTGCCAGCGCTACAACGTGGCGTTTTTTGTCGATGATGACCTTGAATTGGCGCTATCACTCAACGCCGATGGCATTCACGTTGGGCAAAATGACATGCCGATTGAAGAGCTCATTGCGCGCGTGCAAGGGCGGATGCTCATTGGCCTTTCAACCCACAGCATTGAGCAATTTCGCGCTGCCAATGCCTTGCAAGGGGTGGATTACTGCGGCTTTGGGCCGATCTTCCCAACCCAATCCAAGCCTGATGCTGAACCTGCAGTGGGTGTTGAGGCCATCCGTGCCGTGCGTGCAGCGGGGCTTGACAAACCGATGGTGGCCATTGGCGGCATCAGCGCACAAGACGCCCGCGCCATTATTCAGGCGGGTGCTGACGGTGTGGCGGTGATCTCCGCCATTGCTCAAAGCCGCGATGTGGGCGCGACATTGGCGCAATTGCTGGCGGATTAAGCCCCCAGCAGGCTGGTTTTGCCCGTATCGGCAAGGGTGACTAAGCCTTTGGGGAACGGTTCAAAAATCGTTTGGCTTAAAATATACTCTTGCTGATGGGCGATCGCGTAGCTTTTCAGCAGGCTGGCAATGGCCGAGCGCTCCAGCTGCCCGCTGCGGTATTGGGCGAGCAGCTCTTTGAAATAACTGCGCTCTTGCGCGCTCAAATGCTTGGAAAAATACCAAAAATGTGCTCAAATGCGTTGATGTAGTTGCGAACAGACGGCATTTTCGCTAACAGTGCGCTCAGCGTTTGCTCGTATTGCGCGCACACGTTTTCAAAGCTCAACTGCGCGTGATTGGCCACAATCCGCCCGAGCAGGTTTTTCTGATGCTGATTATAAGCAAAAAAGAGATATTTATTATCCGCATGGAACGCTACCAATTGCTTCATCTCGCCACTTTGTTTGACCTCATCAAAGCGGGCAAGCATAAAAATGCGGCTGAAAAAATGCTCACGAATGCGCAGGTTGGTCAGCCGGCCCTCTTCCTCCAAGGCCAAGTGCGGTCGCGCGCGCTGCAAGTGCTGCGCAAACAGCCCCGCGCCCTTTTCTAACACCGGCGCCTTTTCAAGGCCGGAGTAAATTTTGGCATCTTTAATCGCGCATGACGGCGAGCGGCTTTTCAAAATGCAGCCATGCACGCGCGGCAACTCAGCGAGCTTTTTGTGGGCATAATCGTCCATCACGGCAGTCAGATCTTCTTCGGTTTTGGGCTGCATTAAGTGTACTTTGTCGTCAAGCTGCACCAAGCGTAAGCTCTCACGCGGGGTTGGCAGGCCCATTTCTACCTCAGGGCAGACGGTGATGAAATCCACATACTCTTTGAGCAGATCCACCAAGGTGAAATTAATGCGCCCGCCATCGTGGCGGCAGCGCGCAAAGCCCAAACAGCGGCTGATTAAAATGGTCGGTTTCATGAGTTCCTCACTTTTGTTGGGGCTATTTTAGCAAGTTTTGGCGGTGCTGACCGCACTTTTACCGCGTTAATTTACTGTTAAAAATAAGAATTGTTATCATTGCTGTTTAAGTGTATACTTTTCACACAGTTTAAGTTTTCTATTTGTGATTAACCTCAAGGAGCCTGTTATGCCGTATTCCAAATTATCCCTTGCCATTTTTGCCGCACTTGCCACGAGCAGCGCGTTGGCGCAAAGTGCCAACAATCAACTCGATGAAATTGTGGTCACTGCCGCCGGCACCTCGCAGGACTACAAAGATGCGCCGGCAAGCATTTCGGTCATCAACCACAATGCGCTGGCGCGCATGCCTGTGAGTGATTTGGCGCAAGCGGTGCAATATGTGCCAGGGGTGAGTGTCAGTGGTGCCAATGTCAACAAAGAAGATATCGCCATCCGCGGGCTGCCCGGCGATTACACCTTGCTGATGACCAACGGCCGGCGGCAAAACACGCGGGAATCTCGCCCGAATGGCAATGGTGGCTTTGAAAGCGGCTTTTTGCCACCGGTGGGTGCGATTGAGCGCATTGAGGTGATCCGCGGGCCGATGTCGTCGCTGTATGGCTCGGATGCCATGGGCGGGGTGGTGAATGTGATCACCAAAGCGGTGAGTGACAAATGGGAAGGCGCGTTGTCGTTAGGCGGTATTGCCCGCCAAAGCCACGATGGCGAGCAAGGCACAGGCAGCTTTTTCCTCTCCGGCCCGCTGATTGCCAACACCTTGGGCATGCAAGTCTATGGCGGCGGTGATTTGCGCGAGGAAGACCACACCGTGGGTGGCGCCAACAAACATAAAAATGGCAACCTGACCTCAAAATTGGTCTTCACGGCGAATGACAATCACAAATTTGAATTTGAAGCCGGCCGCGCACGGCAAGAAAAAACCGCCACACCAGGCGAATCCCAAGCGCTGACCACCAACCGCGGCGGCTCAATTACCAAAAACGTGCAGATGATCACCAAAGCCACTCGCAATCACTGGGCGCTGAGCCACTTTGGCAACTGGGGTGAAACGCTGCGTTCTGAATTAAGTGTGTATCAAGAAAAGGCCAAACGCGAAATCTGGAATGAAAAACTCGACGGCTACGACCCACGCCGCCCACAAATCACCAACACCGTGTTTGACGCCAAATTTATGCTGCCAGTTGGACCGCACTTTTTCGTCTTTGGCGGGCAATATCAACACGCCAAGCTCAATGATGACAGCGTGGCGAAAGTGTTGAAAAAAAGTTGTTCCTGCACCAACGAAAGAAGATCCAGACAGAAAAATGACGAAATATCGCCCTGTGTTTGCCGCCAGTGAGGAAAAAGTCACTCAAAAAGCGCTCTTTTTAGAAGACGAAATCAACCTCACGCAAGATGTGCTGTTAACTTTGGGCGTGCGCATGGATAACCACCAGCACTACGGCACCCACTGGAACCCGCGCGCATATTTGGTCTATCACGTTAACCCGCAATGGACAGTCAAAGGCGGCGTGGCCAAAGCGTTTCGCGCGCCAAGCATTCGTGAGCTCAGCCAAGGCTATGTCACCGCCACCCAAAGCGGCGCAGGCGTGATTTACGGCAACCCGGATTTGAAACCGGAAACCAGCTGGAACCAAGAAGTGGGTGTGGAATACAGCAATGTTGATGGCTACCGCCTGAGCGCGACGCTGTTTAACACCGAGTTTAAAAACAAGCTGATCAGCTATCAAGTGTTCAACGCACAAGGCAAGGCCAAAGCGGACCCAATCAGTGGCGCGAACTTGTTTGAGTTTGGCAACGTCGGGCGCGCCAATGTGCGCGGGCTAGAATTAGCCACACAAATCCCACTCGCCAAAGACTGGCGCGCGAGTGTCAACTACACGTATCAGCACTCCAAACGCAAAGAAGACAAGCTCCAAGGCGCGAAGTTTGACTACAACGGCTACCCACTGGCCAACACGCCAAAACACCAGCTCAACGCCAAACTCGACTGGCAAATCACGCCACAGCTGGCGGCCTTTGGGCGCTATAACTACGTTGGCAAACGCATTTGGGCTGACCAACGCACAGGCTACAGCAAAGGCCCAGCTCGCTACGCTAATGCCTATTCCACAGTGGATGTGGGCGCGAATTATCAGCTGAGCAAAAATGTGCTGTTTAATTTTGCGGTGCTGAACGTGGCCAATGAACGCGGCGACAAAATCGATGCGGAAAACGGCGGCAACTGGTCTGTGGTGGACGGCCGTCGCTACTGGGCGAATGTGAACATTAGCTTCTAATGGCGCTGTTTCGCCTTATTTTGGGGCTGATGGTAATGAGCCTTAGCACACCACTGAGGGCGGATGTGGCGCAGTTTTACCACATCCGCACCGTGGATAAACTTTTTGCCGACCGCACTTTGCGTTTATTCATCGCCGAACCTAAAGTGCGGTTCAACCACACCGCACTTTATCTTTTAGACGCCAACGTCCACTTTGCCAAAGCCCTTGAAGCAGTGGATGACACCAAGCCGCTGCCACTGATTGTGGGCATTGGCTATGTGGGCGAGGCGCGCTATTTTGTGCCTGAGCGCACGCGCGATTACACCCCAAAAGCTGACGGCGAGGCCTTTGCCCAAGGCGGCGGGGCGGATGCGTTTTTGCGTGTAATCCGAGAGCAGGTGAGCCCCTTTGTGGAAGCCGATCACGCCATCCAACAGCGTGCTTTTTTTGGCCACTCCTTTGGCGGCTTGTTCGGGCTTTATGCCATGCTTCAACAGCCAGATTTGTTTGACAACTACTTTTTAGCCAGCCCGTCGCTGTGGTGGGGCAAGGCGCAGTGGTTGATGAGCCATTGGCACAGCCTGCCAAAACCGCACTTTGTGCAGATTATGCTCGGCGAATATGAAGCCAAGCCCGAGCGTGACCCTAAGGCCAGCCCCGAGCGAGTGGCAAAAATTACCGCCAGGCGCGCGGGCATCACCGCCGAGCAGCTCGCGGCACAATTTCGCGCCCAAGGTGTCAATTGCCCGTTCAGTGAAATCCCGCACGCCAATCACGGTGCGGTGATTGTGCCTGCGTTGCGCATAGCCCTAAAGGCTATGCAAGCAGAAAAAGTGGACTAACGTCTTGTTGGGGCTTTTTCACCGTGTGAATTTAATGTTATAGTAATGAAAATCATTATTATTTTATAACTTATGCGCACACTGTTTGGATTAAGCCTTATTTTGCTACTCAGCGCGGGCATCTCGCTGTTTATTGGCGCGTCTAACGTCACACTCAGCGGGCTGTGGCAGCTCGAAGCCCAGCAATGGACGTTGCTGACAGTCAGCCGCTTGCCACGGCTGGTGAGCATTCTTATTGCCGGCAGCGCCTTGAGCGTGTGCGGGCTGGTGATGCAAAATTTAAGCCGCAACCGCTTTGTTTCCCCCACCACCGCCGGCACCATGGACAGCGCGCGGCTGGGCATTTTGCTCGCGATTGTGCTCTTCCCGCACGCCTCAATGCTGGCCAAAACGCTGGTGGCCGTGGTGGTCGCCTTTGCCGGCACCTTGGTGTTTATGCTGATTTTGCGCCGCATTAAATTCAAAGATGTGATTTTTGTGCCACTGGTGGGGATCATGTTTGGCAATATTATCTCGGCGATCACGCTGTTTATCGCGCTCAAGCTTGACGTGCTGCAAAACCTCTCTGGCTGGCTGCAAGGGGATTTTTCACTGATGATGACAGGCCGCTTTGAGCTGCTTTACATCAGCCTGCCGGCGCTGGTGGTGGTTTATCTGTTCGCGCGTTATTTCACCATCGCAGGCCTTGGTGCGGACATGGCGCGCACCTTGGGGCTGAACTACAACGCCATTTTATACCTCGGCTTGCTGATTGTGGCGCTGATCACCTCGCTGGTGATTGTCACGGTGGGGATGATCCCGTTTTTGGGCTTGATTGTGCCTAATCTTGTCACGCTTTTTTGGGGCGACAACCTCAAGCGCGTGCTGCCGCTGACCGCACTTTGTGGTGCGCTGTTTGTGCTGCTGTGCGACATTGCAGGCCGGGTGGTGATTTATCCTTATGAAATTGCCATCAACACCATTGTCGGCGTGCTGGGCAGTGGGCTGTTTTTGCTGATTTTATTTAAGGGGTACCGCCATGCTTAAGCGCCCACACGCCCGCCTTGCGCTGCTTGGGCTCATCACCTTGGTGGCCTGTGCGGTGTTTTTGTTCGCCTTTTTGCCGAATCGCTGGCAATACGCACTGCATTACCGCACGTTGGGTTTTATCGCCATTGTGCTCAGCGGCACGGCGATTGCGGTGGCGACACTGGTGTTCTACACGCTAGCCAACAACCGCATTCTCACCCCCAGCATTTTGGGGCTGGATGCGCTCTATGTGCTACTTTACACCACCGTGGTGTTCGCCTTTGGCAGCCAAGCTTTGCTCGCCGTGGGTGCGTTGGGGCAGTTTGTGGTTGCCACCGTGTTGATGCTGCTGTTCGCTTTTGCGCTTTACCATTTTATGCTCAAAGGCGAGCAGCCGAACCTCTATTTTCTGCTGCTGGTGGGCATCATTTGCGGCACGTTTTTCCACAGCCTTGCGCTGTTTATGGAAGTGTTGATTGACCCTAACGAGTTTCAAATTATTCAAGATGTCAATTTTGCCAGCATTAACAACGTTAACCGCGAGATTTTGCCGCTGGCGGCGGTGCTGGTAGTGCTGCCGTGCGTGTATGTTTTCCGCCAATTGCCGGTGCTCAACGTGCTTTCACTCGGGCGCGATCAGGCCATCACCCTTGGCGTGGATTACGCCAAATTGAGCAAGCGCTTATTGCTGGTGGTGGCACTGCTGACCTCGGTGGCCACCGCGTTGATTGGGCCGGTGATGTTTTTGGGCTTGTTGGTGATGAACCTCACCTTTGAATTTATGCAGCATCAACGCTACCAAACGCTGATGCCCGCGTGCATTTTGATCACCCTGAGCGCACTGCTTGGCGGGCAATTTTTGATAAGCCAAGTGCTCAATTTCAGCACCACGATCACCGTTGTGATCAACTTTGTCGGTGGCATTTATTTTATTTATCTACTATTAAGGCGCAACCTTGCATGAGTATTGAGCTTGAACACATCAGCAAAACCTTAGCAGGCAAAGTGATTTTAAACGATGTCAGCTGCCAGATTGCCAAAGGCAAAATCACCGCCATCATCGGCCCCAATGGCGCGGGCAAAAGCACGCTGCTCGGCGTCATCAGCCGCTTGACGAGCTTTGAAAAAGGCCAAGTGCGGTTAGACGGCCACGCCATCAGCGAGATTGCAAGCGTCCAGATGGCAAAAAGGTTAACGATTTTAAAGCAGCACAATCACCTTGATTTGCGCATCAGCGTGGAGGAGCTGGTCGGCTTTGGGCGCTTCCCGTACAACAAAGGGCGCATGACAGCGCAAGACGAGAGCATTATCGACCGCGCGCTGGCGTTTATGGCGCTACAGGATATTCGCCACAAATACCTCCACCAGCTCAGCGGCGGCCAGCGCCAACGCGCCTTTATTGCTATGACACTGGCGCAAGACACCGATTACATTTTGCTCGATGAGCCGCTCAACAACCTAGATATGAAGCACGCGGTGGTGATTATGCAGCGCCTGCGTGAGCTGTGTGATACCCATGGCAAAAGCGTGGTGCTGGTGATTCATGACATCAATTTTGCCGCCAGTTATGCCGATTGCATGATTGCGCTCAAAGATGGACGCGTGTGCCAGCAGGGCAGTGTGCGCGAGATGATGTCAAGTGCGGTGCTCGAGCAAATTTATGACTTCCCGATCGCCATTCAACACATCGACAATCAACCGATTGCGTTATATTTCAACCCCACTTTAAAAGGAGATTAACATGAAAAAACCTCTTCTCGCCCTCGCCGCCGCGCTCGGGCTGCTTTCTAGCGTGGCATTGGCCAATGATGTGACCGTGCAAAGCGTACAAGGTGCGCAAACCGTGCCGCAAAATCCGCAACGCATTGCGGTGTTTGACTTTGGCGCGCTAGACACCATCGCCACCCTCGGCGGCAATGTGGTGGCACTGCCCAAAGCCACCGCGCTGCCGGCCTACCTCAACGCCTTTGCCGGCGAGCAATACCGCGATGTGGGCAGCTTGAAAGAGCCGAATTTTGAAGTGCTCAATGAAGTGGCGCCTGATTTAAGCATCATCTCCGCGCGCCAAGCCAAAGTGGAGCAGCGCTTTGCGGAAATTGCGCCTGTGTATTACAGCGGCATTAATATTCAGCAATTTTATCCAAGTTTCCAGCAAAATGTGCGCAATATCGCCACCATTCTCAACAAATCAGCTCAAGCGGATGAAAAACTCAATGCGCTCGATGCGCAGGTGCAAGCCATCCGCGCCAAATCACAAGGCAAAACCGCACTTGTGTTATTGGTTAACGAAAGTAAGCTCAGTACCTATGGCGATGCCTCCCGCTTTGGTTTGATTTTTCAAGGCTACGGCTTCACACCGGCCGATAAAAATATTAAAGCCTCCACCCACGGCATGAGCGTGAGCTTTGAATACGTGCTTGAGCACAATCCGGATTATATTTTTGTGATTGACCGCACCGCCGCCATCACCGAGAAGAAAGACAACGCCAAAACCGTGCTGAATAACGACATCATCAAACGCACCAAGGCCTACCAACACGGCCACATTGTCTACCTCGACGCCGCCAACTGGTATCTTGCCATGGGCGGGCTGCAATCGATGCAAGCGATGAACAACGAAGTGCAAGCCGCGTTGAAATAGCGCAAAATAAAAGTGCGGTCAGCAACCGCACTTTAGGTTTTCGAGATAAAAAATACCGCACCAAAGTGCGGTATTTTTCAATTGCAAGGGTGATTAGCCTTTGTAGTCGTAGACGTGTTTAACAAGGTCTAATACTTTGTTTGAGTAGCCAGTTTCGTTGTCATACCAAGAAACCAGTTTCACGAAAGTATCAGTCAATGCGATACCAGCGTCTGCGTCGAATACAGAGGTGCACACTTCACCGTTGAAGTCAGTTGAAACCACAGCATCTTCAGTGTAGCCCAATACGCCTTTCAATTCGCCGTTGAATGTTTTACCTTCAGCGGCGTCTTTCAATGCTTTTTTGATTTCGTCGTAGCTTGCGCCTTTTTCAAGGTTCACAGTCAAGTCAACAACAGAAACGTTTGGTGTAGGCACACGGAAGGCCATACCAGTTAATTTGCCGTTCAATGCAGGCAACACTTTACCAACTGCTTTCGCTGCACCAGTTGATGAAGGGATGATGTTTTGGCTTGCACCGCGGCCGCCGCGCCAGTCTTTCATTGATGGGCCGTCAACAGTTTTTTGAGTTGCGGTGGTGGCGTGAACGGTAGTCATTAAGCCGTCTTTGATACCAAAAGTTTCGTGGATAACACGGGCTAATGGTGCTAAGCAGTTTGTGGTACAAGAGGCGTTAGAAACGATGTCTTGGCCTTTGTAGTCGTTGAAGTTAACGCCACGAACAAACATTGGGGTGCTGTCTTTTGAAGGGCCGGTTAAAACCACTTTTTTCGCACCTGCAGTGATGTGTTTGCGTGCAGTTTCGTCAGTTAAGAACAAACCAGTTGCTTCAACGGCAACATCTACACCCAATTCAGCCCAGTTCAGGTTGGCAGGGTCACGTTCTGAAGTGACACGGATTTTTTTACCGTCAACAACCAAGTGGCCGTCTTGAACTTCAACTTTGCCTTCAAAGCGACCGTGAGTGGAGTCGTATTTCAACATGTATGCCATGTAGTCAACATCGATCAAGTCGTTGATACCAACAACTTCGATGTCATCACGTTTTGCAGCAGCACGAAATACGATACGGCCGATACGACCAAAACCGTTAATACCAATTTTAATTGCCATAAGATTTTCTACCTTTGGTTAGTTTAACAAAATTACTACAAAAGCGAGCAGCACACGCTTTGCAAGCCGTTTGCCTCGCTGTTGTAACTGTGTGAAGTATATCACAAAATGAAGCGCTACTGAAACAATAAAAAATTGAGAAAAATCAAGACAGCAGGAAATAAAATGATCCATAATACCGCTGTTTTTTTAAATAAAAACGGAGTTTCATATTTCTCGGCATGTTTGCCTGCGCCAAAAGTGTGACGAACTTAACATTTTTTTTATGCAGTGAAATAAACACTTATTTTTTTCGCTCAGATGACTAAAATAAGAGGCCGACCTAGTACAATAACAACAATTCACCCCCGAATCATAATTAGGATTAGACAATGGATATGAGCAGTGCATTTCTACGCAACTTTTTAGGGAAAAGTCCAGATTGGTATAAAACCACGATTTTGCTTTTTTTAGTGGTCAACCCCATCCTCTTTTTCTTCGTCAGCCCCTTCATTGCTGGTTGGGCGCTGGTGGTCGAATTCATCTTCACCTTGGCGATGGCCTTGAAGTGCTACCCGCTGCAAGCCGGTGGGCTGTTGGTGATTGAGGCGCTTTTTATAGGCATGACCACGCCTGAGCACGTTTACCACGAAGTGGTGGCCAACATGGAAGTGTTGTTGCTGTTGATGTTTATGGTGGCGGGGATCTTCTTTATGAAAGACTTGCTGCTGTTTGTCTTCACCAAGCTGTTGTTGGTGGTGCGCTCGAAAAAACTGCTTTCGCTGTCATTTTGCTTAAGTGCGGCGTTTTTATCTGCGTTTTTGGATGCGCTCACTGTGGTGGCGGTGATCATCAGCGTCGGGACAGGCTTTTATGCCGTGTATCACAAAGTGGCGTCTGGCTATCATTTTGATGATGAGCACGGCGATTTGCTCAACGACCAAAGCATCACCAAACGGCGCAATACCCTCGAGCAATTCCGCGGCTTTTTGCGCAGCCTGATGATGCACTCTGGCGTGGGCACCGCACTTGGTGGTGTGATGACCATGGTGGGTGAGCCGCAAAACTTGATCATCGCCGAACGCGTGCAATGGGGCTTTGGTGAGTTCTTTTTGCGCATGCTGCCAGTGACTTTGCCGGTATTGATTTGCGGTTTGATCACCTGCGTGGCGTTGGAAAAATTCAAAGTGTTTGGCTACGGCGACCGCTTGCCACAAAAAGTGTGGGTGGTGCTCGCGCGCTTCCAACAAGAGCAAAACAAAAAACTCACCCCGCAAGACAGAATGAAACTCTATGTGCAAGGGCTCACTGGCATTTGGTTGATTGTCGGCCTGGCCTTCCACCTCGCGGCTGTGGGCTTGATTGGCTTGAGTGTGATTATCTTCGCGACCGCACTTTGTGGCATCACTGAAGAGAGCGCGCTGGGTAAAGCGTTTGAAGAATCCTTGCCGTTCACCGCACTGTTGGTGGTGTTTTTCTCCGTGGTGGCGGTGATTGTGGATCAAGAGCTATTCCAACCGATTATCCACCTTGTGTTGCACGCCTCCGACGAAACCCAATTGGCGCTGTTTTATATCTTCAACGGGGTGCTTTCAGCGATTTCCGATAACGTGTTTGTCGGCACCGTGTATATCAACGAAGCCAAGGCCGCGCTGCAATCTGGCGTGATTGGCCAAGAGCAGTTTGAAATGATTGCTGTGGCCATCAACACCGGCACCAACTTGCCGTCTGTGGCCACCCCAAATGGACAAGCGGCATTTTTATTCTTGTTAACCTCATCATTTGCACCACTGATTCGCTTATCTTATGGTAAGATGGTCTATATGGCGCTGCCTTATACTATTGTGCTCTCAATGGTGGGCTTGGCGTGTGTCGAATTAGTTTTGCCAACGGTAATGCACTGGTTTGAAGTGCTCGGTTGGATTGTAACACCGTTATAAGGATAGTGAATGTTAGGTTATCTCAAGCGAATTTCTCTTGGCCGTTTTAGTTGGTTTTTGGTTTTGCTCTCTGCGCTGGCCTTTGAAGGTGTGGGGTTGTATTTCCAACATATCAAACAACTCGACCCATGCGTGATGTGCATTTATGAACGCGTGGCGTTTGCAGGCATTGCGCTGGCCGGTTTGCTTGGGTGGCTCGCACCCCGTTGGTTGGTGGTGCGCCTTTTGGCACTCGCCTTGGGGCTTTTCAGCGCGGTGAAGGGCTTGCTGCTGGCGATCAAACATGTCGATTTTCAGCTCAACCCCGCACCTTGGAATCAATGCCCGTTGACGGTGCAATTCCCGAAAACATTGCCGTTGGACCAATGGCTGCCGCAGGTGTTCCAAGCCAGCGGCCCTTGCAGTGAAATCAAATGGCAATGGTTGGGCTTTTCAATGCCGCAATGGCTGATTGTGGTGTTTGCGATGTATATCGCGATTTTCGCCCTCGTGGCGTTGAGCCAATTTAAACGCCACCGCGTGAGCAGCCGTTCACTGTTTCGCTAATTCAATTGAGATATTGAGATAACGAAAAACCGCACTTTGAAAGTGCGGTTTTTTGTGCTTAATAACCTGAAATGTTCAAGTCAGGCACAAAGAGGTTGTCGGCAATGCGCTGGACTTGCGTTTCCACCCGCCCGTCTTCATAAAGGGTGAACTCGCGCCAGCCTGGTGGCATCACACCTAGGCTGAAGTTGTAGCTGTCGGATTTAAACTGAATGCACGTCGACGGCGTGGTCATCACCGGGTAGTCAAACCATTGGCTGTCCATCGCGTGGTGGATATGGCCTGAAATAATGCCTTTGATCTTATCATGGCCTTTCAAGCAGCTTAAAAATTCTGACGCATTGCGTAGGTTATGTTGGTCAAGCCACGCCGAGCGAGTTGGCACAATGTGATGGTGGAGCACCACTAAGGTGAAGCGCTCAGGGTATTGCGCCAGCTTGGCTTGCAGCCAATCGAGCTGATATTGGTTGAGGTAGCCGTGGGGCACGTTGAGCACTTGGCTATCAAGCATCAAAATTTGCCAGTGATCGTTGACTAAAATGTGCTTAAGCGGCGAAATTTGCGGGGCAAACTGCGCCAATTCTTCCACCATATAAGGCTGGAAATCGTGATTGCCCGGGATCCAAAAAACCGGTTTTTCCAACGCACGGATTTCCTCACCAAAATAGCGATAGCCCTCGCGTGAGCTGTCTTGCACCAAGTCACCAGTGGCAAGAATGAATTCAAAGTCAAAAGTGCGGTTTTTAATTTCGTTTAACACCGCGGTGTAACTTTCAAAGGTGTTGATCCCTAAAAGTTGTGCATTTTTATCGGCAAACAAATGGCAGTCCGTGAGCTGGATAAAGCGCACGGGGGCTGTTTGCGATTGGTGAATAAAAGCCGTTTTCACAAAGCACCTATTGTTTTAAAAATACAAGACTCGCTAAATAAGATAATCTGTTTTATGAATAAGTCAGCCCCTTTCTCGCAAAAATGCGTATAACCGCACATTTTTCAGCATTTTTTTGCTGAAAGTTCGAGATAGGTCACTTTTTTAACCAGCGTTGTTGCAACGCGGCATAATTGAGTTGCAGCCACTGCAAGCCCATCACCGCAATGGCGTTGTCAATCCGCCCGTTTTGCAAGCCTTGGTAGGCCTCCTCACGCGGGATAACATGCACTTTAATGTCTTCGTTTTCGCAGCTCAGCCCATAGAGCCCGCCCACATCGCGGGTGTCGACTTTGCCGGCGAACATATGAATGCGCTCGGTGATGCCACCTGGACTGTCCCACACGCTCATCACGTGCTCAACGGCTTCAATGGTGATTCCCGCCTCTTCTAGTGCCTCACGCTTGGCGACTTCTTCAGGTTTTTCGCCACTTTCCACCATGCCGGCGACCAGCTCAAGCAGCCACGGTGAGCGGGTTTTATCCCCCACATAGGCACCAATGCGCACTTGTTCGACCATCACCACCGCATCGCGCTGCGGGTCGTAGGCGATCACAGCCGCAGCCTCGCCTTTATCCAGCAGCTCACGGCGCACCAAGCCACTTTCGCCGCCGGCGAAGAGTTTGTGCTTGAAATCAATGGTGTAGAGTTTGAAAAACCCATCATAGACAAGGGTTTCTTTTTCAATGCGCAGATCCTGCGGGCCAAATTGTGCTGTTTTCATGCTTCACCCTATAAAAAAATAATCGCTAGTGTACCAAATTTCTGCGTATTTTTGCTTACATTTCTCGCTTTTTTGTGTAAAATGAACGTTCGTTCATAAGAACAAAATGACATAAGTAGAGAATTGAATTTCGGAGAATAATAATGAACAAAATGCGTGTGCTGGCAAGTGTGCTGCTGTTAGGTTTGGCACAGTCTGCGCTGGCAACCACTTTATCTCAGGCCTATGAAAAAGCCAAAGTGAGCGACCCTGTGGTGAAAAAGGCCTTGGCAGATAGCCTGCAAGTCAAAGAAGGCCGCGAGCAGGCCAAAGGCGCGCTGCTGCCGCAACTCTCAGCCAAAGGCAGTGCTAGCACTAGCCGTTATATCGATCACAGTAGCGATCGCGGCCATTACACCGACAACAGTTTCAACCAAAACCGCACTTTCAGTGTTGGGCTGAACTTGAGCCAATCGCTGTTTAACATGAGCTTGTGGCGCAACCTCTCGTTGCAAGAAAAGGCCTCGCAACAAGCGGAGGTGTCCTACCAAGCGGTGCAGCAAAATCTGCTTTATCGTGTGGCGGCAGCCTACATTGAAGTGCTCACCAGTTTGGATGCGCTCGATTCCGTGCGTGCTGAAAAACGCGCCGTGCAAAATCAACTGAAAGACACCAACCAGCTCTATCAAGTCGGCTTGGTGGCGATCACCGACGTAAATGAAGCGCGCGCCCAGTTCGACAGCGTGGTGGCGAGCGAAATCGCGGCACAAAACGCGGTGGACAACAGCATTGAAAACCTCGCCTCCATCACAGGTGACTACCCAACCCAGCTGAACAAATTGAACACCGCCAAGTTTAAAACCAAAAACTATGGTGACCCGGCGCAATACATCCAAACAGGCGAAACACGCAACTTGACTTTGACCTACTATAAAATGGCCAAAGAACTGGCCAAAGAGGGCATTAAAGTGGCGGAAAGTGGCCATTTGCCAACGGTCAACTTGGTGGCAGGGCTTAATCGAACTAATTCCCGCTTGCCGCGCGCGGCCAATTACGGCATCCCAGATCACACGTTGGATCAAGCCTCCATCGGCGTTGAAGTCTCTGTGCCGCTTTACACCGGCGGGCGCACCAGCTCGCAAGTGCGCCAACAGCAACACGCCTATGTCAGCAGCGCCGAAGGGTTGGAAACCACTCACCGCGATTTGGTGAAAAATATCCGCTCAACCGTCAACGGCTTGAACGCTACCGCCAGCTCGATCAAGGCCTATCGTCAATATGTGGTGTCCTCCAACAGCGCTTACAACGCCACGCGCGAAGGGTATGACGCGGGCACTCGCACCGTGCTTGATGTGCTCACCGCCACGCGCAACCGCCACAACGCACAGCGCCAACTTTCGCAAGCGCGTTATCAATATCTGTTGTTGGAGTTGCAACTGCGCCAACTGCAAGGCACGCTTGATCAAAGCGATCTTGACCACCTCAACAGCTTGTTGACGGTCAAAACCAAATTGCGTTAAGCCAAAAAAGCAAAAGTGCGGTAAAAAAGCAAAGTGCGGTCATGCTGACCGCACTTTTGTTTTTACAGCAGATAAATCAAATTAATGGCCACAATGCCAATCACCACGCTCAACAAGGTGTTGCGCCAGAGGCGATACGTCAGCAGCACTATGCCGAGTGCGAGCAGCTCACGCACAAAGGGCAGCCAGTCGCCTGAAAGCGCGGGCAGGCTGAGGCTACTTAACAGCAAAATCAGCATAATGCACAGCGGCAGCATTTGGTTGAGCGCTTGCAGCCAGCGGGTTTGCAGCCAACTCCCTGGCAGCAGCAACGGCAAGCCGCGGCAGATGACCATGGCGCCACACATGCCCGCCAGCGTGATGAGGGTGTCAAGGCTAGTCATTAGCGCCCCCTTTTAATAACTGGCGTTGTTGGTGGCGGTAGCGAAGCAAAATCATCAGCGCACACAGCATCACCGCGCCGAGCATCGGCCAGTTGGGCAGCAGCACCTTGGCGGCTAAAAAGCTCACCGCCGCAAGCAAAAACGGCAGCCACTGCTGTGCTTGACGGAATTGCTCATAGGCCAAAATGGCAAACAGACACGGGAGAGCGAAGTCCAAGTGCGGTATCACATTGGCAAATTGATTGCCCAGCAACACGCCAATAGCACTGGCGCTGACCCAATAAAACTGACAGAGCAAATTCACGCGCACAATGTTGGCTTGACGCTCCGCGCGGGATTGAATCGACAGCAGCGCGTAGTTTTCATCGGTCAAGGCCAGCGCGCTATACCAGCGTTTTAAGCCTTTTTCAGGCAAATCGGGATGCAGCGCGAGGGTGTAAAACACATGGCGCAGGCTGATGAAAAAGGTGCTCACCACCAAAGGGAAAAAGCCCGCGCCCGCGACAAACAACGGGATAGCGGCATATTGCGCCGCCCCTGAAAACACCACCACGCTTAACGCGATGGCAAGCCAACTAGGCAGCCCTGCGCTGATGGCCAAAATGCCATAGGCGATGCCCGCGGCATAATAGCCCATCGCGATCGGCAAGGTTAAACGCAATAATCTCGGCCACGGTTGAGGGGTGTTGGGGCTGCTCGTCATTTGTTGAAAATACCGCTACAATATCGATACCGTTAGTCTACCCAAATTCACCATGGCTGTCATTGATCACACACCCAAATTGCTGCTGGCGTGGGCGCACGCAGGCCAGCATAACGACAAGCGCGAGCAGCGCAGCGCGTGCCGTGCGCTCTCGCCGGTTGTGTTGCGCGCCTTGTTGGCGCAATCATGCTTATCGCCTAAATTGACAGAGAGCATCACGCGCACCGCCACCGGCCGGCCCTATTTCGCGGGGGTAAGCGGGGTGGATTTCAACATCAGCCATTCTGGGCCGTGGCTGGCGGTGGCGTTGATGTGCGGTGGCGAGCAAAGTGCGGTTGGGGTCGATATCGAGCAGCCCAAAATGCGCGCGTTTGGCGAGTTAATTGCGCATATTGGTGATGAGGCTGAATATCACTGGTGGGCGCACAGCGCGGACCAACAGGCGGCGTTTTATCAAGCCTGGTGCCTGCGTGAGGCGGTGTTGAAATCGCAAGGCGTGGGCATTGCAAAATTACACAGCGTGGTGCACGACCCTGTGCAACAAACAATCAGCACGCCCTTTGCGCCAGCAGGCTGCGCGCGCTTTTATGCCGAGTTGCCGTTTTATCTCGCGCTGTTTCATCAAGGCGCGCCATTGCCCGTGCAGGCGTTTGAATGGCAACACGGCGCATTGCACGCCCAAAAAATGCCAAGTGCGGTCAGCCTTCAAGTGCAACCGCACTTTGATGCTCTCTAGCGCTGCACGCGGATGACCGCTTCCATCACCTCTTTTTGCACCAGTTTGTGGCGGATGCGCGCCGTTTCCACGCAAATCATGGTTTTATACCCTTCAGGGCGCATTTGGCTTGGCGTATTCTCCCACGGGTTCCACACCACAATATCCGAGGCGTTGATGTGCTCAACTTCCACAATGCGGCCTTGGGCTTTGTCGTCGATGTGGGTGATTTGCTGATCGGCGGTGAAAATCGCATCAAAGGCGCCGTCAAGCATCAGCGGTGAGTTGACGCTGAACGTTTGCTGCTGTGCGTTGCTGAACGCTTCATCTGGCAGGCCAAACAGCGTGGTTTGTGTGATATCCCCAATGTTGTAATAGGTGTGCAGCGCCGCCTCGGCTGGCTCCACGCCGTAATGGGTAAAGCGCAAGCGGCATTGCTCGGTGAAAATCATCTCAAGCTTGGCTTCCACCAAATGGTGCTCGTCAAACAAGCAAAAGGTCAGGCTCACGGCGTCTTCGTCCACTTGCCACGCGGTCAGTTGCCACATTGACACCCGCGCATAGCCGTGCATTGGCTCGCCATGGCGGCCAAACCACGGGTAGCACACCGGCACGCCGCCGCGAATGGCGCTGCCTTGTTTAAACGGCTCGCTGTCGCTGAGCCAAATCACATCGTGTTTGGCAAAGTGCGGTTGCCAGCTTAGCAATTGCGCGCCTTGTAGGGAAATGGCGGCTTTGCCCACGGCGTGCTCAAGCACCAGCACAGGGATTTCGCCCACGCTGCGCAGGCTCAAGTTGGGGTGAATTTGTTGGTTGAGTTTTAATAATTGATAATCTAAATGCATAATCTGCTCCTAAGCTGTTTGCCTTTATTTTACGCCGATTATTATTTTCTGCCAGCACCTTGCCACGGCGGCGACAGCGCGCTGATTTTGGCATAAATCGGGCAGTGGGGCTGGTGGGCGCCTTCAAGGTAGCCGCAGCTGGTTAAAAATTCGTTGACAATCTCGCCACCGACAAATTTAAAATGGCGCTTGAACAGTTTAACCCACTGCGCCAGCGATTGCGGGTGGTGGGCATCAAGCCAGGCTTTGAACGAGCCACATTCGGCTTGGATAGCCAAAATTTGCTGCGCGTTATAAATGGCGGCATCGATTTTCAAACGGTTGCGAATAATGCCGCTGTCGGCCAGCAACCGCACTTTGTCATCGTCATCAAATGCCGCCACCTGCGCGATATCAAAATGAGCGTAAGCGCGGCGAAAGTGAGCTTGTTTTTTGAGCATCAATACCCAACTCAAGCCCGCTTGGTTAATCTCTAGCACCAAGCGCTCAAACAGGGCGTTGTCGTCGGTGATGGGGAAACCGTAGTGATGGTCGTGATAGTCGCGATTGAGCGCATCATCGCGGTGCGCCAACACGTAGTCGCAATAGGTTTCGCCCATGTTATTTCCCCACGCGAATGCGCTGCATAAAGTGCGGTAGCTCATCGCTGAGCACGCGCTGAGTCATCAAGGTTTTGATCGACTGGGCACGAAACAGCGCCTCCTCGGCCTTTTCACCGTCAAACAGTTCATTTACGGTCTCTTGCCACAGCGCCAGCCACACGTCAAACATCGCTTCATTGAGCGGTTGGCGCTTGTGCAGTTTGATGTGGGTGAGCATCGGGTTGCCCTGATAGCTCTCTTCACCGAGCAGCACCGAGGCCCAAAAGCGATACATCTTCTCCAAATGCTTTTGCCAATGGCGCCCGACAATGTGCTGAAAAACATAGCCAATGCGCTCATCGGCGAGCACTTTGTCGTAAAAGGCATTGACCAACCGCTCAATATCGGCGCGGGTTTCTAATGGTTTTGTCATACAAGCCTACTTGGTTGCAATCAGCACTGCGCGTTTTGGCGCGGGGTGGCCTTCAACGGTGCGTGTTGGGTCGGTGGGGTCTAAAAAGTCGATGAGGCTTTCTTTGCCGACCCACTCGGTGGCGCGCTGCTCATCCGGCGTGGTGGCGGCCACATCCACGCAGCGCACATTGTGAAAACCGCACTTTTCAAGCCACACGGTGAGTGCGGCGACAGACGGGATAAAATAGACGTTTTTCATTTTGCCATAACGCCCTGGCGGCACGAGTACTGCGTTTTCATCGCCGTCGATAATCAAGGTTTCGAGCACCAATTCGCCACCGGTGGTGAGCTGATCGCGCAATTGCGAGAGGTGCTCAAGCGGCGATTTGCGGTGATAGAGCACGCCCATTGAAAACACGGTGTCGAACGCGCCCAGCGGCTGCATTTGCTCAATGCCCAGCGGGATGAGGTGCGCGCGGCGGTCATTGCCAAGCAGTTTTCGCACCACTTCAAACTGGCATAAAAACAGCTCCGTTGGGTCAATCCCCACCACCAGCTCGGCGCCTTCGCCGACCATGCGCCACATATGATAGCCACTGCCGCAGCCGACATCCAGCACCGTGCGCCCCGCCAGGGGGCTTAAGTGCGGTTTGACGCGCTCCCACTTGAAATCGCTGCGCCATTCGCAATCAATATACACGCCCAATAAATCATAAGGCCCCTTGCGCCACGGCTTGAGCTGGCTTAAATGGTGGCGCAGTTGTTGGGTTTCGCCGGCTGAAAGTGCGGTTTTGGCACGCGCGCTGACCGCACTTTTAAGATCAATTTCGCACTCGCGCACGGGTAAGAAGTCCAGCACTTTGCACCATTTGGCAAACTCGCCGTGGGTGTTGGCCTGCCAGTGGCGCAGTTGCGCGGGCAGCGTTTCTAACCAGCGGCAAAGTGCGGTGCTGGCGATTTGTTGATAAAACGGGTTGAAATCGAGCATTATTCCCCCTTGATGGCCAGCATCGAGCCAAAATTAAAGCACTGAAACCACATATTGACATGGGCAAAGCCGATATTTTCCAGCAGCGCTTGCTGATTGGCGATGGTGTCAGGCTTCATCACATTTTCCAGCGCGGTGCGCTTTTGGCTCACCTCCAGCTCGCTGTAACCATTGGCGCGCTTAAATGTGTGGTGGAGATCAATCAACAGATTGTTGACTGCGCCATCAGCAAAGCGGTATTTTTCCGACAGCACCAGCACGCCGCCAGGGTTGAGGCCGTGGTAGATTTTCTCCAGCAGCACGCGGCGCTCGGCAGGCGCGATAAACTGCAGCGTGAAGTTTAAAATCACCATCGAGGCATTCTCAATTGCCACCTCGCGGATGTCGCCTTGGATAATCTCGACCGCACTTTTGCCCGCGTAAGCATTGATATGCGCGCGGGCGCGCTCGACCATGGCAGGCGAATTATCCACGCCGATGATGCGCACGTTGTCGCATGCCACATTGCGCTTCACCGCCAGCGCTGCCGCCCCACGTGAGCAGCCGAGATCGTAGACGTGGGTGTTGGGCTTGACAAAGCGCTGGGCAAGCATGCCAATGGCGGTGATGATGTTGCTATAGCCTGGCACGGAGCGCTGAATCATATCTGGGAAGACTTCAGCGACCGCGTCATCAAAAGTGAAATCGCCGATGTGCTCAATCGGCGTGGAAAATATCGTGTCTTTGTTCATGGTTTCTCTCTTTGTTACGGGGCTATTGTAGGCAAAAGCACGCGCACACGCAAAAAATTTGCCCACGGCCTTGAAAATGAAATTTCAAGCCTCATTTATTAAGCATACCTTGGGCGCCTTGGGGCTTGAAAAAAATGTGGACTTTTTTGCACATGGCTATTGAAATCCAAAATCGTGTCCACATCTTATAAGCATCAAGCGCAAGCTTAACGAATCATTTATAGGAGAGAAGAATCATGGGAAAAATCATTGGGATTGACTTAGGGACAACCAATTCATGTGTGGCTGTGATGGACGGCGACAAAGTGCGTGTGATTGAAAACGCCGAAGGCGACCGCACCACACCGTCAATCATTGCCTACACGCAAGATAACGAAATTTTAGTCGGCCAACCGGCCAAACGCCAAGCGGTGACCAACCCGAAAAACACCGTGTTTGCGATTAAACGCTTAATCGGCCGTCGCTTTGAAGACGAAGAAGTGCAACGCGATGTCAGCATTATGCCGTTTAACATCGTGAAAGCCGACAACGGCGATGCTTGGGTGCAAGTGAAAGATAGCGAAAAACTCGCGCCACCACAAGTGTCTGCTGAAGTGTTGAAAAAAATGAAAAAAACCGCCGAAGATTTCTTGGGCGAAAAAGTGACCGAAGCGGTTATCACCGTGCCGGCGTACTTTAACGACGCGCAACGTCAAGCCACCAAAGATGCAGGCCGCATCGCAGGCTTGGAAGTTAAACGCATCATCAACGAACCAACTGCTGCAGCGCTGGCCTATGGTTTGGATAAAAACAAAGGCAACCACACCATTGCGGTTTACGACTTGGGTGGTGGTACATTTGACTTGTCCATCATTGAAATTGATGATGTAGACGGCGAAAAAACCTTTGAAGTGTTGGCGACCAACGGTGACACTCACTTAGGTGGTGAAGACTTTGACAACCGTGTGATCAACTACCTCGTTGATGAGTTCAAAAAAGAACAAAGCATCGACTTGCGCAACGATCCACTGGCGATGCAACGTTTGAAAGAAGCCGCTGAAAAAGCCAAAATCGAGCTGTCTTCTGCGCAACAAACTGACGTGAACTTGCCATACATCACCGCCGATGCAACCGGGCCAAAACACTTGAACATCAAGCTGACCCGCGCGAAACTGGAATCCCTCGTGGAAGATTTGGTACAACGTTCACTTGACCCAGTGCGCACCGCATTGAAAGACGCTGATTTGAGTGTGTCTGACATCAATGATGTGATTTTGGTTGGTGGTCAAACCCGTATGCCATTGGTGCAACAAAAAGTGGCTGAGTTCTTTGGCAAAGAGCCGCGTAAAGACGTCAACCCAGATGAAGCGGTGGCGATCGGTGCTGCGGTGCAAGGTGGTGTGTTGGCCGGCGACGTGAAAGACGTATTGTTGCTTGACGTGACCCCACTGTCATTGGGTATCGAAACCATGGGTGGCGTGATGACCGCCTTGATTGAGAAAAACACTACGATTCCAACTAAGAAATCGCAAGTGTTCTCAACTGCTGAAGACAACCAAAGTGCGGTAACCATTCACGTGTTGCAAGGTGAACGTAAACGTGCTGCCGATAACAAATCGCTTGGTCAATTTAACCTTGAAGGCATCAACCCAGCACCACGCGGCATGCCACAAATCGAGGTGACATTTGACATCGATGCCGACGGTATCATCCACGTGTCAGCCAAAGACAAAGGTACTGGCAAAGAGCAACAAATCACCATCAAAGCCTCATCTGGCTTGAGTGATGATGAAATTCAACAAATGGTGCGCGACGCCGAAGCTAACGCCGAAGCTGACCGCAAATTTGAAGAGCTGGTGCAAGCACGCAACCAAGCCGACCACTTGGTGCACGGCACACGCAAACAGTTGCAAGAAGCCGGCGATGGCTTGAGCGCTGATGACAAAGCCGCGATTGAAAAAGCCGCCAGCGAGCTGGAAACAGCCGCCAAAGGTGAAGACAAAGCGGAGATCGAAGCGAAAACACAAGCCCTTGTGCAAGCGTCCGAAAAACTGATTCAAGCCGCGCAAGCCAAAGCGCAAGCCGGCCAGCAACAACAAGCACAACAAGGCCAAAGCCAAAACAACGGCGGCGACGATGTGGTTGATGCTGAATTTGAAGAAGTGAAGGATAAATAATCTTCTTAATCATCAATCAAGGGCGTAGCGATACGCCCTTTTGTGCTATGTGAGGGCCTATGGCAACGCAATTTTACCCGATCGCCAAAGTGCGGTTAAACCGTGACAATTGGATTGATGCGCGCACCCAACTGTGGGCGCAAACCGCACTTTTGCCCGATCAAGATTATGTCGGCGTGTATTATCACTACAGTGAAGATGGCCACGAATGCGATTTCGCCATCGCCAGCACAACGCCAAATAGCGCAGAGCCCGTGGTGATTGAAGAACTCACATGGTATGACAAAACGCTCACCCATGAGGCTGACTTGGCGCAAACTTGGCAAAGCATCGCTCGCAAAGCACGCCAAGGCATGCTGCCACGCGCCCTGAGTGTGGATTTTGAAAAACGCTTGCCTGAGGGCAAAGTCGAGCTTTATATCGCAGTGCGACCGCATTGCTAAGGGGGCGCATGATTATTCATAAACGCTGGGAGCGCCTGGTGGTGACGGTGCTCACCGTGGTGATTTTATCGGGCATTATCTCGTTTGCGATGTTGGCGATTCAGGCCGGCTTTCAACCGCACTTTATTGCCCACTGGCTCAAGGCGTGGCTGATCGCTTTTTGCGTGGCATTGCCTGCGGTGTGGGTGGTGCCCGGTTTTGTCAAACGCGTGCTGGATAAAGCACCAATAGAATTTAAATAAGATTAACTCAACAAATGGTAAAAAAATGTCGAAACGTGATTATTATGAAATTTTAGGGGTTGAACGCAGCGCCGATGAAAAGGCGATCAAAAAAGCGTACAAACGCCTGGCGATGAAATATCACCCTGACCGTAATCCGGGCGACAAAGAAGCGGAAGCGAAGTTTAAAGAAGCGCAAGAAGCTTACGAAATCTTAACGGATAAACAAAAACGCGCCGCCTATGACCAATACGGCCACGCAGCCTTTGAACAAGGTGGCTTTGGTGGCGGTGCTGGCGGCTTTGGCGGCGGCTTTAGTGGCGCGGATTTTGGTGATATTTTCGGTGATATTTTCGGCGATATGTTCGGTGGCGGCGGCAGCCGTGGCGGACGGCGTGTGGTGCGTGGCGAGGATTTGCGCTATGACCTTGAAATCACGCTGGAAGAAGCAGTGAAAGGCACCACCAAAGATATCCGCATCAACACCCTAGCCGAATGTGACAAATGCCACGGCAGCGGCGCGGAAAAAGACTCCAAAGTCGAAACCTGCCCAACTTGTCATGGCAGCGGCCGCGTGCGCCGCCAACAAGGCTTTTTTTGTCACAGAACAAGTCTGCCCAACTTGCCACGGCACGGGCAAAAAAATCGAAAAACCGTGCTCAGCCTGCCACGGCGAAGGGCGCGTACACAAAGCGAAAAACTTGTCGGTCAAAATCCCAGCTGGGGTGGACACTGGCAACCAACTGCGCTTAAGTGGCGAGGGTGCCGCGGGCGAAAACGGGGCGCCGGCGGGGGATTTGTATGTGGTCATCCACGTCAAACCGCACCGCATTTTTGAGCGCGACGGCAGCAATCTCTACTGCGAAGTGCCAATCAGCTTCACCATGGCAGCTTTAGGCGGCGAGATTGAAGTGCCAACGCTGGACGGCCGCGTGAAACTCAAAATCCCGGCGGAAACCCAAACGGGCAAACTCTTTAGAATGCGTGGCAAAGGCGTGAAATCCGCCCGCAGCAACTACGCAGGCGATCTGATTTGCAAAGTGATTGTGGAAACGCCAGTCAAACTCAACGACGAGCAAAAAGACCTGCTCAAACAGCTGGAAAAAAGCCTCGACGGCACCAGCAAACACCGCCCCAAATCCTCAAGCTTTTTAGACGGCGTCAAAAAGTTCTTTGATGATTTAACCGGCAAATAAATAAAAACTGCACTTTGATATAAAGTGCGGTTTTTTATAAAGAAGTATTATTTAATCTATAACATAAAAAAAGGCTTGATTTCCCAAGCCTTTTTAGTGTGCGCGAGATTAGTTCAAGCGCTCTTTAATACGGGCTGATTTACCGCTGCGTTCACGCAAGTAGTAAAGTTTGGCTTGACGAACCGCACCTTTACGTTTCACGCTAATGCTGTCAATCACAGGGGAGTGAGTTTGGAACGTACGTTCAACGCCCACACCGTTAGAGATTTTGCGCAGGGTAAATGCTGAATGCAAGCCGCGGTTACGAATTGCGATAACCACGCCTTCGAACGCTTGCAAACGTCTTTTACTACCTTCAACTACCCATACCTTCACTTCCAATGTGTCACCAGGACGGAAGCTTGGTACGTCTTTTTTCAATTGTTCTTCTTCAAGTTGTTTAATAATGTTACTCATAATAAATACCTTTATTCCTAGATGTAACTGAATCTTACTTTTGCTGCTTGATTTGCTCGAGCAGCACGCTTTGTTCGTCAGTCAGAGCTAGGCCTTCTAATAGCTCAGGGCGACGGGTCAACGTGCGGTGCAATGACTGTTTTAATCGCCATTTGCGAATTTCCGCATGGTTTCCCGACAATAACACCTCCGGCACGGCCACACCGTCTAGCACTTCAGGGCGGGTGTAGTGTGGGCAATCGAGCAAGCCTTGTGCGAAGGAATCTTCCTCGCGCGAGGCTTGTTTGCCTAGCACACCAGGCACGAACCGGGCAACGGCATCAATTAATGTCATTGCAGGCAGTTCGCCACCTGTGAGGACATAGTCCCCAATCGACCACTCTTCATCGATTTCCGCGTCAATCACGCGTTCATCAATGCCTTCGTAGCGCCCGCACACCAAAATCATTTTCTGATTTTGTGACAGCTGCTCAACGCCGCGTTGGTCGAGTTTGCGCCCCTGTGGTGAGAGGTAAATCACTTTCACGCCCTCACCGGCGGCTTGTTTGGCTGCATGAATGGCATCACGCAGAGGTTGCACCATCATCAACATTCCAGGGCCACCGCCGTAGGGGCGATCGTCCACGGTGGAATGTTTGTCAAAGGTGAAATCCCGCGGATTCCAACACTGCACCTCAAGCAAATGATGTTTAACCGCTCGGCCTGTTACGCCATAGTCTGTGATTGCGTGAAACATCTCGGGAAATAACGTAATAATTCCGATCCACATCGCTCACAGCCTGAGGTTAGAAACCAGCGTCCCAATCCACCTCAATTGTTTTGGTGGTGAGATCGACTCTTTTAACTACTGTTTGTTCAAGATACGGGATTAACCGCTCTTGTTTGTCGAAAGCATCGTTTACGTTGGCTTTAACCACAAAAACATCGTTGGAGCCTGTTTCCATCATCGCGGTCACACAGCCAAGCTGATAGCCTTGCAGGTTGACCATTTGACAGCCGATCAAATCGTGCCAGTAGTAACCTTCCTCCAATGGCGGGAAGTTATCTGCATCAACACCAATTTGTGCGTTTGTCAAACGTTGTGCCGTTTCACGATCGTCAATGCCTTTGAGTTTCACAATCAGATCGTTTTTATGATAGCGCCAGCTTTCCAGCTCTGTGGGCTGCCATGTCCCTTGGATTAACAAATGCCAAGGTTGGTAATCAAAAATGCTTTCAATCTGTTCGGTGGACGAATAAAGGCGCAGCCATCCACGGATGCCGTAAGTCGAACCAAGTTTGCCTACGGTGGTGATGTTTTGCTTATTCATTGCCACGCTCTATACGATTAAGCTGCTTGTTGAGCTTCTTTAATCAAGGTTGCAACACGTTCTGACACAGTTGCACCTTTTTCTTGCCACGCGTTGATGCGCTCAAGATCGATACGCAAACGTTCTGCTTTACCGGCTGCTAATGGATTGAAAAATCCAACGCGCTCGATAAAACGACCGTCACGTGGGCAGCGGCTATCCGCTACAACTACTTGATAAAATGGGCGTTTTTTTGCTCCGCCACGAGATAAACGAATGGTTACCATAGCGTCCTCTAAGTTGATAGTAAAATAAAAACCCTTATTTCGAAGGTAAGGGCAACACGCTTTTCGCACGAATAAAGATACGAAAAGCTGTCAGATTTTACTCTTTTTGGGCAAAATTGCAAGTTTTAAAGGGTAAAGTGCGGTTGGCGACCGCACTTTTATTGTTAAAAGAGATTGCTGATGAAAATCAGCAAAATCACCAGTGGCACGATGAATTTGACGTAATGAAACCACAGATTGGCAAAGCGAGAGGTGGCCGGCAGGCGCAGCTCGGCTTTGGCTTCATTGCCAATCACAAAGCCGACAAACAGCGCGCAGCCAAGTGCGGTGAGCATAAACAAGATGTTGCCGCTGAGATAATCAAAGGCATCAAAAATGGTGTTGCCGAAAATATGAATATGCTGCCACGGGCCGTAGCTGAGGATTGAAGGAATATTGCCGGCGATAAACACGCCGCCGAGCACAAACAAAATCGCCAAGCGGCGGTTGATTTTGGTTTTTTCTTGCAAGGCGGTGATCATCACCTCATAAATCGTCAGTGAAGTGGTGAGCGCGGCAATCAGCAGCAGTGAGAAGAAAATCACGGCAAAAAAGGTGCTGGCCCACATATTGGAAAAGACAATCGGCAAGCTTTGGAACACCAGCGTTGGGCCTGAGTTGGGCGCCACACCAAAGGTGAACAGTGATGGAAAGATCATAAAGCCCGCCAGCACCGCAATCAAGGTGTTGACAATGCCCGTGATGACCGCTGTTTGCACTAAATTTTCGCCTTTGTCGAGGTAGCTTGACAGCGTGATAATTACCCCAAAGCCAAGGCTTAAAGCAAAAAAGACTTGCCCGAGCACGAACACAAACAGTTTGGGCGTGATTTTGGAAAAATCGGGCTCAAGATAAAAGCGGATGCCCTCCCACGCGCCAGGCAGCGTGATGTTGCGCACCACCATGCACAGCAAAAAGATAAACAGCAGCGGCATGAGGTATTTCACCGATTTTTCGATCCCGTCAATCACGCCTTTGACCAAAATAATGTAATTGATGAGCACAAACAAAAAGGTGTAAAGCGTAATCGCCCACGGGCTTTGGGTGATGCTTTGCTCAAAAAAAGCGCTGGTTTGCGCCGCACTCACGGGCGCGGAGAGGTCGAGCTGCCCGTCAATCAGGCTGACGATGTAGTTGATCACCCAACCGCCGAGCACCATGTAATAGGCCATGATGCAAAATGCCCCCACCATGCCCATCAAGCCCACCACGCGCCAAAAGTGCGGTATGCGCTTGCCGTTGGCAGTGCCTGAGAAGGCGTCGATGGCGTTGACACGAATGCGCCGGCCGATGACATTTTCCACCAAAATCATCGGGATGCCGATCACGATCATCGCGATGCAAAATAAAAACACATAAGCGCCGCCGCCATTTTGCCCCACCAAATACGGGAAGCGCCAAGTGGCACCAAAGCCGACAGTGGCGCCCGCGACGGTTAAAATGTAGGTGAGTTTGCTTGACCAAGTTTGTCGTTGTTGTTGTGTTGTCATGGGGTAATCTCAAAAGCGCCCTTAAAAAAGGGCGTAAAAAATCAATCAAAAACCAAAAGTGCGGTTAGTCAAAAAGCAATGCATCCACAGGCATCGCTGAAATCATCTCTGGCAAGTCGCCGGCCAGCCCAAGCGCGTGCTGCATTAATTGGTGTTTCACAAATGGCAGGCGATCGGTGGCGTTCATGCCAACACCGCGCAGCAGCTGCAACACAGGGTTCGCTTGGTTAAATAGCGATTTAAAGCCCTGCATCGCCAGCAGCAATTGAGCGGCCTCCGCCTTGCGCCAGCGCTCAAAGTGGCGCAAATTCGCCTGCTGGCCAATATCGCGCTGGGCTTTGAGATAGGCGTTAATCTCTTGCGCCAGTGCCACTGCGTCCATAAAGCCGAGGTTGACGCCCAAGCCCGCCAGTGGGTGAATGGTATGCGCCGCATCACCAATCAATGCCACGCGGTTGGCCACAAAGCTGCGGGCAAAGCGTGCAGTGAGTGCAATAGCGCGGCGGGCGCTGACCACCTCACATCGGCCTAAGCAGGCGTCGCTCGCCACGGTCAAGGCCTTGTTGAACTCGCTGTCGCTGAGTGCTAAGCGTTCATCGGCCGCATCGGGTGGCTGCGACCACACAATCGAACACAAGTGCGGTTGGTGCAGTGGCAGCAAGGCGAGGATGCTGTCGTGGCTAAATAATTGCCGCGCACAGTGCTCATGGGGCAGCTCGGTGTGAATGTTGCACACCAGCGCGTGATGTTGGTAATCACGGAAATTGAGCGGAATATTGCATTGCCGGCGCACCCACGAGTTGGCCCCGTCAGCGCCAACCACCAGTTTAGCGAGCAAAATCTCGTCGTTGTCAACGTGCGCCACTGCGCCTTGCTCGCTGATGTGCAAGCTTTTCAACGCGCGTGGGATTATGCGGACATTGCGCTGCTGTGTCACTTTCTGCCACAGATGGTGGCGGATGACGTCGTTTTCAACAATATGGCCAAGTTGGTCGAGCCCAAACTCGGCGGCGTTGAACTGAATTTTGGCGAAGCTGTCTTTTTCCCACACCGCCATGCGCTGGTAGCCACAGCTGCGGTGGTCGCGGATGGCGTGCCACAGGCCAAAATGGTGGAGCATTTTTTGGCTGGCGAGGTTTAAGGCGCTGACGCGAAAGCCCACCTCGTCAAGGGTATCTTCAGGTGGGTGAGGCTCGATGATGGCGATGTTGACCGCACTTTGCCCAAGGCAAGCGGCGAGCGCTAAGCCCACCATGCCGCCACCGACGATAATGATATCGACATTTTTCATGATGCCCACCCCAATGTTGGTTTAATAAAATGTTGGCGCAAAGTGCGGTTGCACGCCAGCCAGCCTAGCCCCAGATTGCGCCCCACGGCAAACGGCAGCAGCGGGTTGGCAAAAATGCTCACCAAACTGTCCGTCAGCTGCATGATGCGCGTTTTGTCATTTTCTCGCGCACGGGCGTAGTCACTTAATAGCGCGCTGGCGCCGAGGTCTTGCCCTTGCGCGTGCGCCTGGCCCAGCATGACGGCGAGGGTGGCAATATCGCGCAGGCCTAAATTAAATCCTTGGCCGGCAATCGGGTGCAAAGTTTGCGCTGCGTTGCCCACCAGCACCAAGCGTTGCGCGTGCAGTAGCTGCGCTTTTTGCAGTTTTAACGGATAACAAAAACGCGGGCTGACATGCTCGAGTTTGCCCAGCCGCCAACCAAAGGCGCGTTGCAGCTCGGATAAAAAGTGCGGTTCGCTGGCCGCCATCAGTGCTTCAGCGCGCGCTTGGCGCTCACACCACACCAGCGACATCACGTTGTCGTGCATCGGCAGCAGCGCCACCGGCCCATTGGCGGTGAAGCGCTCAAAGGCGCGATGCTGGTGGGGCAGTTCGGTTTTGACATTGGCGATGACCGCACTTTGACCGTAGTCGCTGAGTGTTTCAAGCCCAATGCCTGCCGCGCGCGCGGTGCGTGAGTGCGTGCCGTCGGCGGCAACCAGTAATTGGCTGTCAAGTTGCGACCCATCAGTTAGCGTGACCTGCACGCTGTCAGCTAAGTAATCAACGCGTTCAACGCTAGCCGGTGCGAGGTAGTCAATGTTCTCTTGCGCATTGATAAAGCGCATCAGCACCTCACCCATGCGTGCCAGCGGCACCACCGCGCCGAGTGCGCGCAGGTTGAGTTTGGCGGCCTCAAGCGTGACCATGCCGCTGTGGCCTTGGTCTGAAATATGAATCTGTTCAATCCCGCAAAGATCGCCGCGCACGGCACCGAGCAGCGAGCATTGTGCGCCGCGCACGCGGTTGAGCAGCTGCATAGAGCCGTGAGAGAGCGCAATGCAGCGCGCATCAAAGCCGCCATCGTGGTGGGCTTTTGGCAAATGTTGCTCCACCACCGCCACGCGCAATTTGGCTTGCGCGAGCATCAAGGCCAGTGTGGCGCCACTCATGGCACCACCGATGATCACGACATCATAGTGTTGGCTGTTGCGCATCGCTAGTCTCCGCTGATTGCATTAAACGCTCAATGTCATCAGCTTCTTTTGGCACCGCAGCAGTCAAAATTTTGTTGCCCGTTTCGGTGATCAAAATGTTATCTTCAATGCGCACCCCAATGCCTTTATATTGCGCTGGGATGTCGAGTTTTTCACTCAAATAAAGCCCCGGCTCAACGGTCAGCACCATGTTGGGTTCAAAAGTGCGGTCGCGCTCGCAGCCATAGTCGCCCACATCGTGCACATCGAGCCCCAGCCAGTGGCCGAGCCCGTGCATATAAAACGGCAAATAGGCTTTCTCTTCAATCAGCTGCTCCACCTCACCTTGAATAATGCCCAGCTCAATCAGGCCTGAGAGCATAATGCGCAGCACTTCAAGGTTGGCTTGTTTGATGCTGTTGCCTGGCACATAAAGCTCGATGGCGCGTTTTTCTGCGCGTAGCACAATGTCATAAATGGCGCGCTGCTCTGGGCTAAAGCGCCCGTTGACCGGGAACGTGCGGCTGATGTCGCCGGCATACATGGCAAATTCGGCACCGGCGTCAATCATCACCAAATCGCCGTCGCGCAGCGGGCTTTCGTTTTCGGTGTAATGCAAAATGCAGGCGTTTTCACCGCTGGCCACAATGCTGTTATAAGACGGAAAGCGTGCGCCAAAGCGGGTGAATTCGTGCAGCAACTCGCTTTCTAACTCGTATTCAAAGCGATTGGCGCGCGCGGCTTTCATCGCACGAATATGCCCAAGTGCGGTGATTTGGCCAGCTTGTTGCATCAGCGCAATTTCAGCAGGTGATTTAAACAGCCGCATCTCATCCACCAACGGCCGCCAGTCAATCAGTGTCGCGGGCGCTTTCAGCCCTTGGCGCGCGTGCTCACGCAGGTGGCGCAGGGCCGCGTGTGTGATGTCATCACCCCAAGGTTGCAAGTCTGGCGCGTGATAAAGTGCGGTTGCCCCCGAGAGCAATTTTGGCAGCTGTGTGGCGATCTCATCGATTGAAAAGGCGTTATCGATTAAAAGCTTGCCAGGCGCGTTATCCACTCCTAAACGCCGCCCGTTCCAGGTTTCCATCAGCGGGTCAGACGGGCGCAAAAAGACCGTGGCAGTCGTGGTGTCGTCGTGGCGTTGAATCAACAGCGCGCTGTCGGGCTCGTTGAAGCCGGTGAGATACCAAAAATAGCTGTCTTGCCGGAAGGGATAGGTGTTGGAATTGTTGCGACGCTGCTCTTGATTACTGAAAACAAGCAGTGCGCTGTGGTTTTGCAATTGTGCGCCAAGCCTAACTCGGCGCTGTTGAAACTCAGTCACATCAATGGCTGATTTATAACTTAAGTCCATAATTTAAGCCTTAGTGAACCACCTTTTGTGTGGTGTCGTCACTGTGATAGCAGTCATAGAAAAAGGCCACCAGCTCGCGCAGGTAGTTTTCGACATTGGTCATGATCATCTCAACTTCTTCTTCAGGGTCTGCTTCTGGGTAAACCTCGGTGCCAGCAATTTGGGCAAGGTCTTGCAGCGCGTTTTGAATCGGCTCGCCATGCATGGCGAGATCGCGCTGGGCAAAGCCGATGCCAAGCAAAAAGGTGGCCGACCAAGCAAATGTGGAGCGTGCACGAACATAGGCATCACCCGGTTTTAGCCACAATTGGAACTCCTCAAAGGGCTTGTTGGCTATCTCTTCGCGAATGTGGGCGAGCATGCGCAGTACTTGCTGCATCACAAACTTCGGCATGCCATTGCCACTGCCGTTGCTGTACATTTGCGCGACCAGCGGCTCAAATTGCTCTTTAAAATCGCCGCACACAAGGCCGGATAAAAAGCCGTGCAATTCTGCAGGGCTGACTTCAATATTATTTTTGCTTAATTCTTGCTCAAGGCTAAGGTATTCTTTATCGGTGAGCATAATTTCCCCTTTTCTGTTAAAGCTTTAGTGTACCATTGTCGGCGCAAAGGGCCAAAAAAAATTGCCTAAATTCTGTAACTCTGTGGCATAATAAAGCCAATACGTTATTTGCCAGCGACGGAGCCTTTATGTCGGAAAATATTGAGTTGCATCTTTTTGGTCAAGTATTACGCCTCAACTGCCCGCAAGACAAACAAGCCGCCTTGCGGGAGTCAGCCCAGCGCTTGGATGAGCGCGTGGCGGAGTTTAAAGAACGCACCGGCATTTTGCAGCTTGACCGCGTATTGTCGATTGTGGCGCTGAATTTGAGCTTTGAGCTTGATCAAGAAAAGCAAAAAAATGCCGAGCAGCAGGTGATTTTCTCCAAGCTTGAGCAATTTGATGCCAATTTGAACCAAGCGCTGGCAAAACTTGATTGAGATCAGAATCTCGTTCGATTTTGCTGTGAAATTAAGCAACTCGTTGAATAACACTTGCCTAAGACTAGACATTTGGGCTAACTTCGTTAGTATAGTGATTAACACCTGGGGTGTGCGTCAGTGGATTAAGTCCCTGAGCCGATACTTACAAACCTTAGAGTCTGTCTCTCATCGCTGGTGAGCATGCTCAGCTTGCTGAGAAGCCTAAAAGCGGTACGACCGACTCCCTTGAACCGATGGGTTCAAGGACCGAACATCCACAACGGCATCTCGGGTTTTCTAAATTGTGTGCATGAAAAAACAACAACGCCAACAACTGCGTCGCGATATGCGACAACAACGTCTTTCTTTATCCATTCTTGAACAAATTCAAGCCGAACAAGCTTTGTGCCAGCAGGCGCTGGATTTTGTCAAACAACACAACGCGCAAACGGTGGCGCTTTATCTTGATTTTGACGGTGAAGTGCCAACCGCACTTTTAATTGATGCGCTGCTCAAACGTGATGTCACCGTGTGCCTGCCGCGGCTTGATGCTGAGCGAAAAGGGCATTTGCAGTTTTTCAAACTCACGCGCCAAAGCCAGCTGGTGACCAACCGCTTTGGCATTTTAGAGCCGGCGTTTGATGAAACCACCCACGTGCCACTTGAGGCGATTGATGTGTTGTTCACCCCGATTGTGGCGTTTGACAAGCAAGGCAATCGCCTCGGCATGGGCGGCGGGTTTTATGACCGCACTTTGCAAAACTGGCAAGCCAAAGGCTTTTTGCCGGTGGGCATTGCTCACCGTTGCCAGCGCGTGGACGCCCTGCCAGTTGAGGCGTGGGACGTGCCACTGGCGCACATGATCGTGGTTTAAGCGTTTTCAACCAAGGCTAAAAAGTCCGCCTCGCTTAAAATTGTCACGCCCAAGCTTTCCGCCTTGGTAAGCTTGGAGCCTGCCTTTTCGCCAGCAATTAAAAAGTCTGTTTTGGCTGAAATGCTGCCGCTGACTTTCGCGCCCAAGCTTTGTAACAAGGCTTTGGCTTGATCGCGCGTCATTTGGCTCAAGGTGCCGGTGAGCACCGCACTTTTGCCATTGAAGGGGTTGTCCGACACCGCTTTTTCTTCAATTTCCGGCCAGTGAATCCCTTGCGCGAGCAAGTCATCCACCACCGCCACGTTATGCGGCTCTTGCCAGAACAACACAATGCGTTTGGCTACCACCTCACCGATGTCAGGCACGGCTTTGAGTTGCTCTTCGTTGGCGGTGCGAATGGCCTCTAAACTTTTGAAATAATTCGCCAAATTCAGTGCGGTCGCCTCCCCCACATCGCGAATGCCGAGGGCGAAAATAAAGCGCGCTAAGGTGGTGAATTTGGCTTTTTCCAGGCTATCCAGGGCATTTTGCGCCGATTTTTCCCCCATGCGCTCAAGGCGCATCAGCGTGGTTTTATCCAACCGAAACAGATCCGCAGGTGTGTGGATGAGCTCTTTGGCCATCAATTGTTCGATCAACTTCTCGCCCACGCCGTCGATGTCCATCGCCTTGCGCGAGACAAAATGCTTCAGCGCCTCTTTGCGCTGCGCATCACAAATCAGCCCGCCTGTGCAGCGCGCCACCGCCTCACCGTCAATGCGCACAATGGCCGAGCCACACACAGGGCAGTGGCTTGGAAAGACAATCGCACGCGCATCAGCAGGGCGGTTTTCCGCCACGATTCCCGTAATTTGCGGGATCACATCGCCCGCACGGCGGACAATCACGGTATCACCAATGGCCAGGCCAAGGCGGGCAATTTCATCACCGTTGTGCAAGGTGGCGTTGCTGACAGTCACGCCGGCGACAAACACTGGCTCCAGCTTGGCGACAGGAGTGATCGCACCTGTGCGACCGACTTGAAACTCCACATCATTGAGCACGGTCAGCTGTTCTTGCGCGGGGAATTTATAAGCAATCGCCCAGCGCGGTGCGCGCGCGACAAAGCCAAGCTGTTCTTGCAGCGCGATGCTGTTGATTTTCAATACTGTGCCGTCAATGTCGTAGCCCAATTGCTCGCGCTTTTCGCCGATGTCGCGATAAAACGCCAGCACCTCGTCCGTGCCGGTGCACAGGCGAATTTCCTGATTGACAGGAATGCCGAAATTTTTCAGCCATTGCAAGCGGGCGTAGTGCGTATCCGGCAGGGCGACACCGTCAAACGCGCCAATGCCGTAGGCGTTGAAATGCAAATGGCGCTGGCGGGTGATTTTCGGGTCAAGCTGACGCAGGGAGCCGGCGGCGGCATTGCGCGGGTTGGCAAACGGCTTTTGACCGTGTTGCAGCGCGTGTTCGTTGAGCCGCTCAAAGCCTTTGTGGGGCATAAACACCTCGCCACGCACCTCAAGGCGGGTGGAATTTGGCTGCCTAAAAGCTGCAACGGAATGCTGCGAATAGTGCGGATATTCGCGGTGATGTCCTCTCCTGTGGTGCCGTCCCCGCGGGTGGCGGCTTGCACCAGCTGGCCGTTTTCATACAAAATGCTCACCGCCAAGCCATCAAGCTTGGGCTCACAGCAAAAAGTCAACGTGCGGTCATCGCCTAAGCGCTCGCGCACGCGGTTAACAAAGGCAAAAAACTCGTCGTCTGAAAAGGCGTTATCCAACGAGAGCATCGGGATCTCGTGGCGAATTTGCTGAAACCCAGCCAGCGGCTTGGCGCCCACGCGCTGGGTGGGGGAGTCTGGCGTGACAAGCTCCGGGTGCTTGGCTTCCAGCGCTTTGAGCTGGTTCATTAATTTGTCGTATTCGCTATCGGGCACGCTCGGGGCGTCAAGCACGTGGTATTCGTATTCATACTGGCGCAGCGTTTGGCGCAAGTGGGCGAGTTGGGATTCAATGGTCATAAAGCTTCCAGAAAAAACCGCACGTTAAAGTGCGGTCTAGGTTATTGCAACATGGCGAGGTAGTCCGCTTTGGATTGTTCGTTAAACGGCGTGCGATGCACGTCGAGCACCTCACCATTGAGATCGTCAGAGAGTGTTTTCACGCTATGGAGCAGCAGGCGGAAATTGGCTAAATTGTTGCCGTGAGTTGGCAATGTCATAAACACAATCAAGCCCTGCGAGGTAGCATCGGCAATGGTGGCCATGTCAAAAATTCCAGGCTTGTACATATGCGCGGCACTGAACAAAATCGGGCTGGTGGTGTCTTGCAGCTGGAAGTGGCGGTGGAACAATTGCCCTTCACCATAGCTAAAGCCCAAACTTTCAAGGGATTGCACAATCTCCAAGCCTTTGAACGCGCCGGCTTTGGGCACCACATAAAAAATAATGGTGTCACTCGGGGCGGATTTTTTCTCCGCTTTCGGAGCTTCGGCTTTTATCTCGTTTTCAGGCGCTTTAGGTGCCGGCGGCTCTTGAATAGTCACGGCGCTCTCTTGTGGCTGCAACTCATCAATTTTTGGCAACTGCGCGGCCCGCTCAGCCAGCGCGGCGCGATCTTCCGGCGCGGTGATGGTGATGCCATGCTCACGGTCGGCTTGTTGCTCAATTTCAGCCACACTTTTGTGCAGCAAACTTGAGCGCGATAGGCTCGCTTTCGGCTCAGCGGGTGCGCTGCTGGCGTTAGTGTTATGCCCCGGCAGCGTGATGCGGATGTTGTCCACCTCTTCGGCTACACTCATCGGCTCACGCGCGGCAGGCTCGGGAGCGGGCGCATTGGTTGCACCGGCAGGTGGCACAGACGCGGCAGACGCTTGAGGTGTTTCAATGTCTAAAATATCGTTGTTGGCCACGCGAGAATCATAGGTGAAGGTTTTGGCGGATTTAAACAGTTGCGATTTTTCACGCCGACTCGACCACAGCCCATGAATGAGCAACACAGCAACAATCAGTACGATAAAAACGATTAAAATAATATGTAAATCCATTTTGCACCTATTTATGTACACCCTGAGAGGATTTGCCGCACTGCCGCACGCTCACGGCACAGCAACACGTGGGAATTAGCTTACCACATTTTTTGCCCGTGGACTACGCAGTTAGCAGAATTTGCCCGCCAGCGCACAAAATTTGCATTCTCCTTGGTGCTGCCTTATAGTGAGCCCATTTTCGATCAACAGAGAACGCTATGTTTACCTCAGACTACAAACAAGGACTCGATTATTTTTTGCAAGGCTGGCGGCTGATTACCCAAAAGGGGCTGCGCCGCTTTGTGGTGATGCCGATTGTGATCAACATCGTGCTGCTGATTGCCATTTTTTGGCTAATGATGGGCCAAGTCGGCCACTTTGCCGCCTGGGCGGTGAGTTTTGTGCCTGACTGGCTTGATTGGCTCAGCTATGTGATTTATGCCCTGGCGGTGATCACGCTGTTGGTGATTTATTTCTTTATTTTCAACCTGTTGGCAGGGTTTATCGCCGCGCCCTTTAACGGCATGTTGGCGGAAAAAGTGGAGATTATGCTCACCGGTGAAAAGCTCAATGACGCCGGCATGCTCGATTTGGTCAAAGACACGCCGCGGATTGTCAAACGCGAGTGGCAAAAGTTTGTCTACTCCTTCCCAAAATTTTTAGGCTTGTTTGCGCTGAGCTTTGTCCCTGGCATTGGGCAAACGGTTATTCCGCCGCTGTTTTTCCTTTATGGTGCGTGGATGGCGGCGATTCAGTACTGCGATTACCCGTTTGATAACCACAAAATCGCCTTTATGAAAATGCGCTACCAACTCGGCGAAAAACGCGCCCTCAACCTCACCTTTGGCGGGCTGGTGTCGCTGTGTACCTTTGTGCCGTTTTTGAATTTTATTATTATCCCGGTAGCGGTGTGTGGCGCGACCGCACTTTGGGTTGACCACTACCGCCCACTGTTGTTAAGCGAGCAAAAAACACAAAGTGCGGTTGCTACATCGCCGCGCGATATTACGCCTTCGCGCTAACCACGCTGACGCACTGGTGGCGAGCGCCTTGCGCAATCAGTGTGGCAATGGCGCGTGCGACACTTTGCCGGCTGACATAAACACTGTGTTGCGCCGGCAGCTCGCAGGCCAACTCCACGGCGTGTGCCATGCCATCGGTCAGGCCACCTGGGCGGACAATCAGCCAGTTCAGCGCGCTGGCTTTGAGGTGATCTTCCGCCGCGGTTTTGGCGGTGATCGCCTCACCTAAAGCCTGCTGAAAGCGCTCGCTCATCATCGCCCATTGCTCACCACAGCCCACGCTGGTCACCAGCACCAAGGTGGCGTTGGGTGCGTGTTTGGCCACGGCATCGATAATATTGATATTCCCCACGCCATCACTGCGCACGCCATCGGCGTTTTTGCCACCTACAGTTGAAATCACCACCGTTGGCTGCACGGCGCGGACAACCGCCTCACACTGCGCTTTGTCCAGCACATCAGCCTGCACGATTGGGATCGCGTTTTGAGTGAAAAAATCATCACGCGGTGCGCTGCGCACCGCGGCGGTGAGCGGTGCGGTGAGTGCGTCGCACAACGCACGCCCGAGTTTGCCATTGGCGCCAAAAATGAGAATCATATCACGCTCCTTGCATCAACTCGCGAAACGCTTCAAGTTGCGCGGCTTTAAGCTCGCCGTTGGCCTCGCGGCCGGCAAAAATTTTGAACATCGCCTCACCTTGGCGATTGATAAAGGTCAGCGCCACTGTGCGTTTGCCCATAAACGGGCGGTCGAGGAGATAAATCGCGGCGCAATTTTCATAGCGCAAATGCCCGTGCAGCGCGCCCTTGGCACGTTGGTCAAAGTTGTAAAAACCGCGGGCAATTTTGCCCATCGGCAATTTGCCTGTCACCTCGGCAATGGCATCGGGCGTGTGCACAATAAAAGTCACGTCATCCTCCCAGCCTGCAATGGCTTGCAGAATTTCCACCATCCGCTCGCCGCGGGTTTTCATCACCATCTCTGGTGGCAGGCAGGCGATGACCTCTTCAAGGCTACATTGATTCATGCCCGCGAGCATTTCCAAAATTTGCCCAGGGTTGGCCTTAAGATTATCGCAAAGTGCGGTTTTTTGTGCGTCGGTTAACGGCTGTTTCATGTTGGTATCCTTAGTCGGCTCAGGCAACGTGAGCATGAGTTTACGAATCAATGTGGGCGACCAATAGCGCCCGCTGGTGTTAAGCGTGATGTGCGCCTCTTTGCGCGTTAACAATCCTTGTTGCTGCCAACGAGTAAGCAGCTGCTGCGCTTGTGGGTTGTCGGCAAATAAATTGGCGTCTAAGTAGCCCAGCTCTAAGCTGTGCTGCACTTGCCCGAGCAGCGTTTTGTGTGCGCTGTGCTGACTGAAATACGACAGCGGCGCGCTGTCGGTTGGGCTTGATAAATACTGCGTCAAATCGCTTTCAACTTGGTAGCGATATTCCCCCAAATTGCCACCCGCGCCGGAGCCAAAAGCCAAGCACGGCAGGTTGGATTTCACCAGCGTGTTGTAGCGATTGCGCTCGCCGCGGCTTGGGTAGGCAAAGTGGTTGTTGCTCACCTGCTGCCAGCCCGCTGCGCCAAGTTGCTGGGCGGCATAGGCATACTGCAGGCTTTGCTCGGCAAAGCTGGCAGGCGCTGGCAAGGTGCCGTGCTCAATCAGGCGGTTGATCGGCAAATGGGCGTAATTATTAAAAGCATAAATATCCAGCCCTGCGATGGGCAGCGCGGCGGCGATGGCAATATCACGCGCCCAAATCTCATCCGTTTGGCTCGGCAGGCCAAAAATCAAATCCGCCACCACCACGGCGTTTAATTCGCTCAAGGCGCTGAGGTAGTCCACCGCCTGCTCGCCACTGTGCTTGCGCCCGAGACGTTTGCGCAGCGGGGTATGGAAGGTTTGCACCCCAATAGAAATGCGATTGGCGCCAGCGTCAATGCAGGCGCGGGCTTTATCAAGCTCAAAGTGGCTGATGCGCCCTTCAATGGTGAACTCGCAGTCCTCGCTTAAGGGCAAATAGTCATAACAGGCGCGGATTAAGCGCACCAAATCGGCGGTGTGCAGCGCTGTTGGCGTGCCGCCACCAAAATAGACCGCGCGGACCTGCCCGTTGTCTTCACGCAGGCGAGCTTCGTATTTGAGTTGCTCGATGACGCGGTCGGTGTAAACCGCACTTTGGTCATCTTGCCAGCGGTTGCGATAAAACCCGCAAAAAACGCAGTGGCTGGCGCAAAAAGGGATGTGCAAATAGGCCAGCGCATCACCGCGGATGGCATGCACCATGCCTTGGCGCCACAATGCAGGCCACTGGTCACGCGCCACCGCCTGCCCGCCCCAAATCGGCATTAACGCCTGCCGCTCAGGGAAGGCGTGAGGTGCGGCTTGTTGTGCCGTGTAGTCAAGTGTGTTGATCATCGTTGTCTTCGGTTGTTGATGAGAGCCACGTTATACCAAATTGCCGCAAAGTGCGGTTTGACCAAAATCAAATAATAATGATTTTCAATTCTATTTGATTAATAACCAACAGTTATAAGATATAACCACAAGCAGTTGAGCAAAGCCCAAGTGCGGTGTATCCTCAAGGTACAACCATAGGAGATGAGTATGATTTTTGAAGACAATTCACAAACCATCGGGCACACCCCACTGGTGCGCTTGAAACACTTCGGCCACAACGGCAATTTGCTGGTGAAAATTGAATCCCGCAACCCAAGCTTCAGCGTGAAATGCCGCATCGGCGCCAACATGGTGTGGCAGGCTGAAAAAGACGGCATTTTGAGCCAAGGCAAAGAAATTGTGGACGCCACCAGCGGCAACACCGGCATTGCGCTGGCCTATGTGGCAGCGGCGCGCGGCTACCCAATCACTTTGACAATGCCTGAGAGCATGAGTGAAGAGCGCAAACGCCTGCTTAAAGGCTTGGGTGTGAATTTGGTGCTGACCGAGGCGGCCAAAGGCATGAAAGGCGCGATTGAAAAAGCGCAAGAAATCGCCAGTTCCGATGCGCGCTTTGTGCAGTTAAAACAATTTGAAAACCCTGCCAACCCAGCCATTCACCAGCAAACCACTGGCCCTGAAATTTGGCACGACAGTGAAGGCAAAATTGATGTGTTGGTGGCAGGCGTGGGCACTGGCGGCACCATCACCGGCATCAGCCGCGCGATTAAGCAAGATTTCGGCAAAGCGATTGTATCCGTTGCTGTTGAACCAAAAGAATCGCCGGTTATCACCCAGACGTTAAACGGTGACGAGGTCAAACCTGGCCCGCATAAAATTCAAGGCATTGGTGCTGGCTTCATCCCGAAAAACTTGGATTTGGATTTGATCGACCGTGTTGAGCAAGTCGACAGCGACACCGCACTGGCCACCGCGCGCAAACTCATGGCGCAAGAGGGCATTTTGGCCGGTATTTCATCCGGTGCGGCGGTGGCGGCGGCAGATCGCTTGGCAAAACTGCCGGAATTTGCCGACAAAGTGATTGTGGCGGTGTTGCCATCGGCATCAGAGCGCTACTTGAGTACTGCACTTTTTGAGGGGATTTAACCCCTCTTTGCAGGCAATAAAAAACCCGCCAATTGGCGGGTTTTGTTTGTGATTAACTTAGTTAATGTATTGCGTTACGCTGATGGCAGTCACACCCAAAGTGAGGGTAAAGGCAACTGCTAATGATGCGATTTGCGCAAAAATAGTTTTTGTTTCTTAGCCATAATGTACCTCTTTCGTTTGTTGAGGCC
>NZ_JABTBO010000029.1 GCF_014884965.1 Spirabiliibacterium mucosae | reverse complement strand
TGTGGAAACTGCTAAACCTGAGCTATCTGTTGGCGATAATGGTAATAACTCTATTGAAGGAAATACTAATGATGATATTCTCATCGGTGATAAAGGTGGTAGTGAAACTCGATTTACACCTGGTGTTGATTACAATGTTAGCATTCTTTTAGATATTTCAGGATCAATGAAGACATTTAGGGCTTCGAACGGATCAACATATTTGGAGATGGCAAAAGAGGCATTGTCTAAATTTGCTGAGCATATAAAAGATCATACTGGGAAGGTTAATGTGCAATTTGTTACATTTAGTGACAGTGCCAAACAAATCTTCTCGATAGATGATTACACTTCTGACCCTGTTGGTAGTGAGCAGAAGCTAAAAAATGCTATTAATAATATTAATGCTGGTGGTGAGACTAACTATGAGGCTGCCTTTAAAACAGTATTGCCATGGATCACCAAACATCAAGGTAATGGTTATACTAATACAACCATTTTCCTATCGGATGGTGTACCAAATGTTAATGATACTTTACTCGGTAAAGTAAATAAAAACATGGAGAAAGATGATGTAAATAGAGCTATTACTGAGTATAAGAAGGTGGCTGAAGTGAGTGAAGTTCATGCGATCGGCTTTGGTAAAAAAGAAATGCCGAGTGGGCAAAGAATGGAAGACTCCTTGCAGTTTTTTGATAATACAGGTGGAACCGGTGAGTTTAAATCCCTTGATATAACTGCTGCAGGGGGGCCTAGTGTCACCACTGTTAAATTTACAGGTAATACAGGTGAGGCTCTTATTACTAGTGATACCGATGAATTATCAAATATCTTGGTTAATGGCTCTGTTACTAAGAGTCTACTTGATGTAGGCAGTGATAGTATTGTAGGTAACTCTGGTGATGATCTCTTATTTGGTGATGTATTAAATACAGATCATTTGTCTTGGAATGATAATGGTGTTGATCACATGGCTGGCAGCCATGATGGAGAGAGCTATAGTGCTTTGGTTGAGTACATTAAATGGGATAAAATAGTGGAAATGAGCCGACAGAAACTCAAATTATTGAACATCTCAAAGAACATTGGAGTGATTATTTAGATAATAGTAATCACGGTGCTAATGACACCATCAACGGTGGTGATGGCAATGATATCATCATCGGTGGTGCAGGCAACGACAAACTAACTGGTGGCGCAGGTGCAGATCAGTTTGTGTACAATCTACATGGTGGTAACGGCAACGATACCATCACCGACTTTGATAAAGCACAAGGTGATAAGATTGTAATCAAAGGCACCGAGGTGGACTTTAAAGCCAGTGATAAAGGTCATGCAGAATGGAATGCGTCTGAGCATAAACTCACATTCTACTCAGGTGATACTTATCAGTATGAAAATAGCGTAACCGTCAATGGTGCATCAGGTTCAAGCCTTGATGAGTTCTTGAGAGCGAACGTTGAGTTCTTAGTCTAAGCCATAAAAGTGCGGTCACCGCACTTTACCCCACACAAAACCCCACCAACAGGTGGGTTTTTATTACTTCACGTTTAAATAGCGTTTAACCGCACTTTGTATTTTTCAAAGAACAAAATTCAGTAATTCACCCCGCCTCGGAATAAGATGCTGAGGTGTGCCTAAAATGCTAGGCGAGTGAGGGTGTGATCCCTCAGTGATTAGCAATTTGGCGCTAAGCGAATATATTATGGACAGGGGCAAATGCCGTTTCTTTGCTTCCTTTTTTTGGGCAAGCAAAGAAAGGAAGTCGCCAACAGCGAAAACGATAGTGATGACGGAGTAGTGAGAGAGAAAAGGCCGCCCGCCACAGGCGAAACTGCGTTATAAAACCCAAAGTGCGGTCATCGCTTACCGATAAAGCCCACACCCCAGCTGCTCTTGCCATTAGTCATGCCTGCTACTTCAGCGGCGTTGTCACCGTAGAACTTGGCATCAAATCGTGTTTCGCTTTTATCCAAGCTACTGCGCGCAGTGCCACCAAAAACATTGCCAAGCGCTTTGCCCTTTAACGTGATGTCTGTGGCGCGATTGTGAATGGTGCCAGTGATATCCCGGGTGGCAAAATCGACCGTCATATTAAAGTCGCCTTCGTAGCTATCTTCTTTTGCGTTATCAGAGAGATAAAGCGAATGGCCGGAGTATTTGGCCTCTCCTGAAGTGGGCATCTTCTCTGTTGCCATGCCGTAATAAAACAAGAACAATTTTTTATCCACGCCCTCGTCAACTGCGCCTAGGCGTGAGAATTGATATTGCCCACAACAAACCGCTTTGAAGGCGCCGTTGGCTTGATTACTGACCGTCCAGCGGTGTTGATGACTCGGCATAATATCAATGGCAACCCCGTCGAGCATGATTTTATTCAGCCCCTTGGCCTGCACGTTGCCCAGTTGAACGGCTTGTGTGCGGTCTTCTTTTTCTGGGTCGATAGTCATCACGGTGCCAACGAGGCCTTTAGCATTTTGCCCAATGTACGGGACACTTTTGTCATTTGGGTTATTATCTCCGCCATCGCCGCCACCGCTGCCGCACGCGATAAGCACACTGGCGCAAAGTGCGGTCAGCGTGAGTTGAGTGAGTTTTATCATCCTGCCTTGCATAGCTATCTCCTTAGTTGAAGTGGGTCTTTATAGCATAACAAAAATTGCCCAATAACGCATTATTATACAAAGTGCTGCCGGTGGTGCCAGTGGGCGTTAGGAGAGTATTGTTACTAAAAATCTCGATTTAGTCAGTTAGCCTTATAGTTCGAGTGATTTCATGATTTGATGTATAGGCTGTGAATTGACTAATTTCTTCTAACGTTAGTCGATGAAAACTTTCAGCCTTGTTGATTAAGTTTGGTAGCAATCTTTGTATTTCTTTGTGTGCATTTGGGCTAACAATATTAAGGATAAGATAATGATTGCTGAAGAAGAAATGTCGTGCATAGATGACAAAATTGTCGCTCGTCCGATTATAGCCGTTTCTGTGACGCCACGTTCGCAGCGTCCACTCTTCTCGATATAGAGCAATGTGGATCTTGTTAATCAAGCTGTCCATTGCTTGAGGATTATTTTCAAATTGACCATAATGCCCTAGAAAATCGGGGTATCGGCCTGTGTCATGAAATAGAGCAATACCAACGGCTATTTTTTCAACAAAGGGATCTCTTTGTAGGTCACTGTGAATGATAACGCTCGATTTCATTTTAGAGTTTAACTGCGATTTTTGCCATTGCCTCATTAATTTCCGACTGCGTCACGGTTACATCCTTAATGCTAACAATTTCCACGCCATATAAACGCTCTTTTATGTGCTGAAGGTGAACTTCAAGCGTATTCTTTGCACTTGATAATCGCTTAAACTCGGAAAAATAATGATTAAAAATTTCTTTTTCAAATCGTGCTTTAATCAACACGATTCCATAATTCAATGCATTATTAACAAGAGTTAAACCGCTTAACTCTTTTTCGTCAATATGCTTGATTCTTGCTTTGATACTTATATTCAGTTTTTGCAAGGTGGCGGTTAATCGTTCGATTGACTCGAAAATATCGCTCACTAGCACATCTTGCTGTATCATCACTTGAATTTGTTCAACATCGTTCGATATATCATGCAATAGAGCACCGTTAGCTGTAGCTGTTGATAAGCCAAGGCTAAGACTTGCTAAAAGTGCTTTTGCTGATTGTGCTTTTTTCATCGCATTATCGCCATAAATCGCTGTACTGTATATCGTATAACCCTGTATTTTTACCACATAAAAAAGTTGGTTATGGAAGGTGGTGGCGGAAGGTCATGGGAGTTGAACCCACCCAAGACTGCTGGCAGCCTTAACAGGATTTGAAGTCCTGCCGCTTCACCGGAAACGACGACCTTCCAAAGCAGTGGCATTATACGTCATTTTCATTAAAATAGCATTAATCTCATCGCTAAAGGAAATGTTATGACCCAACTTTATCGTGATCTGCCCAGTGTCGACAAGGTGATCAGCGCCCCTGAAGGCCAAGTGCTGGTGGCCAAGTTTGGGCATAGTGCGGTGGTGGCGCAGCTGCGCGTGATTTTAAGCCAAGCGCGCCAAGCGATTGCCCACCAGCAGCCCTTTCCGCGATATTTAACCGATTTTTCTATGCTGTATAAAAAGCTCCAGCATGATTTGACCGCACTTTGCCAAGTGCAGATGCGCGCGGTGCACAACCTCACCGGCACCGTGCTGCACACCAATTTAGGCCGCGCACTGTGGCCAGTTAGTGCCCAGCAGGCGGCGCTGAGTGCGATGCAACATAATGTCGCGCTTGAGTTTGAGCTCCAAAGCGGCACGCGTGGCCACCGTGATGGCTTTGTCAGCGCACTGTTGGCGCAGTTAACGGGCTGTGAGGCGGCCTGTGTGGTGAATAATAATGCCGCGGCGGTGTTGCTGCTGCTGTGTACTTTTGCGCGCGGCAAAGAGGTGATTATCTCCCGCGGTGAGTTGGTGGAAATTGGCGGCGCGTTTCGCATCCCGGATATTATGCAGCAAGCCGGCTGCGTGTTGAAAGAGGTGGGCACCACCAATCGCACCCATTTGGCGGATTATCGCGACAATATCAACGAAAATACCGCACTTTTAATGAAAGTTCACCCAAGTAATTATCATATCAGCGGCTTCACGCAATCGGTCAGTGAGCAAGCCCTGGCGCAGCTGGCCCACGAGCATAACTTGCCGCTGGTGAGTGATTTGGGCAGCGGCGCGCTCATTGAGCTTGACCAATTTGGCCTGCCACAAGAGCCAACACCGCAGGCGATGTTGCGCGCGGGGGTGGATTTGGTCTGTTTTTCTGGCGACAAGCTCCTCGGCGGCCCGCAGGCGGGCATTATTGTCGGCAAAAAAGCGATGATTGAACAGCTCCAGCGCCACCCGCTCAAACGGGTGCTGCGCTGTGATAAAGTGATTTTAAGCGCGCTGGAGGCCACGCTGCGCGATTATCTTTTGCCTGAAAAAGTGCCTGAGCGCAACCCTACATTGCACCATTTGACCCAAACCACCGCTGAGCTTGAGCAAAGTGCGGTGCGCTTGGCGCAAAAATTGCAAGAAAAGCTTCAGCAAGATTACGACATCGCCGTCACGCCAAGTTTGGCGCAAATGGGCAGCGGCTCGCAGCCTGAATTCACGTTGGCGTCGGTGGCGGTGACGGTGGCGCCACGCAGCGGGAATCATAGCGATTTAATGCAACTGGTGCGCAGCCTCAAGCAGCTCAGCCAGCCGATTATCGGGCGCATTGAGCAGCAAAAATTGTGGCTCGATTTGCGCTCACTGGCGAGCCTTGACGCCCTGTTAGCCAGCGTGGATGAGTTATGATTATCGCCACCAGCGGCCATGTTGACCATGGCAAAACGGCCTTGATTGAGGCGCTCACCGGCCAGCACACCGCCCATCTGCCCGAGGAAAAAAAGCGCGGCATGACGATTGATTTGGGCTATGCCTACTTGCCGCTTGACGACGGGCGCGTGCTCGGTTTTATTGACGTGCCGGGGCACTCGAAGTTTTTATCTAATATGCTTGCCGGCCTCGGCGGGGTGGATTATGCCATGCTGGTGGTGGCCGCCGATGAGGGCATTATGCCGCAAACCGACGAGCATTTGACGATTTTATCCCTGCTTGATTTCAAGCAAATTATGGTGGTGATCACCAAAGCCGACAAAGCCAGTGAAAGTGCGGTCGAGGCGTTGATCAATACGCTCAAAGCGCGCTACGTGGCGCTGCGCCAAGCGCCGTTTTTTGTCACCTCCACCCGCACGGGGCAAGGCATCCGCGAGCTTTGCCAGCGCTTGTCAGGCTTGGATAACGACGACACCCACAAGCACCCGTTTCGCTACGCCATTGACCGCACTTTTACGGTCAAAGGCGCGGGCACCGTGGTCACGGGCACGGCTTTTAGCGGCCATGTCAAACTCGATGATATGCTCTATCTCTCGAGCCAGTTGGCGCAGCTGGTGCGGGTGAAAAATATCCACGCACAAAATCAAGTCAACGTGGTTGGGCTAGCCGGCGAGCGGTTGGCGCTGAATCTAGTCGGGCGCGAGAGTAGCCAAATTCAGCGCGGCGATTGGTTGTTTGACAGCCCACACGCGCTGGCCTGCGATCGCCTCACCGTGCTGCTCAACCCTGTGGTGGCGCTCAATGCCTCGCAGCCGGTGCATATTTATCACGCCGCCAATCACATCACGGGCAAATGTACCCTGCTTGAAGGCCAGCGCGCCCAAGCAGGCGAACAGGTGCTGGCGGAGCTGACCTTGCAGCAAGGGCTCTTTTTGTGCGCGCAAGATAAACTGATTTTGCGCAGTGGCGACAACAGCCACACGGTGGCGGGCGCCAAGGTGGTTGAGATTGACTCCCCCGTGCGCTACAAACGCACGCCGCAGCGCTTGAGTTATCTCCATCGCCTACTTGACGCGCGCAGCAGTGGTGAGCGCATTGCCGCCTATTTAAGCCAAAAGAGTGTGTCAAAAGCGTATTTGTGCTGGGTTGAGCAGCTCACCGCCGAGCAGTTTTATGCCCAGCAACAAGCCCTCGGGTTTCACTGCGTGGCGGATTTTTGCTTTGATGAAGCCAGCCGCCAAGCGCTGCGTGAGCAAATTTTGGCAAGCCTCACGCGCTATCATGAAGACAACCCTGATCAAATCGGCGTGGCGAAAGCGCGTTTGGCGCGCATGGCGGCAGTTAAGCAGCCCAGTGCGGTGATGTATTACTTAATTGAGCAGTTGCTGAGTGAAAAAGCGCTGCAACAAAGCCGTGGCTGGCTGCATTTGCCGAGCCACAAAATTGCGTTTAACGCTGAGGAAACCGCACTTTGGCAACAGATCTACGCCGAATTTCTCCGCCAAGGGCAGGCGATTTGGGTGCGGGATTTAGCCAATCAATTTGAGCAGCCTGAGCGCGAGATGCGCAACTTTCTCTACAAAGCGGGCAAGCTGGGCTATTTAACCCCTGTGGTGCGCGACAGGTTCTTCCTCACCGAGGAGATTGAGCGCATCGCCAAGCTGATTAAAGCACACGTTCAGCGCGAGGGTGGCATTTCAGTCAATGAATTGCGTGATGCGCTTGGCTTTGGGCGCAAGCTTACGGTGCAGTTGATTGAATATTATGACAAGTGCGGTTTTTTGTGGCGGCGGGGCAATCGCCATGTGCTGCGCGACGGCGATCTGTTCTAATAAAAAACCTTCTCAAGCGAGAAGGTTTTTTGATATTGGGTGTTGGTTACTGTTTGGTTTTCAACAAATCACGGATTTCAGTAAGCAAAGTTTCTTCGGCAGAAGGGGCGGCTGGTGCTGGCTCTTCTTTTGGTTGCTCTTTTTTCATTTTGTTGAGGCCTTTAATCACCATGAAGATCGCAAAAGCGATGATCACGAAATCAAACACAGTTTGAATGAAGGTGCCGTAGTTCAAGGTTACCGCTGGGGTTTCACCCACCGCTTCTTTCAACACGATGTGCAAATCTTTGAAGTCCACGCCGCCGGTCAACAGGCCCAGCACAGGCATAATGATGTCGCCCACAAATGAGCTCACAATTTTGCCAAAGGCACCGCCGATCACAACACCGACAGCCATATCTACTACGTTACCGCGCATTGCAAATTCGCGGAATTCTTTCATCATACTCATAATGTATCCTTAGTGGTTAAAAAATAATCTATAAAAAAGATTGGCGGTATTATAATCACTATTAAAAAAATGTAAAGCATTATTTTATATACTGTTAATGCTTTACACTATTTCCGCCAATAACTTGGGAACAACAGCACCAAAAGAGTCATGATTTCAAGGCGCCCGAGCAGCATGCCAAACGACATCAGCCACTTGCTGATATCCGGCACATCGGCAAAGTTGCCACTTGGCCCAACATTTGGCCCCAGCCCCGGCCCCACGTTGCCCAGCGAGGTCATCGCGCTACTGAGCGCATCCAGCGGCGCCATGCCAGTGAGCGAGAGCAAAATCGACAGCACCACAATCGAGCCGAAAAAGCAGAAGATAAACACGATGATCGCCAAAATGGTGTCGTCGGAGACTTTTTTGCGGTTGAACTGCACCGGGTGGATGCTGTTGGGGTGGATCAGCTTTTTAATTTCACGCTTAAGCAAAGTGAAAATGATTTGAAAGCGGAAGATTTTGATGCCGCCGGCGGTGGAGCCTGAGCAGCCGCCGAGCAAAAACGCAAAGGCAAACACCAGCGTGGTGGTGCTTGTCCAGGTGTCGAAATCCGCCAGCGTGTAGCCGGTGGTGGACATGATATTGACCAAGGTGAACAAGCTAATGCGAATGCTGTCGTGCAAATCGTAGGTGTGATTAAAATATAACACCGCCGCCATCGCCAGCCCCACCACCATTACAAAGCTAAAAAAGCCGCGCACTTGCTGATCGCGCAGCAAAATCGACAATTGCCGCTTGTGGCCGGCTTGAATGTAGAGCAAAAACGGCACTGAGCCTAAAAACATAAACAAAATGCATACCCACTGGGTGGCGGCGGAAAACTCACCCATGCCGCCATCGCGCGAGGAAAAGCCGCCGGTGGAAATGGTGGTGAAGGTGTGGTTGATGGCGTCGTACAAATTCAGCCCTGTGAGCATATAGGCGACAATGCAAAGTGCGGTCAAAATGAGGTAAAACTGCACAATATTTTTGGCGATGTCTTTGGTGTGCGGCATGCTTTTTTCTGACCAATCGGACGATTCGGCGCGAAACAGCGTCATGCCGCCGGCGTTCAAAAATGGCAAAATCGCCACCGCCATCACAATCACCCCCAAGCCGCCAATCCATTGCAGCATCGCGCGCCACATCAGCAAACTTGGCGCAATTTCGCTTAAATTCGACAGCACGCTGGAGCCGGTGGTGGTCAGGCCCGACATGGTTTCAAAATAGGCGTCACTGAGCGAAATATGCTTAATAAATATAAACGGCAGTGCGCCAAACAAGCTTATCGTAAACCAAATCAGCACCGTCAGCAGCAGCATGTCGCGCACCCGCAGCTGCATCCGCTCGGGCTTTTTCAAGGTGAACAAAAAGCCGACGCTGAAAATCAAAATAAACGCCTGCGCAAACTCACTCAAGCCCGCCCCGTTGGTTAAAAGTGCGGTCGCCAGTGGCAGCAGCATCAGCAGGGCGATTTTGTTGAGCACCGAGCCGAGCGTGTAGAGCAAAAAGGTCGAGTTAAACATAATCAAATAAAAAATGGAGTTGGCTGAAAGAGTTTTTCCACATCGGGAATTTGTTTTTTATCATTTAAAAAGACCACTACATGGTCGCCATCTTCAATGGTCGTATTCTCTTTGGCGATGATCACCTCGTTGTTGCGTAAAATCGCGCCCACAATGCAGGTGGATGGCAGCTTAATCTCAGACAATTTGCGCCCGACCACGTGAGAGGTGGTGCTGTCACCGTGGGCGATGATTTCCACCGCTTCAGCATTGCCGCGGCGCAGCAGCGCGACATTTTTGATATCGCCCTTGCGCACATAGGCCAGCAGCGCGGAAATGGTCGATTGCTGCGGCGAAATGCCAATATCGATCGTGCCGCCTTGAATCAAATCCAAATACGCAATGCGCTGAATTAGCACCATTGCCTTGGCCGCGCCAAGCCGCTTAGTCAGCAGCGCCGACATAATATTGGCCTCATCGTCGCTGGTGAGGGCAAAAAACACATCAATGTTGTCGATATGCTCTTCAAATAGCAGCGACTGGTCGGAGGCGTCGCCGGTGAACACCAAGGTTTTCGGCAATTTTTCTGCCAAAATCTCGGCGCGTTGTGGGTTGCGCTCAATCAGTTTGACGCGGCATTTATCTTCCAATAATTTGGCCAAGCCCGCGCCAACGTTGCCGCCACCGACAATCATCACGCGTTTGTAAGGCCGCTCAAGGCGCTGCAATTCACTCATCACCGCGCGAATGTGGTTGGTGGCGCAGATAAACACCACCTCGTCGCCGGCCTCAATAATGGTGGAAGCCTGCGGGCGGATGTAGCGATCTTGGCGGGTGATGCCAACAATGCGCGCGTCAATGTGCGGCAAGTGTTCCTTCAAGGCGGAAATGGCATAGCCCACCAGCGGGCCGCCATAATAGGCCTTCACCACTGCCAAGCTGATGCGTTTGTCGGCAAAGTGTGCAATTTGCACCGCGCCTGGGTAGTCAATCAAATTGGCGATGTCGTCAATCACCAGTTTTTCCGGCGCGATGATGTGATCGATTGGGATCACATCCGTTTGGAACAAGCGGTCTTTTTCCCGCAGGTAGTCGTTGTTACGAATGCGCGCAATTTTGGTCGGTGTGCCAAATAAGGTGTAGGCGATTTGGCAGGCCATCATGTTGGTTTCATCACTGCTGGTGACCGCCACCAGCATGTCGGCGTCGCCCGCGCCAGCTTCACGCAGCACTCGTGGCGAGGCGGCGTTGCCAAACACCACGCGCAGGTCGTATTTATCCAGCAGGTTATTGAGCCGCTGCTGATCGTTGTCGATCACGGTGATGTCGTTGTCTTCGCTGACCAAATTTTCTGCTAACGTGCCGCCCACTTGACCTGCACCGAGAATGATGATTTTCATTAACTTCCTTATCTCGCCGTTTTGGTTAATTTTGCGTAATAAAACCCGTCGCCGCCATCAATTTGTGGCAAAAATTGCCAACCGACCGCACTTTCATCTTCGTCAAACACGCTCACGAGTTTGGCATCAGGCGTGTGGTTTAAAAATGCCGCGATCTGCTGCGAATTTTCCGCTTTAAGCAGCGAACAGGTGGCATAAAGCAGCGTGCCGCCGACTTTAAGTTTGCCCCAAAGTGCGGTCAAAATCGCCTTTTGTAGCGCCACCAGCGCGGGGATGTCTTGTTCTTGGCGCAGCCATTTAATATCAGGATGGCGGCGAATCACGCCCGTGGCAGAACAAGGCGCGTCGAGCAAAATGCGGTCAAACATCACGCCTGCATCAAGCCAAGTATCGGGCGCGCTGGCATCACCGCAAATCACCTCGGCTTGCTGGCCCATGCGCGCAAGATTTTCCCGCACGCGGGCTAGGCGCTCAGGCTCGATATCCAACGCCGTGACCTGCGCTTGCGGTGCGCGCGCGAGAATGTGCGTGGTTTTGCCGCCCGGTGCGGCGCAGGCATCGAGCACGCGCTCGCCGTTTTGCGCATCGAGCAAAATCGCCGCCCACTGGGCGTGGCAGTCTTGCACCGCCAGTGCGCCATCATCAAAGTGCGGTAATTTGTCCACCGCGCAAGGTGCGTCTAAGCGCAAAGCGCCGTCGGGTTGACCTGCTTCAGCGCGGATGTTGTGCTCATGCAGTGCCGCGAGGTAGTCCGTCACTGTCCATTTGGCGCTGTTGACGCGCAGCCACATCGGCGGCTTGGTATTATTCGCCTCAATAATCTCGCGCCAATCGTTGGGATAATCTTTTTTTAATCTATTGACCAGCCACTCGGGGTGGAGGGTTTGCCAGTGTTTGTCCACCGTCGCTAAAATCGCCTCTTGCTCGCGCAAAAAGCGGCGCAGCACGCCGTTGACCAGCGCGCGAAAGCTCGGCATGTTCAGCGCCTTGGTGGCGTTGACCACCTCATCGACCGCCGCGTGGGCTGGGATGCGGGTGTAGAGAATTTGATAAAGCCCAACGAGCAACAAGCAGTGGACAATGCGCGTTTTGCCTTTCAACGGCTTGTTCACCAGCTGCGCGACGATGCGCTCAAGGCGCGGCAACACGCGGCAAATGCCATAGCAAATTTCTTGCAGCAATGGCATATCCTGCGCCTTGATTTGCCCTTGGTAGGCCGGCAACAAGGTGGCGAGGGACTGGCCATGATAGCGCACTTGTGCGATGATCTCAGCCGCCGCCGCGCGGGTGGAAAGTGCCCTTTGCCTCATGCAAGCACCTGCCCTGTGTGGAACCAATCACCGCGCCCGTTGGCAAAATCCGCAATAGACATCGGCTTTTTGCCTGGCGGCTGCAGCTCGGTGATGTTCAACACTCCTTCGCTACAGGCAATTTGCAAGCCGTGTTTGTCAAACGCCAGCACGGTGCCTGGAACCGCACTTTGCGTTTTCGGCAACACCTCGGCGTGATAAACCTTGATATTGTGCACTTTGCCTTGCACCTCGTGCGGGAAGTAGCTGACAGGCCATGGGTTGAAGGCGCGAATGCAGCGCTCCAGGCTGACCGCACTTTGTGCCCAGTCGAGCTTGGCTTCTTCTTTGCTTAATTTTTGGGCATACGTGCTGTCGGCATCATGTTGCGCAATGGGCGTAAATTCCCCCGCGCGCAGGCCATCAAGCACCGTGAGCAGCGCATTGGGCGCGATGGCGGCGAGCTTGTCATACAAACTGGCGGATGTTTCGTTGGCATCAATCGGGCAGCGCACTTTGTGCAGCATCGCGCCGGTGTCCAACCCCGCATCCATTTGCATAATGGTCACGCCGCTTTCTTCATCGCCCGCCCACACCGCGCGCTGAATCGGCGCCGCGCCGCGCCATTTCGGCAGCAGCGAGCCGTGCACATTCAAGCAGCCAAAGTGCGGTGCGTCCAACACCGCTTGCGGCAGCAGCAAGCCATAGGCCACCACCACCATCACATCGGCGTTGAGCTGCGCCAGCTGCGCTTGTGCTTCAGCTTTTCGCAGGCTTTTGGGCTGAAACACGGGCAAATTGTGTGCCAGAGCCAGCTGCTTGACCGCACTTTGGGTTAAGCGCTTGCCGCGCCCGGCGGGTTTGTCAGGCTGAGTGTAAACCGCCACCACCTCATGGCGGCTGTCAATCAGCGCGCGCAAATGCTCGGCGGCAAATTCAGGGGTGCCAGCAAAAATATTTTTAACGGGGCGTTGTCAGTCATCATCCACGGCTCGCCAAACGGTTAAGTTTTTCCATTTTTTGCTTGATGCGTTGGCGCTTCAGGGGCGATAAATAATCCACAAACAACACGCCATTTAAGTGATCAATTTCATGCTGAATACAAATCGCCAGCAAATCATCGGCCTCTAGGGTGAATTCTTTGCCATCGCGGTCGAGCGCCTTGACGGTCACTTTTTCCTTGCGCGGCACAAAGCCACGGCAAGTCGGCACCGAAAGGCAGCCTTCTTCAATTCCTGTCTCGCCACTTGAGGCGATAATTTCAGGGTTGATCAGCACCAGCTGGTCTTGCTTGTCGCCTTCAATATCAATCACAATCACGCGCTTGTGCACGTCCACCTGGCTTGCCGCCAGCCCAATGCCTTGATCGTCATACATGGTGTCAAACATATTCTCCACCAACGCACGAATCTCATCGTCCACCTGCGCCACCAGCTCGGCCTTAGTACGCAAACGCTCATCAGGATATTTTAAAATCGGTAAAATACTCATAATTCTCAACATAAAAAAGGGTTTAACTGTTTATTGTAATGTTTTTTTATGTATGAATAAAGGCCCTTATAGATAATTTGCAAGATTACTAATGCTATGATCTTTAATGCTTTTTTCGATTGCATTGAGTATAAGGTTCTTTGATGAACTCTTTGCTTCACAGCAATTTTTGTTTTTGATTGCCAAAAAAAGCGCTTCGTGACGCTCAATGGCTGGGATTGCTTGTTGAATATTAGTTTCTAGTGTCTGATCAAATGTTATCTGCATAGATGCGGCTAACATGTTGTTCAATGAGGAAAGAAAAGGGTTTTTACTCGCTTTGATAATGCTTTTGTGAAAGAGGTTATCTCCTTGTAAAAATAAGTCTCGATTACTTGTATCCAAAGCTCTTTTCATCATATTCAGACCCAATTCAATACCGTATAGATCTTTATCGTCCCGATTTATTGCTGCTTGGACACAGATGTTAGGCTCAAAGGTTAGACGAGCAATGAGTAATTTTTCAACAAAAAGTAACTTTTTTTGTCCTAATAAATAAAGCTAAAATGTCACTATCTAACCAATCCCATTCTTCAATTGGATTTATAGAGCTAGCTTTTTTGGGTTGGATAGTAATGACATTTTTGTTAGCCAATGCTTGTAAAGCAGAACGAACAGATGTTCTCGAAACACCAAAATCAGCGCACAAGTCATGTTCGCTGGGAAGTAGCTCGGCCATTGAGTATTGGCCACAGATAATTCGATCAAGAATTTTTTTTGAATTGAAGTTCAGATTTCAACATAACTATTTATTTTAAAAGGAATAATATCCCAATTATAATTTATCCCAAGAATTTTTGAAAATTATTTTTGTTTTAATTATTTTTAATGTGATTTTTGTCACAGAAAAAATATCTTTATTTAATATATTCTTGTCATACAAGATTTGTTGTGGAGTTTTATATGAGAATAGTTGATTTTAAAACTTTAATGTTGCACCTAGGTGGGGATTTATAAAAATAATTACAGATGAAGGAATTACCGGCTGGGGAGAGCCTTGTCTAGAGGGTAGAACTTATACGGTACATGCTTGTGTTAAAGAGTTAATGGAATATCTAATTGGAAAAAATCCTCTTGATATAGAAGATCATTGGAATGTACTTTATCGCTCTTCTTTTTATCGAGGAGGTCCAATTATGATGAGTGCCTTAGCGGGTATAGATCAAGCTCTATGGGATATTAAAGGAAAATATTTTGGTGCTCCTGTGTATCAACTATTGGGAGGTAAATGTCGAGATAGAATGAGAATGTACTCTTGGATTGGTGGAGATAGGCCTAGTGATGTTGCAAAAATGGCGAAAGATAGAAAAAATCTAGGCTTTGATGCTATCAAAATGAATGCAACAGAAGAATTAAACTTTATTGATGATTATTCAAAAGTAGATGCATTGCTAGAGCGGGTACAAGCGGTCCGAGATGCAACAGATCCAGATTTTGGTATTGCAGTTGATTTTCATGGCCGTGTGCATAAAGCTATGGCAAAAATATTGATGAAAGAATTATCATCTATGAGATTAATGTTTGTTGAAGAGCCTGTCTTATCTGAACATTTTGATTCTATTAAAGAAATTGCACAATATGGAGCAATTCCAATTGCAACAGGTGAAAGATTATATTCTCGTTGGGATTTTAAACATATTTTAAGCCATGGTGGTGTAGATATTATACAGCCAGACGTCTCTCATTGTGGAGGCATCACAGAATTGAAAAAAATAGCCTCTATGGCAGAAGCTTATGATATTGCTGTCGCGCCTCATTGCCCACTTGGTCCGATAGCATTGGCATCATCTTTACATTGTGATATGAGTACCATAAACGCAGTTATTCAAGAGCAGAGTATAGGTATTCATTACAATCAAGGCTGTGATGTTTTGGATTATATGATAAATAAGGAGGTTTTTGAATTTGATCAAGGATATTGTGAAATAATTAAAGGAAATGGGTTGGGTATTCATATTAATGAAGAATTTATTGAATCTCAGAATAGGAAAACGAGCCATTGGCGAAATCCGATTTGGAGAAACAAAGATGGATCTTTTGCTGAATGGTAAATAATTTTTAATGAATAAGGATTTGATTATGAAATACAGTATGAAATTAGCTATTCCACTTTCATTGTTAACTTTTTCTATGAGTGTAATTGCAGCTGATTATAATTGGAATTTCCAATCTTCAGATCAACCAGGAGATGATGCATTTAAGTTTCAACAAAATTGGGCAAAAGAAGTAGAAAAAAACTCAAATGGTAAAATACACATTAATGTTCTTGGCGCAGGCTCAGTGGTTGAACACAATCAAACACTTGATTCTATAGGCATGAACATCATCCAAGGAGATTTTACCGATCCCTCATATTTTTCAGGAAAAGACCCTGCTTTTGCCTTATACGGTAATTTAATCGGTGCGTGGAGCAACCCTAAAGATCTTATTGACTTTATGTATAATGGTGGTGGATTTTCTGTTGCTAATGAGTTATTAAATAAATATGGTGTGCAACTTTTAGCAGTAAGTACAGTTGGTGTAGAATCACTAGTGTCTAAAAAACCTATTAGAAATATCAATGAATTACATGGTGTTAAGGTAAGGGCTCCTGAAGGATTGGTTCAGGTTTTATTTAAAAATTTGGGGGCATCTCCAGTGAATTTACCTGGTTCAGAAGTTTATACCTCGTTAGTAGAAAGGGGTTATTGATGCATCCGATTATTCTATCTTTGCTCGTAATGAAGCAAATGGAATGAATGATATCGCCAAATATCCAATTCATCCTGGCTGGCATTCTATGCCAGTAAATCAAGTAACGCTCAATAAGAAAATTTATGATGGACTACCAGATGATTTAAAAGAAGTGTTGAATAAGGCAGGAAAAGAATATGCAGAAGGATTTTTAGCGATGCACCAAAAGCTTGATGAAGAAGCAGTTAAAAATCTAAAATCAGATATCACTATTATAGCCTGGGATCCTGAAGAAGTTGCAAAGGTTAGAGAAGTTGCAACAAAAATGTGGCCTGAATGGGCAAAAAAATCTGCAATGTCTCAAAAATATTATGATACGGTAATGTCATATTTAAAGAAAAGGTATGGTTAATTAGACATTGTAAGCCTTTTGAAATATTTCAAAAGGCTTTATTTAAATGAGGATAATGTATGAAAAATGAGAGTGTCGAAAAAATAAAATGACATATATCGATTCTATTATAGAAAGAATTGGTCATTATTTATCGTGGCTATATTTGTTAATAGTATTTATATCTTTTTATGAAATCGTATCTCGTTATATTTTTAATAATCCGACTGACTGGGTTCATGAAACAAGTATTGCTCTAGCTGCTTTTTTAATGATATATGCTGGATTATTTTCATTTGGTAGGGATAAACATATTCGTGTTCCTATCCTCCTTGACCGTGTAAAAATCTCCATGAGAAGAAAATTAGAATTTTTGGTAATGTAATTACTCTAATTTATCTAATCCTCCTTGCATATGCGAGTTTCTTTATTGCGAAAAGCGCAGTTTTTCACCTTCAGGAGAAATTTCACTTGAGCGTTCTGGATCTGCTTGGAATCCACCAATACCAGGATTATTGAAAGCCTCTTTGTTTATTCTTTTTGATTTTTGTATTCAAGTTATTTTAAAATGAGAAGAAATAAAAATTAGGGGAAAGTTATGTTTGGTTTATCAAATTTAGGAATAGAAACCGTTACGACCATTATGTTTATCATAATGTGTTTGTTGCTGGTAACAGGTGTTCCATTAGCTTTTTTGACAGGATTAGTCGCAACATTGCTGGCTGTTGGTTGGTTTTCTCCTGACATACTACCTATGATTGTTAACCGTGTCTATGGTTTTATGACCAGCTATTCCTTATTAGCTGTTCCTATGTTTGTTCTAATGGCTTCTTTGCTAGATAAAACTGGAATTGCAAAAGACCTATATAATGCAATGTGGTTAACTACTCGTAAATTTCGGACAGGTGTTGCTTTGCAAACAGTATTGATTGGTGTTTTTCTTGCAGCGATGTCTGGTATTATTGGTGGAGAAACAGTTTTATTGGGATTGTTAGCACTACCACAAATGCTGCGGTTAGGTTACAACAAAAATTTAGCTATTGGTACAGTGGTTGCTTCAGGAGCGTTGGGAACTATGGTTCCTCCAAGTATTGTATTAATCATTTATGGCTTAGTTGCCTCAGTTTCTATTGGTGATCTTTTTACTGCAAGCTTTGTTCCCGCCTTTTTGTTAGCGGGAATGTATCTTCTATATATAGTTATTCGTGGTAAACTTAATCCAGATATGCTTCCAGATATTCCAGAGGATGAAAGAAATAGAGAAATAAGTAGAGAGGAAAGAAGAAAAGCAAGAATTGATATAGCACTACCAGCATCAATAGCCTTACTTGTATTGGGTAGTATTTATGGTGGAATTGCCTCGGTCACAGAAGCTGCTGCCGTTGGTGTGATTGCTGTTATTCTTGTTTCACTTTATCGACGCGAACTGAGCTTTAAAATCGTTAAGGAAGCATCATATACAACCATGCAAACATGTGGAATGATCATGTGGATTGGTGTGGGAGCATATATTTTAGTTGGCATTTATAATTTAGTTGGTGGCAATCGATTTGTAGAATCCTTGTTAGTAGGATCAGGATTACCCCCTGTTGGAATTATTCTTATTATGATGCTTATCCTCTTTATCTTAGGATTATTTTTAGATTGGATAGGTATTGCTATGCTTACAATGCCAATTTTTGTTCCTATTGTTCAAAATTTAGGCTTTGATCCAGTTTGGTTTGGTGTATTGTTTTGTGTCAATATGCAGGTTTCGTTTCTGTCTCCTCCATTTGGACCCGCAGCTTTTTATCTCCACAGTGTTGCTCCTGAGGGGATTGAATTAACGGATATTTTTAAATCAGTTTTGCCTTTTATTTGTATCCAACTAATTTTACTTACTTTGCTTATTTTGTTTCCTGAAATTGCACTTTTCTTAGTAAATTAAAAGTGTGAAGCTTAACCTAAAATACAGTATAAATAGTTTATTTAAGCTCAAGATCTGATTAATATTTTCTCTTTTTGGAGAAGATGTTATGGATCTTGAGTTTTTATTACGCATCAATCAGCTGCCGCAGTTTGGGGTGGCGAAGTTGACGCGCTTGTTGAAAAAGGTGGATGCGCAGTGGCTGCTGGCGGTAGATGCGGCGGATTTGCAGGCGCTGGGGTGGTCGGCGGCCCAAATTCGCCGCTGGCAAACACCTTTGCCGCGCAGTATTACGCCGGCGCTTGAGTGGGCACAAAAGTGCGGTCAGCGGGTGGTGAGTTATTTTGATGAGGACTACCCGTTCTTGCTCAAGCAAATTGCCGCCGCGCCGTTGTTGCTGTTTGTTAAAGGGCAGGCGAGTTTGCTCAGTGAGCCGCAGCTGGCCATGGTGGGCAGCCGTGAGTGCTCGGATTATGGCCGCTATTGGGGGGCGTATTTCGCGCAAAAATTGGCCGCGCAAGGGTTGGTGATCACCAGTGGCATGGCGCTGGGCATTGACGGAGTGTGTCATCAGGCCGCGCTTGATTGCGGCGGCAAAACCATCGCGGTGCTCGGCTGTGGGCTCAATCATATTTATCCAAAACGCAATCAAGCGCTGGCGGCGCAAATTGTTGAGTGTGGCGCAATGGTGTCGGAATTTGTGCCCGACCAGCCACCGCTGGCGGAAAACTTCCCGCGGCGCAATCGCATTATTTCGGGTTTGAGCATGGGCACGCTGGTGGTGGAGGCTGATATCCGCAGCGGCTCGCTGATCACCGCCCGTTATGCCCTTGAGCAAAACCGCGATGTGTTTGCGCTGCCAGGAGCGGTGCAAAATCAGTACAGCCGCGGCACGCATTCGCTGATCAAACAAGGTGCGATGTTGGTGGAGGATTACACCGACATTATGGAAAACATCCAATTTCAGCCCCACGCGCAGCCGCAGTTGAGCTTTGAAGAGGAAGTGGAGGTGCAAAGCACACCATGCAGCCACCCAGAATTGTTTGCCCATTTGGGCTATCAGCCGATTTGCGTTGACGATCTCGCCCAGGCCAGTGGCTTGTCGGTCAACGACGTGCTCACGCAGTTGCTGGATTTGGAGCTTGAGGGCGTGGTGGTGAGCAAAGAGGGCGGATATTCGCGCGCGTAACTTGCCAAATTTGTGTAAGCGGTTAATATAAACAAAAACCGTGGAGATTTATGGCAAAGTCGTTGTTTACCCCTGCACCCATTGAGCGCGAGCACTGCCCAAAGTGCGGTGGCGAGCTGACGCTGAAAACGGGCAAATATGGGCTGTTTTTAGGCTGCAGCCACTACCCGCAGTGCGATTTTATCAAGCCCTTGCAGCAGCACAAAAGCAAAGTGCTGAAGGTGCTTGATGCCAGCTGCCCAAAGTGCGGTCATCCGCTGGTGCTGCGCCAGGGGCAATACGGCATGTTTATCGGCTGCAGTCATTACCCCGAGTGTGATGTGATTATGCACAACGACAGTGCGCCTGATGAGGCGCTGCCCGCCTGCCCACAATGCCAGCAAGGCCAGCTGGTGGCGCGCCGAGGGCGGGCTGGCAAGGTGTTTTATGGCTGTGACAACTTCCCACGCTGCCGTTTCAGCCTTTCGCACAAGCCCGTTGCCACGCCGTGCCCAAAGTGCGGTTTTGCCCTGAGCGTTGCCCACAGTGACACCCAATTGCAGTGCGCCAATCGCGCCTGTAATCACATTTTTGAACAAGAAGAAACTGATGCAAAAACATGATCTTATCAAGGCATTAAAACAAGGCGAGGTGATTGCCTACCCCACCGAGGCGGTGTTTGGCCTCGGCTGTGACCCGAATAATCAACGTGCGGTCACCCAACTGCTCGCCTTAAAACAGCGCCCCGTTGACAAAGGCTTGATTCTTGTTGCACCGCACTTGGCCTTTTTGCGTCCGTTTATTGAGGAAGACAAACTGCAAAGTGCGCACTGGGCGAGATTGAGCCAACCCAGCGCACGCCCAACCACTTGGGTGGTGCCCGCCCGCGCTGGCACACCGCACTTTTTAACCGGCCGATTTGACACCATTGCCGTGCGGTTGTGTACGCACCCTGCGGTTGTGTGGCTGTGTGAACACGCGCAGATGGCGCTCACCTCCACCAGCGCCAATCTCTCCGGCCAAGCGCCGTGCCGCACAGCGCAGGCGGTGAAGCAGCAATTTGGCGAGGGCTTCCCCGTGTATGAAAGTGCGGTCGGCGGCGTGCAAAATCCGTCAGAAATCCGTGATATTTTCACCAACACCATTATTAGGCAGGGATAAATGAAACAGCAATACGCCGTGTGGGGCAACCCGATCGCGCAAAGCCGATCGCCTGAGATTCAACAACACTTTGCCAGCCAATTTGATTTGCCGCTGGATTATACTCGCAAACTCGGTGACGAGGTGCGTTTTGAGCAGCAATTAGCGGATTTTTTTGATCACGGCGGGCAAGGCTGCAATATCACAGCGCCCTTTAAAGCCCGTGCGTTTGCTTTTGCTGATCAGCACAGCCAACGCTGTGAGCTTGCACAAGCAAGCAATACATTAAAAAAATTGCCCAATGGACAGATTTATGCCGACAATACCGACGGCCCAGGCTTGGTCAGTGACCTTGAGCGCCTTAATCTCTTGCACGCAGGCGATGCGCTTTTAATGCTCGGAGCCGGTGGTGCCGCCCAAGGGGTGATGCTGCCACTGCTGCAGGCGGGCGTGCGCATCACGCTGGCCAACCGCACTTTGGCCACCGCACAAGCCGTGGCTGAGCGCTTTGCACCGTTTGGTGACATCACCAGTTGCGCCCTTGAGGCGATTCCTGACCAAGCGTACGCCGTGGTGATCAACGCAACCTCGCTCGGCTTGCAGGGCAAGGTGGCGGATGTTGCCCCAGCGGTGATGCAAAAGTGCGGTGCGGCTTATGATATGCAATACAGCAAAGGCGCACCAACGCCGTTTTTGGCTTTTGCGCAGCAGTGTGGCGTGAGTGTGCGCCATGACGGCTTTGGCATGTTGGTCGGGCAGGCGGCGCATGCGTTCGCGTTGTGGTTTGACAAAATGCCGTCAATTGAGCCAGTGTTGGCAACGTAGGATAAAACTTTGTGATCTGCGTTAAATAAATGTAAATTCACAGGTGCATTGTTACGCACAGTTATAGTACACTTCGCGGGAAACTTGTTTAATTTTAATGTTTTGCCCGAGAAGGAGAGTGCATGACAAATCACACCCCCCACTTGAACAAACCTGAAAATCCGCAAGGCAGTCGCTTTTTACGTACGGTGGAATGGCTTGGTAACGCCTTGCCCCACCCGGTGACACTCTTTTTTATCTTTATCATGGCGTTGTTAATTGCCTCTGCCATTGGCGCTCACTTTGGGCTCTCCGTGCCCGACCCGCGCCCTGAGGGAGCCAAAGGCCGCGCCGCCGATGGCGTGATTTATGTGGTCAGCTTGTTAAATCAAGAAGGCATCGCCAAAATTTTTACCAACTTAGTTAAAAACTTCACCAACTTTGCCCCGCTTGGCACCGTTTTGGTTGCCTTGCTCGGGGTTGGCATTGCTGAGCGCTCTGGGCTGTTGTCGGCCACTATGCGCTTGGTGGTGCTCAAAGCGCCGCGCAAACTCACCACATTAGCGATTGTGTTTGCCGGGATCATGTCCAACACCGCCTCAGAGCTTGGCTATGTAGTGTTGGTGCCGTTGGCCGCGATTATCTTCCACTCCCTTGGGCGCCATCCACTCGCTGGCCTTGCTGCCGCCTTTGCGGGGGTGTCGGGCGGGTATTCTGCCAACTTGTTGCTCGGCACCATTGACCCATTATTGGCCGGGATCACGCAACAAGCAGCACAGATTATTGACCCAAGTTATACCGTCGGCGTTGAGGCCAACTGGTATTTCATGTGCGCTAGCACATTTATGATCGCCATCATCGGTTATTTCATTACCGAAAAAATCGTTGAGCCGCAGCTCGGGCCTTATCAAGGCGGCGGTGTCGACAGTGAAGAAATCGCACTGCGTGAATCAAATGAAGTCACCGCACTTGAGCGTAAAGCACTGCGTTATGCAGGTGTGACCTTCTTGCTGCTGTGCGCGTTGCTCGCCTGGACGGTGGTGCCAGCCGACGGCATTTTGCGCAACCCTGAAACCGGGCTTGTGACAGGCTCACCATTTTTGAAATCCATTGTGGCCTTTATTTTCTTCCTCTTCGCCATTCCAGGGATTGTGTATGGCTGGGTGGCCAAAACCATCCGCAACGACAAAGATGTGGTTGACGCCATGGCTGGCGCGATGAGCACCTTGGGGCTTTATTTGGTGATCATCTTCTTTGCTGCGCAATTTGTGGCGTTTTTCAACTGGACCAACATTGGGCAGGTGATTGCGGTCAAAGGTGCCAACTTCCTCAATGAAATTGGCCTGCACGGTGGTGTGCTGTTTATCGGCTTTATTTTGATCTGTGCTTTCATCAACTTAATGATTGGCTCGGCTTCAGCACAATGGGCGGTGACGGCGCCGATTTTTGTCCCGATGCTGATGCTCGCCGGCTACGCGCCTGAAACCATCCAAGCGGCCTACCGTATTGGAGATTCGGTCACCAACATCATCACCCCAATGATGAGCTACTTCGGCTTGATTATGGCGGTGGTGATCAAATACAAAAAAGATGCCGGCGTCGGCACACTGGTTTCCATGATGCTGCCGTACTCCATGGCGTTTTTGGTGGCGTGGTCATTGATGTTCTTTGTTTGGGTCTTTGTATTAGGCTTGCCAGTGGGGCCAAATTCACCGATTTACTATTCCCCAAATTAATTTAAATTAGATTTTTATTCTGCAAAAAGCCCGTTTCTGTGTATTTATGACGGGCTTTTATCCCCAACCGCACTTTTTATTAGCTGTGGTTGCGTTTTCTGCAACATAATCTATTGTACTCTAGGGCGGCGCTAGGCTTTTGTTTACACAAATTATCGTATAACATACGTTAGGTGAGAAAATTGCAAAATTTAACAATTTTCCAGAATTTTATTTTTAGGAGGTTTGAAGTATGGCTAAAACACAAACGCCACCTTCACGTGAAACATTTTCTGGCCGTCGCGCGTTTATTTTCGCCGCGATCGGGTCAGCCGTCGGCTTAGGGAACATTTGGCGTTTCCCTTATGTTGCCTACGAAAACGGCGGCGGCGCCTTTATTTTCCCTTACGTAGTCGCGCTGTTGACCGCCGGTATCCCGCTGCTTTTCTTGGAATATGCCATTGGGCATAAATACCGCGGTTCACCGCCGCTGGCGTTTCGCCGCTTGTTCAGCGGGATGGAAACTATCGGCTGGTGGCAGGTGTTAATCTGCTTTATCATCAGCATTTATTATGCGGTGATCATCGGCTGGGCCATCTCGTACACCTATTTCTCCGTCAACCACAGCTGGGGTGCGGACCCATCAGCCTTCTTCTTTGGCGATTACCTACAAATGGCCAAAGAGCCTGGCGTGCGCTTTGACTTTGTGGCGCAAATCACTTGGCCATTGCTGGCGGTGTGGGTGATTGTTATCGCCATTTTGGCCTTTGGTGTGCAAAAAGGGATTGCTAAATCTTCTTCTATCTTTATGCCACTTTTGTTGGTGATGTTCTTAATTTTGGTGGTGCGTTCACTCTTCTTGCCAGGCGCGGCAGAAGGGCTCAACACGCTGTTCACACCTGATTGGAGCAAACTGACGGATGCTGGCGTGTGGGTGGCCGCCTACGGGCAAATCTTCTTCTCATTGTCTGTTGGCTTTGGGATTATGCTCACCTACTCCTCCTATTTGAAGAAAAAAGAAGACTTAACAGGCTCAGGCTTGGTGGTTGGCTTTGCTAACAGCAGTTTTGAATTGCTCGCAGGTATCGGGGTGTTTGCCGCACTCGGCTTCATGGCCATGGCTTCAGGCAAGCCTGTATCAGAGGTTGCCGCCTCAGGTATCGGCTTGGCCTTTATCGCCTTCCCAACCATCATCTCCGAAGCGCCATTTGGTGAGTTTATCGGCGTGCTGTTCTTCGGCTCTTTGGTGTTCGCAGGCCTAAGTTCGTTGATTTCCTTGCTGGAGGTGATTATCGCTGCGGTGCAAGACAAACTCGGCATGCAACGGGTGAAAGCCACCTTAGTGGTGAGCATTCCGATGATGTTAATTTCAGTATTGCTCTTCCCAACTACCACTGGCCTTGCGCTGCTCGATGTGGTTGACGCCTTTGTCAACAACTTCGGCATTGTGGCGGTCGCCTTGATCACCGTGATGTTCTTGGTGGCAGGTGTGTGTGCGCTGCCAAGCTTGCGTAACCATTTGAATGCCACCTCATCATTTAGATTAGGCCGCAAATGGCAGATTTTCGTGGGCGGTATCACGCCTGTGATCTTAGGCTATATCCTGATCAGCGAAATCGTTAAACGCCTGTCTGAAGGTTACGGTGGCTACCCAAGCTGGTTTGTGAATATTTTCGGCTGGGGCATGGCGGTCGGCTTGATTGTTGTGGCCTTTATCCTGTCACGGCTGAATTGGTCAAAACGCTCTGGGTTATATCAGCACGACATCGACGGCACACCGGTTGCGCCACCAATTTTGGATCGTCAGTTAGATTACAAAATCATTGAACGCCGCCAAGCCAAGGGGCTTGAGGTCGCGACCCAAGATGGGCCCGTCAATCAAGTCACCACCATTGACAAGGAGTAAGCAATGAATACATCAGCAATTATCATGATGGTTGTTTCTCTTGTGATTATCTGGGGCGGATTAATTGTCGCACTCAAGCGCCTGCCGCCAGATGTTGAGTCGCAAGATTAAGGCAACACACTATAACAAACGCCCTGAGTTTAAGGGCGTTTTGTTTTAAAAATAAGCAAGCAGATAATTTTTCCTATTTTTTCGAAAAAGGGATTGACATAAATTCTCCCTGGAGTATTATGTGCCTCCCTTCCACGACATCCTTGAGATGTGTGGAAC
>NZ_JABTBO010000028.1 GCF_014884965.1 Spirabiliibacterium mucosae | reverse complement strand
CCCCGATTTCTTTGCTCGCCCAAAGAAATCGGGGAAAGAAAGGGCGTTTGCCCCTGTCCATAAGATATTCGCTTAGCGCCAAATTGCTACGGCTCGCTCGGGATCAAACCCTCACTCGCCTAGCACTTTAGGCACACGCTCAGCATCTTATTCCGGGGGCGGATCGCATCATTAAGTTTTGATTTTTGCAAAACATAAAGTGTGGTTAAAAGAGATTTAAAGTGCGGTTTTACGATAGATGCGACCGCACTTTGATGTTGAAAACACGGAGCGTTGTAGTTAGATCCCGCCATTTTTCGCGCGGAAATGGAGCGGTTGGTTGAATTTCAAGGAAGCATTTGAGCGCCTGCATCAAATGCGACGTAGAAATTCCCAACAAGTGAGATTTCCTTAAAAATGGCTGTCGTTTCTTTGCTTCCTTTCTTTGGACAAGCAAAGAAAGGAAGTCGCCAACGGCGAAACCGTAGCGCTATGACGGAGTGATGAAAGAAAACAGATCACCAAAGATGGTGACAACGGAGTTATGACCCAATCAAACCCACCATTTGCACCCAAAGCAAAAGTGCGTATAATAAACGCCAAATTAACCAAGGAGAAACGATGAGCAAAAAGAAATTAAACAACGCCTACCAGCATCAACGCGGCGTCATCAACGACAACGCACTCAAAGCGCTGGTGACCGACAAACTCTTTCGAGAACGTATTGAAAAACCCAAAAAGGGTAAAGGTAGCTACCGACGCAAAGCGCGATGTGGCAACCACTATGACAAAAGCCCAGTGGCAACCGTTTTCAAAAATGGTTACCACTGGGCTTTTTGCTAAGCCTTCAACCGCACTTTAGCCTAAAATCGATTTCAACTCTTGGCTTACGCTGTCCACACTTTGTGTGCCGTCGAGGCGGAAGTATTGTGTATTGCCATCGCGGGCTTCTTGCTGATAGTACTCCACCAATGGCTTGGTGGTGTTGTGGTAGATTTTTAAGCGATCCAGCACGGTTTCTGGCTTGTCATCCGCACGGATAATTAAGTCTTCACCAGTGACATCATCTTTGCCGTCCACTTTAGGCGGATTGTACACCACATGATAGACACGCCCTGATGGCTGATGCACGCGCCGGCCACTCATGCGTTCAACAATCACTTCATCGGGCACATCAAACTCCAGCACATAATCGACTTTGATATTCGCCTCTTTCAACGCATCAGCTTGCGGAATGGTGCGCGGGAAACCGTCGAGCAAAAAGCCGTTTTTGGCATCATCTTGCGCCACGCGCTCTTTCACCAAGGCGATGATCAAATCATCGGGCACGAGCTTGCCGGCATCCATCAGCACTTTGGCTTGCTTGCCCAGCTCGCTGCCGGCTTTGATGGCCGCGCGCAGCATGTCGCCGGTGGAGATTTGCGGGATGTTGTATTCGTTCATGATGAATTGGGCCTGAGTGCCTTTGCCAGCACCTGGCGCGCCGAGGAGGATAATGTTCATAAATGCTCTCTTTTGAATTAACAATAGGCTTATAACATACCGCTCAACAGCCATAAACTCAAGTGTTGATTAAACAAATTGTGCGCTGGCGCAAGTTGTGAATGTTGCAAAAGTTTGTTGTAAATCATCTCACGCGGCCCGAGTGCGTTTTATAATAGCGCCATTGACATTGGAGGCTGTTGTGACCGACCCATTATTAGAGCGCTTTTTTCGTTATTTGGCATTTGATTGCCAAACCAAGCTGCGCGGGCACAAGCTGCAAGCCTGCCCAGGCCAACGCGCACTGGCAGAGCAGTTGCGCGCTGAGCTTGCCGAGCTGGGCTTAAAAGAGATAACCCTCGCAAAAGATGGCAGCCTGACCGCACTTTTGCCTGCCAGCACGGCGAATAAGCCCACCATCGGCTTTTTGCTGGATTTAGCCACCCCTGCGGAGCTGGCTTGCAAAGACGTTGCCCCTGAAATTTTGCCGAGCTACCGCGGCGGGGATATTTCGCTCGGGGAGAGCAATGTGTGCATCAGCCCCGTGCAATTCCCGTTTATGCACCAGCTGCATGAGCAAACCTTAATTATTGGTGATGGCAAACACGGCCTCGGCGCGCAAAGTAAAGGCGCCATCGCGCTTGTGATGACGCTGCTTGAGCAGCTACAAGGCCAAACGCGCGCTAACAATTTGCGTGTGGCGTTTGTACCTGATAACGCCGTGGCGCTTGACGCGCGCTTTTTTGATGACTTTCACTGTGATGTGATGTTCAGCCTGCAGGCCGAAGGCGTTGGGCGCTTGGAGGTGGAAAACCTTTACAGCGCCGATCTGGCCATTGTGCTTGCCGATGACGGTGAGGGCAATGTGTTGGAGTACGGCTGTGCGCTGCAGCACCACTTTTCTCGCCACATTAGCCACGGCTTACAGCTGCTGGAGTTGCAAGGCAATGAACAACAAGTGAAGATGCACTACCGCGTGTCGGCGTTGGCGCGCGCGGGCTTTGACGAATGCCTAAGTGCGGTTGAACGCGCGCTGGAAAACGCCCAGCGCACCGGCGTGGCCGCGCGTTTTCAGCTCGGTGATGTGGTGGAGAATATGGCCGCGAACGTGGCGCAATCACCGCTGGCGCTGAAAGTAGCACAGCGTGCAGCGCGCCAATGCGGGCTGGATTTAGCCACAGGCTGCGCGCTCACCACACCAATGGGCGCGCATTTGGCCCGCTTTGGCATTGCTTGCCCGAGTTTGTCCATCGGTGGGTTTAATTTTGCCACCCGCAAGGCGCTGCTGAGCCTGCAAGGGATGCAGCTCTCAGGCGAGATCATGGCGCAAATGGTGATTGACGGCTAAGCAAAGTGCGCTTGACCGCACTTTGCCTTTTGCGCTATTGCGCTGCGCCTTGGTTCCACTGCTTGGAATTGTCTGGCAATTGCTGTTGCAGCAAGAAGCGTTGGTTTGGCTTGGCCATCGGTTGCACCACTTGCCCTGACGGCGTGCCAAAGGTGATGCCGCCTTTTAAGAATTGCTGCATGCTGCCGGTTTCAAACGCAAAGCCCTTCAAGCCCACATCAAAGCTGTAGCCGGATGAAATCCAAAATTGCGAATTGTTGCGCACCAAGTGCTTGTATTGATTGCCGATTATCACATCCACCAACACGCGATCGCCCAACTGGCTTAAGCGCATTTTTTTCACGATCCCCACTTCCACGCCGCGGTATTGCACCGGCGATCCTTCCGAGAGGTTAAACGCACTGGTGGTTTCCAAAATCAGCGGCAGGCCTGTTGTGAATTTGGTCGAGAGGCTTTGCTGCTGGTGCAGCGTGAAGGTTTTGGCACTCGCGCCTTGGCCGAGTTGCACGTCAATGTAGGGCTGCAACAAGCTGTCGATGTTTTCAATCGCGCCGGCGGAAATTTCAGGTGAAATCACACTAAAGCTGCTGCCTTTTTTGCTCACCAGCGCGTAGTATTGCCCTTGAATCAGCGCGCGGGCTTTGATGCGGTTATTTTTGCTGTCTAAATCCAACGCGCTGAGCTCGCCGATGGTTAGGCCTTTGTAGCGCACAGGCATGCCGATGCTCAAATTTTTCGCATCTTGGGCGTAGAAAATCAGCTCATTGCCCGCCGATTGCGCAGCGGTTTCACTGGCAAATAAGGTGGCTGATTGGTTCGCCGCGCCCAGGTTGTCAAAGCTGATTGCGCCCTTGAGCGTGCGCATAATCGGGCTGGCCTGCACACTCACGCCTTTAGGGGAGAGGTCCACTTTCGCGGCGCTGGCAATCCAAAACTTAGAGCGTTTGGTGAGCAAAGTGCGGTACGGCTTGTCGATAAACACATCGACCTCAAAGGCGTTTTGCGTTGGCCGCACGTTGACGATGTGCCCGACAGGGAACTGCTTGTAGAGCACTAATGAGCCTTTATCAATGCCTGAAAGGCTTTGCGCTTTGAGCGTGATCGTCGGTTTGAGGTTGCCGCTGTCGATGCCCGCGTTGGCGTCGTCCACGTCTTTATACAACGGGTAGGTTTTCAGCGGTTCGCCTTGGCCCTTTTCTTCAGGCATGGCGACCACGCGAATGCCACCTTGCAGCCATTTTTCAGGCGTGGCGGCGTTGAATTGAATGCCGTCGACGCCAATTTTGACATCCAAATTGGACGCCGCAACAAATTTGCTGTTGGCGTGAATCAAGTGGCGGTATTCTTCCGCTATCGCCAGCTGAAACTCCACACCGTCAATGGATACATCGCGTTTAGCGATTTCGCCGATGCGGATGCCGTTGTAATAAATCCCTTGGCCGACATTGACGTTGTAGGTTTCAGGCGCTTTGAGGTTGAGCACCAAGGTGTTTGGCAGGCTGAGCAATAATTCAGATTGTGTCAGCACTTTAAAGCTTTCTTGCGCCTCGCCGCCCTCGCCTTGAATCAAGGTGAAAGAGGGGCCGGCTAAGAGTTTGTCAAGGCTGCTGAAACTGGCTGAGCTCAGGGAATTTTCATTGAGCACAATTTTGGTCGAGCTTTTCAGCAACTTTTTCATATTTTGGTTCAGCAGCAATTGGCCGGCGACATAGTGGCTTGGCTTGTCGCTGGTGTTGCCATCTAACGTGAGCAGGGAGCCGACTTTGAAATTTTGGTAATACACTGGCGTGGTGTTGACTTTCAACCCTGGAATGTTCGGGATTTGCACATCGACAATAATGCCACGCTGCGCTGCTTTTTGATCGGCGTAGAGCGTGAAGGTGGCGCCACTCTCCGCCGGCGGTGATTCTTTTGGTGAGTCAAACGACACACCGCCCATGATCATTGAAGTGACGCTGTCCACATCAACGCTGATGCCTGACAGGCTCACATCGGCTTGAATGCCGGAACTGTTCCAAAAGCGAGAGTTTTCTTTCACCAAATGGACATACGGCTTTTGGATCACCACATCAATTTCGACTTTTTGCTGATCTTGCAAAAAGCGGTAATCAGCGATGGTGCCCACGGGCATTTTGCGGTAATAAACTGACGCGCCCGAGGAGATCGAGCCTAAGCTGTCGGCCAGCAGGTGAATTAAAATATCGCCTTGGTCGAGCTGCGCCATTGGCCCTTCGGATTCCGCCACAAATTCATCGGCGCTTTCACCGTCACCAGGCGAGAGCGTGATGTAGTTACCGGAGACCAACGCATCAAGGCCTGAAACACCCGCCAGCGAGGCGCTCGGTTGCACCAGCCAGAATTTGGTGTTTTCACGCAAAATGGTTTTGGCGGCGGTGTCGATGCTGGCGGTGACTTCAATTTGTTTTAAATCGTCGGTGAACCGCACTTTTTTCACGAGCCCAACCTGCAGGCCTTGGTAGCGAATCGGCGTTTTGTTGGCGGTGATGCCCGCGCCATTGGTGAAATAGATGGTGATGGTTTCACCGCGCTCGTCCAAAATGCGGGCAAACAGGGCAATGCCGATAATCAGCGCGACAATCGGCAGCAGCCAAAACGGCGAAATGCTGCGCAAGCGACGAATCGTGGCACTGCGCGGTTTGTCTTGCGGCGCGGTTTTGGGTTGAGGGTCAAGCTTGTTGTCTGTCATAGAGTTTCCACAAAATTCGGCTGTCAAATTGCTCGGCGGCAATCATGGTTAAAAACACCGCTGCGCCAAAATAAAAGGCGGCAGGGCCTACGGAAAAATTAATAATCTGCCCGCGGGCGACCAGCGACATCATCAAAGATAATACAAATAAATCTAGCATAGACCAGCGGCCAACAAAATGCACAAAATGCAACAATTTCATTTTAAAGTGAATGTGGCGGGCGTTTTGGGTGTGCACACTCACCAGCAAATAAATCAACGCAAACACTTTGCTAAAAGGCACAAAAATACTGGCGGTGAAGACCACAAAGGCGACAAAATAGCTGCCTTGTTGCAAAAACGACCACACGCCTGAAATCAGCGTATCACCGCTGGCCACGCCATTGAGGTAGATAAACGAAATCGGCAACACATTGGCCGGGATCAGCATAATCATGCCCGCAATCAGCGCCGCCCACGTGCGCTGAAGTTTGATTTTATCGTTGATATCGAGCAGTGATTCGCAGCGCGGGCAGTAAAGCCGGCCTTGGGTGTCTTTCACGCCGCGGTGTTCTTCAAAGGCAAATTCGCAGCAGTGGCATTGGCGAATGGTGCCAGTGACCGCACTTTCATCGCGCGGGTAGTGAAAGCGCGGGTAAAATTCGTTCCACAACGCCAGCGGGTTGATTTTGATAAACAGCAACGTGGTTAAAAGTGCGGTGAAGACAAACGCGCTGAAGTAAATATCAATATGCAAATCGGCATACTCCCGCACTTTAAACGCCGCCACGCCCAGGCTGACGAGGTAGACATCCAGCATCACCCAGGGTTTGATGTAGCCAAGCATTAACAATAAATTGCGCGGGCGGTGGTCAAAGCGCTTGGCCAGCCACAAAAACAGCACCAGCGCGGCAAAGCACAGCGGCATAATAATCGCGCACAGCAGCACCATAAAGCCGGTGTAGACATCGCCGCCGACGGCAATATTCCACGCGCCGCTCCATACCGAGGCGTGAATCGGCACGCCGAGCAGGTCAATGCTTAGTAGTGGGAAGGTGAAGGCAAAGGGCATTAAAATCAAAATCGACAGCGCAATGATCGCGCAGCGGTTTAAACTCCAGCGGCTGCCTGAGCGCAACAGGTGGCCACAACGCGGGCAATCGGCGCTTTGCTTGCCGTGCAGGCGCGGAATGTCGACAAGCAAGTCGCACTCTTCGCAACGCAGCAAGTGGTCGTTTTCGGTTCGGTAAAATCGCGCGCTAATGGCCATATCTCCCTTGGTTTGATTGGCGCTAAGTATAATACAATCTCAAATTAATGACTATGTTGAATGTAAAAGTGCGGTTTGTGGCGCAAAACGCCACTTTATATTGTCATTGTGGGCGAATTTACGCTAGACTATGGCACTATATTTCTCTTTAATGAATTCATTTTCGACCATTGCACAGGAAGCATTAATGTCTGACGAAATTCAAAACGCGCAAGCCAGTGCCGAGCAGGCCAGCAGCGCACCAACCCAAAATTCAAAATTTGCCAACCAAAAAGCAGTGCTGGCGTATCTCAACGAAAAATTCCCGCGCTGTTTCACCCTCGAAGGCGAAGCCCGCCCGCTGAAAATTGGCATTTTCCAAGATTTGGCCACCGCGTTGGAAGGCGATGAAAACGTGAGCAAAACGCAAATCCGCCACGCCTTGCGCCACTACACCTCCAGCTGGCGTTATCTCTACGGCTGCAAAGAAGGCGCGGTGCGCGTTGACCTCGACGGCAATGACGCCGGTGCCTTGGAGCAAGAGCACATTGAGCACGCCCAAGCCGAGCTAAAAGAAGCCAAAGCGCGCGTGGCGCAACGCCGTGCCCAGCAAAACGCGAATAAAAAAGATGAACGAAAAGGCAAAAGTGCGGTCAAAGCCGTGAAAAAACCGCGCCCGGCGAAAGCGCCAAGCAAAGCACCGAAAGTGAATTTAAAAGCGGTGCAAGCCGACACCCTCGCGAAAGGCGAGGCAGTGAAGGTGAAAGTGGCCGAGCGCATCAATGACGCGGTGGTGCTGGATGTGATGAAAGATGCCGCCAAAGTGCAGCTCAACAGCGGCATGACACTCAACGTGCCATTTGAACATTTATACCACGCGTAAACTCAACAGCCATCGCACTTGGTCGCCCAATGTGCGGTGTTTTGTTTTTTGAACGTAAAAAGTAATGACAAGGTAGTCGTAATGAAGCTTAAAAAACTACAGCAGGGGCTCAGCGCCCTTTTGTTAGTTTCTTTTTTCTCTTTTTCACAGGCGAGTTTTGCGCTCAAGCCTGCGATCACCTATGAGCAAATCAAAATGCCCGAAATGGGCGAAAGCCAGTCGATTGCCGCCAAGCGGGTAACCGCGCGCTTGACGCAATCCCATTATCGCAAGTTTACGCTTGATGATGCGTTTGCGAAAAAAATCTTCACGCGCTATCTCAACTTTTTGGATTACAGCCACAACACGTTTTTGCAATCGGATGTGGACAAACTGCGCCAACAAGCCGACGAGCAACTCACCCAAGGGTTGTATAATGGCGATTTAACGCTGGCTCGCAACGCCTACCAACTGATGGCGCAGCGCCGTTATGAGCGCTTTAAATATCTGCTCACCTTGCTTGATAAAGAGCCCGATCTCAACGGTGGCGATCAAATTGAAATTGACCGCTCGAAAATGACCACCTGGCCAAAAGACGAAGCGGAGCTCGACAAACTGTGGCTGCAACGCTACAAAAACGACGTGATTTCTGAGCGGTTGAAAAACAAAAATGGCCAGAGATTAAAAAACGCCTGACCAAGCGCTACAATTTGGCGATCAAACGCTTGACGCAAACCAAAGCAGACGACATTTCTCAGCTGTTTTTGAATTCCTTCGCGCGTGAGATTGACCCGCACACCAGCTATCTTTCACCGCGCAGCGCCAAAAGTTTCACCGAAGATATGAACCTCTCACTTGAGGGCATTGGCGCAACCTTGCAATCAGAAGATGACGAAACCGTGATCCGCTCACTGGTGCCTGGGGCGCCGGCGGAGAAAAGCAAACGCATCGCGCCGGGGGATAAAATCCTCGGTGTCGGGCAAGCCAAAGGCGAGATTGAAGATGTGATCGGCTGGCGGCTTGATGACGTGGTGGATAAAATCAAAGGCAAAAAAGGCACCAAAGTGCGGTTGGAAATTCAACCCGCCAAAGGGGGCCGCACTAAAATTGTCACCTTAGTGCGCGATAAAATTCGCATTGAAGACAACGCCGCAAAGCTTGAGATCAACAAAATTGATGGCAAAAACATCGGCGTGATTAAAATCAAAAGCTTCTACATTGGCTTGACCGACGATGTGCGCAAATTGCTGCTTGATGCCGAGAAGAAAAAAATCGCGGCCTTGGTGATTGATCTGCGCAACAACGGCGGCGGCGCGCTGACCGAAGCGGTGGGCATGAGCGGCTTGTTTATCTCAGACGGGCCGGTGGTGCAAGTGCGTGATGCCTACAACCGCATCCGCATTCATCAAGACCCTGACAGCACGCAAGTCTACGGCGGCCCGCTGGTGGTGATGATTAACCGCTATAGCGCCTCGGCCAGTGAAATTTTTGCCGCGGCGATGCAAGATTACCACCGTGCGCTGATTTTAGGCCAAAAAACCTTCGGCAAAGGCACCGTGCAACAAAGCCGACCGTTGAATTTTGTCTACGACATCAACGAGTTGCCGCTGGGTTTTATTCAGTACACAATTCAAAAATTCTACCGCATCAATGGTGGCAGCACACAAATCAAAGGCGTGGAGCCAGAGATTGCCTTCCCTGAGCGTATCGACATCAAAGAAAACGGTGAAAGCAGTGAAGACAATGCGCTGCCGTGGGATAAAATCCCTGCGGCCAACTACACCGCCCAGGCCAGCGAAAAAGGCGCGATTGACTACCTTGTGCCGCGCCATGAAAAACGCATGGCCAATGAGCGTGAATTTATCGAGCTGAAAAAAGACTTAGAAATTCAACAAGCCCGCGCGGAGCGCAAATTCCTCTCGCTTAATCTCAAAGAGCGCAAAGAGGAAAACGACAAAGACGACGCGCGCCGCTTGGCGGTGCTCAACGCGCGCTTTAAAGCTGAAGGCAAAAAGCCGCTCAAATCCATTGACGATTTGCCGAAAGACTACGAAGCGCCCGACTTCTACGCCACCGAGGCCGAACACATTGCCGCTGATTACGCGCAATACCTCAGCGAGAAGAAATAACCGCACTTTGTGTTTTACAAACAAAAGCCTGCATGATGCAGGCTTTTTTATGCTCAATGCTGACGTTTGAATAAGGAGAGCGCAAACATTGCCGCGGCGCCAATCACAATCGACGGGCCGGCGGGGGTGTCGTAAAAGGCAGAAAGGGTGAGGCCTAAGGTGATGTCTATCGCGCTGATGACAAAGGCAAAACCCACCATTTGCTCTGGCGTGTGGGCAAAGCGCCGCGCAGTGGCGGCGGGGATAATCAGCAGCGAGGTGATGATAAGCGCACCGACAAATTTCATGCTTAAGGCGATGGTTAGTGCGGTGATCAGCACAATCAACAAGCGTGCGCGTTTAACGTTCACGCCCTCGACCTGCGCCAGCTCGGGGCTGATGGTGGTGGAGAGAAAGGCCTTCCACTGCCATAGCAAAATGCTCAACACAATCAGCGCGCCCGCGCCGACCCAGCGCAAATCGTCGTAGTCCACCGAGAGAATATCGCCAAAAAGATAAGACATCAAATCCACCCGCACGTTTTGCATTAGCGCAATCGCCACCACCCCCAAAGAAAGTGCGCTGTGGGCGATGGTGCCGAGAATGGTGTCAAGCGAGTAGGCGGTGTGATTTTCAAGCCACACCAGTGCCACGGCAATCACCAGCACCATAATCACCACCGCTAGGTACGGATTAAGCGAGAAAAATAGCCCCAGCGCTACACCTAACAGCGAGGCGTGAGAGAGGGTGTCGCCGAAATAAGACATTTTGCGCCACACCACAAACGAGCCAAGGGGCGCGGTGATGGTGGAAAGCACCATGCCGCACAGCCAGGCAGGGAAGAGAATATCAAACATCGCTTATTCCTTATGTTGGCACACCACATCGGGGCGTGTTGGCTGGTTGTTGGCGCAGCACACATCACCGTGGAGGTTGTGTTTGTGGTTGTGGTGGTGGGTGTAGAGCGCAAAGGTTTGCGCAAATTGATCGCCAAAGTAGTGGATAAATTGCGGGTGCTCTGACACTGCCTGCGGCGTGCCCGCGCAGCACAAATGCTGATTGACGCACAACACATGATCGGTGTTGGCCATCACGATGTGGAGATCGTGAGAAACCATCAGCACCGCGCAGTTGAATTTAGATTTGCTTTGGTTAATCAGCTGATAAAGCTCGGCTTGGCCGGTGATGTCCACTCCTTGCACCGGCTCATCAAGCACCAGTAAGGTCGGGCGATTTAACAGCGCGCGGGCGAGCAGCACCCGTTGCATCTCGCCGCCGGAGAGCTTGTGCATGGTTTGCGCTTTCAAATGGGTGATTTTCAGCTCCGCTAGCACCTCATCACGCGCATTTTTATTGCAAAAGCGGTTGAGAGAGAGGAACTTTTTCACCGTGATCGGCAGCGTCGGGTCAAGGTGAATTTTCTGCGGCACATAGCCAATGCGCAGCCCTTTGGCGTGCTTGACGCGCCCTTGGCTTGGTGCGATGAGTTTGAGCAGCACTTTCAGCAAGGTGGATTTGCCCCCGCCATTAGGCCCCACAATGGTGGTGACCGTGTTGGGGAAGAGCGTGAGGTTGATGTGGCTTAAAATCGTTTTGTCGCCCACCATCACCGTGATGTCTTGCAATTCAATTAATGGGGAGGGTTGAGTTGTCACCGCACTTTGCCTTGTGATAAAAACGCAAGAATAGCCGATTTTCGCGAGCGAGACAATATGTTGCTCAATAATCCAACAGTGGTGAGTGATAAATCAGCAATTGCACCGCACTTTAGAACTTTTGGCCGTGATTTGCTGTCTTAACACTATCTTTAATTAGGCACGGGGCTCACTTTGCCGTAAAATAAGCGCGATTAACCAAGAGACTATGAAGTGAAAAACGTTATTTTAGCCCGCGATCGAAAACGTCGTCAGCGTAACCGCAAAATTGCTTTTGTGACGCTGTTTGTCCTGCTGTGGGCGCTGGCACTTTATTTTCTCTACCCGTCGCTGTTCCCCAAGCATGAAAGCGCGCAAGACGCCCAGCACCCCACCGAATATGTTGCCACGGAAGATTTAGTTCCGAAAACGGCGCAAAATGCCCCTGAAACTGGTGCAGAAACACAAAGTGCGGTCTCGCCTGAAGCTGACCAAGCGAGTTCCAGCGAAGAGGGGCAAGAGTCAGCCGAAAGTGAGGCAAATGAAGGCACGCTTGCCCAAAGTGACGACAGCCAAGACGGTGAAGACGATGGCCTTGCAGGCAAAGATGATGAAGTCGAGCCAGGCTCGGAGAATTTAACCGATAATACCGACTTTTTGCCGCCTGAAGCGCAAGATGCCATCGACACCTTAATTGATGCCGCTGATCAAGCCTGGCGGATTAACAATCAGTTTAGTGAAACGGTGGTCGGCGGCGAAACGCTGCAAGATATTTTAGAGCAATCTGGCCAAGATCCAAAAGTGGCGAAAGCGCTGATTGCGCAATACCCAGAGTTGAAAAAACTCAAAGCGGGCCAACAATTTTATTGGGTGTTGGATAAAAACGACCAGGTGGAATACATCAACTGGCTGGTTTCTGACGCGCAAGAACAAATCTTCCAGCGCCAAGCCGACGGCAAATTCAAGCGTCAAATTCTTGAGAAGAAAAGTGTTTGGAAAACCGAGGTGATCAAAGGCGAGATTTCAGGCAGCTTTTCCGCCAGCTTGAACCGCAAGGGGCTCTCTTTACGCCAAATCAAATTGCTCTCCAACGCGCTGCAATGGCAGGTGAAAATGCGCGAACTGCACAAGGGAGACAAATTCGCGATTTTGATGACGCGGGAATATCTAGGCGACAAACTCACCGGCCAAGGCAAGGTCGACGCCATCCATGTGCTGCACAACGGCAAAAGTTATTACGCCATTCAAGCGGCCAATGGTGCTTATTTCAACGTGAATGGGGAAACGCTTGGGCGCGGCTTCGCGCGTTATCCGCTCACCCGCCAGCCGCGGATTTCTTCCCCGTTTAACCCGTATCGTCGCCACCCGATCACCAAGCGTGTGTCGCCGCACAAAGGGGTCGATTTCTCTGTGCCGTTGGGCACGCCGGTGATTGCGCCAGCCGATGGGCAGGTGGTGAAGGTGGCCTATCAAGCGCGCGGTGCGGGGCGCTATTTGGTGTTGCAACACGGGCGCAATTACAAAACGGTGTATATGCACTTAAGCCGCACGTTGGTCAAACCGGGCCAGCAAATCAAGCGCGGGCAGCGCATTGCCCTTTCAGGCAACACAGGGCGCTCAACCGGACCGCATTTGCATTATGAATTTCACATCAACGATCGCCCCGTCAACCCGATGACGGTGAAGCTGCCGGGCAACAACGCCGGGCTGCCGGCCAAAGAGCGTAAGGCCTTCTTGGCGAAAGCGAAAAAAGTGGTGCAGCAGTTAAAACTTTGATTTAGACATAAAAAAGTGCGGTCAAGCAAACGCTGACCGCACTTTGTGTTTTGGCGTTGGTTAGCCTAACAATTTGTTCATGCGTTTGATAAACGCTGCCGGGTTTTCCAACGCGCCGCGCTCTGAGAGCAGCGCTTGGTCAAGCAGCAATTCCACCCACTCGGCAAACTCCGCCTCATCGCTGATATCCGCGGTGCGTTTCACCAAATTGTGCTCAGGGTTGAGCTCAAAGGTGTATTTCACCTCCGGCACCGCTTGGCCGGCGGCAGCGAAGAGTTTCGCCATTTGCGTGGTCATTTGATCATTATCGGTCGAGACCACCGCCGGCGTGTCGCTGAGGCGATGGGTCAAGCGCACGTCTTTTACGCGCTCACCCAAGTAGCCTTTCACGCGCTCAATGAAAGAGGCAAATTCCTCATCTTTGGCTTTTTGCGCGCTTTCTTCGTCTTTGTCCGCCAGCTCACCTAAATCGAGGTCGGATTTGGTGATGGCTTGCAGCAGCTTGCTGTCAAATTCGGTTAAGTAGCCAAGCATAAACTCATCAATGCGATCCGAGAGCAGCAGTACTTCAATGCCTTTTTTGTTGAACAGCTCCAAGTGCGGGCTGTTTTTTGCCGCAATGTAGCTGTCGGCGGTGAGGTAATAAATTGCTTTCTGGCCCTCTTTCATGCGCGCGATGTAGTCCTCCAACGACACCGTTTGCTCGCTGGAATCGATGTGCGTGCTAGCAAAGCGCAGCAATTTGGCGATCGCCTCTTTGTTGGCAAAATCTTCCGCCACGCCCTCTTTGAGCACCAGGCCGAACTCCTTCCAAAACGCGGCGTATTTGTCTTTGTCTTGGCTGAGTTTTTCCATCATGCCCAGCGCGCGTTTGGTCAGCGCTTTGCGCAATGCTTGGGTGATTTTGTTATCTTGCAAAATTTCACGCGAGACATTAAGCGGCAAGTCATTGGAGTCGATCAAGCCTTTCATAAAGCGCAAATAGTTCGGCATAAATTGCTCGGCGTCGTCCATGATGAACACGCGTTGCACATAGAGCTTCAAGCCGTGTTTGTATTCGCGGTTGAACAGATCCCACGGTGCTTTTTCAGGCAAGTAGAGCAGGCTGGTGTATTCTTGCTTGCCCTCCACGCGGTTGTGCGCCCACAGCAGTGGATCGTTGAAATCGTGGGAAATGTGCTTATAAAATTCTTTATATTCGTCGTCGGAAATCTCGGATTTATTGCGAGTCCACAGCGCTTGCGCTTTGTTAACTTTTTCCCATTTCACGCCCGTTTCTTTGCCGTCGTCGTCAAATTCTTGCACCAGCAATTCCACCGGCAAATCGATGTGATCGGAGTATTTGTTGATCACCTCACGCAGCCGCCAGTCGTCTAAAAAGGCTTTTTCGTCTTCACGCAAATGCAGCGTGATCTCGGTGCCGCGCTCGGCTTTTTCGATATCCGCCACGCTGTATTCACCCTCCCCGCTGGACTCCCACAGCACGCCTTTATCCGCACTTTCACCGGCTTGGCGGCTTTTCACGCTGACTTTATCCGCCACAATAAAGGCAGAATAAAAGCCAACCCCAAATTGGCCGATGAGGTTAGAGTCTTTGGCATTTTCCGCCCCCAGTTCGTTTAAAAACGCTTTGGTGCCAGATTTGGCGATGGTGCCGAGGTTGTCGATGATTTGCTCGCGGTTCATGCCGATGCCGTTGTCGCTGATGGTCAGCGTGCCGTTGTCTTTATCAGCACTGATGCGCACGCGCAGCTCGCCGTCGCCTTCATACAATTCAGGCGTGCTCAAGGCTTTAAAGCGCAGCTTGTCGGCGGCGTCAGAGGCGTTGGAAATCAGCTCACGCAGGAAAATTTCTTTATTGGAATACAGTGAGTGGATCATCAATTGCAGCAGTTGCTTCACTTCCGATTGAAATCCACGGGTTTCTTGATTTTGGCTCATAATTTATCCTTTTAAAAAACATCACCGTTTAGATATAAGGCTCAAAATCACAATTTCAAGGGCAAAAATAAACCCACCAAGCGGTGGGTTTGAAAGGCAAAGTGCGGTTATTTGTTGAGCAAATACAGCACGGTTTGGGCGTAGTGCTCGGCAAATTGGGCGATGCCGTTGTTGTCGCTGACATCAAATTTGAAGCCCTCAACCAGCAATTTTTGGTTGCCGTTGACGAAAAACGCCGGCACGCCTTCAATTTGCTGTTTGTATTGCTCAAAGGCTTGGTTTTGTTGGTTCACCCAGCCGTTGACGGCAAAGCTGTTGATGCCGCCGTCAAAGCTCTCAGCGCTCACGCCTGCGTCGATAAACACTTGGCGGATGTCGTCCATTGAGTTGATTTTGCCCGCTTGGGTGGCGTTAAACAGCGCGTCTTCCACTTTGTCTGTGGTGTTGGAAACATTCGCAAAGGCCCACGCACGGCTTAAGTTTTCAGACTGACGGCCTAAAAAGTTGACGTGGTATTGCACAAACTCCGCGCCTTCAGGCAAGCCTGAACGCACTTTTTGTGGGATTTTGTACTCTTGCTCAAACGCGGCGCAGTGCGGGCAGTAGAACGAGAAAAACTCGATCACTTGTTTGTTCGCTGCGCGTGGCAGCTCCACACTTTGGTACTGCTTGCCTTGTTCAGGGGTGAAATTCTCCGCCAAGCTTGGCAGGGCGAAAAGCGCCACGAGCGCCATCACAATCCATTTTTTCATTGAATGTCCTTATTGCTTAGTCTTTCAAGATGCCGCGGGATTTTAAAAGTGCGGTTTTGAAATCGTCTTCGTAGTCTTTTTTGATGCCTGGGATCGGCGCGTGTTTGTCGGTGCCGGCCATTTTCAAGTGATAGATAATCACCTCATCGGTGAGCTCCGCCACGGGTTTGTCAAAGCCGGCCTCATCGGCGATTTTTTGCAAAATTTGCGTTAAGTGGAGATCGGGCTCTTGTGACCAATAGGGTTGCAGCAGCTCTAATACTTCATTTAAACGATGACATTTCATAACTTATCCTAATGAATAACTATTTGGTGATCAATGGGGGCGATGATACCATTGTATGAACCATTTCTAAAGAGAGATTGATAAAAATGGACGCAATTGATGCTGTCATTTTGTGCGGTGGGCTATCCAGACGCATGCAAGGTGAAGACAAAGGTTTGCAGTTGTTGCACCAAAAGCCGCTGTTTGAGTGGGTCTATGACCGGCTCAAAGGGCAAGTGCGCTCGGTGCTCATCAACGCTAACCGCCACCTTGAGCGCTACGCCCAAAGTGGCCTGCCGGTGGTGAAAGATGAGCTCGACGGCTTTTTGGGGCCACTGAGTGGCATGCTCACAGGCCTAATGCACGCGCAAAGTGACTGCGTGCTGTTTGTGCCGTGCGACGCGCCTTTTTTGCCGTCGGATCTTTGCGCGCGCCTTTATGCCCAATTAGAGCAAAGTGCGGTTGACATTGCCTATGTCAGCGACGGCGAGCGCGAGCACCCCACCTTTGTGCTGATGCGCCGCAGCTTGATCCCGTATTTGCAGGATTATCTTTTCGGCGGCGGGCGCAAGGTGCGTGATTTTATGCAGCGTCAGCGCTACACGGTGGTGGATTTTTCCGACCAAGCCAGCCGCTTCGCCAACATCAATTACCCCGAGCAACTGCGCGAACTTGACCGCACTTTGCCTACCCAGCAAGCCCTACCGATGCTCGGCATCAGCGGGTATAGCGGCAGTGGCAAAACCACGTTGCTGGAAAAACTGCTGCCCGCGCTGGCAGCGCGTCAGTTGCGCGTGAGTGTAATCAAACACACGCACCACCACATTCAAACCGACAAGCCGGGCAAAGACAGCGCGCGTATGACCGAAGCGGGCGCCAAGCAAGTGGCGGTGACCTGCGATCAACGCTGGGCGATCATGACCGAAACGCCAAAGCCGGTGGCGCTGGCCACCTTGGCTGCGCAGTTTGACCGCACGCTTTCAGATGTGATTTTGGTGGAAGGCTTCAAACACGAGCCGATTGACAAAATCCTCGTTTATCGCCGCGCACTCGGCAAAGCGCCGCCCGCGCTGGATGAACACGTGCTAGCCGTGGCCACCGACACACCGTGGCCGCAGGCGCAAAGTGCGGTCTGTTTTGATATCAATGATGTTGAGCGCATCGCCGATTTTGTGCTTGACTGGTGGCAAAAACAAGGCGTGTAGCGATGCTCAAAAGTCAGCGCGGGCTCGCGTGGGTTGCCTCAACCGCACTTTTCATGCAAACGCTGGATGCCACCATCCTCAACACCGCGCTGCCAGCCATCGCGCTGGATCTCAACCAATCCCCCTTGCAAATGCAACTGGCGGTCATTAGCTACGCGTTGACCATGGCGCTGTTTATCCCGCTTAGCGGTTGGCTGGCCGATCGCTTCGGCACGCTGAGCATGTTCCGCTTGGCGATTGTGCTGTTTGTGCTCGGCTCGCTGTGTTGTGCGCTGGCCACCACGTTGGATTATCTCGTCGCCTCGCGCGTGCTGCAAGGCTTGGGTGGGGCGTTGCTGATGCCCACCGCGCGGCTGTCGATCATCAAATCGGTGCCGCGCAATGAGGTGCTTAGCGTGTGGAATATGATGGTGATGGCCGGCCTCATCGGCCCGATTATGGGGCCTGTGCTGGGCGGCTGGCTGGTGACGTACGCCAGCTGGCACTGGATATTTCTCATCAACATCCCCATCGGTGTGCTTGGCCTGTGGCTCAGTGGGCGGTTTATGCCGAATATGCAAAGTGCGGTCGGCCGCCTGGATTGGCGCGGCTTTGTGCTCTTTGGTTGCGCGCTGGTGGGGCTGACCTTGGGGCTGGATATGTTCGCCTCGCGCGCCCATTCGCTTAAGCTTGCCGCGCTGGTGCTTGGCGCAGGGCTGGTGCTGTTGCTCGCGTATTATCTTTACGCCAAGTGCATCGACAAGCCATTGTTGAGCTTTGCACTGTTTCGCTACCGCACGTTTGCCATCGGCACGCAGGCTAATTTGATGCTGCGCCTGTGCGGCTCCGGCGTGCCGTTTTTGCTGCCGCTGATGCTGCAAGTCGCGCTGGGCTATTCCGCCCAGCTTGCCGGCTGGCTGCTGGTGCCCATTGCGATTAGCTCGATTTTATCCAAGCCGTTAATGCGCCCGTGTCTGGTGCGGCTGGGTTATCGCAACGTGCTGCTGCTCGCCACCCTCGCGCTGGCCTCAAGCCTTGTGCTGTTTGGCTTGATGGCACCGAAGGTGGCGCTTGGCTGGCTGTTGGTGTCATTGGTGATTTATGGCGTGGCAATGTCAACGCTGTTCACCGCCACTAACACACTCACCATCAGTGAATTTTCGGCCGAGCAAAACAGCGAGGGCTCAACGTTGCTGAGCGTGACCCAGCAAGTGGGCCTAAGTTTGGGCATCGCCTTTGCCGCAGTGGTGTTGAACATTTACTTGGCCCTTTATGGCCAAAGTGCGGTTTTGCAAGCGTTTCATGCCGCGTTTTTCACCGTGGCGGGCTTGTGTGTGGTGCAATTGTGGATTATTTCACGCCTTAAACGAGATGATGGCGCTAATATGAATCGCCCAAAGATGAAATAATAGGCAGTTGCTAAATCCGCGCGGCTGTATTACAGTTGTTAGAACATTTAGTTATATTCAAGATCGATAAACTATTTTGATAGTTCCGTGATAAAGGCTATCTTGTTTGCACGGTTTATGCCTGCATATTGTTGATTCCGAGGGGGAATAATGAAACTTAGAGCAACACTCTCTTTAACCGCACTTTTAGTGGCTGTCAGCACTAGCGCCTCAGCCTTAGACAAAGATACATTTATCAACTGCACCAGCCGCGCGCCAGGTGGCTTTAGCCCTGCCTTGGAGATGGACGGCATTTCCTATAACGCCAGCTCGCAACAAGTGTATGAGCGCTTGGTTGGCTTTGTGCGCGGCACAACCGATTTAGAGCCGGCCTTGGCGGAAAGCTGGGATATTAGCGACGACGGGTTGGAATACACCTTCCATTTGCGCAAAGGGGTGAAATTCCACTCAAACAAAGTATTTAAACCAACGCGTGATTTCAACGCTGACGACGTATTGTTCTCGTTCAATCGCCAATGGAAAGAAGACAACCCATACCACAGCGTATCCAAAGGGACGTATCCGTACTTTAATGCGATGAAAATGAGCCAATTGCTCAAATCGATTGAAAAAGTCGATGACTACACCGTGAAATTCACGCTGCAATATCCGTTCTCGCCATTCTTGGCCACCATTGCGATGGACTTTGCCTCGATTTATTCCAAAGAATATGCCGATAATATGCTCAAAGCAGGCAAGCCTGAAACCATCGATCGCGAGCCAATCGGCACCGGCCCGTTTGTGTTTGACGGCTACAAACTTGACCAAGCGATTCGCTTTTCCGCCAATGAAGACTACTGGCGTGAAGTGGCACCCATCAAACGCTTGATCTTCAGCATCACACCCGATGCCACCGCCCGTTATGCCAAATTGCAAACTGGCCGCTGCGACATGATGGACTTCCCGAACAGTGCCGATTTGGAAAAAATGAAACACGACCCGAAAATTCAGATGATTGAAAAAGAAGGGATGAACGTGTCTTACATCGCCATGAACGTGGAAAAAGCACCGTTTGACAACCCAAAAGTGCGCCAAGCGTTGAACTACGCCACCGATAAAGACTCCATCATCAAAGTGGTGTATCAAGGCGCCGGTAAGCCTGCGAAAAACCCATTGCCACCGACAGTGTGGGGCTACAACGATGCGATCAAAGACTATCCATTTGATCTTGAAAAAGCGAAAAAATTACTCGCCGAGGCAGGTTATCCGAACGGCTTTGAAAGCGAGCTGTGGGTGCAACCTGTGGTGCGCGCCTCCAACCCGAACCCGCGCCGCTTAGCCGAGATTTTGCAAAACGACTGGGCGAAAATTGGCGTGAAAGTCAAACTGGTCAGCTACGAATGGGGTGATTATGTCAAACGCTCCAAAGAGGGCTTGTTGACTGCGGGCATCTTCGGCTGGTCAGGCGATAACGGTGACCCAGATAACTTTTTCACACCGCTGTTGAGCTGTGCGAGCATTGGTTATAGCAACTATGCGCGCTGGTGCAACAAGCCGTTTGACCAATTGCTGGAGCAAGCCACCAAAATCTTTGACCAAGGTGAGCGCACCAAGCTCTATGAAAAAGCGCAAGTGATTGTCAAAGACGAGGCGCCGTGGATCCCAATTGCGCACTCAATTACCTCAACGCCGTTGAGCTTGCGTGTGCGTGACTATAAACAAAGCCCATTTGGTTATAGCTACTTCTACGGCGTGCGCCTGGCGGATTAATCTTGACCGCACTTTGAGTATGGCAGCTGCGGCTGCCATTTTTTACGCCGAGATTTTAACAAATTCCTAACGGATTAATCGTTAGTTGCTATTTGGTGTTTCGGCAAAATTGCCAAGTGCGGTTCAAGAAGGGCAAGAAAAACTTTAAAATTTGCAGAAAATCACGCCAATTTTTTGACGAACCTTCAATTTTTAACAATTAGTTATGTATAAATATTGTTAAATAAGTCAATTAGTGTTATCAATGAAGACAAGCACATGCAAAGCCTGCGCTTACTTACCTAACTTTGATACTTTTTGATTGACTATGGAGTGCATTGATGAAGAAATTAACCACCTTATCATTAACGGCCGTTGCGCTTGCCGTGGCGGTGAATGCTCACGCAGAAAACAAAACGCTGGTGTATTGCTCTGAAGCCTCGCCTTCGTCATTTAACCCACAATTGGTGACCGATGGTGCGTCTATCGACGCCAGTGGCCAGGCGATTTATAACCGCTTGACCGAGTTCAAACGCGGCACAACAGAGGTGCAACCATCACTGGCAGAAAGCTGGGAGATCAGCGATGATGGCTTGGTTTACACCTTCCATTTGCGCAAAGGCGTGAAGTTTCAATCAAACAAAGATTTCAAACCAACTCGTGAGATGACCGCCGACGACGTGGTGTTCTCATTTGAGCGTCAAATGAACGACAAACACCCGTACCACAATGTGTCTAACCTCGGGTATGAATATTTTGTCGGCATGGATATGCAAAATATCCTCGACCGTGTTGAAAAGGTAGATGACCACACCGTGAGATTCCACCTCAAGCAGCCAAATGCGCCGTTTTTGGCTAACCTCGGCATGGATTTTGCCTCCATTCTCTCGCAAGAGTATGCCGATGCCATGCTTAAAGCCGGCTCTCCAGACAAAGTGGACAAAAACCCAATCGGTACTGGCCCATTTGAATTTGTCAGCTACAAAAAAGACGCCAGCATTCGCTACAAAGCCTTTGATGACTACTGGAAAGGCCGCTCAAAAATCGACCGCTTAGTCTTCGCCATCACACCGGATGCGTCTGTGCGTTATGCCAAACTGCAAAAAGGCGAGTGTCAAATCATGCCGTATCCAAACCCAGCGGATATCGAGCAGATGAAAAACGAGAAAAACATCAAAGTGATGGAAGAAGCAGGCCTGAACATCGGCTATTTGGCGTTTAACACCAAAAAAGCGCCGTTTGACAACGAAAAAGTGCGCCAAGCGTTGAATTTGGCGGTGAATAAAGATGCGATCATCGACGCGGTGTTCCTCGGTGCGGCAGACAAAGCGAAAAACCCAATTCCACCAACCATGTGGAGCTACAACGACAGCGTGAAAGACTACCCATATGACGTTGAAAAGGCCAAAGCATTGCTTAAAGAAGCGGGTTTTGAAAAAGGCTTTGATACCGAAATTTGGGCGATGCCAGTCTCCCGCCCATACAACCCGAACGCACGCCGTATGGCGGAGTTGATTCAGTCCGACTGGGCCGCTGTGGGCGTGAAGGCGAAAATCGTCAGCTTTGAGTGGGGTGAATACCTCCAACGCATGAAAAAAGGCGAGCACCCAACAGGCTTGATGGGCTGGACAGGTGACAACGGTGACCCAGATAACTTCTTCGGCACTTTGTTAAGCTGCGCCTCTGCAGAGCAGGGCTCAAACTACGCGAAGTTCTGTTATCAACCGTTCAACGATCTTGTGACCAAAGCGGTGCAAGTGACAGACCAAGCTGAGCGCACCAAGCTCTACGAGCAAGCGCAAGTGGTGTTCAAAGAACAAGCGCCATGGATTACCATCGCTCACTCCAAAACATTCTTGCCACTGCGCAGCAATGTGAAAAATTATGTGATCGATCCATTTGGCTTACATAACTTTTATTATGTAGAATTAGAATAATATTTGAATTTAACCGCACTTTTATGGTAAAAGTGCGGTCTTCCTCTTCATTGTCATCAGTTTTACCTAAATGACAACTTTCGAGAAAAACGAGCTATGTTGCAATTTATCTTAAAACGTATTTTGATGATTATCCCCACTTTCATCGGGATAACATTATTTACATTTGCGTTGATTCACTTTATCCCAGGGGACCCTGTGGAGATTCGCATGGGTGAGCGTGGGCTCTCGCCTGAAATGCACGCGCAAATGTTGCATCAAATGGGGTTAGACTTACCGTTATATCAGCAGTATTTTAATTACCTCACCGATCTCTTCCACGGTGATTTAGGGATTTCATTTAAAAACAGCCAGCCGGTGATTGACGAATTTTTAAGCCTCTTTCCCGCTACCATTGAGCTGGCCACCTGCGCGATTTTGTTTGCGGTGCTGTTGGGCATCCCGATCGGGATTTTAGCCGCCGTTAAGCGCGGCTCGGTGTTTGACCACAGCGTGATGGCCGTTTCTCTCACCGGCTACTCCATGCCGATTTTCTGGTGGGGCTTGTTGCTGATGCTGGTGATGTCGGTGCAACTGGATTTAACGCCGGTATCAGGACGCATTGGCGCAGAATATTGGATAGATGATGTCACCGGCTTCATGCTCGTTGACAGCTGGCTCTCAGGCGAGCCGGGCGCCTTTGCCTCGGCGCTGTCGCACTTGGTGCTGCCATCGATTGTGCTCGGCACCATCCCACTGGCGGTGATTTCGCGCATGACGCGCTCGTCAATGCTTGAAGTGCTCGGTGAAGACTACATCCGCACCGCGCGCGCCAAAGGGCTTTCAAAAATGCGCGTGATTATTGTCCATGCGCTTCGCAACGCGCTGATCCCCGTAGTCACCGTGGTGGGGCTGATTGTCGGCCAGCTGCTGTCAGGCGCGATTTTAACCGAAACCATCTTCGCCTGGCCAGGCATTGGTAAGTGGGTGATTGAGGCTATTCGCGCGCGTGACTACCCTGTGGTGCAAGGGGCGGTGTTGATCATTGCCACCATCATCATTTTGGTGAACTTGTTTGTGGATTTGCTCTACGGCATTTTGAACCCACGCATTAGTCATCGCAAATAATTCTTGGAGTGAGCACAACGTTATGTCAGAAAACGCAATTGAAGTAAAACCTCTCGCGCCAGCACCCAAGGGGCCCATTGCTGAATTTTGGTCTCATTTTAGCCACAGCAAGGGCGCGGTGATTGGCCTGAGTTATATCGTTCTTATTTTCTTAGTCAGCGTGTTTGCCGATGTGGTCGCCCCCCCATGACCCGATTTCGCAAGCGCGTGACGCCCTCCTGCTGCCGCCAGCGTGGCTTGATGGCGGCAACTGGAGCTACATTTTAGGCACCGACGATGTTGGCCGTGATATTCTCTCGCGTCTGATTCACGGCGCGCGCTTGTCGTTATTTATCGGGCTTTTAGTGGTTGGCTTGTCACTGGTGTTTGGGGTGATTTTAGGCCTGATCGCAGGCTATTTTGGCGGCATTATTGATATCATCATCATGCGCATCATTGATATTATGCTCGCGCTGCCAAGCTTGCTGTTGGCGATTGCTATTGTCGCGGTGCTGGGGCCGTCGTTAATCAACGCCTCCTTCGCCATCGCTTTTGTTTCGCTGCCAAGCTATGTGCGCTTAACCAGGGCGTCGGTGCTTAACGAAATCAACCGTGATTACGTTACCGCCTCCCGCGTGGCCGGCTCAAGTGCGCTGCGCTTGATGTTTATCACCATTTTGCCAAACTGCTTAGCGCCATTGATTGTGCAAACCACATTGGGCTTTTCGAATGCGATTTTGGATATGGCCGCATTGGGCTTTTTGGGTATCGGTGCTCAGCCACCAACACCTGAGTGGGGTGCGATGCTGGCGGAAGCCTTGCAATTTGTGCAGCGTGCATGGTGGGTGGTGACCTTCCCAGGCTTGGCGATTTTGCTCACGGTGTTGGCCTTCAACTTGATGGGTGACGGCTTGCGTGACGCGCTCGATCCAAAATTAAAACAATAAGTGGGGCAAAAGATGTCATTACTCGAAGTTAACGAATTATCCGTTCATTTTGGCGATGAGAAAACCCCGTTCAAGGCGGTGGACCGCGTCAGTTACAAAATTAAACAAGGCGAAGTGCTCGGCATTGTGGGTGAGTCGGGCTCGGGCAAATCGGTCAGTTCACTGGCTGTGATGGGCTTGATTGACTACCCAGGGCGCGTGTCTGCAACCGCACTTAACTTTGCTGATCATGATCTGTTATCCATCAGTGAAGACCAAAAGCGCGAGCTAATTGGCTCTGAAATCGCGATGATTTTCCAAGACCCAATGACCAGCCTCAATCCAGCCTACACCGTCGGCTTTCAAATTATGGAGGCACTGAAAGTGCACGAGGGTGGCACCAAGCAAAGCCGCCGTGAGCGCACATTGGAGCTGCTGAACTTGGTGGGTATTCCTGACCCTGAATCCCGCTTGTCGGTCTATCCGCACCAATTATCGGGCGGCATGAGCCAGCGGGTGATGATCGCGATGGCGATTGCCTGCCGGCCAAAATTGTTGATTGCCGATGAACCGACAACCGCACTTGATGTTACTATTCAAGCGCAGATTATTGATTTGCTCCTCGAATTGCAGAAAAAGAAACATGGCATTGGTGCTCATTACTCACGATTTGGCCTTGGTGGCAGAAGCGGCCGAGCGCATTTTGGTGATGTATGCCGGCCAAGTGGTGGAAGAGGGCACGGCACAAGCGATTTTTGCTCAACCGATGCACCCTTATACCCAAGCGTTGTTGCAATCCTTGCCAGAATTTGCAGTGGGCAAATCCCGCCTGCATTCACTGCCAGGGGTGGTGCCAGGCAAATACGACCGCCCACGCGGGTGCCTGCTCAACCCACGCTGCCCGTATGCCACCGATGAATGTCGCGCCAAAGAGCCAGAAATGCGCCACATTGGCGAGCGACGCGTGAAATGTTTTACGCCACTTAATGCGCAAGGAGAGCCTGTTCATGTCTGATCTGCAACACACACCAACACCTGAGCAGCCAACTTTGCTGCGTGGCGTGAATTTGAAAAAATATTACCCGGTGAAAAAGGGGCTGTTTGCGCCGCAACAAATGGTCAAAGCCCTCGATGGCGTGTCATTTGAGCTCGGCCGTGGCAAAACCTTGGCCGTGGTAGGGGAATCTGGCTGTGGCAAGTCAACCCTTGCGCGGCTGTTAACCATGATTGAACACCCAACCGAGGGTGAGCTTTATTACAACGGGCAAAACTTTTTAGTCAACGACGCACAGGTGAAAAAACTCCGCCGTGAGAAAATTCAAATTGTGTTCCAAAACCCGTACGCCTCGCTCAATCCGCGCCAGAAAGTGGGCAAAATTTTAGAAGAGCCACTATTGATTAACACCAAGCTGAGCGCGAAAGAGCGTAAAGCGCGGGTGCTGGAAATTAT
>NZ_JABTBO010000027.1 GCF_014884965.1 Spirabiliibacterium mucosae | reverse complement strand
GGAAGCGCCGGCGCGTGGTGGAGCTGTTGCACCGCATCGGGATTAAAGATCACCAAGACATTATGCGCAGCTACCCGTTTGAAATCACCGAAGGTGAAGCGCAAAAGGTGATGATCGCCATGGCGGTGGTCAACCAGCCGCGGCTGTTGGTGGCCGATGAGCCAACCCATTCCCTTGAGGCCACCGCGCAGTTGCAGGTGTTCAAGTTGCTCTCTAGCATGAACCAAAATTTGAAAACCTCGATTTTGCTCACCAGCAATGACTTGAAAACCGTCAGCCAGTGGTGCAATCAATTCACGATTTTATACTGCGGGCAAACGGTGGAAAGCGGCAACCAAGAGGCCATTTTGCAGCGCCCACACCACCCTTACACCGTGGCACTGCTCAGTTCAATCCCTGATTTCAGCCAGCCGCTGCCATTAAAAAGCCGCTTGAATACGTTGCGCGGCACCATCCCGCTGTTAAGCAATTTGCCGATCGGCTGCCGCCTTGGCCCGAGGTGTTCGTATGCGCAAAAGCGCTGCATTCACAAGCCGCCAATGCGGCGGATTAAGCAGCACGAGTTTGCCTGCCATTTTCCGCTCAACTTTCGTGAGCGTGAGCACGAGCACGCGCCGGTGCAGTTCACGCCGCTGACGATCAACACCGACAAGCCGCTGGCGCAGGAGTAACCATGGACAAAAGCAAAACGCCCCCATTATTGTTGGTGGAAGATCTCAACAAAGCCTACCGCGACAACACCACGTTTTGGCGCACGGGGTATTTTTCGGCCGTGACCGACATCTCCTTTAGTTTAGAAAAAAGCAAAACGCTGGCAATTGTTGGCGAAAGTGGCTCGGGCAAATCCACCTTGGCAAAAATGATTGGCGGCGTGGTCGCGCCCGATTCAGGCAAGATTTTTTTCAAAGGCCGCGAGCTGCACTTTGGCGATTACCAAACGCGCTGCCGCCACATCCGCATGGTGTCGCAAGACCCAGACACCACGCTGATACCGCACTTGAACATCGGCCAAGTGTTGGAAACACCACTGCTGCTGACCACCAATTGGGATGAAGAACAGCGCAACCGCAAAATTTATCAAACCCTCTCGCTGGTGGGGCTCTACCCCGACCACACGTTAGCGCCCATTCACACCCTGTCGCAAAGCCAAAAGCAGCGCGTGGCACTGGCGCGCGCGGTGATTTTGGAGCCGGAGATTTTAATCCTCGACAGCGCCTTGGCCTCGATGGACACCTCGGTGAAAACGCAGCTGGTCAATTTGCTGCTTGAGCTGCAACAAAAACTGGGGATTTCTTATATTTATCTTGGCCAGCACATGGGCATTATTAAGCACATTGCTGACACCATGCTGGTGATGCAAGCCGGCCAAATGGTGGAATACGGCGCCACGCGCGATGTGCTGCGTGAGCCTGCCACCGCGGTGACACGGCGCTTTATTGAAAGCCACTTCGGCCATGGGTTGGATGACAGCGCTTGGGATGCGCCTTTTGATCGCTAAAAAGTAAAGTGCGGTCACACGCGGACCGCACTTTATATTTTTGGTGGAAATTAACGGGTGGAGAGTTGGAAAATCATGCACTCAGCTTGGCAGCTGAATTCAAATGTCGCTTTGAGTTGCGCGCCGCCGTCCACGTCAGTGATTTCACTGGTGATGTTAGCCGGTTCACTTTCCGCATCACGGGCTTTTTGAGTTAAATAGGCCAGTGCTTCTTCCGCTTGGGCTTTGTCGGCATACACTTGCTCAAAGTGCACTGAGCAGTCTTCGTTGTCGATGATGGTGCCCACGTCCACACAGCAGCACACTTTGCTTTCTTCTGCTTTACATCCTTTCTTGGTCATAACGAGTCCTTAATAGTGTTAATTAAAATTGCGTTCCATTTTATCACACTTCTGGCCAAAATCGGCTAATTTTGTTGCGCAAATGGTGTTATTTTATTAGTAAAGTGATGTGAATATCACATTTATAAACAAAAATCCGTAAAAAGGCTTGCCCTTCGCAAATCGCTTGTTTACAATCAACCGCACTTTTACTTCAAATCGGCGACATTGTCGTCAAACTCAATGCAATTTAGGACAAATTATGCTCAAATTAACTAAACTGACCCAAGCCATGTTAGGCGCCGCGTTGACGGTGTCCGCCTCCAGCGCGTTAGCGGCTGCCTTCCAACTCAGCGAAATTTCCACCTCTGGCCTTGGCCGTGCTTATGCCGGTGACGCTGCCGTGGCCGACAATGCCTCTGCATTGGCCACCAACCCTGCGTTGATGACCCAATTTCAACGCCCTGAATTCTCCCTCGGGGGTGTGTATGTGCGCCCTGATGTGAACCTTGAAGGTGTGATCGGTCAAGATGTGAATGGACAATTTGTGTCTGCGCCGAAAAATGCACGTAACAATGCTGATCATAGCGACATTGCTAAAGGTGCCATTATCCCAAATTTATATTATGTTCATCCTGTTAACCCAAATGTGATGTTTGGTGCTGGCATCAACGTTAACTACGGTTTGGCGACCGAGTTTGATGACCAATATAATGCTGGCTTTTTTGCGGGCAAAACAGACTTAACGGCGATCAACTTCAACCTCAGCACCGCGTTTCGCATTGACCGCCACTGGAGCTTAGGGGCAGGCTTTAACGCCGTTTATGCTGATGCTTTAATTGAACGCCATGCAGGTGTAGGCGCAGCTCGCTTAAATGCAGGCTATACGCAATTAGGTAAAAATGCCGCGATAACACCGAGTTCAACTGTGGCTCAACTAAAAGGAAAAGAATGGGGATTTGGTTATAATTTGGGTATCACCTACGAGTTTAATGAAAATAATCGTTTAGGTCTTGCCTATCACTCCCCTGTCGATATCGATTTTAATGGTGATTTTTCAAGTGATTTACCTGATCTTTCTCGATATCCAGATAGCATTAAATCACGTTTTCCATTGGGCACTGATGGCAAAACCATTCCTGGTCAGTTAACTTTGAAATTACCAGCCTATTGGGAACTCTCAGGCTGGCATAAGTTAACCGAAAAATTGGCCTTGAGTTATAGCTATAAATACACCCAATGGAGCCGCTTTAAAGAGCTGTATGCTTATGACGCAAATGGGCAAAAACTCTTTAAAAAGGCAGAAAACTTCAAAAATGCCAGCCGCTTTGCTGTGGGCGTAAGCTATGATGTTGACCCGAAACTCACCTTGCGCGGCGGTTTAGCCTACGACCAAAGCCCAGTGCAAGACGGTTACTATTCTATCTCCATTCCAGATGCTGACCGCACTTGGATTTCTATTGGTGCAACCTATCGCTTCACACCAAACTTGAGCGTGGATGCAGGCTATGCTCACTTGATTGCTAAAGATAATACTTTCGTTGAGAAAGAAGGCAGTGTTGCAGCGAAATACTCTTCAAAATCCACCGCCGATCTCTTTGGCTTGGCGCTGAATTACCGCTTCTAACCCAAAGTGCGGTGACACAAAACCCTGCCAATGGCAGGGTTTTATTTTTATGGCAATAAAAAAGCTATCACCGTGGTGATAGCTTTTGTGTGTAACCTTGCGATTATTCCACCACTAAGGTGCGGCAGGTGTTGGTGTTGCCTTCGGCCAGTTCGTCGCCTTGGGTCAACAATACTAAATCGCCTGAGACCAAATAGCCTTTGTCTTTGAGCAGCGCGATGGCACTTTTCGCGCCTTCTACAGTGCGGCTGACTTCTTCACAGAACACAGGGGTCACACCACGGTAGAGGCTGCACAAATTAAGCGCGTCTTGGTTGCGAGAAAGGGCAAAGATTGGCAAGCCAGAGCTGATGCGCGACATCAAAAGTGCGGTGCGGCCAGAGCTGGTCATCGCGATCAACGCGCGCACGCCTTCAAGGTGGTTGGCGGCATACATCGCTGAAAGCGCTACAGACTCTTCAATGTTGTTGAAGGTCATGTCGATACGGTGGCGTGAAACGTTGATGCTTGGCATTTTTTCAGCACCTAAACACACTTTCGCCATCGCGGCGACGGTTTCTGCCGGGTATTGGCCGGCGGCTGTTTCCGCGGAGAGCATCACCGCATCGGTGCCGTCAAGCACGGCGTTGGCCACGTCCATGACTTCCGCGCGGGTTGGCATTGGGTTGCTGATCATCGATTCCATCATTTGAGTGGCGGTGATGACCACGCGGTTTAAGCGGCGTGAGCGGCGGATCAGTTTTTTCTGCACACCCACTAGCTCAGGGTCACCAATTTCCACCCCAAGGTCACCACGGGCAACCATGATCACATCGGATGCGAGAATGATATCGTCCATCGCCTCAACGGTGGCCACGGCTTCAGCGCGCTCGACTTTAGCAACGATTTTGGCGTTAAGGCCGGCTTCTTTCGCCAATTGGCGCGCGTAGTGCAAATCAGCACCGTTGCGCGGGAAAGACACCGCCAAATAATCCACGCCAATTTTCGCCGCGGTGATGATGTCCGCTTTGTCTTTTGGGGTTAATGCGTCAGCGGATAGGCCACCACCGAGTTTGTTGATGCCTTTGTTATTAGACAGCGGGCCACCTACGGTCACTTCGGTGAAAACTTTGTTGCCTTCAGTGCTGAGCACTTTCAGTTGCACGCGGCCGTCGTCGAGCAACAAAATGTCGCCTGGCACCACGTCTTTTGGTAATTCTTTATAGTCTAATCCAACCGCACTTTGGTTGCCTTCGCCTTTTGGTAAGTCGGCATCAAGGGTGAATTTATCCCCAATGTTTAAGAAAATTTTGCCGTCTTTGAAGGTAGACACACGGATTTTCGGCCCTTGCAAGTCGCCAAGAATAGCCACTTGTTTGCCTAATTTTTTCGCCACCGCGCGCACTTGCTCTGCGCGTTGCATGTGATCTTCTGGCGTGCCGTGGGAAAAGTTCATTCGCACTACATTGGCCCCAGCCGCAATAATCTTCTCAAGATTATTGTCACGGTCAGTCGCCGGCCCCATAGTACAAACAATTTTTGTTCTTCTTAGTCTTCTCGACATCCTTATACCCCTAAAAATGGTTAATTTGCTAAATGACACCCGTGCCTGAGCACGCGAATATTCTAAAATTCTTGCTATTATACGCTGATTTTAAAATTAGATCGAGATCACAAACTGAGAAATTTGTCCCGCTTGCGGGCGCGATTGTTCCCAAAACAACATCAAGATGTGCGATCATAATGAAAACAATCAGGCAAAACCAAGGAGGCTACTATGCGAATTTTTATCATGCGCCACGGCGAAGCGGAAATTATGGCGGCCTCGGATGCACAACGCAACCTCACGCCTTATGGCCAAAAGCAGGCCGTTGAGCAAGGCCTGTGGCTCAGTGAGGCGGCCAATCACATCGACAAAGTGCTCATCAGCCCTTATTACCGCGCGATGCAAACCTACGACAAGCTCGCTGGCGCCACCCAAACTGCTCTGCCGAGTGAAGTGGAAACGTGGGATGCGCTCACCCCGTATGGCAACACCTCGCTGGTGATTGATTATTTACAAACGCTGCACAACGACGGGGTGAAAAACGTGTTGATTGTTTCTCACCTGCCGTTTGTGGAGGATTTGGTGACCGCACTTTGCGATTGCCCGCAGCAAGTGGGCTTTAGCACCGCCACCATTGCAGAAATTGAATGGGACGGCAACGCGGGGGAATTTATTTGCAGCAACCGCGCCAATATTTAAGCCATCAAAGTGCGGTTTGACCGCACTTTGCCTTTTGCGCTAATGTCATTTGCCCTAGTGTAAAAAGACGAAATACAACGCGATCGCCACCACGAAGCGGTAGATCGCAAATGGGATGAAGGTGATGTGAGTGATGAGGTTCAAAAACACCTTAATCGCCAGCATCGCCACCACAAACGCCACCACAAAACCGACAGCAAACATCGGGATATCCGCGCTGGTTAAAAAGCTCAAGCTTTTATAGAGATCCAACACCGTCGCGCCCATCATCATCGGTACGGCAAGAATAAAGGAATACTCCGCCGCCGCTTGACGCCCAACACCCATCAACAAGCCGCCTGAAATGGTCGCCCCAGAGCGAGAAAAACCAGGGGAAAGCGCCAAACATTGGAACAAACCAATGGCAAAGGCTTGTTTGTAGGAGATTTGATCTACCGTGTGGGCGCGCACTTGCGGGCGGAATTTTTCGGCTATAATCAGCAAAATGCCGCCGACAATCAGCGAGAAAATCACATTTTGGATGGTAAACCACGATTTAATTGTGTGGTGAAACGCCAAGCCCAGCACCACGGCTGGGATCATGCCCAAAATAATGTGGGTTAGGCGCAACTGGGCGTGGTCAGGCGCAGGCGGCTTGCCAAAGTGGATGCCAATCAGGCCAAACATTTTGCGCCAAAACACCACCACCACGGCCAAAATGGAGCCGAGTTGGATAATCACCTCAAAGGTCGCCGCCTTTTCACCCGTGAAATTTAAAAAATAACCCGCGATAATCATATGCCCTGTGGACGACACCGGCAAAAACTCGGTCAAGCCTTCCACAATCCCTAAAATGGCGGCAATCAATAATTCAGACATGCTCACTCCCGTTACGCATTTTCAATATTAAACGTCAGCACGTTGCGAATCTCTTTTTCGCCCAGTGCAATCATCAACAAGCGATCCACCCCCAGCGCCACGCCCGAGCATTGCGGCATACCGTTGCGCAAGGCGGAGATAAAGCGCTGGTCAATCGCACGCTGCGGCAGGCCCAAGGCGCCGCGCTGCTTGTTGTCGCGCTCGAAGCGTTGGATTTGCTCTTGCGCATCGGTCAGCTCATTAAAGCCGTTGGCCAGCTCCAAGCCTTTGAAATAAAACTCAAAACGCTCGGCCACGCGGTGGTCCTCTGAGCTGATTTGCGCCAACGCCGCCTGGGTGGTTGGGAAGTGGTACACCGCCGCTGGGCACTCCAGGCCAATTTTCGGCTCCACCAAGGCGGTGAAGAGAAATTGCAACAAGCCGTCGCGGCTTTGATTTTCGGCGTCCATCAGGCCATGCTCTTGCGCTTTTTTCACCAAGTGCGGTTTTTCCGCCGAGAGCGGGTCGAGCCCGACACATTCTTGGAAGATAAACTGATAGCTAAAGCTCTCGGCTGGCTTGCAGTCTAAAATTTGCTGGAGCAAATCGTCCACCTCGTTGATTAAGCGGAACATATCAAAGTGCGGTCGATACCACTCCAGCATGGTAAATTCGGGGTTGTGGTGCGCGCCGCTTTCTTCATTGCGGAACACTTTGCTGATTTGGAAAATCGGGCCACTGCCGGCAGCGAGCAAGCGCTTCATATGGTACTCTGGGCTGGTGGCGAGATAGAGCATTTTGTCGCCGTCGGCAAAAGGTGCGGTGTAGCGGCTTTCAAACACGCTCAAATGCACGTCGGTGACGGCATATTCGCTCAAAATCGGTGTTTCCACCTCCAGCAAACCGCGATCGGTGAAAAAGCTGCGCAAATCGGCGAGCAATTTTGCCCGCGCGAGGATGTTTTTCATCGGCGCGCTGGGCTGCCATTGTTGTTGTAAAATCATATCAACCTGCTTTGTGTCAAATTGTGGGCATTCTAGCGATTATTCACAAAACACTCAATGGCTTTTGCGCACAACCGCACTTTGCCCTTTTGGCGGGTGCGATTTAATACCATACTATTTAAGTAAGTTATTATCCCATCACGCTTTTTTGAGTTAGATCACGAAATGAAACCTTTTTGGCGCGATTTGGTAAAAGTATTAATTTGTTACTAAAAGGTGGCAAAATGACTTCAATCAAATCGAGTTATCTTAACGATTGTTACTTTTGTATTTTAAATCATTACTTTTTACTCACATTTTGCGTGGAGGATATCGTGCAAACCGTTAATGTCGATATTGCAATTGTTGGTGCGGGCGGGGGCGGCTTGCGTGCTGCCATCGCGGCTGCTGAAGCAAACCCTAACCTTAAAATTGCATTAATTTCAAAAGTTTACCCAATGCGTAGCCACACCGTGGCCGCTGAGGGCGGTGCCGCGGCTGTGATTAAATCTGAAGACAGCTACGACAAACACTTTCACGACACCGTTGCTGGTGGTGACTGGTTGTGTGAACAAGATGTTGTGGAATATTTTGTTGAGCACTCGCCAATTGAAATGACCCAACTTGAACGCTGGGGCTGCCCTTGGAGCCGCCGTCAAGACGGTGAAGTGAACGTGCGCCGCTTCGGTGGGATGAAAATTGAGCGCACTTGGTTCGCCGCCGATAAAACCGGCTTCCACTTGTTGCACACCTTGTTCCAAACCTCTATCCAATTCCCGCAAATCATTCGCTATGACGAGCACTTTGTGCTGGATATTTTAACCGACGACGGCCATGCCCGCGGCGTGGTGGCGATGAACATGATGGAAGGCACTTTGGTGCAAATCAACGCTAATGCGGTGGTGATTGCAACTGGTGGTGGCTGCCGTGCGTTCCGCTTTAACACCAATGGTGGCATCGTGACCGGTGACGGCTTGTCAATGGCTTATCGCCACGGCGTGCCGTTGCGCGATATGGAATTTGTGCAATACCACCCAACTGGCTTGCCAAACACCGGCATTTTGATGACTGAAGGCTGCCGTGGTGAAGGTGGTATTTTGGTCAACAAAGACGGCTATCGCTACTTGCAAGACTACGGCCTCGGCCCTGAAACCCCAATTGGCAAACCTGAAAACAAATACATGGAACTCGGCCCGCGTGACAAAGTCTCCCAAGCTTTCTGGCAAGAGTGGCGCAAAGGCAACACACTGAAAACCGCCAAAGGCGTGGATGTGGTGCACCTTGACCTTCGCCACCTTGGTGAAAAATACTTGCACGAACGTCTGCCGTTTATCTGTGAATTAGCAAAAGCCTACGAAGGGGTGGATCCGGCCAAAGCGCCAATCCCTGTGCGCCCTGTTGTGCACTACACCATGGGCGGTATCGAGGTGGATCAACAATCTGAGACCCGCATTAAAGGCTTGTTTGCCGTGGGTGAATGTGCCTCTTCAGGCTTGCATGGCGCCAACCGTTTAGGTTCTAACTCCCTGGCAGAACTTGTGGTGCTCGGTAAAGTGGCCGGTGAAAACGCCGCCAAACGTGCAGCGGAAAGCAGCCAAGCCAACAGCGCGGCGATCGACGCTCAAGCGCGTGATGTGGTCGGCCGCCTCAATGCTCTCTTAGAGCAAGAAGGTAACGAAAGCTGGTCACACATTCGTGATGAAATGGGTGATGCGATGGAAGAAGGCTGTGGTATCTACCGCACCGAAGAGTCTATGCAAAAAACCGTGGACAAAATTGCCGAGCTCAAAGAGCGCTTTAAGAAAATCCGCATTGCGGACCGCTCAAGCGTGTTCAACACTGATGTGCTCTACACCATTGAATTGGGTACCATTTTGGATGTGGCGCAATCTATTTCCTCGTCTGCCATTGCGCGTAAAGAATCCCGTGGTGCTCACCAACGCTTAGACTTCACTGAGCGTGATGATGTCAACTACCTCAAACATACGCTTGCCTACTACAACGCAGACGGCGCACCAACCATCGAATACAGCGATGTGAAGATCACCAAATCGCAACCTGCGAAACGGGTCTACGGTGCGGAAGCAGAAGCCGCTGAAAAAGCAGCCAAGGCAAACAAGGAGTAAACCATGGGTCAAGCAAATAAAATCATGAAAGTCGAAGTTCTGCGCTACAACCCAGAAGTCGATAACGAACCTTATTTGAAAGCCTACGATGTGCCTTATGACGATCAAACCTCGCTGCTTGACGCCTTAGGCTACATCAAAGACAAACTCGAGCCTGAGCTTTCTTATCGCTGGTCTTGCCGGATGGCGATTTGTGGCTCATGCGGCATGATGGTTAACAACCGCCCAAGCTTGGCGTGTAAAACCTTCTTGCGTGATTACAGCGGCTTTATGCGCATTGAGCCGTTGGCCAACTTCCCAATTGAGCGCGATTTGGTGGTGGATTTGAGCCACTTTATCGAAAGTTTGGAATCCATCAAGCCGTATATCATCGGCAACCAAACCCCGCCTGGGCAACGCGCAAAACAAACCCCAGCACAGTTGGAAAAATACCGCACTTTCTCTATGTGCATCAACTGTGGGCTTTGTTATGCCGCCTGCCCTCAATTTGGCTTGAACCCAGAGTTTGTCGGCCCTGCGGTGTTGACACTCGCCAACCGTTACAACCTTGATAACCGCGACCACGGCAAAGCCGAGCGGATGAAAATTATCAACGGTAAAAACGGGGTGTGGAGCTGTACTTTTGTGGGCTTTTGCTCTGAAGTCTGCCCTAAACACGTCGACCCAGCGGCTGCGGTCAACCAAGGCAAAGTCGAGTCTTCCAAAGACTATGTTATCGCAATGCTGAAACCGCAAAAGTAAGGAGGGCTGCATGAATACAACAACATCGAAACGGAAAAAATATGTCCGCGAAGTGAAACCCACTTGGTGGAAAAAACTGGATTTTTACAAATTCTACATGGTGCGTGAAGCCACCGCCTTGCCAACCATTTGGTTTTGCATTGTGCTGCTCTACGGCTTTATTTGCCTCGGCAACGGCACCTTCACCACTGACTTTGTGGGCTTTTTGAAAAATCCTTTGGTGATTATCCTCAACGTGATCACCCTCGCCGGTGTGGTGTTCAACACCGTGACTTGGTTTGGCTTAACACCAAAAGCGTTAAACCTGATCTACAAGAATGAACGCGTGCCACAAGTGTGGATCCGCATGTTGATGTGGGCCATCACATTGGTGGTGTCACTGATTACGCTTGTTCTTGTGTATATTTAAGGAGGATACGATGAATCAATCACCAAAACGTTCCAATGAGCCAGTGGTATGGTTACTCTTTGGCACCGGCGGCACCGTCAGCGCCATCGTGTTCCCTGTGTTGGCACTGATTTTGCTCTTTTTGTATCCGCTTGGCTTAGTCAGCCCTGAAAACATGGTGGCTTTTGCCCACAGTTTTTTAGGCAAACTGATTTTGCTGGTGGTGGCGATTTTCCCAATGTGGTGTGGCATGCACCGCATCCACCACGGCTTGCACGATTTCAAAGTGCACTTGCCAGCCAGCGGGGTGATCTTCTACGGCTTAGCCGCACTTTATACTGTGATCACCTTCTTTGCGGTCATCAACATCTAACCGCCAACAACAAAAACCCTTGGCATGGCCAAGGGTTTTTATTCTCTGATTAGCGAATCACGCTGACACTTTTCACTTGCGCATAAAGTCGCTGGCCGACGCGCAAATCGAGCTCCGCCAACGCCCACGGTGAAATCAGCGCGCTGAAGGTCAAACCCTCGGCGTTGAGTGTGACGTCAATTTCATGGCTGTTGTGCGTTTCAATCGCGCTGACTTGGCAGGCTAACCCATTGCGTACAGAGCTGTTTTTCGCCGGCGCCAAGGAAAGCGTGACATCACTTGCATAAATGCACACGCGCACCGCCTCGCCGACTTTTTTATCGACTTGCGTAATCCACAACTGCTGGCCGGCAAAGTCAAGTGCGGTCATCGGGAATTGCTGATGGTGCAACAACACCGGCAGGCTGAAAACCGCACTTTGCTTGGTTTCGTTCTTCCACGGCAAAAAGTGCTCACTTTGCCAAATGGATTCCAAACTGTCATAGGCCAGCACTTTGCCGTTATCCATCAAAATCACCTGTTGCGCCAAACGCAAAAGCTCTTCCAGGCTGTGGCTGACGTACAAAATCGGGATTTCAATCTCTTTGGTTAAGCGGTCAAGGTAGTCGAGCAGCTCTTGCTTGCGTGGCAAATCGAGCGCGGCCAGCGGCTCGTCCATCAGCAACAAATCCGGCTGGGTGAACAGCGCGCGGCCAATCGCCACCCGTTGTTTCTCCCCGCCTGACAGCGTGAGCGGATAGCGATTAAGCAGCGCCTCAATGCCAAGCAGCGAGACAATTTCATCAAAGTTTTGCACTTGGCGCTTGTTCATGCCGTAGTGCAAATTGCCACGCACCGTGTAATGCGGGAACAGCCGCGCGTCTTGAAACACATAACCAACTTTGCGCCGCTCAGGCGGCAGGTAAACACCGCGGCGCTTGTCCAGGAGCGTTTTGCCGTTGAGCAAAATGTAACCTTCATCCGGCTTGGTCAAGCCACTGACTAAGTTAATCAGTGACGATTTACCACTGCCTGAAAGCCCAAAAAGTGCGGTCACGCCACGGTTAGGTACTTGCACATCAACATCGAGCGCCATGGCGCCGAGTTGTTTTTTTACATTAATTTCCAGCATCGCGTTGTCCTAATTTGTATTTTGCTTTGCGCGCCAGCCATTCGGATAAAATCAACGAAATCAAGGCGATAATAATCGCAATCACACACAGCCGCGCCGCCGCACTTTCCATCCCGGGTGTTTCAATCAGTGAATACATCGCCAATGGGATGGTTTGCGTTTCGCCAATAATGTTAGACACAAAGGTGATGGTGGCACCAAACTCACCGAGCGAGCGGGCAAAGCCGAGCACGACGCCGGCCAAAATGCCGGAAAACGACAGCGGCAACGTTACCGAGAAAAACACCCGCCACGGGCTGGCACCGAGTGTGCGTGCGGCCTGCTCGAGTTTCGGGTCCACGTTTTCCAACGCCAAGCGAATGGAGCGCACCACCAGCGGGAAGGCCACCACCGCCGAGGCCACCACCGCCCCGCGCCAACTAAAGGCAAAGGTCAGGCCAAACCATTGGTATAAATACTGCCCAATCACGCCGTTGCGCCCAAGGCCGACTAATAATAAATAGCCAATCACCACCGGTGGCAACACCAGCGGCAAGTGAATGATGCCGTTGAGCAAATTTTTGCCTGGGAATTCATAGCGCGCGAGAAGCCAAGCGAGGAATATCGCCAGTGGCAAGCTGCACAGCATCGCCAACAGCGCCACACGCAAGCTGAGCTTGACCGCGGAGAGTTCAACAGGAGAGAGGGTGAAATACGAAATGAAAGCGTCCAAGAGTACCGCCTTTTAGATAAAAATAAAGTGCGGTCAGACCGCACTTTGATCACAATAATGGGTGATTATTTAACGCTGAAACCGTATTTGGTTAAGGTTTCTTTACCTTTTTCAGAACCTAAGTAGTTCATGAAATCTTGCGCGGTTTTGCTGTCGTGATCTTTGACAATCGCCGCTGGGTATTCAATCGCGTTGTAGGCACTTTGTGGGAAGGTGCCAACCACTTGCACTTTGTCACTTTCTGCCGCGTCGGTGGCATAAACGATACCCAATGGGGATTCACCACGTTCAACCAAAGCAAGGGCAGCGCGCACGTTAGCAGCACGGGCTAATTTGCTTTCCACTTTGCCCCACATGTCAAGGTTGGTCAATGCAGTTTTGGCATAGTTACCTGCTGGCACGTGGTCTGGGTCACCCACGGCTAGGAAGCGCTCGCCGAGGTAGTTAACCCATTGGGGTTTTGCTGGGTCAAATTTCACGTCACCGGCGGATTTTGGCGCGATTAACACCAAGGTGTTGCCCGCGATGGTTTTGCGTGAATCTTTGATGATTTTGTCGTTTTCTTCTAAGAAGTTCATCCATTTTTGGTTAGCGGACACAAAGATGTCTGCTGGTGCGCCTTCGTTGATTTGGCGTGCCACAACCGAAGATGAAGCAAATGAGAACACCACATCAGCGTCTTTGTTGTCTTTTTTGAATTGCTCACCGATGTCTTGCAACACGTTAGTCATTGAAGCGGCAGCAAAAACGGTTAACTTCTCTTGTGCAAGGCCAGGCAATGCCACGGCTAATGCACTTAACACGAGTAGTGTTTTTTTGATATTTTTTAACATAGATACCTCTAATGTGAATGGAAAACGTTATGTAAACCTCTATATAATGATATAAAAATAAGCCTATGGCAAGGCGGATTTTTATTTTAGAATAATAACAACGAGTTTAAGGGGGGCGCATGGCCGACAACGCAATTGAAATTGATTTAAGCATTAAACTGCAACAACAGATTTTTGTAGACCCGCGGCGCATTGCTTTGCTGAAAAATATCGATGCCTGCGGCTCGATTTCGCAAGCGGCAAAGCAGGTGAACATCAGCTACAAAACCGCGTGGGACAGCCTCAATGCGATGGAAGCGGTCAGCCCCAAACCGCTGCTACTGCGCAACTCGGGCGGCAAAGAAGGCGGCGGCACGCAATTGACCGATTACGCCAAGCGCGTGCTCAAGCTCTACACGTTGCTCGAGCAATCGCAACAGCGCGCCTTTAGCATTTTGCAAGACGAATCCATCCCGCTCACCAGCCTGCTGGCCGCCACCGCGCGCTTTGGATTGCAAAGCAGCGCGCGCAATCAGCTTTTTGGCCAGGTGGTGAACATTGAAATGCACAACCTCAAGTGCAACGTCAGTTTGAAAGTCATTGGTTTTGAGCAACCGATTGTTGCCAGCATCACCCAAGCCAGCCGCCAGCGGCTGAATATTCACCTCGGGCAAGAGCTATTAATGATGTTCAAAGCGCCGTGGATCACCCTCTCACGTACCCGCGATGACGCGCTCAACACCTTCCAAGGGCAGGTGAAAAGCGTCACCACCTTGCAAGACACACAAGAGGTGCTGCTCGCAGTAAACCGCTTGGTGCTATGCGCGTCGCGGTTGGGAAGCGAGCCGTTTGAAGAGGGCGAGCCGATTTATTTCACCATTGACCCAGAAAAAATCATTTTACTTGCGCTTTAATAACAACTGACTATCGCAAACCCCGCCACCAGCCCAGGCGCGAACGGCAGGGTTTGCACCCGCCGCTCTTGGCGCCACATCACAAGCCCGGCCACCAGGAGCGTCAACACACTCGCCCACAATAATAAATGCGGTATTTCAGCACTGGGCGTGAAGCAGGCCAAGGCACAGAGCAAATAGCAATCCCCCTCACCAAAGGCGCAGCGTTGATAAACCCACTGGCTCACAGAGGTGATCACCACACTCAGCACCAGCGCCAACAGCACGCTCTCGCATAATTCCGCCGCGGTCAGCCCAAGGCCAAAGCGCACTTTAAGTAGCCCGATGATCCCTAGCAGCACGCAATGCTGTGATGACAGCAGCTGATAGCGCCAGTCTGTCAGCACAATGTGCGCCAGCAACCAAAGTGCGGTGACATTGAGGGCATAATCCAGCCCCGGCGCACTGCGCCACTGGCACACCACGCTGGCCAGTATACCGAAGGCGAGATAAAGCGCCCAGTGCCAGCGCGGGAAGGGCGCGAGCAAACTTTCAGCGCGCAGCGTGAACGTGGCGTCTAACGCGTGGAACTCGGCTTGCAAAGTGCGGTTGACACTGTGCGGGAAGCACGCTAACGCGTAGCGCAGCCCAAGGCCGGCGGCTGCGCCAATCAAAAGTGCGGTCATCATCCGAGCATCGCCCCCATGTTGAAAATCGGCAAATAGAGCCCCAGCATCACGCCGCCTATCATCACGCCGATGACGAGCATCAGCAGGGGCTCAAGCAGTTGTGCGAGCAAATCCAGCTTGTGATCCAGCGCGCGGCGGTGGCTTTCGCTCATTTGCGCGAGGATAAACGCCAGCGCATTGCTTTGCTCGGCAATGTGGAGCATGCCCAGCTCTTGTTGAGAAAACAGCTGGCTGCCAACACTTTGCGAAAAGCGATACCCTTGGGCGAGCAGCTGCTGGCAGTGTTGCAGCGCGCGCTGTTGCACCGCGTTGCTTTTTGCTTGGCTAAAATATCCACCGCCTGCACCAGTGTTAAGCCAGATTTCAACATCAAACTTAAATTTTCACTGAGCTGCAGTGTTGCCTGCGCGCGCATCATCGCGCCCAACACGGGCAGCTTGAGGTACAGCGCATCGCGCCATGCCTGCGCCCGCGTTGAGTGGCGCAGCTGCCATTTAACCAGCGCAACCACGCCAGCGAAGCCTGCCAGCAACCCCACGCCATGGCTTTGCGCCAGTTGCGAGAGATTTAACAACCACAAGGTAAAGTGCGGTAGGTTTTGGCGTTTTGTTGATACATTTGGGCAAACACGGGCACCACAAAAAGCAGCAACAACAGCGCCAACACCAATGAAATCACCAGCACCAAGGTGGGTAAAAGGCAATTTTTTGCAGCTTTTGACGCAGCGCCATGCGGGCATTTTTGGCCTCGGCAATGCGGGAGAGCATTTGTGCCAACTCCCCTGTTTGCTCGCCAATGGCGATAAGCTCACGCTCTTGCGCGCTGAAGACTTTCTCGTGCTGCGCCAAGGCTTGCGAAAAGCTAAAGCCCAGCTCGAGCTTTTGCAAAATCGCCTCCAGCCAAGCAAACAGCGCTTTGTGCGTGGTGTTTTGGTGAATCAGCTCAATGGCGTGTTTAATCGGCACTTTCGCCTGCGCCAAGGTGGCCAGCTGCTGGCAAAATTGCAGCACGTCGGCGGCCTTCAAGCCACGTGGCAAGCGCCAATTGCGCTGCAATGTCACCTCAAACACACCCGCGTCCGCCAAGCGCAATTGCGCCTGCGCTTTGCTTGTGGCGAGGATCACGCCCTTTTGCACCACGCCAAGGCTGGTTTGCCCCTGCCAGTGAAACTCAATCATGCCCTGCCCCCAGCACGCGCGTGAGCTCTTGCACATCGGTGATGCCCTCGCGCACCTTCACCTGCGCGCTGGCATGCAAGGTGGCGAAATCGAGCAGGTAGTCGCCCTCCTCTCGTGTGAGGAATTGATACACTCCAACGCGCCCTTGATAGCCTTGATGGCAACGATCACAGCCACCGTCACACTGGCAACGCCGGCGCAGCAAGCGCTGGGCAATCACCAGCAACAGGCTTGAGTCAATCTCATGGCGGGCAATGCCCAGCTGGGTGAGCCGCTCAATTGCGGAGCGGGCATCATTGGTGTGCAAGGTCGAGAGCACCAAGTGCCCTGTTTGCGCGGCGCGCAGTGCCATTTTGGCGCTGGCTTCATCACGGATTTCACCGAGCATAATAATGTCTGGGTCTTGGCGCAAAAAGGTGCGCAGCAGTTGGTCAAACGTTAGCCCAATAGCCGGGTTGACTTGCGTTTGCACAATGCCCTCAAGGGTGATTTCAACTGGGTCTTCAGCGGTTAAAATGTGCTTTTCAGGGCTGTTGAGGGCAGAAAGTGCGCTGTAAAGCGTGATGCTTTTGCCGCTGCCGGTGGGGCCGGTGACCAAAATCAGCCCTTGCGGCTGGCCCAGCGCGTGTTGCAACGCGCGCGCTTGCGCGGCGTTCATCCCCAAGGTGGTGAAATCCAACGCCACTGGCTCATTGTGCTGCAAGCGCAGCACCGCCTTTTCCCCTTGATGAGTGGGCATCACAGACAGGCGGAAATCAAGCTTGTCGTTATAACGGGTGGTGAAGTGAAACGCGCCGTCTTGCGGCAAGCGCGTTTCGTTGATATCCAAGCCTGCGAGCAACTTCAGCCGAGACAGCACTCGAGGCGCCAGCGTAGGTGCAATGCGCTGGGCTACGCGCAGCACGCCGTCGACCCGAAACCGCACTTTGAGCCCCGTGCTTGCAGGCTCCAGGTGCAAATCGCAGGCGTGTTGCTTAAGTGCTTGCTCAAATAAGCCTTCTAGCAGTGCAATCACAGGCTCATCGTCGGCCTCCTCGCGCGCTTGTTCGGGCGCACGTTGATAAAGCTGCTGGCTGTAATCCTGCTGATGATCGCCACGATCGCTTAAGGCTTTCAGCGCCTCGCTAAGTTGCGCTTTGGCCAGCTGCACAGGCTCAACAATTTTGTGACGCAAAAAGGCGAACACCTCGCAGGCGTTGAGGTTATCCAAGCTTTCCACGCCCAAATAGAGGTGGCTGTCGGTTTCTTTCAAGGGCAGCGCGAAATAGCGCATCAGCACCGCGCGCTCTTGCTTGTTTTGCGCCCACAGCGCGGGTGAAATGGCAAAGTCGCCGTCTTGCACACTGGTGATACGATAACTCACGCGCCCTCCTTGCCGCCGTTAACTGGCGTTACAAAAGCCTGCTGGGAAGAGTGAAACATCGTCACCCGCGCAGCGCACAGACCAGGAAACTTCACCGCTGTCGGATTTGCTTGGCGTCATGGTGTAGCTGTAACCCTCCAATGCGGCTTTGCCTTCGACGGTGATCACCCCTGATGCGGTGGTGATGCTTTTGGTGTATTTCACCGTGTTATCTGAGCTGTAATCTTTGTTTTGCCCCACGCCATTGGCCTGCGCGTTGCATTGGCTGGCCTCGAGGTTGTATAAGCACAGCTCCACATCACTGCGATAGGGGCTGGCCGCTTGCAGCATTTCAGACAGCGCCGCCTTTTTGGTGTAGTTTTGATACGCCGGCACCGCAATAGTTGCGAGCACCGCAATAATGGAGATAACAATCATCAGTTCAATCAAGGTGAAGCCGCGCTTAGCGCGCATTTTGAGTGTTTTTTGCATACAGTTTCCTTATCTTGGTTGAGATCAATCGAAATTGATTGACCCCAACACCATGACAAAGCACAATAAATGCTTCCACAACCTCAACGGGCTTTTAGGATGACGATCGCAAAATTCCCCCACACACCTGCCCACATTCGCCACGGCTGGTTAGAAAACGTCCGCCGCGTGGCTTCACCGCACTTTGATGCGCGTGAAGATAAAAACGACATCAGCCTGCTGGTGATTCACTACATCAGCCTGCCGCCGGAGGAATTTGGCGGGGCGTTTATTGATGACTTTTTCCAAGGCAAGCTTGCGCGTGATGCGCACCCCTATTTTGCGGAAATTGCCGATATGCGTGTCTCAGCCCATTGTTTGATCAACCGCGAAGGGGAAATCACACAATACGTCAACTTTCATGATCGCGCCTGGCACGCGGGCGCATCGTGCTTTCAAGGGCGGGAGAAATGCAATGATTACGCCATCGGCATTGAGCTCGAAGGCTCGAATAATCAGCCCTTCACCACCGCGCAATACGCCACCTTAAGCCAGCTGACCGCACTTTTGCAGCGCACCTACCCTGCCATTACCGACGATCGCATCGTAGGCCACTGCGACATTGCCCCTGAGCGCAAAATTGACCCTGGGCGCTATTTTGATTGGCCACGCTTTCGCCAAATGCTCTCTCAGGCAAAAGCCGAAGGCGGCAATCTCACGTGATGATTTCCACGTGTTTTAACCGCACTTTTGTGCTATAATCTCGCTAATTTTTGGCAGTCCTATGTGGGAAGTTTCAATGAGTGAATTTGCAAAAGATATAACCCCTGTAAACATCGAAGAGGAGATGAAATCCTCTTATCTTGACTATGCAATGTCGGTGATTGTGGGGCGTGCGTTGCCCGACGTGCGCGACGGCCTCAAGCCGGTGCACCGCCGCGTGCTTTACGCCATGGGTGTGGGCGGGAATGATTATAACAAACCCTATCGCAAATCTGCTCGTATTGTCGGGGATGTGATCGGTAAATACCACCCGCACGGCGACAGCGCTGTCTACGACACCTTGGTGCGCATGGCGCAACCGTTTTCACTGCGCTACCCGTTAGTCGACGGCCAAGGTAACTTCGGCTCGATTGATGGCGACTCAGCCGCGGCCATGCGTTATACCGAAGCACGCATGAGCAAAATTGCCCACGCGCTGCTCGCCGACCTGGATAAAGAAACGGTCGATTTTGTGCCGAACTACGACGGCTCTGAGCAAATCCCTGATGTGTTGCCCACCCGTGTGCCCGCACTTTTAGTCAATGGCTCCAGCGGGATTGCGGTGGGGATGGCGACCAACATTCCACCGCATAATTTAGGTGAGGTAATTAGCGGCTGCTTGGCTTATATTGATGATGACCAAATCACCATTGATGAGCTAATGACCCACATCCCAGGGCCAGATTTCCCAACTGCGGCCATCATTAACGGGCGCAAAGGGATTGAAGATGCCTACAAAACCGGCCGTGGCAAAATTTATGTGCGCGCCAAAGCCGAGGTGGAAACCGACAGCAAAGGGCGTGAAACCATCATCGTGCATGAAATCCCGTATCAGGTAAACAAAGCGCGCTTGATTGAGAAAATCGCCGAACTGGTGAAAGACAAAAAAGTTGACGGCATCAGTGGCTTGCGTGATGAGTCCGACAAAGACGGCATGCGCATTGTGATTGAAATCAAGCGTGATGCGGTGGGTGAAGTGGTGCTCAATAACCTCTACTCTCTCACCCAATTGCAAGTGACTTTTGGCATCAACATTGTGGCACTGCACCACGGCCAGCCGAAATTGCTCAATTTGAAAGAGTTGATTGAAGCCTTTGTGCTCCACCGCCGTGAAGTAGTGACTCGCCGCACCGTGTATGAACTGCGCAAAGCGCGCGAACGCGCCCATATTTTGGAAGGCTTGGCAATTGCGCTGGCCAACATTGACCCAGTGATTGAGCTGATTCGCAAAGCGCCAACCCCGCAAGAGGCCAAAACCGCACTTTTAGCCCAACCGTGGGAGCTGGGCAACGTGCGCGCGATGTTGGAAGCCGCTGGCGTGAATGCGGCACGCCCTGAAGATTTGCCTGAGCAATACGGCATTCGCGACAACCAATATTATTTGACCGAAGCGCAAGCACAGGCGATTTTGGATTTGCGGTTGCAAAAACTCACCGGCCTTGAGCACGACAAATTATTAGACGAATACAAAGCGCTGCTTGACACCATTGGCGAGTTGCTGAAAATCCTCAACAGCCCAGCGCGTTTGATGGAAGTGATCCGCGAAGAGTTGGAAGAGATCAAAACCCAATTCAACGACAAACGCCGCACCGAAATCACCGCCAGCTCAGCTGACATCAATTTAGAAGATTTGATTGCGCAAGAAGATGTGGTGGTCACGCTCTCCCACGAGGGCTACGTGAAATATCAGCCACTGTCGGACTACGAGGCGCAACGCCGCGGCGGCAAGGGCAAATCCGCCACCAAAATGAAAGAAGAAGATTTCATCGAGCGCTTGCTGGTGGCCAATACCCACGACACCATTTTGTGCTTCTCCAGCCGTGGCCGGCTCTATTGGCTGCGGGTGTTCCAGCTGCCGCAAGCCAGCCGTGGCGCGCGTGGCCGCCCGATTGTCAACATTTTGCCGCTGCAGCAAGACGAGCGCATCACCGCGATTTTGCCAGTGGGTGAATACGAAGAGAATAAATTTGTCTTTATGGCCACCGCCAGCGGGACAGTTAAGAAAACCGCACTGACCGAATTCAGCCGCCCGCGTGCCAGTGGCTTGATTGCCATTAACTTGCGCGACAACGACGAGCTGATTGGCGTGGATATCACTGACGGTGAAAACGAGATTATGCTCTTCTCTTCTCAAGGGCGCGTGGTGCGCTTCCACGAAGAGGCGGTGCGCGCCATGGGCCGCACAGCAACAGGTGTACGCGGCATTAAACTGGTGCTCACCAACGACATTAGCGATGACGAGTCTGACAATGACGATGGCAGCGATGATAACACCGAGCTCGATCTCAACATCGATAAAGTCGTCTCCCTCGTGGTGCCGAAAAACGACGGCGCGATTTTGACCGCCACCGAAAACGGCTACGGCAAACGCACCGTTCTAGCGGAATACCCAGCTAAATCCCGCAACACCAAAGGGGTGATTTCCATCAAAGTCAGCGAGCGCAACGGCAAAGTGGTTGCCGCCGTGCAGGTGGAAGAGGCAGACCAAATCATGCTGATCACCGATGCCGGCACTTTGGTACGCACTCGCGTGAGTGAAGTGAGCACCGTGGGGCGCAACACTCAAGGCGTGCGCTTAATCCGCACCATTGAGGGCGAAAACGTAGTCAGCCTTGAGCGCATTTGCGATTTGGACGAAGACGACGATGCAGAGCCTGAAAGTGCGGTTGAACCTGCCACCACAAGCGGCGAAGCATAATCACCACCAGTTGTGAAAAATGCACCCGCGGGTGCATTTTTTATGGATTGATGTCGATGATCATCACCTCGGATTGCGAGCCGATGCGAAACGGAATGCCCCATAAGCCATAGCCCGAGGTGACAAAAAAGTGGCGATTGTTCAGCGCTAAATAGCCGTGATCCAGCGTATAAATCAGCTTGGTGATGAGATTAGCCGGGAACACTTGCCCTTTGTGAGTGTGGCCGGAGACTTGCATATCCAACGCCAGCTTGGCGTTTTCATCAACTTCATCTGGGCGATGGTCCAGCAAAATGCGCAATTTGCCGTCCTCGGGCAATTGCGCGAGCAACGTTTGCGTGGCTGGCCGCACTTTGGAGAGGCGGTCATTGCGCCCAATGAGGTAAAAGCGGTTATCCACCAGCGTGCTGGTGTCTGTCAGCACCGTGATGCCAGCGCCCTCCACCGCGCGGGTGATGGCTTGCTGGCCGTTGAAATCATGGTTGCCTAAGGTGGCGAACACGCCCAGCGGCGCGCGGATTTTGGCTAAGTGCGGTTGCATATTTTCAGCCTCAAACACCTCGGTGTTGTCGTCCATCAAATCCCCAGGCATGAGCACCACATCGCTCTTCTCTGCCGCCAAAATCTCAGCGAGTTTATCCAGCTGCGCGTTGCCGAAAATTTTGCCCAAGTGCAAATCAGCAATCAGCGCTACGCGCAGGCTGCCTTGCAGCTTGTCGGTGGTGAACGCATAGTGGCGCACCACAGGGGTGTAGGCGTTATACAGCCCCAAGCCGATTACGCCCGCCATCGCCAGCGGCGCAACCACGCGCACTGCGCTACCAACCGCACGTTGATGGCGCACAAGTTTAAGCACCAAAGCACAAAGTGCGGTGATGATGGCAGCATACACCAGCACAAACAGCATGCTCGCGCTGGTGCGAAACAGTGGCACAGTGCGGGTGGCCGTGAGCAGCAAAATGGCATTCGGCACCAGCCAAAAGCCCCACTTGAGCCAACGCTCAGCGCGCGCACTCAGCCATGGGCGCAAATACCACGCCACACCGCGGCTGACCGCCCAAATCAACAATTGGGCAAAAATTAAGACCGCAATAAAAATGATCAAATATCGTGCTGGCATAACACTCCTTAAAAAAATCCCCCGAAAACGGGGGATTATAACGAATTTTAACGCAAATCACCAAATCACACGGAGGTTTGGAAAATCACCTCATCGGCTTTTTTGGTGAACTGCTCGATTTGGTCAAAGTTCATGTAGCGGTAGGTGTCGTCTTTGTCGTCTTGCAATGAGGCGACATACTCCAAATACTCCTCAGGGCTTGGCAGGCGGCCCAATAGTGCCGCCACCGCGGCCAGCTCGGCGGAGGCGAGGTAGACATTCGCGCCTTGGCCCAAGCGGTTCGGGAAGTTGCGAGTGGAGGTCGACACCACGGTGGATTTTGGCGCCACGCGCGCTTGGTTGCCCATGCACAGCGAGCAGCCTGGCATTTCCATGCGGGCACCGCTCTTGCCAAAGATGCTGTAATAACCCTCGTCGCTGAGCAAGGTGGCGTCCATTTTGGTTGGCGGTGCCACCCACAAGCGGGTTGGGATCACATCTTTAAACTTGCTGAGCAATTTGCCCGCCGCGCGGAAGTGGCCGATGTTGGTCATGCACGAGCCGATAAACACCTCATCGATTTTATCGCCAGCCACATCTGAGAGTTTGCGCGCATCATCTGGGTCGTTCGGTGCACACAAAATTGGCTCTTTGATCTCATCCATGTTGATCTCAATCACCGCGGCGTATTCGGCGTCTGGGTCGGCTTGCATTAATTCAGGGTTTTCAAGCCAGGCTTGCATCGCCTTCACGCGGCGCTCAAGGGTGCGCGCGTCGCCATAGCCCTCAGCAATCATCCACTTCAACAGCGTGATGTTGGAGTTGAGGTATTCAATAATCGGCTCTTTGTCGAGCTTAATGGTACAGGCCGCGGCGCTGCGCTCAGCGGAGGCATCCGAGAGCTCAAAGGCTTGCTCAATTTTCAAGTGCTCAAGGCCTTCAATTTCCAAAATGCGGCCAGAGAAAATGTTCTTTTTGCCCTTTTTCTCCACCGTCAACAGCCCTTGTTGAATGGCGTAATACGGAATCGCGTGCACCAAATCGCGCAGCGTGATGCCAGGCTGCATGGTGCCTGAAAAACGCACCAGCACCGACTCTGGCATATCCAGCGGCATCACGCCTGTGGCGGCGGCAAAGGCCACCAAGCCCGAACCTGCCGGGAAGGAGATGCCAATTGGGAAGCGGGTGTGAGAGTCCCCACCCGTGCCGACGGTGTCTGGCAGCAGCATGCGGTTGAGCCATGAGTGGATAATGCCATCCCCTGGGCGCAGCGACACCCCGCCGCGGTTCATGATGAAATCCGGCAAGGTGTGGTGGGTGTTGACATCCACCGGTTTTGGGTACGCCGCGGTGTGGCAGAACGATTGCATCACCAAATCGGCTGAAAAGCCCAAGCAAGCGAGATCTTTGAGCTCATCGCGGGTCATTGGGCCGGTGGTGTCTTGCGAGCCAACGGAGGTCATGCGCGGTTCGCAATATTGCCCAGGGCGAATGCCCGCCACGCCGCAGGCCTTGCCCACCAGTTTTTGCGCCAAGGTGAAGCCTTTGTCGCTTTGCTCGGTGCAACGCGGTTTGGCGAACACATCACTTTCGCCCAAGCCCAGCGCCATGCGCGCTTTGTGGGTCAACCCACGGCCGATAATCAGCGGGATCCGCCCGCCAGCGCGCACTTCATCAAGCAGCACTGGGTTTTCAGCTCAAACTCGGCCAGCACCTCGTCGCTGTCGTGCTTGCAGATTTTGCCTTGATACGGATAGATGTCGATCACATCACCCATCTCTAAATTCGACACGTCCACTTCCACCGGCAGGGCGCCAGCATCTTCCAAGGTGTTGAAGAAAATCGGCGCAATTTTGCCGCCAAGCACCACGCCGCCGGCGCGTTTGTTTGGCACGTGCGGGATGTCTTCACCCATCAGCCACAGCACGGAGTTGGTCGCCGATTTGCGTGAGGAGCCGGTACCGACCACATCGCCCACATAGGCCAGCGGATAGCCCTTTTCTTTCAGCGCGGCGATTTGTTTCATCGGGCCGATTTCGCCGTCCACATCCGGCTCAATGCCATCGCGGCTGTTTTTCAGCATCGCTAAGGCGTGCAGCGGGATGTCTGGGCGCGACCACGCATCTTGCGCAGGCGAAAGGTCATCGGTGTTGGTTTCGCCCGTGACTTTAAACACGGTGACGGTGATTTTGTCGTCCAATTTCGGGCGGTCTAAAAACCATTGGGCATCCGCCCAGGATTGTAAAATGGCTTTGGCGTGCTCGTTGCCGGCGTTGGCCTTTTCTTCCACATCATGGAAGCTGTCGAACATCAGCAAGGTTTTCGACAGCGCTTTGGCTGCCAGTGGCGCGAGTTTATCGTTGTCTAAGGCGTTGATCATCGGTTCGATGTTGTAGCCACCTTGCATGGTGCCGAGGATTTCAATGGCTTTTTCAGGGCTGATTAAAGGCGAGGTGGCATCCCCTGCCACGAGGGCGGAGAGGAAGGAGGCTTTGACGTAAGCCGCTTCGTCAACGCCGGCCGGTACGCGGTTTTCGAAGAGGTCAAGTAGGAAGTCTTCTTCGCCTTTTGTCGGTTGTTTGAGCAGTTCAACCAGTTGTGCGGTTTGTTCGGCGTTGAGTGGTTCGGGCACGATGCCTTGTTGTTGGCGTTGTTGCGCTTGGGTTCGGTAGTTTTGTAGAAAATCTGACATTGTCCACCTCGTTGAGTTGAGTATATTCGTTGGTGAGATTGTAGCATATTTTTGTTATGAAATTGTTGCATTAGGGGTGGGTTTATTTCATTTTTTAGGCCTAGATCATGTTTTTGGCGGTGGTTGGGGGTTTTGGCGACCGCACTTTGGGTTTGTTCAGCATTTTGAGCAGGCGCTCGGCGCTTTCTTTCATAACTCCGTCATGATTATCGCAGTTCCGCCTGCGGCGGCTTAGGGGCGTTGTTTGTCGCAAGCCCCTAAGAACCCAACGCACCCACGGTTCGCCGCTGGTCGTGCTGCACTCCGTGGTTATTTAACCGTTCGAATTTTTAACTTGT
>NZ_JABTBO010000026.1 GCF_014884965.1 Spirabiliibacterium mucosae | reverse complement strand
GAATAATAGAATCACATACCCAACCTGGCGATATCGTACTCGATTTCCACTTAGGATCGGGTACAACAGACGCGGTGGCACATAAGATGGGCGGCAGTATATCGGCGTTGAGCAGATGGATTATATTGAAACCATTGCGGTGGAACGATTGAAAAAAGTGATTGCAGGTGAGCAAGGGGGCATTTCCAAAGCCGTAGGCTGGCAAGGTGGCGGTGAATTTGTTTATGCCGAGTTCGCACCTTTTAACGAAACCGCGCGACAACGGATTTTGGCTTGTGAAAATTTTGATGAGCTAAGCACATTTTTTAACACACTTTGCCAGCACTATTTCTTAGATCATCACGTCAGTGTGGCGCAATTTACCCAACTGATGACAGAAAATGACTATAAACAGCTCTCACTTGATGAGCAAAAACAGATGATGATCGATATGCTCGATTTAAATCAGCTTTATATCAATTTGTCTGACCAAGACGACAGCCAATTTGATGATAGCCTAAGTGATGAAGATAAACGCTTGAGTCTGGCATTTTATGGAGAGAAATCATGACCGAGTTATTTGACGTGATTAAAGCTGAACATAAAGCGGCAAAAAAATACAAGCCTGAACTGCTCGAGATTCCTGATTTTGTCATAAAAAATTTACGCTACGGTTTATTCGATTGGCAACGTCAGGCGATGGAAAATTTTGTATTGTTCGACCGCACTTTGGCTTTTGAGGAATTTCCTGATCTCAAAAATCACCCTACTCATCTGCTGTTTCATATGGCAACGGGAGCAGGCAAAACACTGCTAATGGCAGCGTTGATTTTGTATTATTACCAAAAAGGCTATCGCCATTTTCTCTTTTTGTGAATCAAAATAACATTGTGGATAAAACAGAAAATAATTTTATCGACAGCCATCACCGTAAATACCTTTTTCAACCAAAATTATGGACGGTGATCGGGTTGTGAGTGTTAAAAAAGTCACGGCTTTTAGCGATAATCCGAATGGGATTGAAATTAAATTTACCACCGTTCAAAAGCTCTATAACGACATTCACATTGAGCGTGAAAACCAAACCACGCTGGCAGATTTGCTCAAACGCGATATTGTGATGCTCGGTGATGAGGCGCACCATCTCAATGCGCAAACCAAAAATCAATCTCAGCTCAAACTTGAACTTGAAACGGAACTCAAAGGCAATGCCAGCCGTGATGAAATTGAGCGCAGAGGTTGGGAGCATATGGTGCTTGACTTGCTGCTCAACAAAAATGGGCAAAAAAGCCAAAATGTGTTGTTGGAGTTCACCGCCACGCTGCCTGAAAATGACAATGTGGCGCAAAAATACCGTGACAAGATTATCTCAACTTTTCCACTGAAAACCTTTTTGCAAGCGGGCTATACAAAAGCCATCAATCTGGTTTCCTCCCAGTTGAGCAAAAAAGAGCGCGTTATGCATGCCCTGCTTTTTGCCTGGTATCGCCACCAAGTGGCGCTAAAATATGGCATTGCGAATTTCAAGCCTGTTATGCTCTTTCGGAGCAAAACCATTGCGGATTCTCGCGCGGATTATGATGCCTTCCTGCAATGGTGCGAACGTGCCAGTGCAACTGATTTTGAATTTTTGACCGCACTTTTAGATAACATCAAAGACGGTGATAATGCCCACCAACAAGGCAAAACACGCACCGAACAAGCGTTGCGGTTTATGAAAGCCAACGGGCTTGATACATCGCATCTCGCTTGTTGGGTGCAAGCGAATTATCAAGCGCATAATGTCATTATCACCAACTCACAAACCAATAAAACCAAGCGCGAACAAACCGATGCCGACACAGAGCAGCTGCTGAATAATCTTGAAGCCCAAGATAATCCTGTTCGTGCCATTTTCACCGTGGATAGGCTCACCGAAGGTTGGGACGTGCTCAATCTCTATGATATTGTCCGGCTTTATGAGGGGCAAAACAGTGGCGGGCGTACAGTCAAAGCGGGCAAGACTGCCAATGCGACCGTTTCGGAAAAACAATTGATTGGCCGTGGCGTGCGTTATTACCCTTTTGCCTTTGAAGACAAGCAAGCAAATAAGCGCAAATTTGACGGCTTAGAGCATGAGCTAAAAATTCTGGAAGAGCTGTTTTATTACACCTTTGACGAAGAATCACGCTACATCACAGAATTAAAAAATGAATTACGCAAAGATGGCTACATTCCCGAAAATGACCACAAAGTGAAGGTCAAATTCGCTCTCAAGCCTGAATTAGTGGGTGATGACACCTTTAATAACTGGCTAATTTGGGTCAATGAAAAAATGCCTAATCCCAATGCCAAAGCTAACAACCTTGAAAGTTTGAAGCAACTCTCCCCACCTTGCGCGTCAAGGTGCATAGCCGTCGGCTCCAAGAGAGCCCTTTCGCAGTTGAAAGTGACAATGAAAAAGCGCAATGGCTTGGCGCAGAAGAAGATCGCGCTAAAATCGTCAAACTTGCAGACATTGCATCGCACATTTTTGACAAAGCTATTCATATTAAGACTAAAGATCCGAACTCGTTGTTTCACTTTAACCGTTTGCGAGAAAATTACCGCTCAAAAGCCGTAGAGAACTACAAACGCAATTGCTTAAACACTGGGAAATTGAATTTGTGGGCGTGGATGGCTATTTAACAATTCACGCTGATGATCAACTCAACGCCTGCTTGCAGGCACTGGATGCGGTGGAAAGACATTTAAATTCTGTCGATACGCCATTTGTAGGCACAACGACGTTCTCAGCAAAAACATTAAATGCCCTTTTTGGTGAACCGAAAGTGAAGTGGCTTGATAGAAGTGCGGTTGTGCAAGATGGCAACACAGGTGAATGGAAAACCAAACCACCAAGTGCGGTTGAAAGTGCGGTGCAGTCACCTTGGTATGCGATTGATAATTTTATCGGCACCACATTGGAACAAGATTTAATTCTGTTCCTTGCAGAGCGCATCGGCAATTTAAAAGACGAGTACCATGTTCATTTGCTACGCAATGAAGAAGTGCTTAAATTACACAATTTTGATGATGGGCAAGGTTTTATGCCAGATTTTATCTTGCTCCTTAACGCGAAAGAGAATGTTAAAACGTCAGCAAAACCGTTGCACTATCAAATTTTCATTGAGCCGAAAGGTGATCACCTCACAGAGAAAGACCAATGGAAAGCGGATTTTTTGCACGCCATTAGTGAAAAATACGGTAAAAATCATCTACTTGAAAAAGAAACCGCCCATTATCGCTTAATTGGCTTGCCGTTTTTTAGTGATGACGAGGCCTCACATTTCAGCCGCGAATTTGAAGCTATCTTCTAACAAAAAACCGCACTTTAAAAAGTGCGGTTTTTTTTCGATAGGTTAAAACACCACGGTGCGGTTTTTGTAAACGAAGATGCGGTCTTGCAGTGCGAGGTCGAGGGCTTGGGTGAGCACGCTTTTTTCCACGTCGCGGCCGGCTTTCATCATCGCTTGGGCGTCGTAGGTGTGGTCAACGTTGATCACGCTTTGGCGGATGATTGGGCCTTGGTCAAGCTCGTTGTTGATGAAGTGCGCGGTGGCGCCGATGATTTTCACGCCGCGTTCATAGGCTTGTTGATACGGCTTGGCACCGATAAATGCCGGCAAGAACGAGTGGTGAATGTTGATCACGCGGTTTGGGTAGCGCTGCACAAATTTTGGGTTGAGCACGCGCATGTATTTCGCCAGCACGATGTAATCCGGTGCGTATTCATCAATTTTCGCCGCCAAGAGTTCGTCGTGTTGTTCGCGGGTGAGATCTTTGTGGCTGATGTGATAAAACGGCACGTCAAAGCGCTCAACCAGCCCACGCAGGGTGTCGTGGTTGCCAATCACCGCGGCAATTTCCACATCCAGTGCGCCGTAGTAGTTTTTCATTAAAATATCACCAATGCAGTGCGCTTCTTTGGTGACTAATATCACAATGCGTTTGCGTTTTTGGGTCACGAGGTGATATTTCGCGCCCTCTGGCAAGGCAGATTTTAAATCCGCCAGCAGCACCTCGTCGTTAAAAATGCCGTTGAGTTCGGTGCGCATAAAAAAGCGCTTGCTTTCGTTGTCAACATATTCGCTATTATGGGTGATGTTGAGCTGGTGTTTGTAACAAATATTGGTGATGTTGGCGACCAATCCTTTGGCGTCAACACACTCGGTGAGCAAAATTTTATTTTCAGTCATAGCCTTCTCGCAAAAAAATAAACCCTTAAAATAAGGGTTTATTCGCTTATTTATTGTTATTAGATTTCAAAGTCTGCTAGCTTTTTGCCGGCGTCTAGTGCTTGTTGGATGATTTTTGGTGTGCGGCCTTGGCCTGTCCAGGTTTTTGTTTGCCGTTTTCATCGGTGTATTGGTATTTGGCTTTGCGTGGCGCTCTTTTTTTGCGGCCTTTGCTGGTGACATCTTGCAGCAGCATTTCAGCCAATTCTTCTGTGCTTAAGCCGCTTTCTTCCAGCTGGCTGCGCAACGATTCAATTTTTTCTTGGCGCGCTTTTTCTTGCGCTTGCACTTCTTTTAATTCATCTTTTTTCTCATCGAGCACTTGTTGGAGTTTCTCGATAATATTTTCCAACTGCTCAACAGTTAAGCTTTTTAACGCGACGCGCAGGCTGCGAATATTGGATAATTTTTAATAAAGTCAGACATGGTCATTCCTATTTTGAGTGAAAACGATGAGCAAAATATAAATCATATTGGCGTAAAATTCAAATATATTTAATTCTACAAAACTAAAAAATAAGCAAAAAATCCCTTTTTATTTCAACAATAGTCAATGGCGCGCGCTCAAACGCCCCAACGCGCCACTTTCTGCTTGATTTTTCGCGAGTTTCTTGTAGTCTTTTGAAAGTGCGGTTGATGTGTGCAAATTCTCAAAACAAGGGCGCCTGTGGCGCAGGCCTAGACCGCACTTTCTTTTTGACTTTATATACGGATAGTTATTATGCAACTCGTTGATTTTTCATCTTCTTTTTGGTCAGTTGTGCCGCCGTTGTTGGCACTTTCGCTGGCCATTATCACCCGCCGCGTGCTGCTGTCACTCAGCGCGGGGATTATTGTGGGCGGTTTGATGCTCACCCATTGGAACCCGATTGACGGCGCGATTTACATTAAAAATAGTGTGTTGTCGTTGGTTTACGGCGATGAGGGTTTGAATTTCGACAGCCTCAACATCATCATCTTTTTATTGCTGCTCGGTGCGCTGACCGCACTTTTAACTGTGTCTGGCAGCAACCAAGCGTTCGCCGCCTGGGCACAAAAGCACATTAAAAACCGCCGCGGCGCTAAGATGCTGACCGCCGGCTTGGTGTTTTTCACCTTTATTGATGACTACTTCCACAGCCTTGCCGTGGGAGCCATTGCCCGCCCTGTGGCCGACAAGTTTAAAATTTCACGCCCGAAAGTGGCCTACATTCTTGACTCCACCGCCGCCCCAATGTGCGTGCTGATGCCGATTTCCAGCTGGGGTGCGTACATCATGACGCTGGTGGCCGGCCTACTGGCGACCCATGCGATCACCGATTTCTCCCCAATTGGCGCGTTTGTCAGCATGAGCTTGATGAATTATTACGCGATTTTTGCGCTGATTACGGTGTTCATCGTGGCGTGGTTCTCGTTTGACATCGGCACCATGGCGCGCTTTGAGCGTGAGGCGATGAACAAGCAAAGTGCGGTTGAAGAGGCCGTGGACGGCCAGCAAGGCCGCGTTTATGCCTTGTTGTTGCCGATCATCACCTTGATTGTGGTCACCGTTGGCATGATGATTCACACCGGTGCCGAGGCCTTGGCCGCTGACGGCAAGCCGTTTTCACTGCTTGGCGCGTTTGAAAACACCACCGTGGGCATCTCGCTGGTTGTCGGTGGCAGCGCGTCTTATATCGTCGCCCTGCTCTGCTCTTTTGGGCTAGTCAGTGTGTCTGAGTGGCTCAAATCGATTTTGGTGGGTTTCAAATCCATGTCGGGCGCGATTATCATTTTGATCTTCGCCTGGACGATCAACACCATCGTGGGTGACATGAACACGGGCAAATACCTTTCATCATTGGTGGCCAACGGCGGCTTGAACGCGCAATTCTTGCCAGCGCTGCTGTTTGTGCTCAGCGTGGTGATGGCGTTCTCCACCGGCACCAGCTGGGGCACCTTTGGGATTATGCTGCCCATCGCCGCCTCAATGGCCGCCAACGCCGACCCAAGCTTGATGCTGCCGTGTATGTCAGCGGTGATGGCAGGTGCCGTGTGTGGCGACCACTGCTCGCCAGTATCCGACACCACGATTTTGTCCTCCACCGGTGCAGCCTGTAACCACATTGACCACGTCACCACCCAGCTGCCGTATGCCTTGATTGTGGCCAGTGCGTCGTTCGTCGGCTTTTTAACCCTTGGCTTTAGCGACTCCGCCCTGCTCGGCTTTGTGGCGACCGCACTTTGCCTAGCGCTGCTGTTGCTGGTGTTCAAATCGAAGCAAAGCGTGAAAGCGTGATAAAAATTTAATTCTCTCAATTTTATAAAATGCGATATTTATATCGCATTTTTTTATTTTTAGTGCATTTTTATTTATAAAATATTGTTTAACTATAAAATAAAGCATAAAATAAACAAATAACCAAAATCACAAGATAAAAAATTACTAGACATTACCCGCCCTTTATCGTAAAACTAAATCAAATCAACAACACGGGAGTGACTATGAAAAAGTTATCGGGTGCTGAAATCATTGTGCAGGCACTGCAAGATCAAGGGGTGAAATATGTTTTCGGCTACCCGGGTGGCTCGGTGCTGGATATTTATGACGCCATTCAAACACACGGTGGGATCGACCACATCTTGGTGCGCCACGAGCAAGCGGCGGTACACATGGCCGACGGCTACGCGCGCTCCACAGGCGAGGTGGGCTGTGTGCTGGTTACCTCCGGCCCTGGGGCGACCAATGCCATCACAGGCATTGCCACGGCTTATATGGACTCGGTGCCGATGGTGGTGTTCTCCGGCCAGGTGCGCTCTGGCTTGATTGGCTCCGATGCCTTTCAAGAGTGCGACATGGTTGGCATTTCGCGTCCCGTGGTGAAGCACAGTTTTTTGGTCAAACGCACAGAAGCTCTCGCCGCCACCATCAAAAAGGCATTTTATCTCGCCTCCTCTGGCCGCCCAGGGCCGGTGGTGATCGACTTGCCGAAAGATGTGGTCAATCCCGCGTACAAAATCCCGTATCAATACCCTGAGCAAATCAGCATGCGCTCCTATAACCCCACCCTGCACGGGCACAAAGGGCAAATTAAGCGCGCACTGAAAACCATGCTGGTAGCGAAAAAACCCGTGTTGTTTATCGGCGGTGGCATCATCAGCGCCAATTGCGCGCCACAGTTAACCGAATTTGCCCACCGCTTGAACCTGCCAGTGGTGAGCTCACTGATGGGCTTGGGCGGCTTCCCGGCCAGCGACAAGCAAAGTTTGGGCATGCTCGGCATGCACGGCACCTTTGAGGCCAATAACGCCATGCACCACAGTGATTTGATTATCGCCATCGGCGTGCGCTTTGACGATCGCACCACCAATAATTTGGAAAAATACTGCCCGAATGCCAAGGTGGTGCAGGTGGATATCGACCCGACCTCAATTTCGAAAAACGTCAGTGCCTACATCCCGATTGTGGGCAGCGCGGAGCTGGTGCTGGAGGAGTTTTTGTCGTTACTCAGCGATGAGCAGATGATCAAATCCCAAAGCGCACTTGCCCCGTGGTGGGAGCAAATTGAGCAATGGCGCGCCAAGCAGTGCTTGAAATACGAGCACAAAGACAACGTGATCAAGCCGCAGCAGGCGGTGGAGATGGTCTACAAACTCACCAAAGGCGAGGCTTATGTCGCCTCGGATGTCGGCCAGCACCAGATGTTCACCGCACTTTATTATCCGTTTGACAAACCACGGCGCTGGATCAACTCCGGCGGCTTGGGCACCATGGGCTTTGGCCTGCCGGCGGCGATGGGCGTGAAGCTCGCCCACCCTGATGAAACCGTGGTGTGCATCACAGGCGACGGCAGCATTCAAATGAATATTCAAGAGCTCTCCACCGCCCAGCAATATGACATCCCGGTGGTGGTCATCAGCCTTAACAACCGCTTTTTGGGCATGGTGAAGCAGTGGCAGGACATTATTTACGCTGGCCGCCACTCGCAATCGTATATGAAATCGCTGCCCGATTTTGTCAAACTGGCCGAAGCTTATGGCCACAAAGGCATTCAAATCAACACGCCGCAAGAGCTGGAGCCAAAACTCAAAGAGGCCTTTGCCTGCAAAGACAAGCTGGTGTTTGTCGATATTTTGGTTGATGAAACCGAGCACGTTTACCCAATGCAAATCGCCGGTGGCGCGATGAACGAGATGATGTTAAGCAAAACGGAGAAAAGCCATGCGTAGAATTATTTCAGTCTTACTTGAAAACGAAACCGGCGCACTCTCACGCGTGGTGGGGTTGTTCTCTCAGCGGGCGTTTAATATTGAAAGTTTGACCGTTGCCCCCACCGATGACCCAACCCTCTCGCGCATGACGATCGAGGCCTTTGGTGAGGAAAAGGTGCTTGAGCAAATTGAAAAGCAGCTGCACAAGCTGGTGGACATCTACAAAGTGATGAGCCTGAGCGAATGCGAGCACGTTGAGCGCGAAATCATGCTGCTGAAGGTGCGCGCCAGTGGCAACACGCGCGATGAGCTCAAACGGATGTCAGATATTTACCGCGGGCAAATTGTGGACGTGACCCCGAAAAGCTATACCATTCAGCTGGCGGGCACCAAAGACAAACTCAACGCCTTTGTCAACGCCGTTAAGCAAGAAACGGAAGTGATGGAAGTAGTGCGCTCAGGGCTGATTAGCCTCTCGCGTGGCGAGAAAAACTGCCTCTAACCGCACTTTGGTCAAACCGCACTTCGCCAACACAAAGTGCGGTTTTGTTATTGCGCCAATTGTTGAAAATCGGCAAAAAAGGTCGGGAAGGTTTTCGCCGTGCAATTGGGGTCTAAAATTGTCACCGGCGTGTTAGACAGCGCCACCAAGGCAAAGCACATCGCCATGCGGTGGTCGTTGTAGGTTTCAATTTCCGCGTGCTTGAATTTGGCTAAATCCAGCGGCTGAATGCGGATGAAATCCGCGCCCTCTTCCACCTCCGCGCCCACTTTGCGCAGCTCCGTGGCCATTGCGCTCAGGCGGTCGGTTTCTTTCACCCGCCAGTTGGCAATGTTGCGGATCACTGTTTCCCCGTCGGCAAAAAGTGCGGTGGTGGCGATGGTCATTGCCGCATCGGGGATGTGATTCATATCCATGTCCACGCCGTGCAAAGGCGCTTTTTCAGCTTGAATAAAATCTTCACCCCAGGTGATTTTCGCGCCCATCTTTTCCAACACATCGGCAAAGAGTTTGTCACCTTGAATGCTATTTTTGCCCACGCCCACCACGCGCACCGCGCCTTTGAGTGCGCCGGCCGCGAGGAAGTAAGAAGCGGAGGAGGCATCCCCTTCCACCAAAAACTGCCCTGGGGATTGATATTGCTGCCCGCCTTTGATGAAAAAGCGTTTGTAATCTTGATTGACCACCTGCACGCGAAATTGCGCCATCATCGCCAGCGTCATGTCAATGTAGGGCTTGGAGACCAGATCACCGATGATTTCAACCTCGCTGTCGCCGGCGGCCAGTGGCATCGCCATTAAAAGTGCGGTCAAAAATTGGCTGGAAACCGAGCCGTCAATGGCAATTTTGCCGCCACGCAAACCACTGTTGCGAATCGCCAGCGGTGGGTAGCCCTCTTGCTCGAGGTAGTCAATCTCCGCGCCCGCTTGGCGCAGGGCATCAACCAAGTGCGCAATCGGGCGCTCTTTCATGCGGGGCTCGCCGGTGAGCACCACCTCGGCAACCGCACTTTGATTATTGTGCAAGCACAATGCCGCCGTCAGTGGGCGCATCGCGGTGCCCGCGTTGCCCAAAAACAGCGCCAGCCCGCCATTGAGCGCAAAGGCGCCGCCAAGGCCTGTGACCACGCACTCGCGCTTGTCGCTGGAGAGCTGATAACTCACCCCGAGCTGTTTTAACGCATTGAGCATGTGGCGCACATCGTCGCTGTCGAGCAAATTGGTCAACCGCGTTTCGCCTTTGGCCAGTGCGGCGAGCAGCAACGCGCGGTTGGATAAACTCTTCGAGCCTGGCAGGCGGATTTCACCTTCCATACGCGCAATGGGGTTGAGGGTGATTTTCTCACTCATATCACAGCCCCAACACCGTAGTTAACGCCTCGATAAAGCGCTGATTTTCCTCGGGCAAACCAATGCTCACCCGCAGGTGGTTTGGCAAGCCGTAGCCGGCAATCGGGCGGACAATCACGCCTTGCTCGAGCAATTTTTGATAAATCGGCGCAGCGCTCTGCTTGAGGTCAAGCATAATAAAGTTGCCTTTTGACGGCACATAATCCAGCCCATTTTGGTCAAAAAACGCACTCAATTGGCGCAATCCTGCGGCGTTGTTGGCGGAGGCTTTTTCAACAAAGGCATCGTCATTGAGCACCGCGGTGGCTGCCGCCAAGGCCAGTGAGTTGCAGTTAAACGGCTGGCGAATGCGGTTGAGCAAATCGGCCACTTCTTCGTTCGATGCAATATAGCCGACGCGCAAGCCAGCCAGGCCATAGGCCTTTGAAAAGGTGCGGCAAACCAGCAAATTCGGGAATTTGCGCAGCAGCTCAAACGACGGCACCCGCTCGTTTGGCGCGGTGAACTCGGTGTACGCCTCATCCAACACCACGATAATGTGCGCCGGCACTTGAGCTAAAAAGCGCTCAATTTCACTGGCGGTCAAAAATGTGCCTGTCGGGTTGTTTGGATTGGCAATGTAGATCACTTTGGTTTTATCCGTGATCGCCGCCAAAAAGCCGTCGAGATCGTGGCCGTAGTTTTTCGCGGGCACAATCACCTGCTTGGCGTTGATCGCTTTTGACACCAGCGGGTAAACAATAAAGGTATATTGCGAGAAGATCACCTCATCATCGGCGCTTAAAAAGGTGTGCGCGGTGATCTCGAGCAAGTCGTTTGAGCCGTTGCCAAGGGTGATTTGCTTTGGCGAGAGCCCAAATTTATGCGCGATGGCTTGCTTGAGCTCAAAGCCGTTGGCATCAGGGTAACGGGTGAGGTTGTCGAGCTGCGCGGCAATGGCCGCTTTCGCACTTTGCGGGAAGCCATACGGATTTTCGTTTGAGGCTAATTTTACAATATCGCTCAGCCCGAGCTCGCGCGCGAGCTCTTCAACAGGCTTGCCGGCTTGATACGGCGAAAGGCTTTGCACGCCAATGTTGGCTTGAGTTAAAAATGTCATCAGTTATCCTTTAAAAACAAAAGTGCGGTTAGGCTTGTTCAAACCCTTGCATAAATTCAATCAAGGCCTCAACGCCCGCCAGTGGCATGGCGTTGTAAATTGAGGCGCGCATGCCGCCCACAATGCGGTGGCCTTTAAGCGCTTGCAAGCCCGCCGCGGTGGCTTTTGCGACAAACTCTGCGTCGCGCTCAGCGTTGCCGGTGGTGAAGGTCACGTTCATGCGCGAGCGGTTGTCAACGCTCACGGTGTTGTGGAACACCGCACTTTGGTCAATGTAGCGATAAAGAGTTTGCGCTTTTTCTTGATTGCGTTGTTCCATCGCAGCCAGCCCACCGTGTTGCAGCAACCACTCAAACACCAGCGAGCAGAGATACCACGCGAATGTCGGCGGCGTGTTGAACATTGAATCACTGTCACGCAGCACTTGGTAGTTCCAAATCGATGGCGTGATCGCCTGGGCGTGACCAATCAAATCATCACGCACGATCAAAAGCGTAATGCCCGCAGGGCCGACGTTTTTCTGCGCGCCGGCATAAATCATGCCAAAGCGGCTGACATCGATTGGGCGTGAGAGAATCGTCGATGACATATCCGCCACCAGCACGCCGTCGCCCACCTCCGGCACGTCAAAAATTTCGACCCCGCTGATGGTTTCATTCGGGCAGTAGTGAACATAATCATATTCTTTGGCAATTTGCGACAAATCAGGCAGCGCGACTGCACTTTTGCCGTCTTTTTCTACCAAAATGTCTTTCACCTCAATCTCGCCATAGCGTTTGGCTTCATCGGCGGCGGCGTTCGACCAATAACCACTGTTGAGATAGAGCGCTTTGCCTTTTGGCCCGAGCAAATTCATCGGGATGGCGGCAAATTGCCCGCGCGCGCCACCTTGAGCAAACAGCACTTGGTAGTTGTCAGGAATGGCGAGCAGCTCACGCACTTGCTCGATGGAGCGCTTCGCCAGCGCCATGAAATTCTTCCCGCGGTGGCTGACTTCCATCACTGAAGTGTGCAGCTCTTCCCAATTGCGTAATTCGTTTTGCGCTTTTTCCAGCACGTCGGCGGGCATCATCGCCGGCCCTGCGCTAAAATTGAACACCTTAGACATGATTTATCCTTGCGTTGTGAAATGAATAATGAAATGGAGTTAGTTTTAACACCCTGCTTGGTATCAATCAATCAATTTATGCACTTTTTGACAAAAATTTCTTAATCTTGCTCACAAATTGCATTCATAGACTTTGACCCCAGAGCCAAAAAACGCTAAATTACTGGCAGTTAATTTCATAAGGGACGTAAAACCATGGAAAAAGTAAGCAAACAATCTTTTCAAGATGTGCTGGAGTATGTGCGTATGTATCGCTTAAAAAACAAATTATTGCGCGATATGGACGACGTGCAACGCAAAATTCGCGACAACCAAAAACGGGTGCTGCTGCTCGATAACTTAAACCAATACATCACCGATGATATGTCGGTGGCCGACATCCGCGCGATTATTCTGTCAATGCGCGACGACTATGAAGACCGCATTGATGACTACATCATCCGCAATGCGGAAACCTCGAAACAGCGCCGCGAAATCAGCAAAAAAATGGCCGAACAAGCCAAAGGCCCTGCAAAATAACACTTTAAAAGGCACCCTTGGGTGCCTTTTTGCCGCTGCCCCCTTACAATTTAACCCAAGTGCGGTTATAATTGCGCAATCGGTCAGCCTTGGCTGGCATTTTTTTGTTCTTTTTAAACTCGGTGGACCCAATGAATCCAATGTTAACCATTGCCGTGCGTGCTGCACGCAAAGCTGGCAACCTGATTGCCAAAAGTTATGAACGCCCAGACAGCGTTGAAATTCAAAACAAACAAGAAAACGATTTTGTCACCAATGTGGATAAAGCAGCGGAAGCAGCGATTATCGAGGTGATCAAAAAATCGTATCCTGAACACACCATTATCGCGGAAGAAAGCGGTGCGCAAGAAGGTGACAAAGCCCAAGTGCAATGGATTATTGATCCACTCGATGGCACCACCAATTTCACCAAATCTTTACCGCACTTTGCTGTTTCCATCGCGGTGCGCGAGCATGGCCGCACCACCGTGGGCGTGATTTATGACCCACTGCGCAATGAGCTGTTCACCGCCGTGCGTGGCGAAGGCGCCAAACTTAACGAAACCCGCCTGCGCGTGAATAACAAGCAAGAGCTTGACGGCAGCATCATTGCAACGGGCTTCCCGTTCAAGCAAAAACGCAACATGCCAACCCAATTTAACATGATGACCGCCATGGCCGACCAAGTGGCGGATTTCCGCCGCACTGGTTCCGCCGCGTTGGATTTGGCCTACGTGGCCGCAGGGCGCGTGGATGGCTATTTTGAAAGTGGCTTGAAACCGTGGGATTGCGCCGCGGGTGATTTGATTGTGCGTGAGGCCGGCGGCATTGTCTCTGACTTCACCGGCGGGCACGCCTATTTGCAATCAGGCAACGTGGTGGCCGCACCTGCGAAAGTGGCAAAAGCAATTTTGAATAAAATTCAACCTTTTGCGAAATAATCACCCAACCGCACTTTATGTTGCACGAGATGTTATCGTAAAGTGCGGTTAGGTAACAAAGCTGTTAACCCCAACGGCCAAAAATGTGCTCAACTTCTCAAAATATTGATATATCGAAAAAATTATAAAAGTCTATTTTGAAAAACCTGATTTTTTCCCTATAATAAACACACTGTGCCGTATGAACAGAATGAGTGGATAAAAAAATGGATAAAGAAAAGAAAAAGACACACAACCCGAAGCCGTTTCATCTGTGCTTAAAGTTTTCGCAATTCTCGAAGCACTTGCCAAGCAAAAAGACATTGGCATTACCGAACTCTCCCAACGTTTAATGATGTCGAAAAGCACCACCTATCGCTTTTTGCAAACCATGAAAAACTTAGGCTTTGTTTATCAAGAAGGTGAAACGGACAAATATGGCCTGACGATCAAATTATTCGAAGTGGGCGCCTGCGCGCTGGAATACACCGACTTGGTGCCTCTTGCCGACAAAGAAATGCAAAAAATCGCCAACCAAACCAACGAGGCTTTGCATTTGGGCATTTTTGAAGGCCATGAGATTGTGTATCTGCACAAAATTGACTCTGGCTACAACTTACGGATGTATTCCCGCATTGGCCGCCGCAACCCGCTTTACAGCACCGCGATCGGCAAAGTGCTGATGTCGGATCTTGATGACGACAAAGTGCGCGAAATTTTAAAAGACGTGGAGTTCAAACGCCACACCGAAAACACGCTGGAAAACATCGACCAGCTCCTCAGCGAGCTCAAAGAGGTGCGCGCGCAGCACTTTGCGCAAGACAACGAAGAGCAAGAAACCGGCTTGCGCTGCATTGCTGCACCGGTTTACAACCGCTTTGGGCGCATTATTGCGGGCGTGTCCATTTCACTGCCAACCGTACGCTTTGAAGAAGAAAACCTGCAAGGCTTGGTGAAAATGCTGCAAAACGCGGGCAAAAATATTTCAGAAAGCCTGGGCTTTCACAACTACCCCGCGTAATCAACGGGCGTAAAAAAGGGAAGCTGAGCTTCCCTTTTTAGTATCAAGCTTGTTATCTCTTTCGTCCGAAAATAAAAGAGATGATAGAAAGCACTAAGAAGACGAGGAACAAGATCTTAGCGATACCCACAGCACTGCCCGCGATGCCACCGAAGCCCAGCGCCGCCGCGATAAGTGCAATTACGAAAACACGATAGCATAATGTAACATATAATATCCTTTTGTTATTGTAAAACCACGTTACAAATCAAGTTATTCCAAACAACATAACTTTTATGTAACATATATATCTATACCACAAGCTATATTAATAATGCAAATTTATTACTGATTTTGTTTGCCACATTTTTACGCTAGTTTTAAGCAAATTCACGATTAAGGAGTGTATATATGCCAGGGATGAACCACTATGAACTTGAGCGCATCATCAATCACGAGTTAAAAAGCAGTGAGATCAACGACTACGCCCCCAATGGGCTACAAGTCGAAGGCAAAAGTGCGGTCAAAAAAATCATTTGCGGCGTCACCGCCTGCCAAGCACTGCTCGACTACGCCGCAGCACAACAGGCTGACGCGGTGCTGGTGCACCACGGCTATTTTTGGAAAAACGAGCCTGTCACCTTAACGGGCATGAAGGCCAAGCGCATCCGCACCTTGATGCAAAACGACATCAACTTGTATGCCTACCACTTGCCGTTGGATGTTCACCCACACTTGGGCAACAACGCGCAACTGGCTGAGCGCTTAGGCATTGTTGACCTTGAGCCGCTGGAAGACTCGCCTTTTTCCATCCCTGTTTATGGCAAACTGGCCCAGCCACTGAGCGCGCAAGCCCTCAGCCAACGGATTTCGTTTATCCTTGAACGCGAGCCCCTGCATTGTGGCGACAACGCCCCTGAGGTGATTGAGCGCGTGGCGTTGTGTACAGGTGGCGGGCAGGATTATATCGATCTGGCCGCCGCTCACGGCGTTGATGCGTTTATCACCGGCGAGGTTTCTGAGCGCACGATTCACACCGCACGAGAGATGGGCATTCATTTTTATGCCGCCGGCCACCACGCCACCGAGCGCTTTGGCGTGCAGGCACTGGGCAAATGGCTTGCGACCCATTTTGATTTAGATGTTGAATATCATGAGGTCAACAACCCTGCGTGATGTAATATAATTGTAAAATCCTTGCAAAAATGCAGCAAATATGACATTATCGAAGGCACATTTTTAATAAAGTGAACATAACACATAAGGAGTTGTATATGAAAAACACTTTTGACAACAAACGTGATGAGTTACTGTCTGAATTGCAAGACATCTTAGACTCTGCTGAAAAATTAGTAGAAGAAGGTGGCGAAGTGAGCGCAGACCAACTCAAAAAATTGAAAAAACAATTAGTTGAAAAAACTGACGGCTACCGTGAGCAACTTGATGACCTGCGCGCTAAAGCTGCAGACAAAGCACGCGCGGCTATCCGTCAATCTGATGAGTTGATTCAAGACAACCCATACAAAACCATCGGTATCGCAGCCGGTGTGGCCTTCTTGGCAGGCTTGTTAATCAACCGCAGCCGCTAATCATTAAAAAGAAGTCGCTTAGCGGCTTCTTTCCTCTCAAGCTACATGGAGATGACGTATGCAAAGTGTTAGCAAAATCAAATCTGGGGTTAAAAATACCGTTGTGACCGCACTTGAGCTTGCCAGCGTACGTTTGGAAATGGCCAGCGTTGAGCTAAGCGATCTCAAATCGCGCTTGCTTGGCGTGGTGATCTGTGCCCTGCTTGCCTTTATTTTATTTCTCTTTTCAGGCATTAGTTTGCTGTTTGCCCTTGATGCATGGCTGCCTGTTGAGCAAAAAGCGTTCGCGTTTTTCCTCATCACTGGCATCGGCGTGGGGCTGATGGTGCTGCTTGGCATTGCCATTGTGGTGCTGTTGCGTAAGCAAAAAGGCTTTTTGCCTGATACGTTAAATGAAATCAAGCAAGACGTGGCCGCCATCAAGCGCGCGATGCGTTCAAGCCCATCTCAAGGAGCGTGATATGAACAAACGTCAACAACTTGAACTCTTGCAGCTGCGCGGTGAAATCCTCCGCCAACGTTTCAAACTGGAAAGCCGCAACACCAAAGACAATATCGCCGAGCCGTTAAGCTATGCCAAATCGCTTGCCAGCCCACTGATCCGCTCTGCGCTGATTTCAATTGGCACACGGCTGCTTTTTGGTGGTAAAAAATGGTTATTGCTGCCAGCAGCAGGCGCAGGCGTGGCGTCGTTTTTCTTCCTGAAAAACAAGCAGCAAGACGGCGACAAGTAACGCCGCGGCAATGGATTATTGATTCGCTTTTCAGTATAATACCCCCTAATCATGATGAGCATTTCGCTCATCTTTTCTTTGAAACTAGGACAACATTATGGGCTTTTTATCCAACAAACGTATTTTAATCGCCGGTGTGGCAAGCAACCGCTCCATCGCCTACGGCATTGCCAAAGCAATGCATGAGGCTGGCGCTGAACTGGCTTTTACCTATCAAAACGACAAATTAAAACCTCGTGTTGAAGAATATGCCAAAGATTTTGGCTCCAGCATTGTGATCCCATGTGATGTGGCCAACGATCAAGACATCGAAAACTGCTTTGCCGAGCTTGCCAAACACTGGGAAAAATTCGACGGTTTTGTACACGCCATCGCCTTTGCACCAGGTGATCAACTCGACGGCGACTATGTTGATGCGGTTAACCGTGAAGGCTTTAAAATTGCCCACGACATCAGCTCATACAGCTTTGTGGCGATGGCTAAAGCGGCTCGCAAAATGCTCAACCCAGGTGCAGGCTTGGTGACATTGTCCTATTTGGGGGCGGAACGCGCCATTCCAAACTACAACGTCATGGGCTTGGCGAAAGCCTCACTGGAGGCCAACGTGCGCTTTATGGCCAATGCGATGGGTAAAGAAGGCATCCGCGTGAACGCCATTTCCGCAGGCCCAATCCGCACATTGGCGGCCTCTGGCATTAAAAACTTCAAAAAAATGCTATCACACTGTGAGGCTGTCACCCCATTGCGTCGCACCGTGACCACTGAAGATGTGGGCAAAAGTGCGGCCTTTTTGTGCTCTGACCTCGCCTCTGGCGTGACAGGCGAAGTCTTGCACGTGGATGGCGGGTTCAACATCGCCGCCATGAACGAATTAGACGCCGAATAATCCACCCTCTCAACAGCAGTATGATTCATACTGCTGTTTTCTTTTGCATCAGGATCATCATGTTTCAAGACAACCCACTGCTTAGCCAATTAAAGCAACAGCTGCACGCCAGTAAACCGCGCGTTGAGGGCACTATTCGCGCCAATGAAAAAGGCTTCGGCTTTTTAGAATGCGACAAACAAAGCTACTTTATCGCCCCACCTGCGATGAAAAACGTGCTGCACGGCGACAAAGTCAAAGCCATTCTCAACCAAGATGGCGAAAAAGACCAAGCCGAACCAGAAAGCCTGATTGAGCCCATGCTCGGGCGCTTTATTGGCAAAGTGCGGTTTAACAAAAACAAAAAGCCGCAAGTAGTGCCTGATCACCCCAGCATTAATCGCGCGATGACAGCCGTCACCCGCCCAGATGTAGGCGAGCTGCATGAAAACGACTGGGTGGTGGCGCACCTTGTTCAGCACCCGCTGCGTGATGACGGCGGCTTTAAAGCCGAAATTGAGCGCATCATCTGCTCACAGGATGACAAATTTGCCCCTTGGTGGGTCACGCTTGCCCGCCACGAGCAGCCACGCGAGCCAGTGCCAGGGCTTGATGAGTACACCTTAGACGACACTGCGCGCGAAGATTTGACCGCACTTTCGTTTATCACCATTGACTCGTGCAGCACGCAAGACATGGACGATGCGCTGTATATCGAGCCGTTAGACTCAGGCTGGAAATTGCACGTGGCGGTGGCCGACCCAACGGCCTACATCCCTGAAGACAGCGCCATTGAGCAAGGTGCCCGCCAGCGCTGTTTCACCAACTATTTGCCAGGCTTTATCATCCCGATGCTGCCGGCCACCCTCTCCGATGAGCTTTGCTCGCTGCGCCCGAATGTGCGCCGGCCGGCGTTGGTGTGCGAAATTGCGCTTGACCACAATGGCAAAATGCAAGGCGAACCGCACTTTAAAACGGCGTGGATTGAATCGAAAGCCAAGCTTGATTACGACGATGTTTCTGACTACCTTGAAAACGCAGCCGACAGCTGGCAGCCTGAAAACGACACGATCGCCTCCCAGCTCAAACAGTTACACCAATTTGCCTTAAAGCGCATTGAATGGCGCCGCGCCAATGCGTTGCTGTTCAACGAGCGGCCAGATTATGTTTTTGAGCTCGCTGACGACGGCGAGGTGAACGCCATTCACGCCAAACACCGCCGCATCGCCCACAAAATGGTGGAAGAGTGCATGATTTTGGCCAACACCGCCGCCGCCCATTATCTCAGTGAACAGATAAAGTGCGGTATTTTCAACGTACACAGCGGCTTTGATAGCAAATTCTTAAGCCAAGCCCATGACTATTTGATAAGCGCACTTGAACTTGCCCCAGACTCCGAGCAAGCAGCGCAATTTAGCAAAGACAGCTTAACCGAGCTTGCCTATTACCGCGCCATGCGCCAAACGCTCGACCGCGAAAACCGCTACGCCGCCGAGCTGCGCCTGCGCCGCTTTTTGCAACCCGCGGCGTTTAAAACTACCCTCGCACCGCACTTTGGCCTGGGGTTGGAGGGCTATGCTACATGGACCTCACCGATTCGCAAATATTCCGACATGGTCAACCACCGCATCATCAAAGCGCATTTACAGCAGCAGAGCTTCACCGCGCCAGATGAGGCCATTTTGCAACGCCTGCAAGAAGCGCGCCGGCAAAATCGCTTAGTTGAACGCGACATCGCTGATTGGCTTTATGCCCGCTATTATGCCGCGCAGCACGATGACAGTGCGGTGCATGAGGCGGAAGTGGTCGACATCAGCCGCGGCGGCATGCGTGTGCAAATCCTCGCCACGGGTGCCAACGTGTTTTTGCCGATGAGCACATTGGTGAAAGACAAAGCCAGCGCCACCGTCAACAGCGACGAAATCGCTCTCTACGTGGGTGAGCAAAAAATGTGGCAGCTTGGTGACCGCGTGCACATCACGCTCACCGACATCAACCTCAACACCCGCTCACTGGTTGGGCGTTTGCATCAAGCGCCTCAAAGTGCGGTTTGACCGCACTTTGCGCCATCAATTCAAGATAAATTAGCCAATCTCACGCGCGAGGATTTCCAGCGCGGTGGTGGCTTTTTTATTGATTTTTTGCAAGCAGGCGCTCATCAGGTGGTCGGCCAGCTCGCTGTAGGGCTGCACGGCGCTGATGACGCGGTTTGGGAGAAGCTCTAATAAGGTTGGGTCGCCAAAGGTGGCAATAATCAGCTGCTGTGGCAGTTGGCCATGGCTGGCCAGCAGGGTTTGGAACACGCCTTGCAGCAGCGTTTGCGAGGTGGCAAACACGGCATCAGGCAAGGTGTTTTTGGCCAGCCACTGGTGAAACGTGCGTTCAGCCGCCTCACGGGTGAACTCGTTGGCATATAGCCGCTCAACCGCACTTTGGTTTTGATAGTCTGAAAAGGCTTGCATAAAGCCACGTTCACGCGCTTGGCTCACGCCCAGCTCAGGCTTGGCACCGAGAAAGAGCACGCGTTTAGGCCGGTGGGCTTGCCACAAGGCGCGCGCGAGCTTGGCGCTGTCTTGCGAGTCATCATAGAGCACGTTATGGGCTTGCTTGGCGCGGATTTCTCGGTCAAAGCCGATAATCGGCAGATCAAATTGGTGATAAAACGCATCTTCAGGCAAAAGTGCGGTCGCCACCACCAGCGCATCAATTTGGCGGGTGATGAGCTGCTTGGCGCAGAGCTTTTCTTGCTCACTTTCATCCCCCGAGCAGGAGATAAACAGCTGCAAATTATTCTCGCGGCACGCGCGCTCAAAGCGGGTGGCGATTTTGGCATAACTGGTGTTTTCTAAATCCGGCACAATCAAGCCGATGGTGTTGGTGCGCCCCGCACGCAAGCCCGCCGCCACCGCGTTGGGCTTGAAATTGTGCGCCTTGACCACCGCCATCACCTTCTCGATGGTGCGATCGCTCACGCGGTATTGCTTGGCCTTGCCGTTGACCACATAGCTTGCCGTGGTGCGCGACACACCGGCAAGCTTGGCAATTTCGTCGAGCTTCATCACCGTTTATTTCACCCGCATGCCAGGCACGGCGCCATCGTCTGGGCTGAGGACAAACAGCTCACTGCCACCTGGGCCTGCCGCCAGCACCATCCCTTGTGATAGGCCAAATTTCATTTTACGCGGCGCAAGGTTAGCCACCATCACGGTCAGTCGGCCTTCAAGCTCGGCAGGATCATAGGCGGATTTAATGCCGGCAAACACTTGGCGGGTTTCACTGCCGATATCCAGTGTCAGCTTGACGAGTTTTTTCGCCTCCGGCACCGCTTCAGCTTTAACAATTTTCGCCACGCGCAAGTCGATTTTGGCAAAGTCATCAATGGTGATTTGCTCGGCAATCGGCTCAATCACGCCATCATTGACCGCACTTTGGGTTTTCTCTCTCTTGGCCGGCGCCAGGGCGGCGTTCTCTTCTTTAGAAAGTGCAATCAGCTCGTCAATTTTCTTCTCGTCTAAGCGTGTGAACAGCGCTTTAAACGGTGCGATGGTGTGCTTGAGCAGTGGCTGCTGAATGCTGTCCCACGTTAATTGCGTTTGCAAAAAGGCCTCTGCCCGCTCGGCCAGTTGTGGCAAAATCGGTTTCAAATAGCCCATCAGCACGCGGAACATTTCAATCCCTTGCGAGCAAATTTGTTGCAAGTAGGCGTTTTGGCTCTCGTCTTTGACCACCACCCATGGCGCTTTTTCATCAATGTATTTATTCGCTTTGTCGGCCAGCGCCATGATTTCGCGCACGGCTTTGCCAAATTCACGGTTTTCATACAGCTGCGCGATGCGCTCGGCTGCGGCGGTGAATTCATCAAACAGTGCTGGATCGTCTAAGGTGTCGGCCAGTTCCCCATTAAAGCGTTTTTGAATAAAGCCCGCGTTGCGTGAGGCGAGGTTGACCACTTTGTTGACGATGTCGGCATTCACCCGTTGCACAAAATCTTGCAGGTTCAAATCCAAATCATCGATGCGGTTGCTCAATTTGGCGGCGTAGTAATAGCGCAAATATTCAGGGTCGAGCACTTTGAGGTAGCTTGATGCTTGAATAAAGGTTCCGCGGGATTTCGACATTTTCTCGCCGTTGACGGTGACATAGCCGTGAACAAAAATGTTGCTCGGCTTGCGGTATTGCGCGCCTTCGAGCATCGCCGGCCAAAATAGGCTGTGGAAATACATAATGTCTTTACCAATGAAGTGATAAAGCTCGGCGCTCGAGTTCTTCGCCCAAAATGCATCAAAATCAACCCCTTCACGCTCGCATAAATGCTTAAATGAGGCCATGTAGCCAATTGGCGCATCAAGCCACACATAGAAAAATTTGCCTGGCGCATCCGGCACTTCAAAGCCGAAATACGGCGCATCACGGCTAATATCCCACTGCTGCAAGCCTGATTCAAACCACTCTTGCATTTTGTTGGCCACCTCTTGCTGCAAGGAGCCAGAGCGGATCCACTCACGCAGCATGCCCTCAAAGGCCGGCAAATCAAAGAAAAAGTGCTCGCTGTCTTTCATCACAGGCGTGGCGCCAGAGACCACCGAACGCGGGTTGATCAGCTCCGTTGGGCTATAAGTGGCGCTGCACACTTCACAGTTATCGCCGTATTGATCTTCAGATTTGCATTTCGGGCAGGTGCCTTTCACGAAGCGGTCTGGCAAAAACATCCCTTTCACAGGGTCAAACAGTTGTGAGATGGTGCGGGTTTTGATAAAGCCCGCGCTTTTTAATTGGCGGTAAATCGATTGTGATAAAGTGCGGTTTTCATCACTGTGGGTGGAATAATAGTTGTCAAAACTGATGTTAAAGCCAGCAAAATCCGCTGTGTGCTTCGCTTTCACTTCATTAATCAGCTGCTCAGGAGTGATGCCAAGCTGGTCGGCTTTGAGCATGATCGGTGTACCGTGGGCGTCATCGGCGCACACAAAATAGATTTCATGGCCGCGCATTCGTTGAAAGCGCACCCAAATATCCGCTTGAATATGTTCAAGCAAGTGACCAAGATGAATTGGGCCGTTGGCATAAGGCAAGGCGCAAGTCACTAAAATTTTCCGTGAATCAGACATAGTTGGTTTAAACCTTTATTTTAAATTCGATAAATCGGCGTAATATTACCCCAATTGGCGCTTTTTGGCTAGTTAAAGCCCTTTTTTCGGCGTAAAGTTAATGAGTGCTTAACACTTCACGCCGTGTGTGGTTAAATAGTGGCGACGAATTTACACCTCCAAAAACCGTATAAAAATAAAGGACTTGATATGACAATCTCGTTTTCCCCTGCATTGGCCGACCAACAACGCGCCATTGAGACGCTGTTTGCGCAGTTTCAAGACGACACGTTGCGCAAAAGTTTGCTCGAGCTCAATGCCGTGAAAAAAGTGGCACTGGCAGGCAGCACGCTGACTGTGGCGCTCACTCTGCCCTTTGCTTGGAACAGCGGCTTTGAACGATTAAAAACCGCACTTTGCGATAAATTGTGTGAGCTGACAGGCGCAAGCGACATTGACTGGCAAATCAACTACACCATCGCCACTCTCAAACGCGCCAACGCCCACCCACCAGTGAAAGGCGTGAAGAATATTATCGCTGTCACCTCAGGCAAAGGTGGCGTGGGCAAATCGAGCGTGTCGGTCAACCTCGCCCTCGCCCTCAAGGCACAAGGCGCGCGCGTTGGGATTTTGGATGCTGATATCTACGGCCCGTCAATCCCCCATATGCTGGGCGCGGCCAACCAGCGGCCAACCTCGCCGGATAACAAACACATGGTGGCGATTGAAGCTCACGGGATTTATGCCAATTCGATTGGCTTTTTGATGGACGCCGACAACGCCACCATTTGGCGCGGGCCAATGGCCAGCAGCGCCTTGAGCCAACTGCTGCAAGAAACGTTGTGGCCTGATTTAGACTACTTAGTCATCGACATGCCGCCAGGCACCGGCGACATTCAACTGACGCTGTCGCAACAAATCCCGGTCACCGGCGCGATTGTGGTCACCACCCCGCAAGACATTGCCCTCTTAGATGCCATTAAAGGCATCGCGATGTTTGAGCGCGTGCAAGTGCCTGTGCTGGGCATTATTGAAAATATGAGCGTGCATATTTGTTCAAAGTGCGGTCATCAAGAAGCCATCTTCGGCACAGGCGGTGCGGAAAAAGTCGCGGAGAAATATCACATCAACGTGCTGGGCAAAATCCCGCTGCACATCCAGCTGCGTGAAGACCTCGACCGCGGCGCCCCAACCGTCGCCGCCGACCCACAAGGCGCGATCACAGCAGATTTCCTCACTCTCGCCCAACGCGTCGCCGCCGAACTCTACTGGCAAGGCAGCGTCATCCCATCTGAGATTATGTTTAGAGAAGTGAAATAACCCATCAGCCACCTTCGGGTGGCTGTTGCTTGCGTCACGTGAAAGTGTGGTCGGGATGTTGCCATCATCAAAGTCAAGGGGGATGCTGCTGCCTACCGTGCTTCGGGTGGTGGTGCGGTCGTTATCTTGCACGTTTGTTAATGCATTCAAACCAGCCCCAATGGCGTAGGCAGAGGCACTTGAGCCACTGCCATAGATCGCAACCGAGCCTTGTGTGCCAAGATATTTTGTTCTAACACGCTTAAATAATGCTTCCGATTGTTTATGGATTTCATTTGAAGGACATGAACCATTCAGATGCATTCACCATTTTGTATCAAAATCTAGCCTCATATAATTTTTATAAGCAGGGCATTCTTCCTTATTATGATAACAGTATACTATGAAGTGCCTAACTTTAAATACATATCCTTTATCATATAAACATTTTCCTCTAATTGGGTAGGTTTTATACGTATTATCCAACCCTATATCTAAATCTTCATCAACCTCTCTTCCCATTATCTCAGTTCGACCTTTATTATAACAAAACCCAAAATCTTCATTAGACACAGGCTCATTAGTATTAGCATTAACCCACTCGGCATAACGATATAAAGTATAAGGCTCTCTATAGAACAATATTGAACAACCTGACAAAACAAATACTAAAATAGATATCATAACCTTTCTCACCCTCACTCCTTATTACCATCTTTAATTTCAATAAAATGTCTAACACCATTAGATCTAGGATATGTTTTAATAAGGATGTTTTCTGTATACGATTTATTATCTTTATCACTTTTATTATTTAAATCATAAACAAATTTTAAGTTATTAATATTCTGATTAGCTTTAGTATGCGCATCTAAAAAAGAAACATTTGCTTTGTTAGGTACTGCATCTGGATTATTCCCTATCATTCCAATCCCTAAATTTCTTAATGGGGGCATCCCCATATAAACCGTATCCCCCTCTACACCAATATATTTTGTTTTAACACGCTTAAATAATGATTTAGATTGTTCATGGATTTCATTTGAAGGATATGAACCACCTAAATGTGAATATTCCACATCTGTGTGTTCATATTTTTGACCAAGATGAGATGACCAATTCAGCATGTTCTTATTGCCGGACACGCCTAAACTATGGGCTACATTTTCAAATGTATATGTTTTTGTGCCATGAGATTCTGTGTAAGCATTATATTCATCAAGTTTTTTCGCAATCTGAGCATGATCACGTGCCGCATTCGAAGCGCCAAAGAGAGGAGGCACATCTGCCCAAGCTCTAAAACGTTTGAAACCAGTAAATAAAATTTCATTAAATGCCCCTGCGCTTCCGCTATTCAGCATCAATGCGGCATTATTAATTGAGGACAAATATTTATCATATAAAATATCACTTTAAACTTTTTCTTCTTTAGTCAAATTCTCAATTTTTAAAAGATCATTTATTATTACCTATATTTATTAAAAGCTTGGCAAACCTCATTAAATTTATAGCAATATTTATAACTAGCTTTAAATCGAAATCCTTTCTGGTATAAACAAGCCCCCTCTATATTATAAGCTTTAATTCTTTCATCCGGGTCAGCTACCACCTCTATATCACCACTTATAATTTTTGTTTTAAATGGTTTAAATGATTCTTTAAGACAATGCTTAAAAATATTTCTTGGTAGTGGAGTGCCATTATCGTTATGAACCCATAATTGCTCGTCCCATTCAGATGAATATATTGGGATAAAATCCCAAACACAACCGTTTGTAAATA